>JBGANE010000001.1:0-230794 GCA_044222465.1 Ferruginibacter sp.
ATAAACATTTAGATTTTTTTAATCGTTTACTCTTTATTGTATGCAAGATTAAAACTCTTGCTTAGATTAACCAAAAAAAATAATAAAAAAAATATTTAACGATCCGAATTCATGAAATAATAAGAAAAAAAATTCAACATTAATTTGGCAATTATTCCGCTTATTGCTCTGAAAGTATTGAAAATACTGGAGTTGGCAATTGAGTATTGAACAAATCTCGAGTAATTAATCTCACAACACTAATTTTTCAAACTCTTTGTCAAACTATCAATGTTGATTAACCAACCACAAAAAAATATTGAGAGAGTAATATTCACCCTAAATATTTGTATACCTATTAAACAAGGCACAGATGGATAAAATATCCATCTGTGCCTTGTTTCACAAAAGAAATCGTGTCACAATGCCGACAATGATAATTGACTTTAATCACAGTGATAAAGTGTGCCATGCCGACTTCCTAAATGCTCGCATTTTCAGGCTTGCTTTCAAACAATTCTAAAATGGAAGAAATTATTAACGAATTACTAAAGCTTTCCATTTGATATTTAACTAAAAAAATACTTTAAAATATTCCCATATCGGTTAAAGTATTTATATTCGCAGCCAGTATAACCTCATATACAATAATAAAGAAAACCTTTCGTTAAACAATTCGATAAACGAATGAACATGAAAAAATTATTTTCGGGTAAAAATGTGATGATCTTTGTAGTTGCAGCACTTTCACTAACTGCCTGTAAAAAAAGCGGTTCTAAAAAAAGTGGTAAGTCGTCGGTAACCGGTTGGAATTACGATGACAAAAACATGGGAAATTTCCATGTATCTAAAGTAAAATACCCAAAAGCAGGCCCGGGGCTGGTATTTGTTCAGGGTGGATCATTCGTAATGGGAGCCAAGGATGAAGATGTGATGGGCGACTGGAATAATATTCCACGTCGTATTACTGTTCCGTCTTTTTTTATTGACGAAACCGAAGTTGCAAACGTTCACTATCGTGAATATTTGTATTGGCTTGAAAACACATTTTCCGGTGATACCAATGTTTTAAACAAAGCGCTGCCCGATACTCTTGTTTGGCGTGAGGAATTGGCTTATAATGAACCATATGTGGAATATTACTTCCGCTTCCCTTCTTATAACTACTATCCTGTTGTAGGTGTTACGTGGCGCCAGGCTCATGATTTTTGTATTTGGAGGACTGACCGTGTAAATGAATTAAACCTGCAGGCTAAAGGATATCTGAAAAAGGACGCTATTAAAAGAGAAATGAAAGGTGCCGGAGCTGAGGGCTCTTTTAATACCGAAACCTACTTAATGGCCCCTGACTTGATCCAGGGAAGGAATAAACCTAAAAAATCAGCCTTGAAAGATGTTAACGGTAAACCAAGATCTACTGTCCGCATGGATGATGGTATCTTAAACATGGGATACCGCTTACCAACAGAAGCAGAATGGGAATATGCTGCTTATGGTATGTTAGCTCAGAACCCATCACCACGTAAAAAAGAAGGCAAAAGCGGAGAAGAATTATTCTCCAACCAGCAAATTTACTCATGGAGTAATAATGCTAATGGATTGAGAGATAATCGCAGAGGTGGCTGGCAAGGCAAATTTTTAGCAAACTTTAAACGTGGAAGTGGAGATAATATGGGTGTAGCTGGTGGATTGAACGACCGTGCTGCCATACCAGGTAATATTAAGTCATTCTACCCGAATGCATTTGGTTTGTATAATATGAGTGGTAATGTTAGTGAGTGGGTTGGCGATGTGTACAGACCAATGACTCCAACAGACGGAGAGGATTTTAATTATTTCCGTGGTAATAAATTTCAGAAGTATTACAAAAACAGTGGTGGAGAATATGAAAGAGATAGTATGGGCCGCTTGAAAAAAGTTGATATTTCAGATGAAGAAGTTAAGAACCGTTCCAACTACCAAAAAAACGATGTGATCAACTATTTGGATGGAGACTCTGCAAGTGGAGTTACTTATGGATATGGAATTACTTCCCTTATCAGCGATAAATCAAGGGTAATTAAAGGAGGAAGCTGGAATGACAGGCCCTACTGGTTATCACCTGGCACTCGCAGATTTATGGAAGAAGACCAAGCTGCAAGTACAGTTGGTTTCCGTTGTGCACAAACTTACTTAGGCCCACCTGAAGGCCCTGGATTTAAAGAAGGTAACATTTTTGGAACCCGTAAGCAAAACTCCCGTAAAGGAAAAAAGAAATAATGATCTAATAAATAATTTTAAACCTCTCTTAACCAGAGAGGTTTTTTTTATGCCTCTATTCCATACTTCCCACTAATTTTGATACATGCAAATACCTGAGCTATATAAGTTATACCTGCAATACCCTTCCATTCAAACTGACAGCAGGAAACTAAAAAAAAATGATTTGTTCTTTGCATTAAAGGGCCCTCACTTTAATGGCAACTTTTTTGCAGCCCAGGCTATAGCAAATGGCGCCGCATATGCCATTGTTGATGAGGAAACGAAAGAATTGAGTGATCGCATAATTAAGGTAGATAATGTGCTAAATACATTACAGGAATTAGCGAGGTACCATCGTCAACAATTTAGTTTGTCTCCTCGCAAAAAACAGGTTCCTTTTATAGCGATAACGGGAAGCAATGGCAAGACCACTTCCAAGGAACTGGTTCATGCTGTTTTATCATCTTCTTACAAAACATACACAACCGAAGGAAATCTCAATAATCATATAGGCATCCCTTTAACCATTTTAAAAATAAAGCCAGACGCTGAGATCGCCATTATTGAAATGGGGGCCAATCATCAAAAAGAAATAGAAAATTATTGTACTTATACCATGCCAACTCACGGGGTTATTACAAACTGTGGCAAAGCCCACCTTGAGGGGTTTGGTGGTGAGGAAGGCATACGTAAAGGCAAGGGTGAATTATATGATTATTTAAAGGTTAATAATGGAACTGCCTTTGTGATGTGGGATTATGATTATTTACAGCAGATGAGCACAGGAATTGAGCATATATTCACGTATGGAACTCAATCAGCTTCTGTTATGGGAATGGTGAAAAACAGTTCTGGGCTGCTCGAAGTATCCATAACAAAAGGAGCCGATCTGGATAGCATTAAAACAAAACTGGTTGGTGAATATAACCTGCCCAATGTTTTACTGGCAGTGGCAATAGGCAAGTATTTTAATGTGCCTGAGGAAAAAATAAAATCGGCCCTGGAAAACTATACTCCTTCTAACAGCCGTTCGCAGTTAATAGAACAGAATGGCAACAAGATTATTTTGGATGCCTATAATGCGAACCCTACCAGTATGAAGGCGGCCATTGAAAACTTTGCAAAAATGGAGGGAAAAGATAAAATGCTTATGCTTGGCGGTATGATGGAATTGGGACAAGAAAGTTTATCAGAGCATCAGGCATTGTTGGAACTAGTTAAAAAATACCCCTGGAAAAATGTGGTGCTGGTTGGCGGAGATTTTAATAAGATCAGTCATGGATATCTCAATTTTGAAAATTCTCTGGAGGCAAAAGAATGGTTTTCCAATCAAAAAATATCAGGCGCAAATATTCTGATAAAAGGTTCCCGCAGTACTCAAATGGAAAAAGTATTGGAATAAAAAACCCCTTTACTAACTAGCTTAAGGGGTTCTGCGGAGACGAAGGGATTCGAACCCTTGATAGAGTTTCCCCTATACACACTTTCCAGGCGTGCTCCTTCAACCACTCGGACACGTCTCCATTTTTGTGGGTGGCAAAAATACTGCTTCAACACTTATAAGCCGAATATTTTTTCAGCATTTGATGTGGTTATCACCGCAACTTCTTCAACAGGTACATTCTTTACCTGAGCCAGTTTTTCTGCTACATATTTTAAATAACTGCTTTCATTACGTTTCCCCCTAAAAGGAACAGGCGTTAAATAAGGCGAATCTGTTTCTAAAACCATATTTTTTAAATCAATCTTTTCCAGTACTTCTGCAAGACCCGATTTTTTGTATGTTAATACCCCCCCAATACCTAAATAAAAACCGGCATCCACTATTCCTTTTGCATGCTGGTAAGAACCACCAAAACAATGAAAAATTCCTCTTACCCCTTTCGGTACAAATTCTTTAACCACATCAATAGTTTCCTGAATAGCATTCCTGGTATGAATCACAATTGGCAAATCATATTGGGTTGACCATTCAATTTGCATCCTGAAAGCCTCAAACTGCTGCTCAATAAAGGTTTTGTCCCAATAAAAATCGAGTCCAATTTCACCTACTGCTGCAAATTTTCTCTTATCAAGCCATTCTTTCACAATAACCAGTTCATCCAAATAGTTTTCTTTTACTGAGCAGGGATGTAATCCCATCATAGCAATACATTTTCCCGGAAATTTTTCTTCCAGGGCAAACATGTTATCAATTTCAGAACTGTCAATAGCAGGTAAGTAAAATTTTTTAACTCCCTGCATTTCTGCCCTTTCCATTACTTCTTTTATATCCTGTTTAAATTCATCAAGGTAAAGATGGCAATGTGTATCTATGAACATGCGATTATATTGAAATACAAAAATGCTTAAAATTAATTTAACTATTCTTTAAACCCCATAAATCAATTAAGGTCTTATCTCAGTTCGTATTATTCACCTTTTAAAAAAATTACTTTTATGAAAAAGACAATTAACCTCACCACATGGCTTCTGGCATTGAGCTTCATTGGAGCCTTATCATTCACTAGTTGTAAAAAAGATGACAATATCATCAGCAGTAATACAACAGATAATGATCCCGTACAAATAGCTGCTACCCAGGAAGCCACTACACAAGAAGCGGAGACCGAAGCTCAGTTTGATGATGTGTTTAACATTACAGCCAGTATGAATAAAAGCCAGGTTGGCGAAGACCTTGGTGTTGGTGCAAATGTTTCTGGTTTATTTGAACTGGGAAGCACTAACATAACTAATACAACGCCTTGTTTTACTATTACTGTTGTACCAAACATTCCTCATGTATTTCCCAAAACAGTAACCATTGATTTTGGAACTGGTTGCCTTGGACGTGATGGTAAATACAGGAAAGGAAAGATTGTATCTATCTACACCAACCCAATGGTAGTACCTGGAGCAAAAGTATCTACAACATTTGTTGATTATTATGTAGATAGTTTTCATATTGAAGGGACACACATTACAGAGAACACCAGTACATCTAATATGCAGGGTTGGAAGGTTGTGGTAATTGACGGTAAAGTAACCAATACCAGCACCAACAGGTGGAGGAAATGGAACAGTACCAAAAATGTATTGCAAATTGAGGGTAATGGAACACCTAACTTTCCACTTGACGATGTGTATAAAATTACAGGTAATGCCAGGGGGTCAAATTCAGCAGGACATACCTGGGCTTCACTTGTGATTGATCCTTTAATTAAGAAATTCACCTGTCCCTGGATCGTAAAAGGAAAGGTGAAACTGATTAGAGATGGTCGTGAAGCCTTACTGGACTACGGAAATGGTAACTGTGATAACCAGGCAATCATTTATATTAATGGAGTACCACACGTTATAACTCTGTAAAAACTGTTAAAAAAATTGTTGTTAATTTAATAACAACAGTGTACATTTAACACAGTTTTCATAGGGTACGGATTAAAAACGGGCCAGGGTTTCTACCCCGGCCCAATTTTTTTATGGTCATTCAGACAAAATAAGAGTTAAAATCGTGTCTTTATTTATTCCCAGAATCAATCTTTTTAAAGCTAAATCCCTTGTCCGAAAAATGCTGCAAAACAATAGGCAATGAGTAACTCATCCTGACCTTTGCTTTTTCACTGTCATGAAATACTATCACAGAGCCATTTCCTGAATTCTTTATCACATTTGCGCAGCATTGGGCTGGTGTTAACCTTTCATCAAAATCCCCGCTTAAAACGCTCCACATTATGATTTTCAAGGGTTTTACTGATGCAAACAAGTCTTTCCTTTGTTTTATTGTAATGCGTCCATAAGGTGGCCTGAACAGATCAGAATCAATGATTTCTTTTGCCTTTAAAACATCTGCCTGGTACTTTGCATTACTGGTCTTCCATCCATCCAGATGGTTAAAAGTGTGGTTGCCAACCGCATGGCCTTCTGCTAATATCCGGTCGTAAATAGTTGGGTTATTTTTAACATTTTTACCAATACAAAAAAAAGTGGCTTTAGCGTTATACTTACTCAACTCATCTAAAACAAATGGGGTTATAGTAGAATGTGGACCATCATCAAATGTCAGGTAAATAGCCTTGTCTGTTTCAGGCATTTGCCAGGTGCTTGAACCAAACAATTTTTTGACCCATTTTGGCGTTTTTACCGTGTAAAACATGTTGCAAATTAATTTTTTATACTGATTAAACCTTCATAAAAAGCCAGCGTCTATAAATACTTAAAAACCAAAAATTATGAAAATTAAACAGCTTTTAGTTGCTTTTACACTTGTCTCATTTGCCTTCGCCTTTAATTCCTGTAAAAAGAACGATTCTTCTACCGACGAATTAGAAACCACTTTCGAATTAAGTACTGACCAGGCCATAGCAGATAACCTGACAGAAGATGCTAATGATGTATATATTGAAGCAGCCACAGATAAGGACCTTATGGGCGGTCGTGGCCCAAGTGGTACAACAGGTATCTTAGGCTGTGCTGTTGTTACCGTAACACCACCGGTTGGTTTTCCAAAAACCATAGTTATTGATTTTGGAACAGGTTGTACCGCTCCTAATGGCATCACCCGTTCAGGTAAGATCACTGTTGTTTTGTCTGACTCTGTAAGAAATCCGGGAAGCACAGCAGTAATGACCTTTACAAATTACTACGTAAGCGGATATAAAATAGAGGGAACTATAACCTGGACAAATACTAGCACTCCAGGTACAAGGAGCTGGCGTCGTGAAGTGGCGGGTGGAAAAGTTACTGCTCCTAATGGAAACTACTGGCTTCACAGCGGCATCAGGGATGTGGTACAAACGGCAGGCGTGAATACCCCCAATAATTTGCTGGATGATGTATTCTCTATCACCGGAAACCATTCAGTAACAAATTCTGCCGGAAGACACAGGGACATTACAACCTTAACTCCGCTGCAAAAGAAAGTCATTTGTTCTAATATCGATATGGGAACTGTTAAAGTACAAGGCCCCAATCATTATGCAGTAATTGACTTTGGTAATGGGAATTGCGACAACTTAGCCACCATTTCGATTGACGGAAGGCCTCCAAGGACTATCATTCTCCGTTAATTTTAATTTCAAAATTTATATTGAACCGTCTAGTCTAAAGCTAGACGGTTTTTTAGTGCCCTAACTCAACTTATATTTGCAACTTATGAGTAAAGTAAGAGTAAGGTTTGCACCAAGTCCTACCGGTGGATTGCATTTGGGCGGAGTACGTACCGTTCTGTACAATTATCTTTTTGCAAAAAAGAACGGAGGTGATTTTATTGTAAGGATAGAAGATACAGACCAAACCCGGTTTGTACCCGGTGCAGAAGAATACATTTTTGAATGCCTCAAATGGTGCGGACTGGAACCCGATGAAAGTGTATTACACGGCGGACCTTATGGGCCATATCGCCAAAGCGAAAGAAAGGAAATGTACAGGCAATATGCCGAGCAATTGATAAAAGGTGGTTTTGCCTATTATGCATTTGATACCAAAGAAGCACTGGAAAAAATGCGGGGGGATTTTAAAACAGCAGAGAACCCTTCTCCACAATATGATCATAGCGTACGCAAAAAAATGAAGAACAGCCTCACACTTACTGAAGCAGAAGTTAATGAGCTGATGCGGAAGAATACACCACATGTCATTCGTATAAAAATGCCCGAGAATGAAGTGATCACTTTCACGGACATGATACGGGGAGAGATAAGTTTTGAAACCAGCCTTGTGGATGATAAGGTTTTACTAAAGGCCGACGGGATGCCTACTTATCACCTCGCTGTTGTAGTGGATGATTACCTGATGAAGATAACCCACGCCTTCCGGGGAGAAGAATGGCTACCCAGTGCACCGGTTCACTTGTTACTTTGGAAATATTTAGGATGGCAAAAGGAAATGCCCCAATGGGCTCACCTGCCATTGATACTTGGACCAAATGGAAAACTCAGCAAGCGTGACGGAGCTAAGTACGGCTTCCCGGTTTTTGCTATGAACTGGACCGATCCAAAGACCAATGAACTTACTGAGGGATTCAAGGAAAAAGGTTTCTTACCAGAAGCGTTCATCAACCTGCTTGCTGTACTCGGCTGGAATGATGGAACAGAACAGGAACTGTATAGTATAGAAGATCTCATTGATAAATTCTCCATGGACAGGGTGCATGTGGCTGGTGCAAAATTCGATTATGAAAAGGCAAAGTGGTTCAATCACGAATGGATAAAAAGGTCTGAAGCTCCGGTTTTGAGATTTGAGGTTAAAGAGCTGCTCATCCGAAACAATATTTTTCCTACTAATGAAGCATTTTTAGAAGAGGTCATTGAACTTGTATAAGACCGCTGCATATTGCTCACAGATTTTGTGCAACAGTCTTCTTTCTTCTTTAAAGCACCAGAGCAACTGGATGTGGATGCAGTGAAACCGAAATGGAACGGAGAGAAAAATGACTTCTTTATTGAATATAGCAGGCAAATTGCGGGAATTGGGAATTGGGAATTGGGAGAACTCGAAATCACATTCAAAAACCTCGCTGCTGAAAAGAATATCAAAGCCGGCGAATTGCAGGCCCCTTTGCGTATTATGCTGGTAGGTGGCAAATTCGGGCCTCCCGTTTTCAAGATAGCAGAATTAATTGGCAGGCAGGAAACCATTAGCCGGATAGAAAAAGCCCTTTTAGTTTTCGCTAACTGAATGCAGGTTTGTCAACATTAAGTATCTTTCTTTATGATGAACAAAGCCAAAATTTACTGGCCGCTGGTGTTATCATTAGCCCTTGTAAAATTTTTATTGCCGTTTCTACAGCAACACCCCCTGTATGAACTACAAAGAGATGAATACCTCTATTACCAACAGGGGCTTCATTTTGCCTTTGGGTATATGGAAAACCCTCCCCTGCTTTCTTATCTCGGTATGCTGTCTTCCTGGTTTGGTGGTTCAGAGGCTTCCATTAAATTATGGCCCGGATTATTGGGTGCGGCAACAGTAGTAACTACGTGCTTGATCGTTGCAGAGCTAAGGGGAAAAATGCTGGCTCAATTACTGGCTGCACTGGGTGTTATGGGTGGTGCATATGTGAGAATACATTCTCTCTTTCAACCCAATGCACTGGATATATTCTTCTGGACACTGGCCATCTACTTTCTTATCCGTTACATCAATACTAAAGAACAAAAATTCATTACCTGGTTAGCTATCAGCCTTGCGCTGGGCTGGTGGAGTAAGTATTCTGTTTTATTCATGGCGATGGCCATTGTCATTGGTTTGATATTATCGCCATACAGGAATGTATTCACAAAGAAGAAAACATGGCTGGCTGTATTGCTGGCGATGGTCATTATTCTTCCCAATCTGTTCTGGCAATATTCACATAACTGGCCTCTCGTTCATCACATGGAAGAATTGAGAGATACCCAACTTAAATACATCAACAAATCCGATTTCATCAAAGACCAGTTCATGATGCTGATACCGGCAATACTTTTATGGATGGCAGGCCTTGTATGGGTACTCCGGCAAAAGCAATGGCGTATTATCGGGGTCATTTATTTTTCTGTCATTCTCCTGCTTTTATTCGGCAGTGGAAAAAGTTATTATGCTTTGGGCGCCTACCCGGTTCTTATTGCAGCCGGCTCCGTGCTTTGGGAACAAATACTCAACAAAAGAAAATGGATAGGCTACAGCCTTGCCCTGTTAATGATCCTCTTCAACTGGATGATCATGCCGCTGTTATTACCTATCTGGATACCAGACAAACTGGATGCTTTCTATAAAAAGATAGGGATTGAACACAAATGGGAAGACCTGAAAGCACACCCCCTGCCACAGGATTTTGCTGACATGCTCGGATGGAAAGAATTAACTGAACGTACTGAAAAATTCTTTAATTCTTTGCCCGATTCAATTAAAGTAAATACTACGATTTATGGCGCTAATTATGGACAAGCCGGTGCAATGAAGTTCTATGGACAAAACGATCTGTTTAAAAATTCAGTGATATCTGAAAACGGATCATTTCAACTTTGGATAAACGATCACCTTTTCTTTAAGCATCTTATCATTGTGGATGATGAGGTGCCTGATCCTGATGATGAAGTGATACAGCATTTTGAAACAATATCGCTGATCGATTCCGTTAGGAATAAATATTCACGACAACTGGATGACAAAATATTTTTCTTAGATAACCTGGATTCAACCGGGCTAAGGCTTGCAAGGGAAGGATTTATAGAAAATAAGAAAAGATTCAACCACTAACCTTGCTGCTTTATCAATTTCATTACAGCGACAAACTCATTTGCACCTAAGTTTTCAATCATTTTCAAATCGGTGTCATCCAATTTAAATAATCCGGTTGTGTTTTGCTTAACCTGTTCAGACGTTCTTATTCCGGCAATGATCGTTGACACTTCTGGATAAGAAAGAATATAGCTTAAAGACAGTTGTGTTTTGCTGCAGTTATATTTTTTACACAGTTGCCATACAGGCTCAAGAGCTTTATTAGATGTATCAATCACTTCTCTTGTCAGCCTGTTTTTACGGTGGTCATTAACAGAAAAGCTGATGGCCTTATCGAATTTCCCTGTAAGCAAACCAAACTGCAACGCCATTCTTACAATTACACCATATCCGTTTTCAGAAGATGATTTCAACAGGGGCAATACTTTTTGATTCAGCAGGTTTAATACCAGCTGAAAGCCTTTACCAATATTATTTTTTATAAAAAATTCGGCTTCGGGCAGTGGCTCAAATGTATTTAACGAAATGCCCCAGTACCGCACCTTACCCTCTTGCTGTAGTTTTTGCATGGCTTCAATACATTCCCCTTCCTGTAAATGCTGCACCCTGGCCGTATGCAGTTGATAGTAATCTATTGTCTCTCTTTTTAGCCGTTTCAGTGATAATTCACATGCATTGAGGATATGTTTTTTTGAATAATCAAAACCAAATTGTTCATGACGTGCCACATTACCGGCCTTAGTAGCAATAATAATATTTTTGTCGCCGGCAATTGTTTTACCAAGCAACTCTTCCGAATGGCCAAGGCCATAAATATCTGCCGTATCAAAAAAATTGGTGCCTGCATCAAGCGCTGCATGTATAGCTTCAACAGATGTTTTATCATCCGCATCTCCCCAGCCAATGGCAGTAGCGCCAATCATGGCGGCTCCACCAATGGCCCAGGCGCCAAAACCGATTTCACTAACCAACAGATCAGTATTTCCAAATTTTCGATATTGCATTCCCCAATTTACAATGCTATATGTAAACACCGTATTTTCGTGACAGAAATTTGTTGATATGAACAGACCTATTCGTGTTTTAGTTGCCAAAGTGGGGCTTGATGGCCATGACCGTGGCGCCAAAGTAATTGCCACTGCTTTACGTGATGCCGGCATGGAAGTGATCTACACTGGCCTGCGCCAAACACCCGAAATGGTAGTGAATGCTGCCCTGCAGGAAGATGTGGATGCTATTGGTGTAAGCATACTCAGTGGTGCACACAATACCGTTTTCCCAAAGATCATTGCACTGATGAAAGAAAAAGGAATGAACGATGTATTACTCACCGGCGGCGGCATCATACCCGAAGAAGATATGGCCGAACTAAATAAAACAGGCGTTGGAAAGCTTTTTGCCCCCGGCGCTACAACTTCCGAAATCGCAGACTATATCAAAGAATGGGTTAAGGACAACAGGAATTTTTAATCTTATTGAAAAGAAAATTATGTACAGCACCATTATCACCAGTTTAGAAAACGGCATCTTCACCATTACCATCAACAGGCCCGATAAACTTAATGCACTCAACAAAGATGTATTCAACGACCTGGATAAAGTTTTTGATGAAGTATATAACAATACAGATATAAGATCAGTGATCATTACCGGCGCCGGCGCCAAGGCCTTTGTTGCCGGCGCCGACATAACAGAATTTGGAGGATTGAATAAAGAACAAGCCATAGCGCTTGCCAAAAGAGGACAGGATGTGTTTTTTAAAATTGAGAATTGTAAAAAACCAGTTGTTGCCGCCGTAAATGGTTTTGCCCTGGGCGGCGGTTGCGAATTGGCCATGGCCTGTCATTTACGTTTGTGCAGCGAAAATGCAAAATTCGGCCAGCCCGAAGTGAACCTGGGTTTGATACCCGGCTATGGCGGTACACAACGCCTCACCCAATTAGTGGGCAAAGGAAAAAGCATGGAACTGCAGATGAGCGCCCATATGGTTGATGCCAACGAAGCATTACAACTTGGCCTGGTGAATCATGTTTCTACCGCCGAAAGTTTACTGCAAAGAACAAAAGATATTTTAACCATTATACAATCTAAAGCTCCCTTTGCCGTGGGCAAGATCATTGAATGTGTTAACGCAGCTGTAGTAAGTGACAGTGCTTATACTAATGGTAAGAGTGGTTATGATAAGGAAATAGAAGCTTTTGGTGATTGTTTTATTACCGAAGACATGAAAGAAGGAACTGCTGCCTTTCTCGAAAAAAGAAAAGCAAACTTTAAAGGAAAATAGATCATATCCATTTATTCTTATGCGCCAGGTTAATGATCTGAGCCCTGCTGTTTACGTGAAGCTTTTCATAAATATTGGCCGTATGCTTTCGTACGGTAAGCGGGCTGATGAATAATTTTTCACCGATGGCTTTATAATTTTTCCCCGTTACCATCTCTTTCAATATTTCCATTTCCCGGTCTGTTAAATCAGATTCTGTTTTTCCGGGGGCAACAGGCGCCGGCGAATGCCTCAAAAGTTCCATTGTTTTCCTGGCAATAGAAGGACTCATAGGTATGCCGTTATATTCCACCACATTGGTTATGGCATCAATGATATTTACCGCCGAGTCATCCTTCAGTAAATAGCCGCCGGCCCCCGCCCTGATGGCTTCAAATATCTTTTCATCATCTTCAAATACGGTAAGTACAATAAATTTTACATCGGGATAAACAGCGGTTGACTGGTTGATGGTCTGTATGCCATCCATGATAGGCATTTCCAGGTCCATCAGCACTACCTGCGGACGTTTATTTTCGGGAAGCTGATTGAGCTGCTCTAAAAAGTCGTGACCGTTCTTTGCCTCCAGCACCAGTTCTATCTCTTTATAAAGTGCGATCTTCTCTTTTACCGTGGTACGGTTGATCTGCTTATCATCTGTTATCGCAATACGTATCGGCATGGCGTCACCCTCAATCCCCCTCCCCTTTCAACTGCACTCAGGATGATCGGGAAGCCGGGCTTTTATTTATCAATTTAACAATAGTGCTGACATATCAACTGATTAATACACTTTAGTTTTCCGCTTTGGCAAATTTCAAAAGCAGGGAGTTAATTTCCTATACTCTCTCCCGATTATTTTTTTTGGTTTAAATTAATACTAATTTTCCAGCCTTGCATACGATAAAAAATATCATTCACAGAACGGCCATATTCTTTTTACTGGCGCTGATATGCCCGGCACCTTACCTGGGCGCACAATCACAACACTCCCTGGTGGAATATACAACGGATGACGGGTTAAGTCTTAACTCCGTAAATGATCTCTTGTTTGACCGGCAGGGTTTTCTTTGGATTACTACTGCAGATGGCCTCCAGCGGTTCGACGGTTATCGTTTCCATACTTTCAGGCACGACCCCAACAATAAAAAAAGCCCGGTGGAGAATTCGGTATCAGAAATATTTGAGGATAGTAATGGCAATTTATGGATCACTCACCGTACCGGTATATACTTCAAACCAAAAGGAAAAAATGAGTTCACCGACCTGAGCGCCTCACTGCTTGGGAATAATCCGTTAAGATACCCACTGAGCTGTGTCAGTGAAACCGATTCCTCGGTTTTCATCCTTGTGTATCCCCTCGGAATTTATGAAATAAAAAAAACAACATTTCACGTAAGTAAGGCGTCGTCTCTTCCGGATATTTTTAACCGGGCAGGTATTTACTGCATTGCCCGTTGCCGCGGTAAAAACCAGCACGCCTGGTTCAGAAAAACAGGAGACAAGACCGGTGATCTTTACGAGGTCACGCCAGGTGGTATCAAACATCACCCTAATGATAAAAAGATCAGGGTTCATTTTCTTATGCAAACCCTGAACGATAGCCTCATTATCGTTTCAGATAAGCTATTATATAAAGCAGTATCGGGCAATCCTTTTACCCCTGCCAGGATATTGATGGATCCGTTTGATGCCGGCGACTTTGATGAATTTGCTCCTTTACCAAAAAAGGTAGCTAATGACCAGTATCTTCTTCCGGGAATAAAAAATATATGGGTATACGACCCGGTAAAGGAAAATGTAAGCCGCTTTCCTTATGATGAATACCTGCCTCCCGAACAGATCCGTTACCTGCATACAGCTACTGCAGATGATCATCACAACAGCTGGCTTGGTTATAACGGCATTGGCGGTATCAAAGTGATCTCGCTTCAAAAATTCAACCTCTTTAAAAGACCCGATATAAATTCGCTAACCTATTGTCTTGCTTCCGATGAACAGGGAAATATCTTTGCAGGCATCTACCTGGGAGATATTGAAGTATATGACAACAAGGGAAAGTTTCTGAAAAAGATAGCATTGCCACAGAAAGATAAAAGGCTGGGCAGCCCCAGGGCTATGGCAATGATAGATTCGGTCAATTTGATCGTTAAATCTACCCTGAATGAATTATATGTCATCCATACAAAAAAAGGAACTGTTCGTTCACTTACAAAGTTGCTGCCATTCACTGATTCGCTTTTTATGACCTTTGAATTGGGTATACAAAAGATACAAGACAATGAAGTATGGGTAAGTTATTACAACAAGCTTTTATCCATCAAAAAAAGGGGGAATGAGTTTTCTTCAACTGTAATCTGTACACTCTCGCCAAAAGAGATCATCACTTCTTTCTATTATAGCAAGGCTGGTCAACTTTGGATAGGTACTGTTTCAGGTGGACGGGTGTATAATCATATCGGCGGGGAAAGTGATACACTTCCGCTTCCTAAAACTTATGTCAAGCAGATCAACCGGCATCGCAATGGCAATATATGGTTTGCCACCACCAACGGGATATACATCCTGCACGAAAAAAAACTTATCCGCAAACTAACCACAGAAAATGGCCTTCCAAATTCTTTTGTTTACAGTGTGCTGTTCGATGAAGGAGATAATGCATGGGTTAGTACAAACCGTGGCATAGCCAGGATTGACACAGCGTTCAGGATAACTAATTATTCAGCCAGGGAAGGGTTACAGGGAGACGAGTTCAATACAAAAGGCTATTATAAGGGGAGCGATGGCACTTTATACTTTGCGGGGGTGAATGGAATTAATTTTTTTAAACCCAAAGACCTTGTGAGCAAATCGGAACCCTCCACAACCATGCTTACAGAGATAGAGGTCAATAATCTCCCTTATTTACCCCAACTGCAACCCGAATTCATCAGCAGCATCAGCCTGCCTTACCAGCAGAATAATATCAGGCTTTCTTTTTCCTGTATGGACTTTACCGTACCGGAAAAAAATCAATACAAGTTCTGGTTAAAGGGATTCCAGGATGACTGGAGCCTTCCGCAAAAAAATAATACGGTTCAATATATTTTGCCCCCGGGCGAATATGACTTGCATGTGCTGAGCGCAAACTATGAAGGTATTTGGAGCAAAAAGCCGCTTGTATTACATATCAGCATCCTGCCCCCCTGGTACCAGACAACATGGGCAATGATCATTTTTGCAATATTTATATTGAGCATTGTTGCGGCGGTCTTCTTTTTTATCTCAAGAACCCGGTATCAAAGAAAACTGAGAAAGCTGCAGATGGAACAGGAAGTACAAAAAGAAAAACAGCGCCTTAGCCGTGATCTGCATGACAATCTCGGTGCACAGATAACCTGGCTCAGCAATAATATTCAGCAGGTGCAAACAGCACAGGAACATGAGCAGCCAACTGAACAAAAAATGACCCGCCTGAAAGAAGGCGCCGGCGAATTGATGCAAACACTCAGAGAAACCATCTGGATACTGAATAAAGACAAAGTAAGCGGTATCGACTTTTTTGACAAACTGGTAAACCATGCGGTGAAATATCTTGAAGCTTACCCCTCCATCCAGTTGCAAACTGAAGAAAATATTATTGCTGAAATACAACTCAACTCAGGCATGGCATTACAACTCTTCCGCATTTGCCAGGAAGTCATAACCAATGCCTGCAAACATTCCGGTGCTTCGAAACTTGAAATTAAAGCTGACAGTAAAGATTCAAGATTTTCCATCGGCATCAGCGATAACGGAAAAGGGTTTGATATATCCTCTGAAAATCTTTCCGGCCATTATGGCTTGCAGAATATGAAGCAGCGTGCTGAAGAAAGCGGCCTGACGTTAAATATTCAATCTGCCCCGGGCAAAGGAACCCACATCACTATTGCAACCTCAATGTGATCTCCTCTTTTAAAAATACTCTCCCGGGAGTATTGTTCCACCTGTTTAGAGAAAATAGTTTCGTACTGAAAATAAACCAGTATGAAAAAGATATTACTCCTTCTTACAAGCAGTGTTTTATTAATGCTCCATGCTTCGGCCAAGATCTGGCGGGTGAACAATACCGGTGTACCAGCCGATTTTACAACCGCTCAGGCAGCCCATAATTCGGCCAGTGTGGTGAATGGCGATACCATTCACCTGGAAGCCAGTGGCGCATCTTATGCAAGCCTTACAATCTCCAAACAACTGGTCATCATTGGTAATGGTTATTTGCTGGGAACATTGGGAGCCAATGCCAACCCCGACCTGCAGGCTAACCCTGCTACATCACTGCTTAGCGGCGTAACCTTTACCACGGGAAGCAACGGTACTGTGCTGGAAGGTTGTACGTTAAGCGCTACTTTACTGGTTACAAACGGGGTGTCTAATATCATTATCAGGCGAAACAGGCTTGCCACGGTAACATTGGGTTTGTGTAGCAATGTACAGGTTTTGCAAAACTATATAGACAATACATCAAACGCATCTGTAACCGGTGATGGAAACCCGGCCACCAACCTGCAGATCAATAATAATGTTATAGCAGCAGCCATAAGCCTGGGCGCTACCAGCAATGGAGATTTCATGAACAACATCATAGCTGCTGTTAATTCGTTTGTTGTTCATAATTTGACAAACTTCAGGGTGTGGAATAATATCAATGTGCTTTCAAGTACCGTCAACCTTACCAGTTGCGACAGCCGGAGTAATATCGGCAATGGCACCCAGTTCGGAACTTTAAACGGTAATCAGTCCAGCGTGACTATGAGTACGGTATTTGAAGACCATCTCAACACCAATCCTGCTTTCAGTGAAGACAGCCGCTGGCAATTGAAAGCGGGCAGCCCGGCCATTGGCGCTGCATGGAACGGGGTTTCTACAGGTGGTGATTGCGGTATATATGGTTCTTCAGCAACGGGCATCTCTTATGTATTGTCGGGTATTGCAAATGTGCCCAGCATTTATAAGCTGGCTGCACCGGCTACCACTACTTCCAATACGCTTAATATCACCATCAGTACAAGAACCAATAATTAATAATCACCGGATCATGAAGGCTGTCAGACATATTGCTGTCCTGTTACTGGTATCAACGCAGGTTTACGCACAGACAATTAACAAGGTTGAGTATTTTATTGATACCGACCCTGGTTTTGGCAATGCAACTGATGTTCCGGTAACAGCAGCAGCAAATATTACCGACCTGCTGATACCGGTTGATATATCTGCACTGGCTAAAGGATTTCATAATGTTTACCTGCGGTCAAGAAATGATGCCGGTAACTGGTCGCTCACCAGGCGCTGGATGTTTGCAAAGGATATCGTGGCTGTTAATGTAAACAAACTTGAGTATTTTATTGACACCGATCCCGGATTTGGAAGCGGAACCGATGTTTCTGTTTCTGCCGGAAGCAATATTGCCAATGTCGCCATCCCGGTAAATATTACTGCACTCTCAAAGGGATTTCATACCATTTACCTGCGCTCAAAAGATGATGCAGGAACCTGGAGTATTGTCAACCGCTGGATATTCGTAAAAGATAATATCGCTGTCAATGCAAACAAGTTTGAATATTTTATTGATACCGATCCGGGTTTTGGTAACGCAACCGATGTTATAGTAACACCAGGAAACAATATTTCCAACCTTGCCATACCCGTTGATATATCAGCTTTATCAAAAGGTTTTCATACGATCTACCTGCGCTCAAAAGATGATGCAGGCATCTGGAGCCTTACCAATCGCTGGATGTTTGTAAAAGATTTTACGCCTGCCAACGTAAACAAGGCGGAGTATTTTGTTGATGCCGATCCCGGATTTGGCAATGCAACCGATGTGCCGGTCACTGCCGGTACAAACATTGCTAACGTGGCCATACCCATTGACATCAGTTCATTAAGCATGGGGGTACATAATATTTTCCTGAGAACAAAAGACATTAACGGAACCTGGGGACTCACCAACCGCTGGCTTTTCTTTAAAGACATTGCACAGGGTAATTTCCAGGGAGGAGAATATTTCTTTGATACCGATCCGGGCTTCGGCAATGGAACAGCCATTCCCTTTGGAGGCGGGTTAGGAACCAATATTTCAGATTTTTCATTTGCTGCCCCTTTAACCGGTTTACCCAATGGCATTCATTATCTTTTTATACGCACCAAAGAGGTAAATGGCAAATGGTCGCTCACCAATGTGATACAATTCGACAAACAGGTGCCACTACCCATTACATTGCTTGAGTTCACAGCCAGGGCTATTGAAAAGAGAACCCTCCTCAACTGGACAACTGCCACCGAGATCAATAACAGGTTTGAAATTGAAAGAAGCAGTGATGCGGTCAGCTTTAATAAGATAGGCCAGGTGCCGGGAGCTGTTAACAGTAATGTACATCGCAACTATCAATGGTATGATAATAACCCCTTCAATGGAAATAACTACTACCGGTTAAAACAGGTTGACATTGATGGCAAGTTCAGTTACTCCCCTATCAGGTTTGTCAATTTTAAAGAAAACAAATATTTCAGCATTCTGAATAATCCAACAAGCGGGGCTCCTGTGATCGTAAGAACATCAGAACTCAATTCAACGATCTGTATTTTTGATGAGTCGGGAAGAAAGCTGAAAGAGATACAGGTAACCGGCAATAACACAACTGTACCTGTTGACCAGCTTGCCAGTGGTGTTTACCTCCTGGTGATGCACAAGGACGGAGCAGTAAAGGCGACCGAAAAATTTGTGGTGAGCAGGTAGTTCTATTTTTCGATCAGTTTTTCGTCGATTAGATAAGCTTCTATTTCACTGATGAGGGTTGATGATTTCTGCCCTTTAATTGAAATTATTATATTTGTTACTTCAGTTTGAGGAAACGTAATAATTCTTTTTCTGCCGATTGTTGTTTCTTTTATTGTGGTTACATCTTTATGTTTTCGGTTAGTTAAATATGCTACAAAACCTCCACAAGCCTGACCCTTTGTTAAATCTTCACTAAGAATAATACAGTTAATCATTTCGGGTTTTTCAAATTTTATTTCAACAGACTGTACATTATTCAATGTTATTATTTCGCCTGTTGATGGATCATTATCATTTAATGCTCGTGTAACCCTGTTAGCATTATACCTTAGAAAGTATCCTTCCCTTCCTTTCGAAAGATTATTTTTAAAATTTTCTTCTTTCAACTTTTTAAATCCTACTAACGCCGCAGAATCATTCTCATTAATAAGCCCTCTTCCATCCGGTGGTACATTCAGCAATAAGTTTGCCCCACGCCCAACTGATTTTAAATAGAGATCAAATAATTGCTCCGGCGTTTTCACTTTACTGTCCTCCGCTTTATGATAAAACCATCCGGGCCTGATGCTTACATCACACTCGGCCGGTATCCAGTTCCTGCCATTCACATTTCCGGTATTCAAGGTATCCTGTGGAGGTCCACCGGCGCCTCTCGTAAACCCTGCCGTGTCTAAAGTATTCCAGTTTGTTTTTCCGGCAACGCCGCTTTCATTGCCTACCCAACGAATATCGGGGCCAATATCGCTGAACACAACCGTATTGGGAGAAAGTTCCCGAACCGTTCTTTCAAACCTATGCCAGTCATACACTTGCTTCTTCCCATTGGGTCCTTCCCCATTGGCACCATCCCACCACAATTCCCAGATGGGGCCGTAGTTTGTAAATAGTTCCTTCATCATACTTACAAAAACGTCATTGTATTTTTCTGTTCCGTAATCGGGATGGTTCCTGTCCCAGGGAGAGATATAAACTCCGAACTTCAATCCGTATTTTTTACAGGCTGCAGATAATTCTTTCAGCACATCGCCCTTTCCATCTTTCCACTTGCTTTCACGAACCGTATGTGTTGAATACTTACTGGGCCACAAACAAAACCCATCGTGGTGTTTTGCAGTGATGATGATACCCTTGGCGCCTGATACTTTGGCAATGCGGCACCACTGCTCACAATCCAAATTAGTGGGATTGAAAACTTCTTCCTTTTCGGTTCCATGCCCCCACTCCAGGTCGGTGAAAGTATTGGGGCCAAAGTGCATGAAGAGATAGAATTCCATTTCATGCCATGAAAGTTGTGCTTTGGTTGGTTTGGGTATTTTGCCCTGTGCCTGTAAAAGCAAGGGAGAAAAAAGTATCAAAGAGATCAGTACCCGTTTATTCAAATGCATTTTTAAAAATTATGGTTTGGCCTTTTTTTAATTTTATAGTTGCAATATTACCTTCTACATGAATCAAGGAGCGGCTTATCCCGGTATTGATCCATGTTTTAAATGGAAGCTTTACATTCAATTCTCCTCCCCTCTCTGAAGTAATCTTTATTTCTGTTATCACACCGTTTTCCTTTTTGGCACTCACCAGAAAAGCCCCTTCTGCTCTTAATGTTTTAAAGGAAACATCTTTCCACGCAGAAGGAACTGACGGAAAAATTTCTATATAGCCTTTATGGCTCTGCAATAATAATTCATGTATCCCCTGCGCAAAAGCAAAATTCCCTTCTAACGTAAATGGCCTGTAGGTAAAGTTCGAATATTGTCCGCCTTTCTGGTCGCCATTCAGGTGAAAACTATTCACAGAACAAAAATTAGAAGCAAATTTTTGGAGCATACTTACTGCACTATCTCCTTCCTGTGCTCTTGCATACAGGCAAGCCATCCATGCGAAAGAATAACCTACCCAGTTTATAGTTCCTTTCCTTTCAATCCAACGAAGTGACCTGTTAATAATATCTTTTTCTGAGGGTTCCTCAATATTCAACAAGCCTAATGGATAAATAGCCATATATGGCGACATGTGCCGGTGCGACTCTTCAAGTTCTTGTCCGGGTGCTACAGTAAGGCCCGTTTCGTTTGTATCAAATTCGGGGTACAGTTTGCTGTCTAAAAAGATCTCTTTAAAACTCCTGGGAGGGTTGGCATGCAATATCTCAACATATTTTGCATAAAGAAATTTTGTTAATGCAAGATCATAATTTGTATACTGAGAAAACCACGCCTGTTTACTATTATCAAAATACTCCGGGCTTGAACTTAATGGCATTCTATACTTCGAAGTAGCCAGGTCTCTTTCCCTGAGTTTCATCAGAAAGTTTTCAACTTCATCAAAGTATGGCAAACATTTTTCCCGCAGAAATTTTTGATCCATACCGTATTTCCATTGCAGGTAAAAATGCGATGCCAGCCATGCTGCTGTTGTGGGACTCATCGAATATTGTATCCACCCTCCCATCGGTTTACCGCTGATAGTAGTTACACCCGGAACATTTAACCCCTCAACTTCAAAATAATCCTTTGTCCATTTTTTATTTTCTTCCTGCACTTTCCATAACCAATTGGTAAATGATGCGGTCAGGTTAAGATGATTACCGGTGTAACCCGGCCAATAACTGAGTTCGGTATTCAGATCGTGATGCAGGTCTCCTTTCCAGGGAGGCAGGTTACCATTATCCGCCGTCCAGATGGCTTGCAATGATATGGGTGGCGTATTGGATCTTGTAACACATCCAAACTTATACATGTCCAGGTAATATTGCCGTTCCAGCAATTTATCAGGCAATGAAACAGATGAACGGCTCCAGTAATCATTCCACCATTTGATATGCGAAGCTTTGGTCGTATCAAAAGATCCGGAACTTTGGTCTGGGATGTTATTATTCATTTTTAGTATCGTCCAATGCCCCCGTACTTCAGATTTTTCATACATAAGATTAACCGATACAACATAAGACATGCCACCATAACAAGGCTGATAATATTGCAATGCCCTTTTTCCTTTTATCAAATAGCCCTTTGCATAGCCTAATTTTTCAAGGCCCTGGCCTTCTACTGAGTTTCCTTGTGAGCCTTTTTTACCGGAGTTATAGGTTGGTGGAATGATGTCGACATCAAGGTCGCCTTTAAAATTCCTTAAAACAAAAACACCATTATTGCTTATAGCACTTACATAAGTTTCCATTTTTATCCCGTTTTCCCATTCAATTTTTGTAATCGCTGTTTTAATATCCAGTGATACGGTTTTAATTTTTCCAAACGATGCTATATTAATTTCAATTGCAGCGCCGGGTATTTTTGTAGGTGCAGCATATTTTTCATAAGGCTCGTCACCGATCTTCTGTACAGAGTCGTATTGGTTTAATTTTACCTTCTCTGTAACCCAACTGAATTTGAGTTTATCAATTTCGGGCATAGGCCTGTCATCCCAAAGATCTACCCGGTCAAGTGACATTCTCAGTTTANAGCTCCCGATAAAATTATGTCTTTGACTGTCGAGAATACTTCTTGGTCAAGTGATTTCGTTTCCCATTGGGCTAAAGCAAGAGCAAACCATAAACTGTGTTTTTCCTCTTCAATTTCTAGAATTTCCCAATTGTCAGCAATAATCTTTTTAGAAATGGAATCCGGTTGCCCACCTTTATTATAGAGTTCATAGAACTCGTCATAAATATCGGCAAATGCGTCACTGTCTTTTATTGCTGTTCCCCAGGTTCCCATATCTGTTTCGTCTTTTTAAAATGCCTCATATCAGCGATAATACATGGTTGCAGGTATCTCCATTTTTATTCCGCCTTCCGGTTTTATTAAAACTTTGAGTTCATTCCCTCCACCACTGTCAAAATATGTAACCCTTATCTTATGATATCCTTTTTTCAATGCAACCTTTCCTTCTTTTTCTGTAGTTCCATGGTCACCGTCATTATTCACCACTTCTTCATCATCAATAAATAATTTACTTCCATCATCTGATTGTGTGAAGAAAGTATAGACTCCGTCTTTTTCAATTTTGATATACCCTGCAAAATCAAAAGCGAATTTATCAGCCCGTTGTTTCTTCGCAACAGAAATTATATCTGTGTTACCGCTTGTTTTAGGGGCATCTTTTATCGAATTCATAGTTATCCTTGTAACAGGTTCATAATACTTATAATTGATCCCCTGCTTTGCCCTGAACAGGTCTAAAGCTATCTTCCATTCATAGGTCCTCACTTTCTCCTCAATTGCAGCACTCGGCAAAACACCTGCCTGGTAAGTTTTAGCCTTAACAATACTTGTTTTATCAATGCTGAATGGTCTGGTATATAATGCAGATACTGATGTGGGCTCACTACCATCAGTGGTATAATATATTGCTCCGGCTCCATTAACGGATAAACTGATAACCGGCTTAGTCGCTCCTTTTTCATACGCTGCTTTTATAACAGGCTTTGGGGAGAACCTTCCATAGTTTTCAGTCTTCAATACAAAAGCATAGGGCGCTTTTATTTTATTGGGATTATATTCCGGAAGATCAATAACAATGTCTTCTCCCTGCTGACGCCAATTCAATTTTTCTTTTGTTGATAAGAAACTTATAACTGCTCCCGAAGCAGGGCCAATATCTTTCAGCATTATTTTTTTATTATCAGGATATTTGGGCAGGATGGCATAAAGTGTATTTGTATTCGCATTATAAGTATAAAAAACTTCTTTCACTGCATAACCCGGGTCTGGGTCAACGGTTATTTTCAAAAGCATATCTCCGCTCCGGTCTTTGTAATCCCTGTTACCCTCACTCCACTGGCTGTGTATTTTCCATCTTGATGTTCCGTAAATGGCTTCGCCGTTTATCTTGAGCCAGTCACCCATCTGCAACAAGCGCTCCTGCATGATGGGTGGTATCTTTCCATGTTCATCAGGGCCAATATCCAATAAAAAATTCCCTCCACGGCTCACTTTATCTACCAACTGCAGCACAAGTGATTGTGTTGAATTATAATCCCAGGCATCTTCTTCCCTGTTGTAGCCATAGCTGTATCCCATGCCACGGCTCTCTTCCCAGTAATGGTCTTCAAAATCAAGCTCGGGTTGGTATTCGGGAGTATAGATGCCTGCATGTTTAAAACGTATACCTTCTCCCCAGCGGTCATTCACTACAATTTTATTTTTTACAGGACTTTCATTATACAGCCATGCTAAAAACTCCTGGCTTTTCCATGTTTCGGGTGGCGCTTCCCAGTCGCCATCCGTCCAGAACACATCGGGTTGGTAGGTGTTAATGAGGTCTTTCATCTGCGGCCATGCATGCTCAGCAGCATATCTTTTTTTATCCTGCTTCCACAAGGGATTGAACCATTCGTATAGTGAAAAATACATCCCGGCATGAACAGAAGTCTTTCTCACAGCTTTAAAAAGATCGCCAAGCAAGTCTCTTTTGGGGCCAACATCCAATGCATTCCATTTAAATCCCCAGGTCTTGTCTGCCTCCTTACTTGGCCATAATGTAAATCCATCGTGGTGCTTTGAAGTAAGTACGATATATTTTGCGCCAGACGCTTCAAAAACCTTTGCCCATTCATCGGGGTTAAATAATTCTGCCTTGAAATCGTTGGCCAGATCATAATAAGACCTGTTGCCAAATTTCGCTTTATGATACTTCTGTCTTGCTGTATCTGTTGTTTGTAGCCCCTGCTGGTACCATTCTGCATAGTTGCCTTTGCTGCTCCACCCGGGCACAGCATATACCCCCCAGTGGATGAATATCCCGAACTTGGCGTCTTTGAACCATTGCGGAACCGGCCTATTGTCAAGGCTTTCCCAGTTGGGTTGATATATTTGAGCGACTGATGATCCTATCATCGCTGCACAAAAACAAAGAACAATGATCTTTTTCATAAATGTTTTTTAATCCAATTTCTCCAGTACATAGGTTTTAGCTGAACCGGTTTTTGTATTGATATCAATATTGGCAGGGATAAGCCCTTCGCCAGATGCATTGAGTCTGAACCCTGCATTACCGCCGTTTGACTGAACGATGACCTGGCATTTACCATTGAATAATTTACGCTGCCATTTCCCATCCATGCATTTATCAGCTTCGTGGCTGCTGGGGTCTCCATTGCCCACGCCGATGATCGCCGCAGCGCCCTGTACATCAAATTTCAATTGATTCATAGCATCGGGTATTTCTCTTCCCTTATCATCAAGCACCGAAACATTCATCACACAAATATCTTCGCCATCTGCATTTATCTCCTTCCTGTCAGGAGTAAGCATGATCTTTACTGGTTTGCCGGTTGTTTCAACTTTTGCGTATAGTTTTTTTCCACTCTTCCATCCTGTGGCCTCAAGCTTGCCGGGTTGGTATTTTACCATCCATTGGAGATGCCCATTCCTTTCCATTTTTTTCTTTCCCAAACTTTTTCCGTTCAGTTTCAGTTCCACTTCATCGGCATTGCTGTTTACCCATACGTCAACACTGTCTGCAGTATGATTCCAGTGCGGACTGATCTGCAATACATCTTTACCGCTCCACCAGCTTTGGTAATAGTAGTAATTGTTTTTAGGAAAGCCGCACATATCCATGATACCAAAATGCGAATTGATGCAGGGCCATCCATAAGGTGTTGGTTCGCCCCGGTAATCGAAACCTGTCCATACAAATCCACCCATGAACCAGTCCTTGTTTGCATTAGGTTTCCACCATTGCTCTGCAGTACTGGCCCACCAGGGATAAGTTATATCGTGATCGGGCACATAACCAGCTATCGTATCTTTTATATAAATGCCCCTTGTAGTAACAGTACTTCCCGTTTCACTGCCATAAACAGGTTGAGTTGGGTGTGCCGCATGGTAATCATCTATGGAAGTGATGCGATAGTTGAATCCCCTTACAGGTATCACTTCATTGATGCCGGTCCATGTATTACCATTATCGGCTGCATATGTGCTTACTCTTGAGGGGTCAAGTTCTTTTTGTCTTTGTATTAATGTAAGCGCCAGTCTTTTTCCTACATCATTGCCATGTATCCAGCCTTCTTCGTTACCGATGCTCCACATAAAAACAGAAGGATGATTCCTGTCTCTCAATATAAGTTTTTCAAACTGGCTCATATATTCCGTTGATGTACCGATGAGGCGGTTCTCATCAAGCACCAGCATCCCCAGTTCATCACATGCCTGCAACAGCTCAGGGGTTGGCGGGTTATGCGATGTACGGTAGGCATTCACGCCCATCTCTTTCAACAGTTTTATCCTGTAGTATTGCAGGGCATCAGGCAATGCACTGCCCACACCTGCATGGTCCTGGTGGCAGCATACTCCATAAATTTTTATTGGTTTACCATTCAACGACAGTCCTTTATTAGCATCCATTACAATGGTTCTTATGCCAAAAGTGGCAGAGCTGCTGTCGATGATATTATTAGTTGCATCTTGTTTTACAAGCGTTACTAATTTATAACAATGAGGATCTTCCAGGCTCCACAAAACCGGCTTGTTTATTTTAAACTGGTATTGAATTTTCTTTGCATCGCCGGGGCTTACCGAAACGCCTTCTACCAGTGAGCCGGTGATTTTATTCCCGGCTTTATCTGTTATGTAATACACAATATTGGTACGGGCCCTTGCCGATGTGTTGTTTAAAAGCTTGGTTTCCACTGATACTTTGGCAATCGTATCGGTTACAACTGAACTCACAAAAGTTCCGTATTCTGCAATATGAACAGGATTGTATTTCTCCAGCCACACATGACGGTAAATACCTGCACCTTCATAGAACCAGCCTTCAAATTGTGAAGCATCTACCCTTACAACCAGTACATTCTTTTTATGAAAGTTGAGATAATCACTTACATCGAGGCAGAATTCGCTATAACCACTTTCATTATTACCCAGGTAATGTCCGTTAAGATAAACCTTGCAATTGCGGAATACCCCGTCGAAATGAATACTGAATTTATTTCCTGAATCTTTTACGTTCACAAAAAAAGATTTTCTATACCAACCAATACTTGTTTTGGGGAACAGTCCACCTACTGCCTTAAAACCATGGTCCTGCAATCCCTCGTTTTTGATATTCACAAAATCCTGTTCTACTGCCCAGTCGTGAGGCAAATTAAGACTGCGCCAGGGTGTGTCATTGAAGTTAGGTGAGATAGTACTTTTTCCCGAACCTGCTTTGGAAAGGTTATAGTTAAGATTATAATTAAAATCATTCTGTGTCTCCGATGCATCACCGAAATGAAATTTCCAATTGCGGTCCATCGATATTTTTTCCCGTACAGGCGATTGAGAAAATAAAATCAGTGGCACAATGAATGCAAGCAAAGCAGTTAACTGTTTCATCCTTTTGTATTTTAAATTAAAGACCAGAGATCTTAAATACCCATGCATGTTTCCCGGGAGGGTTGTTCCGGATCTTATCCGGGAGAACAACATGTATCGATTTACTGTTCCTGTCCGGGTTCAATGGTTTATCATAGCCCAGCAAATGAATTTTTGTTGTAGTTGTTCTTTGAAAACTATTGATGCTGATACTTTCGGGCATTTGCATTTCATTTTCATCTGCCAGGTAAATGGCATACACCGTATCATTCTTTTTTGTAAATACGAATTTGCCCTCTTTGTAAGGTTTGATGAATGTTGTTCCGTAAATAGCTTCGTCATTAACCTTCATCCATGCCCCGATCTCTTTCAGGCGGTAGTAAGATGAGTCGTCCCAGTCGCCATCAGGGCCGGGCGCCACATTCAGTAAAAAATTACCTCCCTTACTCACTGCATTACACAACATGTGTATTAATGTATTAGCCGGTTTATTCTTTGCATTGGGTACATAGGACCATGATGTTGACATAGGCATACAACTTTCCCAAGGAATGGGATTTGTTTCGCTGGGGATCATGGCTTCGGGGGTGAGATAATTTTCATATTCACCGGCAACGGTCCGGTCAACGATCAGCATCCCCGGCTGTTTGCTCCTGGCCATAGCAGCGATTTTGGGCATATCAATATCCTGGTCGTAAGGAATGGTTTTTTGCCAGCTCACCGAACTGTCGATACTGTCAAATGGCCTTACCCATCCTCCATCAAGCCACAGAATATCAATTTTTCCATAATCACTCATCAATTCTTCAAACTGGGTATAGGTAAAATCTTTAAACCGCTTCCATATCTCCGGGTATTTTTTGGTGTCGTAGGTTGGGTTCCTGTCCTTGGGCGGAAAATAACTCCACCAGTAATCAGGTGTATGCCAGTCGGGCTTGGAAAAATAGATGCCCGGCATCAGGTTCTCTCTTCTGAAAGCATTCAATATTTCTTTGGTCACATTACTTCTCGGGCCCTTTGAAAAAGGGGTTTTAGCATCAGTGATCTTATAGTCTGTTGTCTTAGTGTCAAACATGCAAAAACCATCGTGGTGTTTTGCCATAGCAAGTACATACTTCATACCAGCATCTTTTGCGGCGGCAGCCCATTTCTCCGGGTTAAAATTTACCGGGTTGAATGTGGTTTGCAAATTCTCGTATGCCTTTTTGTATTCGTACCAGTTCTTTGCATAAGGTCCTTTTCTTTCACACCAACCCTCGTCTTCGGGACAAAGGCTCCAGCTTTCTACCACACCCCACTGAGAGTAAGGCCCCCAGGTGATCATCAGGCCGAATTTCATATCGCCCCATTCTTTTAGCTTTTGCCTCACAAGTGGGTCATCAGGAACTTTATAATCAAATTTTCCCTGTGCATTGATATTATGAAATGAAATAAAGAGAAGGAAAATAAAGAAGCAATATCGTTTTTGAATGCCCATAAACATGTTTACTGCAATATAAAAAGAAAACCGAAGCGTTACTATTTTAACCTCGCACCGTACCTTTGTGGAAATCTTTATTACACGAATTAAAACGAATTACACGAATTAGGTTCCTGTATTTAAAAATTCGTGTAATTAGTACCAATTCGTGTAATTATAAATCTAAAGAAAATACAAGGATATATGGAATACAGGATAGAAAAAGACACGATGGGTGAGGTAAAAGTACCCGTGGACGCCTATTACGGCGCACAAACCCAGCGTAGCATTGACAATTTCAAGATAGCCCAGGACATCAATCGCATGCCCAAAGAGATCATCAGGGCTTTTGCCTACCTGAAACATGCAGCAGCCCTCACTAACTATGATGCCGGTGTTTTACCCAGGAAGAAAGCCGGCCTCATCGGTAAGGTTTGTAAAGAGATACTGGACGGAAAACTGGATGACTATTTCCCGCTGGTGGTTTGGCAAACGGGCAGCGGCACCCAAAGCAATATGAATGTGAATGAAGTGATTGCTTACCGGGGCCATGTAATGAATGGCGGTAAACTGGGCGATAAAGAAAAATACCTGCATCCCAATGATGATGTGAACAAGAGTCAAAGCAGCAATGATACCTTTCCAACGGCGATGCACATTGCAGCTTATAAGATTTTAATGGAGACAACCATCCCCGGAATAAAGAAACTGAGGGATACCCTGGATAAAAAAGCAAGATCGTTCAAAAAAGTGGTGAAGATAGGCCGCACCCATTTTATGGATGCCACGCCTTTAACGGTTGGACAGGAATTCAGCGGTTATGTATCACAACTCGATCATGGATTGAAGGCCATTAAAAATTCACTTGCCCATTTAAGCGAACTGGCATTGGGCGGTACTGCTGTTGGAACAGGTATCAATACCCCACCGAACTATGATGTGAATGTGGCAAAGCATATTGCGAGGCTTACAGGCCTTCCGTTTAAAACAGCCGACAACAAATTTGAAGCGTTAGCAGCACACGATGCTATTGTGGAAGCGCATGGTGCCTTAAAAACTGTAGCAGTAAGTTTAATGAAGATCGCAAACGATATCCGCATGTTGTCATCAGGCCCAAGAAGCGGTATCGGCGAAATATTCATACCCGATAACGAACCCGGTTCTTCTATTATGCCCGGCAAGGTTAATCCAACACAATGCGAAGCATTGACCATGATAGCTGCACAGGTTTTAGGCAACGATGTGGCCATCAATATCGGCGGTGCTACCGGGCATTTTGAACTGAATGTTTTTAAACCGGTGATGATCTATAATTTTTTGCACAGCGCCAGGCTGATAGGCGATGGCTGTGTTTCGTTCAACGATAGATGTGCAACCGGAATTGAACCCATCAAAGAAAATATAAAAAAGCACCTGGATAATTCCCTCATGCTGGTAACAGCGCTTAACACCAAAATAGGTTATTACAAATCGGCGGAAATAGCGCAAAAGGCGCATAAGGAAAACACAACCCTTAAAGCCATGGCCGTAAAGCTGGGCTACCTTACCGAAAAAGAATTTGATGAGTGGGTGGTGCCGGAGAAGATGGTTGGAAAGATCTGAATTGGTCTATGGCTAAGGCAAAGAGCAACCTGGTAACATTCTGCTGAACAGGCGTATCATTATCGGCATAGACTTACCTGGCAAATACTTTAAAATATTGGTTCCTCCCGGCACAATGACATTTGATAAAGAAACTTTGTTTAATCATGGCCTGACAGGTTTAGAATCTTTTTTAGATAATTATATTCATAAGCCGGCTTTGTTGAAAAGAACTATTACTCAAAAAGAATCGAATGGTTTTTATGTCGTAATGGTCTGCCTGGTTGAAGGAGCACATGGTACCTTGCGAACGGGACTTAGCCTAAAAGGGCAAAATCTTTTTTATAGGATAAAAGTTGATGGACCAAAAAGTAACAGTAAATCAAACGATAAAGAAATTCCTTGTGGAAGTATTAATTTGAATCTTAAGTCATTAAAATAAATTATGAAATACATACACGTTTTCACTTTTCTCACACTATTACTTTTTGGCACTGCCTGCAACGAACCAGCTAAAAATGACTTACCAAAAGATCATCCAAAACTTATAAAAACCATTGGCTCACCCAGATATGGCAATGTTCAATGTAGCCTGCAGGACAAAGCCGGTAACCTTTGGTTCGGCACCACAGAAAATGGTCTTTATAAATATGACGGTAAATCGTTTAGCCGGTTTTTAGTGGCCGATGGGCTAAACAGTAATAATGTTTATTGTCTTTTGGAAGATAAGGATGGTAAAATTTGGATAGGTACTGGTACAGGACTTTGTCTATATGATCCTTCGGCTTCGTTCAGAACAGGTGGTAAAACATTTGCTGAAATCAAGCTTCCTTTACCACCAAATCCGGCACCCAATAAGGATGACCCCTATTACAGCTCGCAGTGGGTTTACAGTATCATGCAAGCAAAAAGCGGGAAACTATGGTTTGTAACAAGAGGCGGTGTTTATATATACGATGGCATCTCGGTTACTACGTTTTATAGCAATGAGGTAGCAAACGACATTTTGAACAGTGACTTTAAGCCTGAATGTATTTTAGAAGACAGAACAGGTAACATTTGGTTTGGTGGACGAAGTAACAAAGGTGTGTACCGCTACGATGGAAAATCTGTAACCAACCTCAAGCCAGAAGATTTATTTCAAGATGGGCCAAAGCCAAAAGCGCATAATTGGGGATGGCCTCAATTACAAGACAAAAACGGGAATATCTGGTTCAGCAATTGGGGTGGGGCCTACCGGTATGATGGCAAATCATTTACGAGTTTTACAAAAAAGGATGGCTTACAAGGTGGGGTTACCCGAATAATAGAAGACAAAAAGGGAAACCTTTGGTTTGGTGGTGATGCTAATGCCGGACTTAGCCGTTACGATGGCAGATCTTTCACTCGCTTTTCAACAAAAGACGGTCTACTCAACAATAGTATTTGGTCAATTTTGGAGGATAAAAGTGGAAATCTATGGATAGGCACAAGAGAAACAGGTCTCTGCCTTTATGATGGAAAAACATTTATTGTTTATTCAGAATATAAAAATAGCCTGTAACGGACTAACAAACAAAATTTCCAATAACAGGCAAAAGTGAACAAAAGCAACTAACCGCTAACATGAAATGTGTAAAAAACCAGGTAAATTCTGATCTTTTTTATGGCTTTACTGAACAATAGTTTGGCTGATACTAACTTCAGTTTTTTAAGATCGGTTTGGTTGCCGGGCAAACAGTTATAAAATACCGGCACAGCAGCAAGTGTTGAACATTAGCTTAAATGGCTGAATTGTTAAATTATTTTTGCCTTTAAAGGATAGTTCTATTTGTTAATTCAGGTTACACAACAATTAAGCAATTAAACTTACTTACACTTATAGGAAAAACTAAGTTTTGATTTAACAGCAGGAATGCTGATCAGATCATCCTTTCCCATTTGTACACTAAGTACATAGTTATCACGACTCATGATATAGTTACTGAATGTGGTTACGGTTGAGTCTCTTAAAATACCTCCCGGATCGTAGTTCCTTACAGTAATATCTTTTGGTGCGTTGCCGGGCCTTGTTCCGAAATTATAAAACTGGCTGAAATAAGGATAACCCTTTTCATCGGGGAAAATGTATAAGAACCTGTTGGGTAAAATATTGCTGTAGTAATTTACATCAGCATCCACATTCAGGTCGCCGGTAACCAGGTCGGTTCCTGTCATATGGGTAAGTTTTCCTGCCACATAGGTGTAATCAACAATATAGATAGGAGTGCCCGGGTTAATGGTATAGGCAGTGATCTTTGAGCTAAGGTAACCGGCCCCATTATAAAAATAAGTTATCTCAAGTTGCGGAGACAAAGGATCTGTTGGGTCAACTAGTGCATGCAATTGTTTAATACGCCTGGTTGTAACATCTATTATGAAATACTCATCTGCATTAATAAAAATTGTATCGCTTACATACACAGGTGTTGTAATAAAATCTATGGTAAAAGATAAGCTGTCGAATTTGGTGATGCCGGTTACAACATCAAGATTATTGATGTTTGCGGCGATAGAACCAATTCCTGTTCCGGTGGCTGTATCGGTATAAACGATCTTGCTGATGCGGCAATCCGTTCCAACGATCAGGCCATTATTATTATTTCCGCTGTTTTCCAGGCTGTATTCCTTTTCGCAGGAAAAAACAGCCAAAACCACTGGTGCAAAAAAAAGAGGAAGTAATTTTTTCATGTATCGTTTGTTATAGCTTTCCGGGGAAAGGGTTTAAAAAGTTGGTTCTCCAAAAATAGCCGGATTTCTTCAACCTTTCAGGGATTTTTTGATAAAAGATTATTAAACCACCTGATCTGCTGCTTAAAACTGCAATTATCGCTGCAAATATTTTGCCAATAGCGGTAACTAACACACTAATGTATATGGAGTATTTTTAATTATACGCAATCAGGAAACCTGCGACTCGTCATTAACCAGTGCATTTGTTTCCACGGTTGAATGCACTTCTCCTGTATTGCGATGCTTAAAAAATCGCTTCTGGAAGACCAGGATACTGATAACACCGGTAGTAATTGAGGCATCGGCAATATTGAAAATGGGCCGGAAGAATTCAAAATCATCACCGCCAAAAACAGGTACCCAGGAAGGAAAATATCCCTTAATAACCGGGAAATACAGCATGTCAACTACATTACCGTGTAAAAAAGAAGCATAGCCATTTGAAGAGAATTTGGCCAGGCCTGCATAGCCAACATAATCTTTTATTTGCGGATCCACCGTCATGCCCTTATCAAATATCAACCCATAAAAAGAAGAGTCTATTAAATTACCCAGCGCCCCGGCATATACCAATGACGCACATATAATAAAACCTTTGTGATATTTTTCCCTGATTATTTTACGCAGGTACCAGGTACCAAATATTACCGCACCCATCCTGAAAATGGTAAGCGCCATCTTGCCCCAGTTGCCCCCAAATTTCCAGCCATAGGCCATACCGGGGTTTTCTACAAAATACAGCTGAAAACCGCTTCCGAGCACCTGGTGCGATTCATTAAGGTGATAGTGTGTTTTGATCCAAAGCTTAAGGGCCTGGTCGGCCAATATGATCAATAAGATGGTAAAAGTTACGTGTTTTGCTTTCATAATGTGAGCGGCAAAGATAGGTTAGTTTGGGGTTTGATGTTTGAGGTTAGGGATTGCTCGCTATTCTTCATAATAGACTCTTTTTACCCGCTGAGATATGCCCGTGAGAATTTCGTAGGGAATACTTTGAGCAAGTGAAGCCAGGTCACTTACGGGTAAGCCTTCTCCAAAAACGGTTACTTCATCACCTTCGCTGGCATTAATGCCGGTTATGTCGAGCATGGTCATATCCATGCATATATTTCCAATTACCGGGGCAGGCTTGCCATTTACCAGCATTTTACCTGTGCCATTACTTAATAACCGGGGATATCCATCTGCATAACCAATCCGTACCGTGGCGATCACCGAATTTTTTGTGGCCATCCCTTTGCGGCTGTAACCAACACTTTCTCCCTTTTTAATCTTTTTTATTTGTGAGATGGTTGTTTTTAAGGTGGTGACATTTTTCAATTGTTGCTGTACTGCCGGGTCTGCATCAACACCGTACAAACCTATTCCCAGGCGAACCATATCTAATTGCATGTCTTTATGACGGTGTATGGCCGATGTATTGGCAATATGCCGGATGAATGAATAACCGGTTATGCTTTGAATTTTTTCGCAGCCGGCTAAAAAAGCTGCAGCCTGTATTTCTGTAAATGAATCATGCTTTGGTGAATCGCTGGCAGCGAGGTGAGAAAATACAGATTGTATCTTAAAAACAGTTGTTGCCTTTAACCGGTCGCATAATTCTTCCATGTCTTTTTGTTCAAAGCCCAGTCGCCTCATCCCGGTATCCAGCTTAATATGCACCGGGTAGTTGGTAATGCCCGATTGTTTTAAATATTTTTCAAAGCTGCTGAAAATATCAAATGAAAACAACTCGGGCTCCAGGTTATACTGCACCAGTACATCAAAAGTTATTTCTTCTGCATTCATCACCATAATTGGCAGGGTGATACCGGCTTTGCGGAGCTCCACTCCTTCATCGGCATAGGCCACTGCCAGGTAATCTACTTTATGAAATTGCAGGAGGTTGGCTATTTCAAAACTACCGCTGCCATAACTGAATGCTTTTACCATTGCCATTATTTTAACATTGGGGTTAAGCCATTGCTGGTAAGTATTTAAGTTATGTGTTATGGCATTCAGGTTGATCTCTAAAACCGTCTGGTGGATCTTTTGTTCCAGTAAATGGCTGATCTGTTCAAACTCAAAGAGCCTGGCGCCTTTCAGTAAAATGGTCTCATTATGAAAATGCTGGCTGTGAAATTGCTGCCTGAAATCTGCAGAAGAAGAAAAGAAAGCGGTTTCCGCAATGTTCTGGAAGGCATTCCTTTGCCGGGTTATCTCCGGGCCTATCCCAATAAAACGGTTAATATTCTTTTGTTCCAGTATGGCAGCTACACCAGTGTAAAGTTCACCACTGCTTTTACCCGATTGTAAAATATCACTGAGTATCAGCGTACGCTTTACATGTTGTTTCTGTTGTTGTAAAAAATCCAGCGCAATGGTCAGTGAGTTAATATCGGCACTGTAACTGTCATTGATTATGGAGCAGTTATTTATTCCCTGCTTTAGTTCCAGGCGCATCTCCACGGCACGTAATTGCAGCATGCGTTCAGTTATCGTTTCAACACTTGTTCCCAAATGCAACAGAACACAACAACAGGTTATTGCATTTTCAACAGAGGCTTCATCTGTAAATGGTATGCTGAAATTTACAGGAGCCTCTTTCCATTTAGACTGGATAATAGTTTGTACCGCATTTGTTTCAATGGAAATGATCTGCAATGTGGCTGTTTCTTTTCTACTCCATGAAAAAAGTTCGAAATCATCGCCTGCCCGGACATTATTCTTAAACGTATTTACCGCTTCATTGATATCAGGCTGGTCGGCGCAATAGATAAGCAAACTGCTGTTTACAAACAGCTTTAGTTTTTCGTTTATTTTCTGTCGGATATTTAAGAACCCTTCTCCATGTGCTTCGCCTATTGAAGTAAAAACACCAATGGTGGGCATAATGATCTTTGCCAGTTTTTGCATTTCATCGGGCTGAGAGATACCGGCTTCAAAAATGCCAAGGGTATGTGTTTCATTGATCTGCCATACGCTTAATGGTACGCCGATCTGTGAATTATAACTTTTGGGGCTGCGTACAATGTTAAAATCATCCTGCAACAATTGGTACAGCCATTCTTTTACCATGGTCTTGCCATTACTTCCTGTTATTCCAATTACCGGCAAGTCAAATTGCTGGCGATGATAAGAAGTGAGTAACTGCAGAGCCTGCAGCACATCGGGCACCTGCAGAAAATCGGCATTGGGAAAATCCTGTACATCTGCTTCAGTAAAAATTTCATCCACCACAAAACAACGAACACCTTTATGATATAACTCGGGTACAAACAGGCTTCCTTTTCTTCTAAGTCCATCCAATGCAAAAAATATGGAACCCGCCGGGAATAATAACTTACGGCTGTCTAACAGGATATGTTCAATAACAATATCTGCATGTTCAGAGAAAGTTTTTGCTTTAATGACAGATGCTATTTGTGAAACTGTGTACAACGAGAAGTATTTTTTTAATTACTCAATGATATCTTCAGGAGCACCCTTTCGCTTGTGATAAACAGAATAGATGATTGAACCTGAAATACAAAATACGATCACCAGCAAAGAGACCCACACCGGTATGTGCAACCATTCGGCGATCAGCATCTTTACCCCAATAAAAAGAAGTACAATGGCAATGCCCTGCTGCAGGAAATCAAATTTACTGGCTGCCCCCCGTAATAAAAAGAAAAGGCTGCGTAAACCCAGCACCGCAAAAATATTGGATGAATAGATGAGCAGTTTTTTGTTTGGGTCCGGAATGATGGAGAACACCGCCGGTATGGAATCAAGTGCAAAAGCAATATCAATGAGCCCCAGCATCACCACCACCATTGACAAAGTGGTAAAGAATGCCTGGTTATTGTGCACAATAATAAAACGGCCGTTAGGTTCCACATTGGTGATACGCATGAATTTTTTCATTATCCGGTAAGCCCAGCTTTTTTCCGGGTTAAATTCCTCTTCCTGGCTGCTGCTGAACATTTTAATACCCGTATATAAAATAAAAGCGCCGAAAATATACATTACCCATTCAAACCGGGCCACCAGTTCACTTCCCAATGCAATAAAAATGATACGGAAAACAATGGCCATTAAAATCCCAAGGAGTAATACCCGGGAATAGTTTTGCGGTTGTACTTTAAAAAAAGAGAAGATAATGATGAACACAAAAATATTATCAATAGAAAGCGACCACTCCAGCAGGTAGGCAGATATATAGGCGATGGCATCTTCCCTGCCATTCCCCCCTGCATTCTCTACCCAGATAAATCCACAAAAAGCAAATGACAACGTCACCCAGAAAATTGTTTGAATGAGTGCCGCCTTTAAACTTACTACCTGGTTTTTTTTGCTGAGTAACCCCAGGTCAAAAACCAATGCAACAACGATCACTGCACTAAAAACAAGGTATATCAATTGCGTTTTGTCCATATTAGGTACGGGTATATTTTCTTTTTCTCAGGAATTGATAAATAACTGCAAATAAAAATACCAGCAGTACCGGCACAGCAATATTTACGAATTGCCAGGTTGTTTTTTGTTCGTCCACTTTTTTCTTATCCAGCAAACGCAGGGTATAGTCTTTTGCCTTTGCTTCGGAAAGGCCTGAAGTATTGATGAGGTAATCAAGGCAGTTCTGCAAAAAATCCTTGTTGGCAAATGCAAATTCACGCTGCGATCCAAAAGTAAAAGGGTTCATTCCCATGGGTATGGATTGGTTTCCCTTAACTACAGAATTCAAAACGATGTCTCCATCTGCCACAACTATCATCTTATTGTCGTTAATACATTGTTGTAAAAAAACTGAATTATATTTCTGTAATGTATCGTTCATTGCCTGCGACAAGCGATTAGAGAAAAGAGATTGAAATTTCCCTTCCAGCAAAACAGCTACGGGAACATTGGCTTTTTTGAATTTTTCGTTTTCAGGTGCATCTACATTTTCTTTTACGCTGATCAATGCAGGTGTTGCTATCGTTCTTGAATTTGAAGAAGTACTTAACAAGATGGTTTTCTTTATGCCCTCTGCTTCAACCGTATCAATTGAATTCACAAACCGGCCACTCACAAATCCAAGGTTTTTATTTATTACATGGTTCGATTTGGTTTCAAAGACTGGGAAATAATTCCAGGGTAATAATTCAAACTGTCCATTGCCACTCACATCAAAAGGAAGAAAATCGCATTGCAGGTCCATGATGAGGTCGGAATTGATCCTGGCGCCGTATTTGAATAACAATTCATTCAATCCAAGCTGGCGGTCATAGGCAACCACTTCACCATTCTTACTTTGCAAACTATCCAGCTCTGCATTTAGTTTATCTACAAAGAACAGGATCTTGCCGCCATGCATCACATATTGGTCCAGCCTAAGTTTGGCTTCGTCAGAAAAAGGTTCGGTAGGTTTAACAACAAACAGCACTTTAAATTCTTCGGGAATAACGGGCTGTGTATTTGGGTTAATGCTGAAAAACTCATATTCCTGCTGCAGTGTATTCTTTACCAGGTCCTCCACATTATACCCGGTTGGCTCCCCGTTGCCTACGGCATAGCCAACAACGGGTTTGATTTTTTGAACCAGTTTATCAATAGTACTGATGAAATTAAATTCCAGCATGGCTTCTGCGCTATTGATGGCTGCATAGGTTGTAATTTTTGTTTTACCCTGGTAAATCAATACAGGAACCACCGTTTCCTTGTAGTGAACAAATGCCACGGGATAAATATATTGTTGCTGCTGCCCGGCCTTCACCTGCGAAGTGAGGTTGATACCAAATCCCAATGCACTTAATGAATCTGCCCATTTCATACCTGCAGCAGCCTCTTCATTTTCCGGATCAATAAAATTATACTGCAGTTTATTGCCTGCAACTTCTTTGAATTCCTGTAATATTTCTGATGTGCTGTTAGCCAGTTTTTTGAAACCACTGCGCAATTCACCTTTCAAAAAGACGTCTATGGTAACCACATCATCTATTTTTTTTAATGCTCTTTTTGTAGCAGATGAAAGGGTAAATCTTTTTTCATTGGTAAGATCTACCCGGGCATGGTACAGCGATGCCAGCCAGTTGATAGCAACCAGGGCTACTATAGTTATCAATAACCAAAGTTTACTGTTTCCTATTTTATTAATCAATTTGTTCATTTTCTCTTTACTCTCCGCAACACCCTCTCCCACAGGGAGAGAGCCGGGGTGTGGTTATTTTTTTCGCAGGTTTTTTACGGTGATCAACAAGAAAAGGAAAATGATGCTCAAAAAATATATCATATCCCTGCTATCCATTACGCCACGGCTGATACTCCGGTAATGAAAGTCGATACCCATCATTTCGATATAATAATCCGTGCCATTTGTAAAAAAGGGCAGCTTGCTCAATGCACTAAATCCAAAATATAAGACCAGGCAGGCAAAAGCGCTTAAAAGAAATGCAACCACCGCATTATTGGTGAAGCCACTGCAACATATACCTATTGCTGCAAAAACAGCGGCCAGTAAAAACAGCCCGATATAACTTCCCAGTATACCCCCGCTATCTATACTCCCCTGTGCACTTAGTATTTTAATGGTAATAACATAAATGATGGTAGGAATGATCACAAACAGCAATACAATGAGAATAGAAAAGAATTTACCCGATACGATTTGCCATTTGGTCAATGGCCGGGTTTGTAGTATTTCAAATGTTCCCCCTTTAAATTCATCGGCCAGGGTACGCATGGTAATGGCGGGCACCAGGAAGAGCAATATCCAGGGAGCCAGCTCAAAGAATTTATCCATCGAAGCATATCCAAAGTCAAAAATGTTGCTATCATTCAACACAAATAAAAAAATGCCATTCACCAGCAGGAACAGGATAATAGTAATGTACCCGGTAAGATTACTGAAGAATTGCTGAAGTTCCTTTTTACAAATGCTCCACATATATGCTTAAAATTGCTGCAATTTAATACTTAACGGCTTATTGCACAGGTATAACTGTTCACTTTTGTCTGATATATACTTTTTTAAGCTCTCTTTAACTGCATTTGCCAGGCCAGGAACTTTTCCCCTTATGCAGCATTTATAAAACAGACCTTGTCATAAACACCGGACAGCTTGCCAAGCAATGATGTTCACCCATTTTTCAGAGGAAACCTTTGATCATACTTTTAAGGCGATTGGCTACTGACAAATGATCGGTCAAAGATTCATCGTAAGTTGTTTACCCAAACCAACTGCACAAATCCTGTCATTTATCTGGCAGGATTTTTTTGTGGAAAAATGAGGCAGGTGCGTCTCAGTGAAAAACCTAATTATGAAAAAAATGATGCTCCTGCTGATTGTATGTGCTGTTTCCATGCACACAATAGCTCAAAAAACAAAACCAACCAAAGCCCCACCACCTCCCCCTCCGCCACCAAAAGAAATTAAAGAAGATATACCACCATTACCCCCAGAGCCACCCAAACCTCCGGTGATTGAAAATGTGGCCGATGTTAAAGAGGTTCATCCGGTTCCGCCGCCACCACCTCCTCCGCCACCAGGTAAAGTAAAAGATGCAAGAGTTAAGAAAGTTCCACCACCACCACCTCCTCCTCCACTTCCTCCTGCCAAACAGGAAAATGCTATTTAAATAAAAAGGCCTCCCGCTATGAGAGGCCTTTAATCATTTTATTATTTGAGAATTATACTGCAAAACTTTCGCCACATCCGCAGCTCCTGCTGGCATTAGGATTGTTGAAATAAAATCCTTTGCCGTTCAATCCATCACTAAACTCCAGTTCGGTATTTACGAGGTATAAAAAACTTTTAAGGTCGCAAACTATCTTTATCCCCTTATCCTCAAATACCTGGTCCATTGGTTTTATTTCATTGTCAAAATCCATCTTATAACTAAGGCCGCTACAGCCTCCACCTACTACCCCAACTCTCAAAAAATGCGTATTGTCACCGGAAATACCAGCTTCTTCCATAAGCTGTAACACTTTGGTTTTTGCTTTGTCACTTATAAATATGCTGTTCTCTGTTGCTACCATATTTCAATTTGGTAATTTGAAAATTTGGTGATGTGCTAATTGAAGAGGGTTAATTACCAAATCTCCAGATCGGCTCATCATCAAATTGATTAGTGTACTACGCTTTCTTCAAACTTGATGGCTTCCATGCCATTCTTCACCCTGTAGTCGTTGATAGCGGCTTTAATAGCATCTTCTGCCAATACACTACAGTGTATTTTAACCGGGGGAAGGTTTAGTTCTTCTACGATGTCCATGTTATCTATCTTCAGTGCATCATCCACGCTTTTTCCTTTCAGCCATTCAGTAGCTAATGAAGAAGAAGCAATGGCAGAACCGCACCCGAAGGTTTTGAATTTAGCATCGGTGATCATGCCGGTAGCATTATCAACCTCAATCTGAAGACGCATTACGTCACCACACTCGGGTGCACCTACTAAGCCTGTTCCTACATTCTTAGCGCCTTTATCCAACGTACCAACGTTCTTGGGATTCTGGTAGTGGTCAATTACTTTTTCTGAATATGCCATGGTATTATTTTTTTAAATGTTAAATGATGTATGTTGAATGAAAAGCCATCATTTAAAATTTAGCATTTAACATTCAACATAATGTATCTTAATGTGCTGCCCAGGTAATACTGTTCAGGTCAATTCCGTCCTTATACATTTCCCAAAGCGGGCTCATTTCCCTTAGCTTTAAAACTGTTTCACTTATCGCTTTAATGGTATAGTCAATTTGCTCATCTGTAGTAAATCTTCCTAATCCAAAACGCAACGAAGAATGTGCCAGGTCATCACCAAGGCCCAGTGCTTTTAACACATAGCTTGGTTCTAAGGAGGCAGATGTGCAGGCGCTTCCGCTGCTTAATGCGATGTTCTTATTGAATCCCATCAGCAGGCCTTCTCCTTCCACATGCTTAAAAGAAATATTGGCCACATGCGGCAGGCGATGTTCACGGCTGCCATTAACATAAGCTTCTTCCAATTTCAATAATTCAGTTTCCAGGTGGTCTCTCAGTTTGCTGATACGCTTGGTATCTTCTTCCATATCCTGCATACAAATTTCGCAGGCCTTGCCAAAACCTACAATACCCGGCACATTTAATGTTCCGCTACGCATTCCACGTTCGTGGCCGCCGCCGTCCATTTGTGCTGTAACTTTTACTCTTGGGTTTTTACGACGTACATATAAAGCACCAACACCTTTTGGTCCATACATTTTATGAGCAGAAAAAGCCATCAGGTCAATACCATCTTTGTTTACATCTACAGGTATCTTTCCTACAGCCTGTGTAGCATCTGTAAACAACAACACTCCATTCTTACGGGCAATAGCGCTGATCTCTTTAATGGGCTGAATGGTCCCAATCTCATTATTGGCATACATGATGGCAATAAGAATGGTAGTTGGCTTGATTGCCGCTTCCAGTTCTTTCAGGTCAATAAGCCCATCCGGTTTTACCTGTAAATAAGTTACTTCACCACCAAGCTTCTCAATATGTTTGCAGGTATCTAAAACGGCTTTGTGTTCTGTTGTTGCAGTGATAATATGATTACCCTTACTGGCATACATTTCATACACGCCTTTTATTGCAAGATTATCTCCTTCAGTAGCTCCCGATGTAAAGATTATTTCTTTAGGATCGGCACCTATCAGTTTAGCCACCTGTTCACGGGCATAGTCCACTGCTTCTTCGGCTTCCCATCCAAAAGGATGATTACGGCTTGCTGCATTTCCAAAATGCTCTAAAAAATATGGGGTCATTGCTTCCAGCACCCTGGGGTCCATTGGTGTGGTGGCATTGTTATCTAAATAAATAGGCAATTTCAACATAAAATCCGTCTGTTTAGTTTCTGTCCTGGATAGCGCAAATTTACTGCAAAAGGTTCTATTTTAGCGTATAAAATCAAAAGCCGTTTTCATTTTACCAATCTCGTAAACACAGGTTTTAACAAGCATTTTATGCAAAAGGTAGAACACATTGGCATTGCTGTAAAGGAACTTGCAATATCTGTTCCGCTGTTCGAAAAACTGCTGAATAGTCAGTGCTACAAGACAGAAATGGTAGAAAGTGAAAAGGTGAATACTGCCTTTTTTCAAAAAGGCGAAACCAAAATAGAACTATTGGAAAGTACCGACCCCGACGGCGTAATTGCCCGGTTTATTGAACGGAGGGGCGAGGGCCTGCACCACGTGGCTTTTGAGGTTGCAGACATTAACGCTGAAATGGACCGGCTTAAAAATGAAGGCTTTGCCTTGTTGAATGACAAACCCAAAAAAGGAGCAGATAATAAACTGGTTTGTTTTCTTCACCCCAGAGGAACCAATGGTGTTTTAATAGAATTATGCCAATCCATTTAAAAAAGGGTTGTACTTTTTCTCGTCGCCAATGGTAGTTTCGGGCCCATGCCCACTGTACACAACAGTTTCGCCGGGTAGTACAAACAATTTCTCCCTGATATTTTTTAGCAATAGTTGGTGATTGCCTCCGGGCAGATCTGTTCTGCCGATACTACGGTTAAACAATACATCGCCGCTTATGATAAAATGCTGGCTGGCACAATAAAAGCAAATGTGGCCGGGGGAATGGCCGGGAGCCTCTATCACCTCCAGTTCATCGCCGCCCAGTTTTACCTTGTCCCCCTCCTTTAAATAGATATACCTGCCGGAATAATTCTCAAAGGGCATATCATACATTAGCCCTGATGTTGGGGCATAATCCAGAAGCGGTTTTTCCCTTTCATGAAGTTGAAGCGTGAGGCCATAGGTATCGGCAACGAATTTATTGCCAAAAACATGGTCCAGGTGGCAATGGGTATTAAGCAGCATACGGGGTGTTAATCCACTCTGTGTAATAAAGGCTTTAAGCTCATCTTTTTCTTCGGGAAAGTAGCAGCCCGGGTCAATAATCACACAATCTTTAAACTCGTTGTACAGTAAATACGTATTTTCCTGGATGGGGCTGAAAACAAAGGATTTAATTTTTAACATTAGACAGTGTAAATTGTTTTTTAATGATTAACCCGAAACAAGTAATTTTAATACTAAATATCAACTTTCAGGTATGGTAAAGTTCAGCAGAATATCTCTAATTTCCTTTTTGCTTATCATGGTTTCTTATTTTGCTGTGGCACAGGTTAACAGTGTACAGTTTGGAAAGAACAGGGTTCAGTACAAAAAATTCAAGTGGAAATACTACCAAAGCAAGAACTTCAATGTGTATTATAACCAAAACGGCGAGGAACTGGCCAAGTTCATTGCCCAGAGTGCCGAAAAGGAATTACCCCAGGTAGAAGCTGCTGCCGAATATAGTTTACAAAGACGGGCCAATATTGTTTTATATAATCAATATGCTGATATGCTGCAAAGCAATATCGGACTGGAGATAGATTGGCAAAACTCCGGTGGCACCAAGCTGGTGAACAACAAAATGGTTGTTTATTTTGAATCTGACCATCAAAAGCTGCGCCTGCAGGTTCGCCAGGGTATTGCACAAATTTTAACCGAGAACCGTTTATTTGGAGATGATTTTGGTGAATTTGCCGGCAATCAGGCCTTACTTGACCTGCCTAAGTGGCTCACCGATGGTTATATTGCTTACCTGGCTCAAAACTGGAGCACCGAGCTGGATGATGAACTGAAAAGTGAGATCCTAAGTGGTAATTACAGTAAGTTCACCAAGTTTGCTTTTGAAAAACCTAAAATTGCCGGTCATGCCTTTTGGTTTTTTATTGAAGAGCGTTACAAAAAAGAAAATGTTACTTACCTGCTTTACCTGGCTACCGTATATAAAAACCTGAACAGGGCCTGTTTGCAGGTTTGCAAACAAAAGTTTAAAGATGTGCTGGCTGAGTTCATGGAGTACCAGGACAACAAGTATTATAAAGACATTGCCAAAAGAAAACCATATCCCAAAGGAAATTATATTGATGGATTTACCATAACTCCCAGGCTGGATTATTTCCGTTTTAATGTAAACCCTGTTAAGCGCAATAACTCTTATGTAGTAACACAATTTAAAAAAGGAATTGTACGGGTTATTTACAATGATGAGTTTGAAAACAAAACACTGCTGAAATATGGCATTCGCAGTTACCAGAATGAGATCAATCCTAATTATCCACTCATGGCCTGGGACCCTAAAGGCACAAGGATATCTGTAATATATGTAAAGGAAGGAAAACTGCAGTTGTTTGTCTATGACATCATCACCCGCTTTAAGCAATACAAGATAGACCTGACCAAACAGTTTGACCAGGTGCAGGACATGAAATATATGCTGAACAGTAATACCCTTTTACTTACTGCAGTAAAGAATGGCCATACGGATATTTATTCCCTGGAACTGCAAAATGAAAAAGTAAAACAGATCACCAATGATGTGTATGATGACCTGGATGCATCGTTTGTAGCTTTTCCAAACAAGACCGGTATTATCTTTTCGAGCAACAGGCCCGGCCCGGCTGCAAAGAGTGGCGATACTGTTTTGCCAAGCGATAACCGTTATAACATTTTCTTAATTACCAATTTTGGCGATAAGCCGGAGCTGAACCAGATCACCCAGTTATCGAATCTGAAATATGGCAATGCCCGTTTTCCCATGCAGTACAACGAAAGCCATTTTACATTTGTAAGTGATGAGAATGGTGTGGGCAACCGGTATGCAGGTTTCTTTACCACTAAAAAAGCAGGGCTGGATACACTCGTATTGATAGGTGATGAAATTTTACGTAACCCTTCCATCAAAGAAGTGGACAGTACTTTAAAAGTATTCAAGAAAACAGATATTGATTCAGTTGCCGTGGTTTCTGTTTCTGATGATTCTGCTTATACTTTTCCGCTTACCAATTATCAAAGCACTTTAGCCGAAACCCGGATCGCCGGCGATAATAACCAGGTAAGTGAAGTAACCCGGCAAAGTGATGACAAGATTCTCTACAAACTAAAGATCGATGAGAACACCCTTCGCCGCAGGAATATTACTGCCCAGCCTACCGAGTACATGAAAAAATTAATGGGCGAATACATTGATACCAATGCCATAAAAAATATTAAACCGCTTGCCCCTGGCGCAGACACAGCAAAAAAGCAGGATGACTTCTTTCAAACAGAATTTGCCAATGAAAAAAAAGACAGTAGTGTATCGGGCAAAGATCAAAGTGTGAGTGTAGCTAAGTATGAAGTCTTAAAAACAATAAAACAATACAGGTATAAACCGCCTAAGTTTTCGGTTGACTACGGTTCTGCCGGCCTGAATTTTGGTGTTTTGATCAACCGTTACCAACCTTATGGTGGGGGTGCAGGTCCAATAATGCTCAACTCCAACACTGTTCTTAATGGCCTTATACGCCTTGGTACGGTTGAGTTATTGGAAGACCAGCGGATAAGCGGAGGTTATAAAATTTCCAGCAATTTAAAAGATAATGAATGGCTGATGAGTTACCAGAACTATAAAAGAAGGCTTGACTGGGGACTTACTTATTACAGGAACGTGCAGCAGGCCGGTGATCAATTTGGGAATTTTTTAGGGAGGTATTACACCAACCTATACCAGGTGAATGTTTCTTATCCTTTTGATGCCAGTAAGAGTATCCGGTTAACTACAGGTATCCGCTCTGATAAGTTTGTATTTGCAGCAGGTGATCCGGCTTCTTTAATTGAACCAGATCAAAAAACAATTTTCTCCACTACGCATTTGGAATATGTGTACGACAACACACTGAACCCAGCAATGAACATCTGGAACGGGATGCGTTACAAATTTTTTATTGACTGGAACCGCCAGGTAAATAAAGTACAGTTTGCCGATGGGCCAACCACATTCAATTTTGGTTTTGATGCCCGGTATTATTATCCCATCCTGCGCAACTTTATTTGGGCAGGCAGGGCTGCAGGAGATTTCAGCTGGGGTAACCAGAAAATGATCTACTATCTTGGCGGTGTGGATGGATGGTTGATGCCCAGGGAAAACCAGGTTTTCGATCCGGTTACTAATGCCTTGATAAAAGAGAGATATTTTAATACCAGCAATACACCTGCTGCCGACCAGGATTATGCATTCCAAAGCCTGGCAGTAAATATGAGAGGCTATATTCAAAATGTGGCCAATGGTAACAATGCAGTTGTCGTAAACAGTGAATTCAGGTTTCCGGTATTTTCAACTTTATTCGACAGGCCTATCAATAATTCTTTCCTGCGTAATTTTCAGATAATCCAGTTTTTTGATTTCGGTACAGCATGGAACGGTGCTTATACCAAATTAAAACGGCCTGAAGTAAGTTATACCAATCCAACTAATAATGTTACTGTAAGAGTTAAAGCAGGTGGCGTTGGTCCATTTGCAGCCGGGTATGGCTTTGGAGCCAGGAGTACCTTACTGGGTTATTTTGTAAAGTTTGATGCAGGTTGGCCCATGACCGGTTTTTTTAAAGACAAACCCATTTTATATATAGCCTTTGGGCTTGACTTTTAAAAAAGGATCTCTTTAAGTATTTGCCTGGCTCAAATAGCCGGGCATTTTTTTTATAGCGAGGTATAAAAGATAAAAAAGGATTGTAAAGACAAAAGTTGTTGCCCAGGTATGTAAATGATCGATTGGTGAAGCTACCCGGTATCCAATTGAAAAAAGCAGCCGTATTGGGTCACTGATGATATCCCAGCTGTTCCAGCGCAGGAACCTGCCGAGGTAAACGCCAAATGAACCAAGGAATAATAGAACCGCCGTTATCAATATTGTTAACTTATCACCAAAATACCTGCACAGGTATTTTTCTGTTCTATATAAAGAAACAAAAGCCATCATCAGGCCTGCAACTGAGGACGAAAATATAAGAACAGCATCGAACCATTTGGGTATATCATTCTCCTCTTCAAGATGTACGAGGTCGGTAACAATATACAGCGCATTGGGAAAAAATATAAGCCAGCTACAGAAAACAAATAGTTGTAACCACCATTTTTTATTATGCAACCTGCTGAACAAATTACTTATGAAAAAAGGTATCCAGGCCAAAAAAATATTCCACGGGATAAATGCATAGCTCAGGTCACGGGTATAGATCGTACGGACAAACATCAGCAAACCAATGAATGCACAGAAGGCGAATAATATTCTCTGGAATGAAATTGTTGTGTTCAATTTATCAAAGATTTGAAATACAAGATTATTTTGGGGGTGAAGATGATAAATCCTGTGACCATGCTGCACCCTGCTGCCACCATTACAGCTCCCGCTGCAATGTCTTTTACCGCTTTGATACCGGGATGTATATCTTCCTGTACCACGTTACATAGTTTTTCAACTGCTGTATTCATCATTTCCATAGCTAGCACCAGCACAATACAGAACAGAATAGCCAGCCATTCTGCCGCAGATATACTCAATCCAATACCCAGTGTGGCAGCCACAACGGTTAACAGCACATGAATTTTAAAATTGGTTTCAGAGGCGAAACAAATTTTTAATCCATTACAGGCAAAAGCAAATGACCTCATCAGCTTCATTTATTGTTGCTTTTGTGTGATGAGGTTTTATCTGCCACCCATTTCCACCAGAAGGCCGTACAGGAGGCAAACACAAAAATGCTGTACAGTTCATCTGAAACGGAATGGGCGCTTCTGTCGGCTGCAATAACCATCGGCACCACAAAAGCGATAGCCAAAAACGTAACCAAAAACCCCAAGGGATGCACAGGAATATAAAACCATCCTGTTCTTTTAAACCAGATCTGTTTCATGGTCTTTTTTTTAATGATGAAATAAATAAAAATTCAACCCGGGTTTTACAGAGCCAAAGCCGGAAGAAAATAGCCTTTGTATTCATCGTATCTTATTTTTAAGATCAATTGTTTTTTCTGTCAGTATCTCAAACCATTTCCAGTTTTCGATCCGCTTGCAACTTTGTCCCCTTTTAAACGCTTTCCTGAATGCCGGCCAATATTCAGGCATTGTAATAAAGCCATACAGTACTGTTGCAATCACCGGGAAGGAAACATGCCTGTTACCCAACATAAAACATTGAAGGCAGCCTTCCCCCTCATCGGTTGTATCATACTCCAATAAAATATGCTTGATATCATGTTTGGCATAGTAAGGAAGAAGTTGCAGTTCTTTTGTACTTAAAAAATCCACCAGTTCCCTGCCCAATGTTCCCTCAGGAAAAAGTTTAAGCTTGGCTACTGTGTAAGGAAACACAACCGGTTTTCTAATGACCTGCAAAACGGGCAATGCCATTCTGTGTGTCAGGTAAACAAGCAAGGCCGACCTTTGTTTTTTTATAAATGAATATATACTCATGAGGCTGAAGTTTTACGGTCAAGTCCATACCAATCTATTTTTCTGCTCAGGTACATAGCTAATGCCAGCAAGGCAAAGAGACCTATACTTCCAAACAGCAGTGCATTATCCTGCATCTGTATCAATACATAAATGAACAGGTAAAGTGCAGAAAGTAATAAAGCAAAAACGACAACAGTCTTTGTTCTTTTAAAAATACTGTACGTGTACCAGCTCAATAAACTGATAGTAGCCACTGAAGCAATCCCGTAAGCCGCTGAAAAAATTATGTATTCAGAGATGGAGAGCAGCAATGTATAAAAGATCACCAATGCCATACCAATTAAAATATACTGAAGCGGGTGTACCGGCCTTCGCTGAAATATTTCAGTAAAGAAATAAGCAAAAAAAGTAAGTGCGATAATGAGAATAGCATATTTCAATGAGCGCATGGTTTGTGCATACGCATCAAATGGAGAAAGCAGTATCACCCCAAAAGCGCTTGCCGCAACTGAATATTTAATATTGTTATTGTTGGTAAATATTTTCGGAAAACTGCGGTTGAACTGGGATATTTTCCAATCGGCTTCAAAATTGTTTTTATTTACTTTCTCCGTATCCGGCAGGTATTTCCCGTCAAATGCCGGGTTATTCCAACCTGATGCTAAATGCACATTGGTGCTATTTCCCATCGGGGTGAAATATAGTTTCTCAGAACCCTGCAGGTTTATTTGGATAAAGAAATTATTGTCTGCTGAGAGGAATGACGAATCCAGGACCAGTGAGGCACTGATACCCTGCTCTGCAATATTACTTTCCGGCATTCCGGCTTCCATGGAAAGCAATTGATCGTTCCATTTGATGGCTTGTTCTTTAAGTCCTTTCAGGTCGCTGATACCTACACATAGTTTTGCTTCGTTCCACCTGACTGATGTTGGATTCACATTTACAGAACCCAGGTAATTTTTCGAAAATTTTCCTTTCAGCGTTAATGGCTTTGCAGTATATACGGGTACTTTGTAGATACTGCGGTACCTTATTTCAGGTTCAATACTCCCCTCGATATAAAGTTGTTCAGGAAGTATGTACAGGTATTTTTTTACCTGTACATTGATGTCAGTTTCATAATAAGGGATAATTAAAAACGGGCCGGTGATGGTTTGAGCAGCAGACCATTTGTTACTGATCTCTTTGGTTACTTCCTGTTTGCGGTCCTTGCGTTCGCTCACGAGATACATAATGAGAAAGGTAGGGATAAGCAAGGCCAGTACTAAAAAGCCAATAAAAAAAGATTTTAGTATCAGTTTATTCTTTTGCCAGAAACTAAGCGGCTGTTGGGTTTCCATTTGTTTATTTTTAGTTAATTTAAAAGTACTTTGTATTTCAAAGTAAAAGTATAAAAAAATTTATTTTACAGAGCCGATCATTTTCTCCAAAGCTGTTAAATGTGCCTTAAAAGCTTTTTCACCCGCCTTGGTAATAGCATAAGTAGTATTGGATTTACGGCCGATGAATCCCTTCTGCACTTTTACAAATTCACTTTCTTCCAGTGTTTTTAAATGACTGGCCAGGTTGCCGTCGGTTATATCCAGCAGTTCTTTCAACTCATTAAAATTTACATCCTTATTCACCATCAGGGCACTCATTATACCCAGGCGGATACGGCTGTCGAATACCTTATTTAAGTTCTCAATTAAACTCATGCCTCCCTTGTTTTATTCCTTTCGTACTTGTACCACATCACCGACCCGTATATGATATGTAATAATCCAAAGCCCACTGCCCAAAAATAAAGCCCGTAGCCTACAAACCAGCAATTCACAATGCCCAGCAGTACCTGGCAATAACCCAGGTACCTTACTTCGCCAAGCGTATATTTGCTTGCATTCACTAAGGCAAGCCCGTAAAATATCAGACAGCCAGGAGCAATCAATCCGTAATTCCCAAACTGCATCTGCTTAAATAAATAAATGCCTCCTGCTATCATGGGCACCGATACATTAATAAGTAGCCGCCTGGATGTGAAACCCCACATGGGCACATCATTTTTCCTGCTGCGCAGCCAGGTGAACAGGAAGGCGGAAATAAAAGCGCCAATAAGTGTATAGATAGCTATCTGGAACAGGCGGTGTCCCATAAAATCCTGCAGCGATCTTACTTCAAAACTTTGAGTCACGAACTCCCGGTAAGCCGATGGGCCACCGTTCTGTGTGATCACATCATTGGCAAACCAGGCGCCTACCAATGCACAAATACCCGCAGCAATACCACTCAGGCCGCTCAGGCTGATAAACCGGCTGCTGCGTTCCATCATTTTTTTGATGTGCTGCAGGTCTTCTAAAGGTTGTTGTTCTCCCATAAAAAAGCACTTTGAAATACAAAGTAAATCATTGATTTTGGTTTTTGCAAATTATTTTTGACCAGTCGGTGAATCCATATTCCACTTTATTGGTAAGTTTATCCCGAATGCTTTCGGGACACTCTTTTACATCATATCTTTAGTCATCATATCAAACCATAAACAATAACCAGTATGAAAAAAAGGTTGCTCCTTGTCATTTCTTTTCTTTTTACCATCACAGGTTTTTCTCAAACTAAAATTGACCCATCTAAGATTGATATTGTGAGAGACTCTTTTGGCGTACCGCACATTTTTGCTAAAACTGATACAGAAGTTGCGTATGGCCTTGCCTGGGCTGCTGCCGAAGATGATTTTAAAAGCATGCAGGAAGTGATACTGCCTGCGAAAAACCTGATGGCATCTGTGCAGGGCAAAAAAGGCGCAGCAGGTGATTATGCCTTTGCCCTCTTTCGCTGCAGGGAAATAACCGAAGAAAAATGGAATACGCTCACCCCGGCTTTTTTAAAATTGATCGAAGGTTATGTGGAGGGGCTGAATGACTATGCCATTAAACACCCGGAGGAAATACTGCACAAAAAAATATTTCCTGTTACACTTAAAGAATATGTTTCTTCCGCCGTTTTTGCACTAACCATTTTTAATGGCGCCGACCAGGCCTTGTTCAGGATATTCAACAACAACGAATGGGAAGCACCTGAATTAAATAAAAAAGGCAGTAACTCTGCTGCTGTAAGTTCAAATAAGACCACTACTGGTGAAGCCTTTTTATTGATCAATGCACACCAACCCAATACCGGGCCACAGGCTTTTTACGAAGCACATATCTGCAGCGAAGAAGGATTGAATGTAACAGGAGGATTATTGGCTGGTGGCCCCTGCATTTTGCATGGCGTAAATGAAAACCTGGGCTGGGCTCATACAGTAAATTATTGCGACCGCATAGATGAATATCAACTGGAGATGAACCCCGACAACCCGCTGCAATATAAATTCGACGGGCAATGGGTTGACCTGGAAGTAAAGACCATCAAGCTAAAAATAAAAGGTATCCCACTTAATGTAAAAAGAAAGATTTACTGGAGCAGGTATGGCGCTACCATGAAGAACAAGCAAGGATTTTTTTCCATTCGTCTTGGCGCAAATATGAAGATTGGTGTGCTTGACCAATGGTACCAGATGAATAAGGCAAAAAACTTCAGTGAGTTTTATACAGCCATAAGCAGGCAGGAACTCAGTATGTTCAATATTATGTATGCCGACAGGTATGACACGATCTTTTACATCAGCAATGCATTAATGCCCATGAGGGATGCATCGCTCAATTATAACTGGAAGAAAACATTACCGGGTAATACTTCAAAAACTTTATGGACCCAGTTCAGAACTGAAAAAGAATTGCCGCAATATATTAATCCCAAAAGCGGGTTCCTGTTTAACACTAACCACTCTCCTTTCCTGGCAACGGCTGCAGCAGATAATTTACGTTCTGCTGCATTTGCAAAGACCGATGGCTGGGAACTTTACCACCTGAACAGGAGTGTGCGTTTCCTGGAATTATTCCCGCAGGATCAAAAACTGGATTATGAAAGCTTCAAAAAGATAAAATTTGATATGCAGCTACCGGCTGTTATGCAATATCCGTATAAACTTGATTCCATGTTTTCTATGAATGAGAATGAATACCCGGCATTAGCGTCATTAATAACAACTTTCAGGAATTGGGATAAACGTGGCGATGCATCCAGCAAGGGTGCTGCCATTTTCCTATTAACTTATGAGCACTTGAAGAAAACTCTGCAAGGACAGGCATCAAGAGCCATTACCAGGCAGGAGGCTGTTGAAACTTTCAATTATGTAAGCAACTATATGCAAACCAATTTTGGCCGGACAGATATTACATTAGGCGACTTGCAAAAATTAGTACGGGGTGACAAAGAGTGGCCGCTGAGTGGATTTCCCGACTTGCTGTCGCCTCAATGGACAGAACCTTATGCGAACGGAAAATTAAAATCTATCGGGGGCGATGGCCTCATTATGTTTGTACGCTTTGCCAAAGAAGGGCTGCCAAAAATTGAAACTATCAATATGTATGGGGCCAGCGCAAAGCCGGGCCACAAACATTTTGATGACCAGGTGGAAATGTATTTAAAACAGCAAACCAAAAAAATGACGCTTGATAAAACGGAGGTGTATAAAAATGCAGAACGGGTTTATCACCCCGGTGATAAGTGAATTAAAGCGTATCTAGTACGTTGATGATCTTTTTGCAGGCACGGGTTATTTCATCTTTTGTTATGGGGAGTGGTGGCGCTATTCGCAAACAATTTGATGCAAATAAAAACCAATCGGTAAATACTCCCTGATCAATCAAGGCATCAATCACTTTTTTATTCAAGTCAAAATTCTCAAATTCTACAGCGATCATCAAACCACAACTTCTTACTGCTTTTATCTTATTATGCTTTAATAAAGAAATAAATAGCTTTTCTTTTCCCTTTACCCCATCAATTAATCTTTCATCAAGCAAAACCTGGAATGCAGCAAGGCCGGCAGCACAGCAAACCGGGTGCCCGCCAAATGTATTGATATGCCCAAGTACGGGATCGTGTGTAAGGGAATCCAGTAGTTTTTTATCGGCAATGAATGCACCCAATGGCATTCCTCCTCCAAGCGCTTTACCCAGTAGTAAAATATCCGGCATTACATCAAACTGCTCAAAAGCCCACAGGGAACCGTTGCGGCCAAATCCGCATTGAATTTCATCCAGCACTAATAAAGTTCCTGTTTCATCACATCTCTTCCGCAAAGCTTTCAACCAGTCATTTTGAGGAACGTTCACACCGGCTTCGGCCTGCACTGTTTCGGCAATAACACAGGCTGTTCGTTCAGTAATATTTTCAAGATCATCAAACGAATTATACTTCAATTGCAAAATATCCGGCAGCAACGGACGAAAAGCCTGTTGCCAGTATTCGCTGCCCATGACACTTAAAGCCCCCTGTGTGCTGCCATGGTAAGAATTTTTAAAGGAGATGATCTGTGTCCGGTTTGAATATCTTTTTGCCAGCTTCATGGCTCCTTCTGTTGCTTCGGTACCTGATGCAGTAAAAAAAACCGAATTGAGTGATGCCGGTAAATGATTGGTCAGCAACCGGGCGTACTGCACCTGCGGGCTTTGAACCAGTTCCCCATACACCATAATGTGCATGTAATCGTCCAATTGTTTTTTGATGGCTTCTATCACCTTTGGGTGGCGGTGCCCCACATTACAAACGCTTATGCCGCCAATAAGATCAAGGTATTCTTTACCGTCTGCATCATATAATTTACATCCATCTGCCTTTACGATCTCAAGGCAGAGTGGTGATGCAGACGTTTGGCCCACATGATTCAGAAAAAGCTGGCGGTTGGTCATGTTATTTAAAATTACCCAAAGCAAAGTTAATGGTATGGAAAAACAACCTGGTCATACTTTTAATTTTTCAATACCGTTTTAAAGAAATAATTAACGAACAGGAAGAAATACAAAAGCAGTTTGTACGTACCTTGTACAATTAATATCACCGGGCATTTTTATAATGAAGACATTGATGAAATTTTTTCTTACCCCTCTCTTTTATTTTAGTTTATCCCTGCATATATCAGCCCAGGAAAAAAACCTATGTCCAAAAATCGGCCTTACATTAAGTGGTGGTGGCGCTAAAGGCCTTGCTCATATTGGTATTTTAAAAGCCATTGACAGCGCCGGCCTGAAAGTGGATTATATTACCGGAACCAGTATGGGGGCCATTATCGGGGCCTTATATTCTGTTGGCTATAGTGGTAAACAAATTGAAGAAATAACAAAGGTCATTGACTGGGATTTTCTTTTTTCATATAATATTCCATTGCAGTCGCTCTCTATGGAGGAGAAAGAACAATACAGCCGCTTTGCTGCTGAACTTCCCTTTATCAATAATAAGATACGACTGCAAACAGGATTAATAACCGGGCAGGAGCTTAACCTTAAACTTTCGGAGCTCTTCTTTCATGTGTACCATGTCCGCAATTTCGATAGCCTGCCTATTCCTTTTAAGTGTATGGCAACCGATCTTGAAACAGGAGATCTTGTTGTGCTGGACACAGGTAACCTCATAACCGCACTGAGGGCAACTATGGCCATCCCTTCTGTATTTTCTGCAGTAACCAGGAATGGCAAAAAGCTGGTGGACGGTGGATTAGTAAGAAATTTTCCGGTGAAAAACGTAAGGGAAATGGGCGCCGATATTGTTATAGGCAGCAGCGTAACAACCGGCCTTTCTAAAATTGATAAGATCCGCAACCCGGTAGATGTTCTGCTTCAGCTTGCCTTTTTTAAAGAAGCAGCTGATTTTAAAGAAGAAATCCCTTTAACCAATATTTTCATCAATATGCCTATGGAGCAATACAATTCCGGCAGTTTTGGCAGCAGCAAAGAAATATTGCAAAGCGGTGAGAGCACCGGGAAAATGTTTTACGCCCAATTCAAAAGACTGGCAGATAGTATAAATACTTTGGAAAATGATCATCTTAAAACAGAAGCTGCCACTACCAGCAAACAGGTATTTATTACCGAGTATGAGGTGGTGGGCCTAAAGAAGACAAGTGTTGGATTTCTTACTCACCTGATGAATTTTAATGATCAGAAATATTACACGGCTGCACAAATAAGCAAGAACATCCGCAGGGCATTGGGTTCAAGATATTATGCCAACATTACTTATTCGCTTGAACCTGTTTCAAAAGGTGCGGCAAAGATCATATTTCATGTTGAGGAGAACCCTAGCACTTATTTAAAGGCCGGGCTATACTATACAAGGTTCAGGGGCATTAATGTAAACCTCAACATGACAAGCCGTGACCTGTTTATTCCTAATTCCAGGAGCATGGTCTCCCTTTCTTTAGGTGAAAGTATACAACTGGAGGCTGAGCATTTTCAATACCTGGGCCGTATAAAAAACATTGCTTTCATCACCGGCTTCCGGCTCGATAACCAGGAAATAAATTCATTCCAGAATTTCAGGGTTGACGGAGCATATAAACAGAGCTATTCTAAAATATTTTTAAACTTCCAGAACAGCGGCAATAATAAAGTAGCTGCCGGTATTGGTTCGGCATTTGAGTATGTCCATTTTAATCCATCCATTAGATCTGTATCGGAAGTAAGAGGTAGGTTTACCAACCTGAAGAGCTATGTTTATTTAAAATACAACAGCCTTAACCAGATATTCTATCCAACAAAAGGGCTTAAAGTGAATACCGAGTTCGGCCAGGTCTTCAACCAAAAACCTAACCTTACACAATATAAAAACGGGGTTGCAGTAATTCCATCTGATCTGAATTTTGAAAATTACCTGCGTTTTGTTTTTGACGGTTCGTTGTTCGCTTCATTCAATTCAAAATTTACCTGGTTTTCTGAGCTCCAGTCAGGAATGAATTTTACCCTGCAACCGAATCTGCTCAATAATTTTTTAATTGGTGGTATCAATGGAAGTTTCCGTAATCAAATAAGGTTTGCAGGTTTCCAGGAAGCTACCGTGAATTCTTCGAGTGTGCTTGCATTGCAAATGGGTTTGCGATACAATCCTATCAACAATCTGTATTTTATTGGAAGGATAAACGGGTTGCTCAAAGATCTCATAACAAGGAACAACAATACATCAGGCAACAATGCACTCAGTGGTTATTCCCTCACCTTTGCTTACAAAACACCCATTGGCCCCCTTGAATTAAGCGCCATGTATAGCGATCAAAGCAAAAAATTACAATCCTATGTATTTTTCGGGATCTCTTTTTGATAAAATCTGCTTTAATTTAGCAACATAAAATAAGGACCATGCCCGTAATTCTTCCCGTAAAAGGAATAATGCCCACATTTGGAAAGGACTGTTATATTGCTCCTAATGCCACTATTGTAGGCGATGTGGTAACGGGCGATGATTGCAGCATATGGTTCAATGCGGTTTTAAGGGGCGATGTGAACATTATCCGTATAGGAAATAAAGTAAATGTACAGGACGGTGCTATTATTCACTGTACCTATAAAAAAGCAGCTACAATTATTGGAAATAATGTCAGTATTGGACACAATGCAATTGTACATGGGTGCGTTATAGAAGATAATGTGCTTGTAGGTATGGGAGCTATTGTAATGGATAATGCGTTGATTGGCAGTAACTCTATAATAGCAGCCGGAGCTGTGGTACTGGAAAACACCCAAATTGAACCCGGCAGCATTTATGCCGGTATCCCTGCAAAGAAAGTGAAAGAGATCAGCCCCGAAATGATAAGTGGAGAAATAGACCGGATCGCCAATAATTATGTGATGTACAGCGGTTGGTTTAAAGATAACGAAAAGGCAAAATAAGGTTTGACAAGTTGGCCGGAAAATTATCTATCTTTAAAACATGAAAAAGATACTAATAGTTTTTATAGCCGCATCCTTCTTACTGAGCGGATGTTTCATAACCAATCTTTTTAGAAAAAAAGATAAGTATGGTTGCCCCACAGATGGAAGAAATGTAGGCGCCGAAAAAATTCTGGCAGGTGATAAAAAAGCAATTGAAGCAGAGAAGAAAGCAAAATACAAGGGGGGAAGAAAAGCCCTTGACCAATAGCATTTTTATCTTTTGCTGAAGACTGTTACCCGATATTTTAATCTAAACCTATACCTCTATGTGCTACGAACTGAAAACCACCAATGGCTGTACCGAAGCCGTAATAGATGATAATTGCGGCATTTCAAAATTCTACGCTATTGCAAACACCCTCGCAAAAGACCTTAAAGTAAAATTTCTTAACCAGGTTGATGATGCTGAAACACTGGACTGGGATTTCCAGTACCGTGGGCAGTTTTTAACGCTGCATTATAACATCTTCAATGGAGTGAGTATTTATCCCCAGCAGAGAAAGAACCTGTCAAAAAATAATAACGTGGTGATGGAAGTTGCCCACTTTTTAGAACATAGGGTATATTAACTGTTACTTGTTTCTTATTTTTTATTACTTGTATAACACCAGGTACTAAGAACGAGAAGCAAAACAACCAGAAACGAGAAACAGAACTTAATATCGCTTTTCATTAATGCTCTCCAATATATTGCAGTAACTGATGTAGCGGTCCATGTGGATCGTTCCATCCTCAACTGCCATTTTTACCGCACAGCCCGGTTCATTTAAATGCATGCAGTTATTGAACTGGCAGTCATTGATCAATACCCTCATCTCGGGGAAATAATGAGACAGTTCCTGCTTTGATATATCCACCAATCCCAGTTCCCTTATCCCGGGAGTATCAATAATTTTTCCTCCAAACTGCAGGTCATACATTTCAGCAAATGTTGTGGTGTGCAAACCCTTGCCACTCCAGCCACTCACATCCTGTGTTTTTAATTTCATATCCGGGAAAACAGCATTTATAAAAGTTGATTTACCCACGCCGGAATGCCCGCTTAATAAAGTGGTCTTATCTTTCAATAACGATTTTACTTCCTCCACTCCTTCTCCTGTTTCAATACTCATTGATAAAACCTTGTAGCCTATCTTTTCATAGATGTTTTTAAATACATTGAATTTTTCTTCCTCTTTCTTTTTATAGAGATCAGCCTTATTAAATACGATCACAGAAGGAATATGATAAGCTTCGGAAGTTATTAAAAACCTGTCAATGAACCCCTGTGAAGTTTTGGGTTCTTTAAGTGTGGCAAATAAAAGGGATTGGTCTAAGTTGGAGGCAATGATGTGATGTTGGTGTTTATTGGCCGGTGATACACGGGTGATATAATTCTTACGGTCGCTTATGGCTGTAATGATCATAGTATCCTCCAATTCGTTCTCTGCCTCAATGTTAACCTGGTCGCCAACAGCTATGGGATTGGTGCTGGTAAGCCCGTCTATCTTGAACTTTCCCAATATACGGGCATTATACTGCCTGCCTCCCTCATCTTTTACTGTGTACCAGCTACCGGTACTTTTATAAACGGTTGCATTCATCGGGGGCAAATATCATGATTTAAAGTGAACCCGCCTGCCGATAGGATCAGGGGAATTTCCGGAACACGGTAAATTTTAATATCACTTCCATTAAAATCAACGCCAGTGCAACAAAAATAAATGGGAAGAATTTTTCGGTATAGCGGGTGCGGTTTGTAATTTCGATCTTCGATTTTTCAAGCTGGTTTATTTCATCATAAATCCCTTTAAGCCCGTCATTATCTTTTGCCCTGAAATATTTACCTCCTGTTTCACCAGCAATTTGCTTCAGCAGTTTCTCATCAATGGAAACCTTTCCACTTTGCATTACAATGCCCATGGGTGTGTTTACTGGTTGTGGTGCATAGCCGTCTGTACCCACACCAATGGTATATACTTTTACCTGGAAGGCCTTGGCAATTTCTTTTGCCGTTTCCGGGTCTATCAATCCCCCGTTATTTTCACCATCCGTCAGCAGGATAACCACTTTACTTTTTGACTTACTGCTGCGCAGGCGGTCAACACTAGTGCCCAGCCCCGAACCAATGGCTGTACCATCTTCCAGTAATCCATTCCGGATATTTTCAATGGCTGATACCAATACCCGGCGGTCGGTAGTAAGCGGGCACTGGGTAAAACTTTCGCCAGAGAAGATAACAATACCTACCCGGTCGGTGACCCGTTTATTTACAAAATCAATAGCCACATTTTTTGCTGCTTCCAGACGGTTGGGTATAAGGTCCTGTGCAGTCATGCTTCCACTCACATCAATACATAAAACAATATCCACACCTTCGCCTTCCACATTCTGTTCTTCATATCTTGTTTGTGGCCTGGCCAACGCAGTAATGATCAACCCCACAGCTAATAACCTGAAAATAAAAGGCAGGTGCCTGAAACTTGTTTTCCAGGATGAGAGTCCTCTTGCCGAAGAATCTGATATCACAATAGCACCCTGCCTGCTGTTATTCTTTGTTGCATACCAATAAATAAGCACCGGCAACAAAACCAGTAAGGAAAAGAACCAGGGTTGGCCAAAGGTGATATTTTTGAAATAGTTAAAAAGCACTCTTTGTTTACTGTTTGAGGTTTGAAGTTTGATGTTCCACCAGTTCAATTGTTGCTTTTATTTTCTGCAGGCAGTCTTCCGACTCAAAAGAAGCAGGCAGGTATTTTGCAAATTTTACTGCATCGGTACAACGTAGTGCCGTAGCAAGTTCTGAAACATGAACAGTTGTCATTCCGTTTTCCGTCACCCTGATCAGCAGGTCCCCGGTTGTTTTAGAAAGCAGGTTTTTATTCTGCCTGTGGCCAAGGTATATTTTGAATATCTCAGCCAGTTTATTATGATATGCTTTTATCTCATCTGCTTTCCGCAGATCATACTGAGCCAGTTTATTTATCTCTTGCATTGCCTCATTATATGGGCTGAGTTTTGATGCAGGAACTTCTGGTTGAGTCTTCTTCCTTTTCCTAAAATATAGATATAAAAAGATTATTACCAACAAAAGCAAAACAATCCCTCCGATGATATAATACAAAGTATAATCAGTACTTGTTACTTTAATGATCGGCTTTATATCCCTGAGTTCATTGGTACTGTCGGCAGGAGAATAGGAAACATTAATTGGAATGGAGTCGGTAAGGAGATCTTCAGTACTGCCGTTTATATTGGATTTAAAATTCACAGGCAATGCCGGCGTATTCCACCTGCCGGAATCAAAACTGGTGAGTATGAGTGTTTGCTCATAAATTGTATTGCCTTCTTCTTTGGTTGAATCAAGCCTGGTCTTGTCTACCACCTCAAAATGTGCAACCGAATCGGGAACTGAAAACCAGTTGACGGTAAATGCACCTGTGGGAAAAATTATTTTTACTTTATAACGAACCTGCTCGCCGATGAGGATCTCCCTTTTATCTGCAAAGGTCTGTATCTTTTGACCCAGGCTTTGCTGACTGCAAAAAGTAAAAGAGGCTGCTATTACGATGCACAATAAAACCTTGTCTGTTTTTCTTTTAGTCATTACTCAGTTCAAATCCTTTTAATGAAAAACTTCTGCAGTATTTTCACGTAGTCATCATCTGTACGCACATGCAATAATTCTGCCCCTGCTTTCCTGAAATAGTTTTTGCTTAGTTCGCTTTGCTCCATAAAATGCTGCTGGTAGTTATACCGCACCAATTCATTACTGCTGTCTATCCATTTGCTTTTTGTTGTTTCTGCATCCTGCACCTGCATCAGGCCTGCATCGGGTAGTTGCATATCCATCTTGTCATAAACTCTTATACCGATAACATCATGTTTATTCCCTATCACTTTCAGGTCGTCATCATAGCCGGTGGCAATAAAATCACTGAGGATAAAAGCAATGCTTCTTTGTTTTACCGAACGACTGAAAAATTTGATAGCGCCGTCAAGGTCTGTACTTTTCTTTACAGCATCCATTGTCAACAATTCCCGTACAATGTATAAAGCATGCTGCCGGCCTTTTTTGGGTGCAATGTATTTCTCCACTTTATCACTAAAGAAGATAACACCTACTTTGTCATTATTGCTGATAGCGCTAAAACACAGTACAGCAGCTATTTCCGTGATCAGCTCTTTTTTTTGCCTGGCCACTGTTCCAAATAAATTACTGGCGCTGGTATCGATCAGCAACAATACAGTAAGCTCTCTTTCTTCTTCAAAAACCTTGGTGAAAGGATGACTGAACCTTGCGCTTACATTCCAGTCAATAAAACGTACATCATCTCCGGGATAATACTCCCTCACTTCCCTGAAACTCATTCCTTTTCCTTTAAACGCAGAATGATACTCGCCGGTAAATAAATGTGTAGTTATTTTCCGGCTCTTTATCTCGAGCTCACGTACTTTTTTTAATATTTCTTCTGTCGTTAACATTACGGAACGTTTACTACCCTCAGAATTTCATTAATAATTTGCTCAACATTTACATTCTCAGCTTCAGCCTCATAGGTTAGCCCGATACGATGGCGGAGTACATCTTTGCAAATGCCCCTCACATCTTCAGGAATAACATAAGCTCTGTTGTTAAGGAATGCATAGGCTTTTGCAGCAAGCGCAAGATTTATGCTTGCCCGGGGCGATCCTCCAAAACCTATAAGAGGCTTAAGTTTAGGCAAATTGTATTTGTCGGGGAAACGGGTGGCGAATACAATATCAAGAATATAATTCTCTACTTTTTCATCCAGGTAAACCTGTCTTACCAATTCTTTAGCTGTCAAAATCTCGCTGGTTGAAGCAACAGGGTTTATTGGCGGAAAGCTAAGTCCTAATGTATTTTGACGAATAATAAGCTGTTCTTCTGATTTGGCAGGATAATCAACCACCACTTTTAACATAAACCTGTCCACCTGTGCTTCGGGCAAAGGGTAAGTACCCTCCTGTTCAATAGGGTTTTGTGTAGCCAGCACTAAAAAAGGCTCTGGCAACTTATATGTTGTTTCACCGATTGTCACCTGTCTTTCCTGCATGGCTTCCAGTAATGCACTCTGTACTTTTGCCGGGGCTCTGTTTATTTCATCTGCCAGGATAAAATTTGAAAAGATGGGGCCCTTACGAACCATAAATTCATTTTTTGCCTGGTTGTATATCATGGTACCAACCACGTCGGCAGGTAACAGGTCGGGTGTAAATTGTATACGACTGAAATTTGCATGCACCGCCTGTGCCAACGATTTTATGGACAGGGTTTTTGCAAGCCCGGGCACACCTTCCAGCAATACATGGCCATTACTTAAAAGGCCAATGAGTAATCTTTCAATCATGCCCTGCTGGCCAACGATCACTTTACTTAATTCATCATTGATACGGGTTACAAACCCCGATGCATGATTAATTTTTTCGTTCAGCAAACGGATATCTTCTGAAGTCTGAGCCATAATTTTCTGATTAAACTGCTTTTAAATTATTTTATCTCGCAAAATACGAACTATGCCTGAACAAAAATTTTGCCGTTTTAAAGGCCGGATAAAAACTTTGTTAAAATGACTTAACTTTCAAGAAACATTTACACATGATAGATCAACATTTAATAACCACTTCCAATATACTGGAAGGCTACCGCATCACAAAACATATGGGTATCATCCGGGGCATTACTGTCAGAAGCCGGAGTATTTTTGGCAATATCGCCGGCGGATTTCAAACCCTGTTCGGCGGCAAAATATCTATCTATGCCGAGCTTTGCGAAAAGACAAGAGAGGAAGCATACCAGTTGATGGTGCAGCATGCCAATGAAAGAGGAGCTAATGCCATCATCAATATGCGTTATGATGCCAATGAAGTAATGAACGGTGTTACGGAAGTACTTGCTTATGGTACGGCTGTGGTGGTGGAAAAGATATAATTGTTTTTTTATTACACGAATTGTACGAATAATTAGTGTACTTAGCTTAAATACTTTCCAACTATCGGCACCCTCCTTCCTACTCCAAATGCCTTGGGTGATATGCGTATAATGGGGCAGAATTGATTGCGTTTGTATTCATTGATGTTTACCATTTTCAATACACGGGCAACCAGCGCAGCATCAAAGCCTTGTTTCTTGATCTCGTTAGGCCCTTGCCTGCGTTCAATGTATTGATAAAGTATTTTATCCAGGATCGAATATTCTGGCAATGAATCGGAATCTTTTTGTCCCGGCCTTAACTCGGCACTTGGAGCTTTGGTAATTATGCTATTTGGTATTATCTCTTTTTCCCTGTTGATATATTCTGCAAGCGCATATACCTGGAGTTTATAGCAATCTCCCAGCACACCCAATCCTCCGGCCATATCGCCATACAGGGTACCGTAGCCCGTTGCCAGTTCACTTTTGTTTGAAGTGTTGAGTAAGATGTATCCAAACTTATTGGCAATGGCCATCAGCAGGTTGCCTCTTGTGCGGCTTTGAATATTTTCTTCTGCAATGCTGAATGGCATACTGTTAAACACAGGTTTCAGTTCATTTAAGAAGCTGTTGTAGATATTTTCAATAGGAATAATGTCATAAGCATTACCCAGGTTCATGCTTAGTTGCTCAGCGTCATTCACTGAATGTGAAGTGGAATATTGCGAAGGCATCAGCACAGCCCTCACATTTTCTTTTCCTAAAGCAGTGCAGGCAAGCGCCAATGTAACTGCGCTGTCGATACCACCGCTGCTACCGATGATTGCTTTACTGAAACCCATCTTGGTAAAATAATCCCTGATGCCCATGATAATTGCATCATGCACCATGGCTATGTTCAGGTTCTCTTCCAATGTTACAGGAGTCAACTCTTTATCCGGCATACGGCTGGCAGGCTCAAGTATCGGTGCATTGATCGTTCCATCATTATTCAGAACAAATGATTGCAATGACGACTGGAATGAAGGGAGTTGTCCGCACAGGTTGGCATTTTTATCAAACACCAATGAAGTACCGTCAAAAACAATTTCGGTCTGGCTGCCAACTGCATTACAATAGAACAAGGGAAGCTTATATTTTACAACATTCGATTTGATCGTTGCCTTCCTGTCCTCATCATGTGTATAGTCAAATGGCGATGCAGACAGGTTGATCATCATGTCCGGTTTCTGTTTCATCAGTTCATCCATGGGGCAAATGCGGTACATAGGGTTGTCGCCCAGGTTCCAGATGTCTTCACAAATGGTTATGGCCAGTCTCTTTCCTTTGAATTCCATCACTGACCAGTTATAGGCAGGTTCAAAATAGCGGTATTCATCAAACACATCATAGTTGGGTAAACAAGTTTTGTGTGCTATCCCTTTTATTTCTTTTCCATAGAGTAAGTAAGCTGCGTTAAAGAGATCCTTTCCTTCTCTTACCGGGTTCCTGTCAGGCGCTCCAATCAGCACACCAATAGTATCTGCATGATGCTTTATCTCATCAATGGCTGCATAGCTTTTATTAATAAAATCCCCAAACTCCAGGAAATCCCGTGGTGCATAACCACAAACACTCAACTCACTAAACACAACCAGGTCGCCGCCTTGTTTTTTAGCTTCTTCAATAGCAACGATGATCTTTTGCGTATTGCTTTCAAAATTGCCGACGTGATAGTTTTGCTGTGCCAGGAAAATCTTCATATTCCAAAGCCGGGAGGGGCTTAACTTTATGTTTAGAAATGAATTTGTTTATTTGTAAAGTTAAACTAAGTAAATGAGAATATTTGTTGTGCTGTTTTGTCTTTCATTGGTTGTTTCCTGTAACAACAGCGATAAGGCGCCTGATGTATCCAATATTAAAGTTGAACTGAGCACCCAGCGTTTTGAGCAGGACCTGTTTAAACTGGATACCCTGAATTTTACGACCAACCTGGATGTTTTGCAGGCCAGGTATCCTTCCTTCGGAGAAAATTTCCTTGCCACTATCCTCAACTGCGATCCTGCGTGGTCTGCAGATACAACTTCAAATTATGTACGTGGCTTCATCAATGCATACAGGCCGGTGTATGATACGGCCCAGATTATTTTCAGGAATTTTGCTCCTTATGAAAAAGAGATATTAAAAGGCCTGCAATTTGTAAAATATTATTTTCCAAATTACCGGGAGCCTAAAAAGATCATCACGTATATCGGCCCGCTGGATGGTTATGGGGATATACTTTCGGAAGATGCTATTATTATTGGTTTGCATCATCACCTGGGGAAGAATTATTCTTTATACAAGTCGGCGCTTGTACAGGAAATATACCCGGGTTATATCAGCAATCGTTTTGAGCCTGATTATATCGTGGTGAACTGTATGAAGAATATCATATCAGACCTCTACCCCGAGAAAATGGAAGACAGACCCTTAGTTCAACAGATGGTTGAAAAGGGAAAACGCCTCTTCCTGCTTAGCAAATTAGTGCCTTATGCAGAAGAGTATAAACTGATTGGTTATACCAAGGAACAATTAAAAGCGGTGTATGACCATGAGCCTGCTGTGTGGGACCTGTTTGTTCAAAACAATTTTCTGCAAACAATAGACAACAACATCATCAAAAATTATATTGGTGAGAGCCCTAAAACACAGGAGTTGGGGGAAGCGGCACCAGGAAATATCGGGAGTTTTGCCGGGTGGCAGATAGTAAAAAAATTCATGCAGAAGAATCCAAAGTACAGTTTACAGCAATTGATGTTGGCCGATGCAGAAACTATTTTCCAGCAGGCAAAATATAAACCGTAAAAGCTTCGCTTTAATCTTGTGCTTTTCCTCCTTCTTCGGGGGAGACAGAGGGGCCTAGGCAGCCTTTATTTGTTGAAGGGCAGGTACCGGTTTTTTACCCAGGAACTTCATCATCCTGAAATGTGAAGCAACAGCTTCCGACAGGGTGTCATATTTATTATAAGGCAGGTTAAATTCTTTACACTTTTGCATCAGTATTTTACTAATAGCCGGGTAATGTATATGGCTTACTTTGGGAAAAAGATGATGTTCTATCTGGTAATTCAATCCTCCAACAAACCAGGAAATAACTTTATTCCCCATGGCAAAGTTTGAAGTGGTCTTCATCTGATGCTCGGCCCATGCCAACTCAATATGCTTTGTTTCATCCAACGGAACATGTTCAAATTCGGTATTCTCAACAACATGTGCCAGTTGAAATACTAATGACAAGGTTAACCCCATTACAGCATTCAGTGCCAGGTATCCCACAAGCCAGGGTAAGAAGCCCCAAACCATTATTGGCAAAGCAATGTAAAAAATGAGATATAAAATTTTAGTTACCCAAAAAACGATATGGTTCTTTGTCGACATCTTCCAGGCATCGGTAGTATATATCTTACGGGAGAAATATTTGGTGAAATCCATAATGAATATCCAGAAAATAGTGGATAATGAGTACACAGGCAAAAGGTATAAATATTGCACTTTATGAGCCGGTACCCATTTTTGAGATTCGCACTGGCGTATGATAGGGCTCTTGGCAATATCATCATCAATACCATCCACATTGGTATAAGTATGATGAATGATGTTATGCTTTTGTTTCCAGAAATAAGAACTTGCGCCCATCGTATTCAGGCTTAACCCCAAGAAGTCATTGAGCAATGGTTTGGTTGAATAGCTACCGTGATTGGCGTCATGCATTACGCTAAAACCGATAGAAGCCAATGTAAATCCCAGTGTCATACATAACAGCAATGCAAGTAATGGATGATTTACCGGTGTAAGCATTAGTAAAGCATAAATAGCGATTGCGACACTGACCAGGATAAGTGTTTTGCTGTATAATCGCCAATCACCTGTTTTCTTTATTTTATTTTTTACGAAATACTCTTCAACAGAAAATTTTACACTTTGATAAAAATCGTTGTTACGGTTAGAGAAAGTGATTTTTGCCATGATGATACTCGTTGACTAGAGTTGACTGCAGGGAACAGCTACCTGTAACGTTTTTTAAATGAATGATCTGTGATTATCCCAGCGAACGGTTTAAAGATAAGAGATAAAACCCGAACTAAAAGGTTAAATTCAATTTAGTTTGAAAGGGGCACACATGTCAAAGGCAGGAATGATGGCATGGAATGTCTTTTTATTATTGATGTTCTCCATAAGATAAGTGCCGTACATCTTCCCTATTTCTGACCTCAGGTTACAGCCGCTAATATACTGATATGAGGCCCCCGGGTTGATCTGTGGTTGTACACCTACAACACCTTCGCCTTCAACTTCACGTAAACTGCCATTACTGTCGTAAATGTGCCAGTGACGTCGTAAAAGCTTTACCGGGAATACATTGTTGTTCTCAATAGTAATACGGTAAGCAAACATAAATTCACTGTTCACCGGGTTACTGTAATCAGGCTGATAGTATGTTTCCACACTAATGGTAATACCCTCTGATATTTTAGAGACCATACTGCGGGTTTGTTGTAAAAGTAACAATAAAAAAGGCTTTTTATTGTAAAAAGCACAGGGCTTTACCGTTAAAAAAAATATTGAGCAAGTAAAGAAATACCCGGGTGGGGCTTAAGTATTGACGATAAATCCTCAGCGTAATATTTGCAGATCGTTATATTCTCTTAGCAGCTTTGTATCCATTCTTATGCAACCATTGCATCACTTTATCACAGTTATCTCCCTGGATGATGATCTCGCCATCTTTTACCGAGCCTCCTGTTCCGCAAAATGTTTTTAGCTTTTTACCAAGTTCCTCTTTGTCAGCCGTAGTGCCAATAAAATTTTCAACAAGCGTTACGGCCCTGCCGGCCCTGTGTTTGGTATCCAACCTTATCTTCAATTGCTGTTGAGCAGCTGCAAAGGTTTCCTGTTGCTCATTGTCATCTTTGGGCAGTTTAAAATTGGGATCAGTTGAGTAAACTAATCCACCCAAGGATTGTATTTTTTTCTTTGGCATGATCGTGATTTCAAATGATTACCGCTTTTAAACTCAGGTCCACACTTTTTGCCTGGTGAATAACAGCGCCGCTGGAAATATAATCAACCCCGGTAGCTGCGTAGTCTTCTATATTGGTTAAATTGATTCCCCCGCTGGCTTCTGTTTCATATTTTCCATCGATCAACTTTACCGCTTTGTGGATCTGATCCGGTGTAAAATTATCCAGCATAATACGGTCCACCTTACCAACAGCTATAACTTTTTTTACATCTTCCAGGTCTCTTGTTTCCACTTCTATTTTTAAGCCCGGTTTTTTTTGCTGAACATAAGCATAGGCTTTTTCAATCGCTTTTTCAATACCCCCGCAATAATCAATGTGGTTATCTTTCAGCATGATCATATCATACAATCCAAAGCGGTGATTTACTCCTCCCCCTATTCTTACCGCTTCTTTCTCGAGTAACCGGAAATTTGGCGTCGTCTTACGGGTATCCAGCAATTGTGTTTTGTATCCTTTCAATTTGTCAACATATCTCCTGGTAAGTGTTGCAATACCACTCATGCGTTGCATACAATTCAACACCAGTCTTTCACATTGGAGAATGGTGTGCACTTTTGCCCTTACTTCAAAAGCGATCTCGCCACGCCGCATAGCTTCACCGTCTTTTTTATGTGCTGTAAAAACAATACCCGGTTGCATATAACTGAAAATTTTTTCTGCTACCTCCATACCTGCCAGCACCCCGTCCTCTTTAATTTTCAAAACCGCTTTGCCCTCGGCTTCTGCAGCAATTGATGACATGGTGGAATGGTCACCATCGCCAATATCCTCTGCCAACGCATTTTTTATGAGCACATTTAATTGCTGGTCAAAATTCATGATAACAAAGCTAAGGAAGAACCCAAAAATAAAACCCCGGAAATCCGGGGTTTGTATAAATAAACTCTGTTGTGGTATTATTTGTTCTCGAAAGTTATTTCCTGCAGCACCTGCTTATCACCTTTCTGTTTCATGAAAATGGTTGTGCGGAAAGATCCGTTTTTAGTTACCAGCGTGCCGATACAATACTGTGATCCTGAATTTTCTCCTTTATGAATAGTTTCAAAGGCTTTTACGGGATTGGTATTAAAAAAATCTTTTAGTACCAGCTCAGCCTGGCTCTTGCTATAGCTATTATTCTTTTGCGGCATATTTATCTCAACCGTATTGTCGAAAAACCTGGCAATTTCCGAAGCGTTGCCGGTCTTCATGGCGCTGATTACTTCGTCGATGCTTGAAAAAAGAGTAAAGGAACTGAACAATACACCTGCTACAAAAAGGGCAAATAAATGTTTCATATTCCAAAGGTATTTGTTGAACTTAGTATATTTTGCTAAAAACGTGCCAACCTGTGTTAAAATTACAGCGAAAACACATGTTTAATTACTATAAGACAATTGGCAATTGTACTTAGCTGCAAATATTTTAGTTTTACCAAATGGAAGGTAAGAAAATTATACTGATAATAATGGACGGATGGGGCCTGGGGAAGATAAAATCCAGCGATGCCATCCAAAATGCGGATACTCCATTTGTGAATTCTTTATATAAAAAATATCCTAATACAACACTGGTGACATGTGGAGAAAATGTGGGCCTGCCAGAGGGGCAGATGGGTAATAGTGAAGTAGGACATCTTAACCTTGGCGCCGGCCGCATTGTTTACCAGGAATTGCAACGAATTAATGTAGCTATTCGCAGCGGTGAATTTGCAGGGAACAAATCTCTTTTGAACGCTATTCATTTCGCCAAAGAAAACAATAAAGTCTTACACCTGGTTGGGCTGGTAAGTGATGGTGGCGTTCACTCACATATTGATCATGTGAAAGCGCTTACTGGTTTGTGTGCAAAGGAAGGATTAAGCAATGTGCTTATTCATGCATTTACAGACGGCAGGGATACCGATCCCAAAAGCGGCTTAGGTTTTTTATCTGACCTGCAACAACATCTTCAAAAAACAACCGGGCATATTGCGACCATCACCGGCAGGTATTATGCTATGGACAGGGACAAGCGTTGGGAAAGAGTGAAGATCGCTTACGATGCATTAGTAAATGGTGCAGGAGAAAATACTGATGATCTTTTAGCCGCTGTAAAAATATCTTATGATAATGGCGTAACAGATGAATTCATCAAGCCGGTCATCAATAAAACATTACCAAACGTCAAGATCCAGAATGACGATGTGGTCATCTGTTTTAATTTTCGCACAGATCGTTGCAGGGAGATTACAGAAGTACTTACACAAACTAATATGCCTGATCTTGGAATGCATACTTTGAACTTACATTATACCACCATGACACAGTATGATCATAAATTCAAAAAAGTGAACGTGGTCTTTGAAAATGATGACCTGAAAAATACATTGGGTGAGATACTGGAGCAAAACGATAAAACACAGATACGTATCGCCGAAACAGAAAAATATCCGCATGTAAGTTTCTTTTTCAGTGGCGGACGTGAAGTTCCGTTTAAAGGAGAGAACAGGATCATGATCCCGTCTCCCAAAGTAGCTACGTATGACCTGCAGCCCGAGATGAGCGCTTATGGTGTAACAGAAGCTATTGTGAAAGAGATCAACAATAAATCTGCAGATTTTATCTGCCTGAATTATGCCAATGCCGACATGGTGGGACACACAGGTGTTTGGAATGCGATCATTAAAGCAGTTGAAACTGTTGATCAATGTGTAAACAAAGTAGTTACTGCTGCACTGGATAATGGATATACCATTTTTTTAACCGCCGACCATGGTAATGCCGATTATGCGATCAATGAAGATGGCACACCCAATACGGCACATACATTAAACCCTGTTCCTCTTTTTATCATTGATAAAACATGGAAGGGAGACATTAAAGCGGGCAAATTGGGCGATATTGCACCAACGATTCTTACCATGATGAATTTGCCGGTGCCGAAGGAAATGACAGGTGATATACTAATTGATAAAAATTAAGTTTATGTTTAAAAAAATCTTCAAAGGACTTTTCTATCTTTTATTGCTGGCTTTTGTGATCATCCAGTTCTTCAGGCCAGCCAAGAATAAATCGGAAGGCACCAGCAAAAACGATATCAGTACTTTGTATGCAGTGCCCCAGAATGTACAGGATATCCTTAAGATGAGTTGTAATGACTGTCATAGTAACAATACAGTTTATCCCTGGTATGCAGAAATACAACCCGTAGCCTGGTGGCTCAACAGTCATATTGAAGACGGTAAAAAAGATCTCAATTTCTCTGAGTTTGCCACTTACCGTATCAGGAGGCAATACAAAAAGCTGGAAGAGATCAATGAACTGGTAAAGGAAAATGAAATGCCACTTGACTCCTACCTGTGGATACACAAAGATGCTAAACTCAGCGACCAGCAAAAGCTTACAATCGCAAATTGGGCTGAGGCTGTACGTGACAGCATCAGGGCTAAATATCCTCCAGACAGCCTGGTAAGAAAGAAATAAGTGCTACCTTCATAGCATGTTCTTACAGCAAAGAAAAATAACCTCTTTTGGACTGCTGCTACTTTTGGCGATGCCGCTGTTTTTTTCTGTTGTTGTTTTGGTAAAGCAAAAAATCATACATCACTTCAGGGAAGAAAGGTTTGAAACAGAATTATTAGAGACAGTTATTGTTTCACCAGGAGAGCTTCATTGGGTAAAAAAAGGAAAAGAAGTAATTATTGGCGATAAACTGTTTGATGTTAAATCTTACAAAACAGACGGTAACAAAATTGTGCTGACAGGTTTTTTTGATGTTAAAGAAAGTAACCTGGTACAGCATATAAAAGAGCTGGCAGAACAAGATGATGAATCAAACAGTCCGTTCAACATCAGAGTACTTAAACTATTGCTTTCCCCCACCTACACTAAAGACATAGAACTTACCTGCTTTGGATATTGGAAATTTATTTCGAAACAATACTATTTGTTTGAAGAAATGATACCTGTCTCATCTCTTCCATTAATTAGCCCCCCACCCCGTGTGTAGGCCTGTTTGCACTTTATTTATAACCTTTTAACAGGTTTCCTCAATACTATGCAGGGATTGCATAGTGTTACCTATTTATTATATTAAATCAATACTCATGAACAAGATATTCATTATATCAGGGCTGTTATCTATTTCCCAGGGCGGCTTTGCGCAGAAAAAAAATAACATAAAAGATACCACCTTGAAAGAAATCAGCCTGGAGGAAGTGGTGATCTCAGCCAGTAATTTCTCTGAAAAGAAAAAAAATATTGCCCAAAAAATAGATGTGATCACAGCTAAATCTATTGCACAGGGCAATGCACAAAACACCGGAGACCTTTTGATCAACACTGGTAAAATATTTGTACAAAAAAGCCAGCAGGGCGGCAGCAGTCCGGTACTCAGGGGCTTTGAGGCTAGTCGTGTACTACTGGTTATAGACGGTGTGAGAATGAATAATGCCATTTACCGCAGTGGGCATCTGCAGAATATTATCACAACGGATCAAAACTCATTAAGCCGTGTGGAAGTAATGTATGGCCCTTCATCCACCATTTATGGCAGCGATGCACTGGGGGGAATTGTTCATTTAGCTACTAAGTCGCCGGTATTGTCTGGCAATAAAAAATTTCTCACTAAGGGTACTGCATTTGCCAGGTACAGCAGCGCCAACCAGGAAAAAACTATCCATGCCGATGCAAGCATAGGCGGTAAAAAGTTTGCCTGGTTGCTGTCTTACAACTACAGCAATTTTGGTGATATGAAGATGGGAAGCAGATACCCCGGCAACTATCCCAATTTTGGAAGAAGAAGTAATTATATCGACCGGATAAATGGTATTGATTCGATAGTTATTAATAAAGACGACCGGGTTCAGAAATTTTCTGGTTACAAACAATGGGATATCATTCAGAAATTACTTTTCAAACAAAATGACCACATCTCTCATTTGTTGAATTTCCAGTTTTCCAACACCAATGATGTTCCGAGGTATGACCGGCTGCAGGATATAAGAAATTTTGGAGCACCGATTGGTACTACCCTTCGCTATGCAGAATGGTTTTATGGTCCTCAGAAAAGGATACTGGGTGCTTATGAATTAAATGCTGTCAAATTAGGTTTTGTGGATGCTTTAAAAGTCAATATCAATTACCAGGACATTGAAGAGAGCAGGCAAACCCGGGAATACAGGCGTTATGACAGGTTCGACAGCCAGGTTGAAAAAGTGAAAGTATTTGGTGTTTCTGTAACCGGCAGAAAAGACATAGGAAACAGTGAACTAACCGCTGGGATCGATGCTCAGTTCAATGACGTAAAAACAAGGGCAACCAGGACAAATTTAACGACCGGTGCTGTTGTGAAATTGAATACCCGTTATCCTGATGGTAAAAACAAAATGACCAATTTTGGGGTTTTTGCCCAGCACCTTTATAAGTTCAAAAACAAAAAGCTGGTTTTAAATGATGGTATTCGTTTTCAATCGACCAACCTGCAAAGCAATGTAGAGGACAATTCCTTTTTTAATCTGCCGCAAACAACGGTAAAACAAAACAGTGTTGCAGTTACCGGAAATATTGGCATTATTTACACTCCTGTAAAAAGCACTAATATAAAAGCATCTGTTTCATCAGGATTCAGGGCACCAAATATTGATGATCTGACAAAGATATTTGAGTCAAGCACAGCTGCACGGCAAGTGGTAGTACCCAACGCCGATCTAAAGCCTGAGTACACTTATAATTTTGACCTTACTTTAAACCAGGGCATTGCCAACAGGGTGAATATTGAATTGACCGGTTATTATACCTTGCTTAGAAATGCTATATTAAAAGCCCCCTTTAAATTAAATGGCCAAGACTCTATAGTGTATAATGGTGTAAAAAGCCAGGTGTTGGCCAGCCAGAATGTAAACAAGGCTACGCTGTACGGTTTTAGCTTTGCTGTTACTGCTGATATTTATAAAGGGCTTGCCTTCAGCAGCACCTTATCTTACACAAAGGGAAGTTTTAAAACAGATGCTTCAAAAACTTCGGCTGTTTATGAAAAACAGGCTAATGGGACATATGCTTTAGTGAACCGTAATGTAAGCAGCAAACCCTTAGATCATATTCCGCCACTAATGGGTAAAACAAGCATCAGTTACCAGCATAAAATCTTTAATACCGAGTTATATCTTCTTTACAATGGATGGAAGCGTTTGAATCAATATAATGCAGATGGGGAAGACAATGCTCAATATGCCACGGCTGATGGTATGCCTTGCTGGATGACGATGAACTGGAAGGGGAATGTTAATGTGATGAAGCATTTGCAGGTTCAGGTAGGTGTTGAAAATATACTGGACAAGAATTACCGCTACTTTGCTTCCGGGTTTTCAGCCGGGGGCAGGAGTTTTCTGGTGGCCCTGAGGGCCAATTGGTAGGTTTCTTTCCAGGAAATCTGTCCTAATTCAGTCAAAATATGCACATAAAAACGCCAAACTGTTAACAGTTTGGCGTTTTTTGCTATATATGCAGCATAAAGCAAAGGTATTTTGTCTATATTTATACGGTAAACTAAGCGTAAAAATGACGGAAGAGCTCATGCTAACCGGGTGTGTTAAGAATAATGCCGCTGCGCAAGAGGCATTGTACAACCGATTTAGCCCCAGAATGCTGGGGGTATGCTACCGTTTTGCAAAAAACCGTGAGGACGCTGAAGATATGTTGCAGGAAGGTTTTATTAAAGTGTTCACACAAATACATCAATACAGGAATGAAGGGGCATTGGAAGGCTGGATCAGGAGAATTGTAGTACATACCTGTATTAATATTTTGAAGAAGAACAAGAAGTTTACTGATAGTGTAGATATAATCCATGCCACCAGTATTCACATAAAGGAAGATATGATCCCTTCTATTATGCAGGCAAAGCAGGTTGTTGAATGTATACGGACATTGCCTTTAGGTTATAAAACCGTACTTAACCTGTATGCCATTGAGGGTTATTCACACAAAGAGATTGCCGATATGCTGGATATAGAAGAGAGTACAAGCCGAAGTCAATACACTCGGGCCAAAGCGATGTTGGAAGAAATATTGATCAGGAAAAAAATTATTCAAAAGCAAAGAAAAAGAACAGATTTCTACGGGGCCGTTTCGCCCAGTTAGGTTTATTTGAATTGGCTTTGAATACACCAAATAACCAGATGTTTTTGTAAAAATGGAGAGAACCTTTTATACCGATGAATTTGAGCAACTGTTAAAGGAAAAAGCTGACCAGTTCAGAATGTATCCCTCTAGACGGGTATGGCACAGTATTTACAATAACCTGCATCCCAGCCGCAGATGGCCTTCTGCAGCTATGAGTCTGCTGTTGATCATAACATTGCACCTTACCGGTTACCTGAATACCAATGATACCAATATCAACAATCAATTCATAGGCAATACAAATACGGGAAACAATACAAGCAGACTTAAAACTCCACAAGAACCGGGAGCACAAGAACGGGAATTTACAAATACTAAACTGCAATCACCAAACACAAGTTTGGATGCTTCAAAAACGCTTATTACTGGCGAATTGGAAATATCTCCTAACACTGATGTAAATACTGTTAATCAAGGCATTCTTACACAGAATAATGTAAAGACTGAGGAATATACTCAGGAAAATAAAGCTTCGCAAACACCTGATAAAAATATTGTACAGGCTATTGATAGTTACATTAAAACGAACCAGGTTTTAGCTGATGTTGCCGATGCCAATAAAAAAGTTAAAATAAAGGCTTCGTCTCCATCCATAAATAATACTGCTGAAGAAGAAATCACAGGTGAGAGTGAAAATGAAAAAAACAAGGTAGGTACAGGTACAAAAGTGAGTACCGCCAAAGATGGATTTAACCCACCTGTAAACTCATCAGGCGCAAATAAACTGATCCCCGGTGACAAAACTCCAATCACAAAAAACGATATTACTTCAAACGATAAATTGGCAGCCACTGAAGATAAGGCCTGGATTGAAGATTTTGCATTTCACAATAAACCCCAGAGCAAGAAATGGAAAGGGAAATTAGATCTTGAATTTTATGCTACCCCGGCTGTGAATTACCGTAAATTAACTACAGCTTCAAAGGGCTCAACTGCGCCATTTGCAACCACTGGTGATATTAATCAATTCATAAGTCAGAAACCTGGTTTAGGTATCGAAAGTGGTATTGATTTATCTTATGCATTCGCTAAAAATTTACGTCTCAAAACAGGTGTTCAGTTTAACTATACTAACTACAACATAAATGCCGACCAAACCAATCACCCGGTATTAACTACAGTACTGCTTAACGACCCAACTACAGGCTATTCATACCTGGCATCAAGAACATCAACTATATCTAATTCTTATAATTCATCCGCTCTTCAGCCTGTTGTGCTGCATAACAGAACATACCAGATCTCGATACCAGTTGGACTGGCGTATAAATTATCCAGCACAAAGAATGTTGACTGGTTTGCGGGGGCTTCTGTTGAACCTACTTATGTCTTTGGCGGTAAGGCGCACCTTATTTCTGCAGACCTGAAGAGTTATGTATATGAGCCTTCTTCTATCAGGAACTGGAACCTTAGTTTTGGTTTTGAAACCTATATGAGTTACAAGTTGGGCGCTTACAATTTACAGGTTGGCCCCAGGGTTCGTTTCCAGGCATATTCAACTTATCAAAGAAATGTTGCCCTCATAGAAAAACCTTATGCTGTAGGGCTTAAAGTTGGTATAGTTAAAGGATTCTGATTAGTTTGTATTTACCATATTTCACACCAGTTCTATTTATCATGAACTGGTGTTTTTTTATTCCTCCCGGGATAAAATTGTCTTAAAACATGATATGCTGTTTTTGCAATGCCGTAGTTTCCCGCTAAATTTGAAAGATGAAAATCTTCTTTTTGCTAAGCACTTGTATAGCAGTTCTACTATCCTGTACCAATTCTTCAAATTCAAAAGCACAGAAGGATGAAAAAGAGGATGATAGTCTCCGGGCAAAAGCAGAAAGTTTCTTTCCGGTTACTTCCTATATAAAAGGCGAATTGAACGAATTCAGAAAAGATGGCATAAATCCGATAAAACATACTACCATAAAAGGGCATACTGATTCTGTATGGTTGAAAATAGAAGAGGTTGAAGGAGCAGTGAAAGAGTTTCTGTCTCCGGAGATCGATTCGCTTAACCTGGTTTTCTTTTTTTCAGAAAAAAGTTTTCTTGATCAGTCGATAGGCAGCGTCACATTTACTTATGACCCGGATATCGTTCTCCCCGATACAATGACACTGAAACACTGGGATGTTTATATTGACCCTGAAAGCGGGAAGGTAAAAAGAATTTACATGGTTAAAGAGATCAGTAAAAATAAAACACTGCAATTAACCTGGCAGAGCAGGAAATGGTGTAAGATCACTAGTATAGTCACTGACCAAAACGGGGTATCAACCGTTGAAAAAGAAGAAAAAATTACCTGGGATTTTTAATCATAATGACACAAAAAGAATTTTCGGCTATTGCATCAAGTATTCCCACACAACCGGGTATTTACAAATATTATGACGAAAAAAATGAATTGCTGTATGTGGGAAAGGCAAAGCATCTCCGGAAAAGGGTAAGTTCTTATTTTTCAAAAACATTTACTACCTATAAGACACTTGAGCTTGTTCAAAGGATCCACCATATAGAATTTACTATTGTAAATAATGAGCAGGATGCCTTTCTGCTGGAGAATACCCTTATCAAGGAATTTCAACCCCGGTTCAACATCAGCCTGAAGGATGGAAAAACTTACCCCTATATTGTCATAAAAAATGAACGTTTCCCCCGTGTATTTTTTACCCGCAGAAAGATCAATGATGGTTCACAATACCTGGGCCCATACACTTCTGTTGAAAAAGTAAGAGAATTGCTGGATTTCATTAAGCAAACAATCCGATTAAGAACATGTAAATTAAACCTGTCGGAAAGCAACATCAAGAAAGGAAAATTCAAAGTTTGCCTGGAATATCACCTCGGTAATTGCAAAGGGTCCTGTGAAGGTTTGCAAACGGTTGAGAATTACAACGAGGAATTGCAGCAACTCGTAAATCTATTGAAAGGTAACCTGTCACCGGTTATGCAGCATTTTAAAAGGGAAATGCAGGAGCATGTCAGGAAAATGGAATTTGAAAAAGCTGCATTCTATAAAACCAAAATTGAACATCTTAAAAATTACCAGGCCAGGTCAACGGTGGTAAATACAAGGATCGGAACAGTGGATGTGTTTTCTATCCTTGAAGACGGTAATATTGCGTATGTAAATTACCTGGCCATTAATGCCGGCACCATTGTTCAGACAAAAACAATAATGCTTGAAAAGAAACTGGAAGAGACCGCAGCTGAAGTGTTGGCTTTTGCCGCTGCTCAAATAAGAAATAATCTTGGAAGCAGCGCCCGTGAAATAATTGTTCCGGTAAATATTGAATTCCCCGAACAGGATATTACGATTACCATTCCAAAGACCGGCGACAAGAAAAAATTACTGGACCTATCCGAAAAAAATGTGAATTTTTTCCGGGAAGAGCTGAAAAGAAAGAAAATGCTTAACCTGGAAGAGAAAACGGCTGATGAAAAAATGAAGGTGCTGAAACAACTGCAGAAAGACCTGCAACTGCCTGCACTGCCTTTGCATATAGAATGCTTTGATAACTCGAATTTCCAGGGCAGCTTCCCGGTTTCTGCTGTGGTATGTTTTAAAAACGGGCAACCCAGTAAGGCCGATTACAGGCGTTTCAAAGTAAAAACTGTAACGGGCATCAATGATTTTGCATCAATGGCTGAAGTAGTTTACAGGCGTTATAAGCGGTTACTTAACGAAAACCTACCCTTGCCTCAGTTGGTAATAATTGACGGTGGAAAAGGCCAGTTGAGTGCCGCTATGCAAAGTATTATTTCCCTCAATATGCCTGGAACAACAACAGTTATTGGGCTTGCTAAAAATGAGGAAGAGATATTTTTCCCCGGCGATACCCAATCAGTAAAACTGCCCTGGGGCAGCGAAAGCCTCAAACTGATACGGCGTATAAGGGATGAAGTACATAATTACGGCATTACTTTTCATAGGAACCTGAGGAGCAAAGGTACCTTTACAAATGAGCTGGAGCAGATAAAAGGTATTGGAAAAGCTACTGCCGATCTGCTACTAAAAGAGTTTAAATCGGTGAAAAACATAAAAACTAAGCAGGGTGATGAAATTGCCGCGGTGATTGGCAAGGCGAAAGCTAAAATACTGGAAGGCTATTTTGCAAAATAAAAAGGGGTCTGAATAGAAATTCAACCCCGTTTAAAATCCAATATCCTATGAAAAACCAAGACGAAGATAGCCTAACCAATATTCATAAACAATACCCTAAATAGGGTATTCCTAAAAATTTGATATTTCTTTAATAACTCACTGATTTTAGCTGATAACAAAAAAGCCCCGGATTAAATCCGGGGCTTTTTTGAAACTATATAAATAATTTTTTTTAATAACTCCATAGATCCTGTTCGTAATTAAAGATCTTCTCTTTAATATTTTCACCTTCCAATAGTTGCAATATCCCTTTATCCCTTAGGCCTGGGTATTGATTAATAAACCTATCATAGGGGTTATCAATAGTACTTTTAATAATGCGTCCATAAAACATCCTGCTTTCGAACAGGTCTTCCCAACTCATTCGCCCGCCATAATTCTTTCCGTTATACACTTCATATTTGGCAAATATTGGCCTCATATCGGGGTAGTATACCCAAAATAACTCAGACTCTCCAAGATTAACACCCATTGAAGTAATTACATTCTTAACAGGTGCAATTCCCAAAATTCTCCAGAACAAACGTGAGCTTTCTTTATCAAAGATCACTTCTTCTTTAATTCTGAATTTATAAAAAGAATCCAGATTCACATCATTCCGCTGGTATCTTACACCATATTGAACACCGTTTGAATCAATTAATGGAACAGCAACCGAGTCACCTGCAATTACAGTTGCTACTTCAGCCTTTGACATAGGTGTGGTAAACCTGTCATCAATGGCACTAAAAACTGTTACAGCACTATCATCAATTGCCTTCAACAATATTGAAATAAAACGCTGGTTACCGTTGTTCTCATTTGCTGAGTACTGGAAAGGCAGGTTCATTTTTTCCCTGGTATTGATCTCTCTCCATATTTTATGGCGGTACAATGCATCATCAGCACGTAAATTTTCATACGGCAATGGTGTTCTGTCCTTTAACATAGTAGTTTCCACTGCTTCATCAGGACGCAAAGATTTTTTAATAACAGGGATTGGTAAACTGTCGTTTGGCGGAGGAGGTGGTGCTACCACTACTGGTGGTGCTGCCACAGTATCAACCTGTGCTACTGTAGGTTGAATTTTGGCCTTTGTTTTTGACTTTGCCGTTTTACGTGTGGTTGTACGTTTTGTTGCCGCACGCTTTGTTGTAGTTTTCTTCTGAGCTACTGCAACATCAGTAAAAATGCCCAGGCACAAAGCCAATAATAAGTATTTTACGAACCGCTTTTTCATAGTGCTTTTTTACAAATAATTAATATAATGCAATTGATTTACCTTCAATCACTCTTTGTCCATCCGGACCAGTCACTTTCACATTGTCAAAAGTTACCACAGATCCGGGGCCACAACGCTGAATAAAGCTTGCAAGTGGGGCTAAACTATTTCCGTTTATTGAACTCTGCTGTACATTTGGGAAATTAGCACCAGAAAAATAAACAGTCGCACTTACAATACTATACTTGGTGTCGAAATCGAAATTTTCTAACTCGGCCCTGCAAAACTGCTGGCCTTTGAAAGATACCGACGGCATCCTTACTTTACCATCACCTACCTTAAATATCGGGTCAGGAATTCTCTTTACACGGAAGTCGAATTTACTGCTCTTTCCATCTGCGGTTACTGTTATGCTTGCAGGCCCAACAGCAGTTACTCTTACCATTCTGTTTGTAGTACCTGCACTAACTGTACCACCAGTCATTGAAACAGAAGTTTTATCCCAGCCTGATCCAGAAGATATAGTAATCGGGTTATCAACACCGATATAGAATACATTCATCTTATCCAACATTACCGCAGCACCGCCGGGCACACCCACCACATATTCGATATCCTTGCTGATGGGGACATCCTTACCTTGCTCATTCTTAAAGCTTCCGGTAACCTTTATTACATGTTTACCTGAACCGCTTACTTTGGTTTTATATTCTCCCTGGCCATCCACAAGGTTAAGTGGTTGACCATTGATGGCAATATTACTTTTTACAGTTGAGCTATATGCACCAACGCCAGCCTTAACAACCAGCTCCTGGCCGGGCATGAGGTAATTAGAATTCTGTCCGACTAATACATTTGCCTTGTCCATGTGTATTTCAACCGACCCAACCTCTGAAGCACAAAAAGTAACCACCTGGCTTTCCGCAGTCTTCACGTTATTCTGGAATTTACTCAGAATAGTGAGGGCCGCTACAGTTGGTGTCATATGAAAGTAGCCTGTAGTAAAATCCTTTTTACCTTCCTTTCCTGCGACGCCTTCAGTATTGATAGGAAAACTATTTTCGAACTTGGTTCTTATTTTTGGATCCAGGTCAAGAATATTCTTCTTGAAATCCTCCAATCTTTTCTTCAGTTCGTTTCCTTTTCCTGCAGTTTCAAATATGCGGGTTGATGCATCAAGATTATCTTCTTTGAAATCTTCTTTTCCGTCTGATTTAATGACCAATCCTGCTCCTTTTTTCAACTCCAGTTTAAGCTCATCTATATATGAATTTAATGCTGCAGCATAAGCTTTGGCCTGTTCTGCCTTAGGCTGCCATATGGCGGCTTGTACTTTTGTTTCATCTTTGGTCAACATCTGCGAAAGATTATCATATATAATCTTGTTTGAAGAGCTGATACTTGTGTTGGAAGCGATCAAACTTTTATCTACAGTTTTGAAGGCTTCGATCACCTCGTTTGATACGTTCAGCGCAAGGATAGCTGTCAACACCAAGTACATAATGTTGATCATCTTTTGCCGGGGCTCTCTAGGTAAAGCCATAATATTTCAGATTTACGAGTGTTTAGTTTTATTTGGTTTCATTTTTCCTGTGATTTTACACAAGGTTGCGTGTGTATTATCTGCCCTGCATCGCACTCAGCATATTACCATAAACTGAATTCAGTTTACCAAGATTATTTGCCAATGTGCCGATCTGCTCTTTAGCTTTAGCAGCGTCCTCTACTGTGCCCATCATGGTTGTGCTGGCTTCAGCCAGCTTGCCATAGAATGTATTAAGTGACTTCAGGTGATTATTACTTTCTTTTAACTCCAGTTCGTAAATAGTATTTAATGATCCCAGGTTTTTAGTTAATACCTGAACCTGCTCATGAAAACCTTTTGCGCTTTCCGCTGCATTGCTGAAACTACCCATAGTAGCAGCGCTGCTTGCAAAAGCCGATGTCATATTGGTTAAAGCACCAGTAGCTTCTTTAGTCTTGTTACCAAAGTCGGCAGTAGATTTAACTACATCTCCAACATCTGAAAGGCCTCCAACTGTACTTTGCAGTTTTTGAAATCCGTCTCCCAGTTTCTTAAGATTGGTTGGTGTGATATCTGCCTGTTGCAGCATTTTATCCATTGATTGCAATGAAGGGTTCTCTATTACATCTGCTGGTTCATCATCTTCCTCGTGGTGCTTAGGCTTAACCCACTCCACAATTGCATAAATTAAGAAAATACCCGTTTCTGTCCACATCCCGATGGTTAACATCATATCGGCATAAGATTGGTGAGTCAACTTTGCCCAAGCGGCAAATATAATTACTGCAGCACCGGCACTAACGGCCACATCAATTGCGGTTAAGAAGGTTCTTTTGTTGTGAGGCATGATTGAAATTTTTAAGTTTTAACTGGGGTTATTTAAAGTCTGATTACAAAAAAGTTATAAAGTACCTGTGAACATTTTCCACAGGTACCTTTCTCTCAAATAGTTTTTAGTTTTGAAAATGGTTTATTTTTTGCCCTTTTTCTGAGCCGGTGGTAAGTCAATCACACAACGAAAACCGATATATGATTTGGCTGTATCCTGATACTCATAAGCACGTGTACCGGTTCTTAAAAAATATCCAACATCTTTCCAGCTTCCTCCCCTTAATACTTTACGCTTGTCACGTGGTTTATCAGTTTCTTTGGCGCTATAACGAATATCGGGGTTCATATCATGCTGGAAACTGTAAGCTCCTTCATAAAATAAAGAAGAGGTCCATTCTGCAACATTACCGGCCATGTTATACAGACCAAAATCATTTGGCCAGTAAGCATCCGCACGTACAGTATAAAAACCTCCGTCTTCCGGATAGTTGCCTCGTCCAGGTTTAAAGTTTGCCAATAAGCAACCTTTCTTATTTCTTAAATAGTAACCTCCCCATGGGTAGTCAGCCTGAGAACGTCCGCCTCTTGCTGCATATTCCCATTCTGCCTCTGTAGGTAACCTGAAATCTGATTCAGCAGCCCTTTTCTTAGATAGTAAATATGAATTCAGGTAGTGAGTTCTCCATTCGCAGAAAGCAGTAGCCTGTTTCCAGTTTACACCCACAACCGGGAAATTCCCGAAAGCAGGGTGGTTGAAATATTTCTTTGACATTGGCTCATTATACGAATAAGCAAAGTCTCTAACCCAGCAAAGTGAATCAGGGTAAACAGGTATTGCGGTTTTGATAATAAATTTAGAACGAGGTATGGTTGCGTCTTTATTTTGAGCAGCAGCTTTATAATCGAAGGTTTCTGATTGATAAACTATCTTATTGGCATCAAGTTCCTTTTTTCCAAAAAGACGGTTATCCGGAGTAACGATAATTGCATCTACTTTTTCCATAGTTGCTTTATCGCCCCATTTTATAGTCCTTGCTTTCTGCCAGTCTATGTATTCGTTACCATCACTACCCTGTTTTACAAAACCCATCAGCTTGGCGCCGATTGAGTCTCTAACCCAGTTTGTAAATTGACGGTATTCGTTATTGGTGATTTCTGTTGCGTCCATCCAGAAACCACTGATAGAAACAGATTTGTTTCTTGCAGTAAGTGCATAACTCATGTCTTCGTCACTAGAGCCCATGTGAAATGTTCCTGGTGGGATGTAAACCATACCCGGAGGTTTTGGTAAACTCCATTTGGAGGAAGGCGCAACTCCGATGAGTTGTCCTTTATCGGTTGCATAACCACCCGATTTACTACCAGATTTTTTACAACTGGTTGTTGTAGATGCGATAGCTGTAACAGCTATTAGATAGAACAGCCTGTACTTCATTGTTTTTAACTTTGAGGGTATGGAGCAAATGTAATGATTATTTTGAATTATCATCGTTTTATGGTTGATTCTAAAATAATTTTTTGAACAAATTTGGACCCCTGAAAAGTGTAAACGACAGAAAATTTCAAATATTGTGTCAACAGGTTCAAAACCGGGGTTACTTTTCGATTAATTTCAACAGGTTATCAACATCTTTCAGAGGAGGTAGACAATGGTAGTTTTTACAAAGGTAGAATGATGGTGAAGGCTGATATTTTTTACCCATTAACATGGGAAAATTACTGTCCTCTGACTCACTGCATTGAACAACTTTATTGGGTATGTAGCGAGCCAATATTGTATTGCGGCTTTCTTCATATTCTGAGCCCGTTATCACTATTTCGTTAACCCCATATAACTGTTTTAATACCAGGCTGGCCCAATTGCCAAAGGAGGTTGGATAATTTACAATTGCAGTATTTAAAGCGTCAAGCATTTTCTCAGCCTGTTCCTTCCATTCTGCTTTGTCGAATATAATGGATAAATAAAACAGGTTGTCGGCCATTATGCTGTTTCCGGCAGGAGTAGCTCCGTCATATGCTTCTTTTTTGCGAACAATTACATCGCTCTGAGCCTTGCTGGTAAAGAAAAAAAAGCCTGTGTTGCCTTCCGCAAAATTCTCAAAAACATGTGTAGTAAGTTGCTTTGCAATGATCAGGTAATTACTGTTGGAAGTGATTTCCTGCAGATTGATGCAGGCGTGAATGAGGTAAGCATAATCATCGAGGAAGGCCGGGTATCGTGAAATATTATTTTTATAAACGTGGTAAAAATCTGTTTTTTTATCATGTCTTTTAAATTTATTCCAAAGAAAATCAAAGCTTTTTTGAGCTTTCTTTTTGTATTCATCGTCTTTTAAAGCAGCAGCAGCTTTACAAAGTGCAGTAATCATTAAAGCATTCCACCCTAATAATATCTTATCATCCAGCAACGGCCTGATCCTTTTATTTCTTGCCGCAAATAAAAGCCGGATACAGGCATTTATTTTAGCCTCAAATGATCCCAGTTCCAGGTTTTTTTCAGCAGTAAACCATTCAGCTTTTTTTAAAATCCTTAGTATGTTTTTACCCTCCCAATTACCCCGATCGGATATGTTAAAAAAATCACAAAAAATCTCAGCGTCATTTTTCAGAATAGCTTCGATTTCCTTTTTGTTCCAGACATAATACTTGCCTTCCTCCCCTTCTGAATCAGCATCTAATGCAGCATAAAATCCACCTTCTGCATTTAGTAATTCATTTTCTACAAATCGTATCGTTTTCCTGATTGCTTTTTCATAGCTACTATCTTTTGTGAGCTGACAGGCATCGCATAGTATATTTACTAAAAGGGCATTGTCGTAAAGCATTTTTTCAAAATGAGGGGCCAGCCATTCTGTATCGGTACTATATCTTGCTATACCTCCGCCCACATGATCGTAAATACCACCCTCAAGCATTTTATCAATTGAAAGCCTAGCCTGTGTCAAAGCCTCCACATTTCCGGTGAAATGATAATATTGCAACAGGTATTGAACCGTAAATGTTTGTGGGAATTTAGGAGCCTGGCCAAAGCCACCCCATTCTGTATCAGCCGTCTTCATGATATTTTTGAAAATCAGGTCTGCTTGTTCCTGTATTGTCAATTCTTCGGGTGAACCAGGTTCTTTTGCTTTTTTACCCTGTCCAAAATTATTTGATCTTTGAAGATGCTCTGTAAGGTTCTCTGCCTGTCCTATTATTTCATCTTTTCTTTCTATCCACGCCAACTTTACCCCATTCAAAACTTCTGTCCAGGAGGAGCGATTGTAAGCTCTTACGGGAGGGAAATAGGTTCCTCCATAAAATGGTCGGGTATCGGGTGTAAGAAATACATTTAATGGCCAGCCTCCGCTTCCGGTCATGGCTTGTACAGCATCCATATAAATATGATCAAGATCCGGTCTTTCTTCTCTGTCAATTTTTATATTGACAAAATTTTCATTCATCAATTTGGCTACAATCTCATCTTCAAAACTTTCCTTTTCCATTACATGACACCAGTGACATGCTGAATAGCCAATGCTTATGAGTATTACTTTATTTTCCGATTTTGCTTTTTGTAAGGCCTCATCCCCCCAGGGATACCAATCTACAGGGTTATGTGCATGTTGCAGTAAGTAAGGGCTGGTTTCATTAATTAACCTGTTGCTGAACTTATTTTCTGAGGAATTAGTTGACATGATGATTTTAAGTCACAAATATCAGTTTAATAACTGAATAGATATTTTACAAACAAAAACATCCGCTAAAAGCGGATGTTTGATTAAATACCATATCTACTGGTTATTTCTTTTTTGCTGAAGAAAGGTATATCTCTAGGGCACTTACCATACTGGGCGCCTGTGGTTGAGGTGCTTTAATGTCCAAAACAAGACCGGCATCTTCTGCTGCTTTAAATGTATTTGCGCCAAAGGCCCCGATCCTGGTTCCATTCTGTTTGAATTTTGGAAAATTCTCCATCAGGCTTTTTACTCCACCAGGGGTAAAAAAGCATATAACATCATAATCCCTGGCCATTACTTCGGTAATATCATTGCTTATGATACGATAAAGAACCGGCGTGGCATATCCACAGTTATTTGACTTAAGCCAGTTGGTTATTTCGCTATCAAAAGATTCAGAACATGGGTAAAGGAATTTCTCATTATCCTTATGTTTATTTATCACATCAAACAGGCTTTTATTGGTACCATCGGCACCGTAAAAAACCTTGCGCTTGCGGTATAAAATAAATTTTTGAAGATAGAGAGCCACAGCTTCCGTGATACAGAAATATTTGGTTTCCTGCGAAACGCTCACTTTCATTTCATCACAAACCCGAAAGAAATGATCAATGGCATTCCGGCTGGTAAAGATCACAGCACTGTAACCGGCAATGTCAATTTTTTGTTTACGGAAATCCTTGGATGATATGCCATCCACAACAATGAAAGGATGAAAGTCAAGGCTCAAACTGTACTTTTTAGCCAAATCAAAGTACGGAGACTTGTCGCCTTCCGGCTTCGGTTGGGTAATAAGTATCTTTTTAACTGGTCTGGCTGAAGCATCAGCCTGTGATGAACCGTTTTTAACCATAATAAGTTCTGCAATGGTTCTGCAAAATTAAAGGTTTTTACTTAAATAAATCATTAAACCCTTGTAAATCAATAAAAGTGGCAATAATTCTATCCCGGCAATATATAAGATGAAATGAAACCTGCTGATTTTTAATTGGTTTTGTAATAACCCATATGACCTGAAAAACCTTAACAGTAAGAAGATTCCGATACTCATTACTGAAACAATGACCGCAATTTTTACAACCTCAGCATCTGAAAAGGACAATATCACTACAAAAGGAACAAGAAAAATGCCGATGATCTTATTTATCAGGAAAATCACAAACAGGTATATATTCGTGATATCAGTAAGTCCGGTAACCCAGCCGGTAAACTTTAAAGTGCAGAATTTTATAAAATAGATCACTCCTAATAACAGTATACTGGATACAATCATCAGCCATCTGTTTTCTTCATCTATCAGGTGGTAATGCAGCAAAAGAAAATAGAGATAAATTCCCCCACTAATGGCAAAAAAGATATTAAATACCAGCGAAGGTAGTTTTGCCTGCAATAGCTGATCTGTAAGCTGGCTTTGCCGAAGCGATGTATTGAAAAACACCCTAAACAGGTTTGTGAAATACCGGCCATAAAGGTATTTACAAAAGCCCAGGAGCAGTACAATGCCGGTAATAAGATAAAATAAAGAGTCCTCATTCTTCTCTTTCTTATGCTGAACAGAAACTGAAACAGGCTTAGCGTCGCTGTTTAATAATTTATTTTGCAACCTGAATGCAGGCCTTGCTGATACTTCATTTACTGCAGTGTCAATTATTTTAGGCAGTTGTAATGAGTCGGGTAACTGTTTTTGCAGAGAATCGGTTTTATAGAGAGTTGAATCTGCATTTTGTGCACATAATGAAGCAGAAAAAAACAGCATATGCAACAAGGAGAAAAATGCCCGCTTCACTGATAATTTATTTTAGCTGCAAAAATAGATGCTGTTAACCAGATTTCTAAAAGTAATTAACATACCCAAAATGGATTTTGGATGCTGTCCGCAGATTTAACTTAACATCATCTCTTTTACCAGCAGCATAGCTGATATTTAATAACCCGAATTTCGTTTCAAAAGCAAGCCCTAAACCTGCGCCAATAAAATTATTTTTTACATTCACCGATTGATATTTGTTTCTTACCCAACCACCATCTGCAAATGCAAACATGAATGAATTAAGGGCAAGCCTGTACCGGTATTCGGCAGTTAGTACCGCATACTGCGTAGCATAAATACTTTCTTCGCTGAACCCTCTCAATAATTTATAACCTCCTATCTGGAAAAGCTCATTTCTGAAAATGTTTGGACTAATAAATACCCCGCTGTTAAAAGCAGTTTTTACAGTAGCCTGTTTACCCACCGGGAAATAATGTGCCGCTGAAAGTTTTACCCTGAACTGGTAAGCCCTTGCTTTTACCGAATCGTACAGGCTTGCATAATTGAACAGGGGATCTTTAATATTTAAGATCTCATTATTCTTCTTAATATTTTTTATGCCTACCGCTGCTGTTACTTTTATTTCATTCCCTTTCCTGGGGTTAAGGCGATAATCCGTTTTATTCCAGTCATAATCGAGGCCGATATTAACTGCAGTTACATCAATATTGGGCGGCAGTTGTTTGGTAGCTTTTACCTGGTTGGTATCAACACCTGTTCCCAGTAAAAAACTGTTTTGCCATTGAACAAAAATTTTACCGGATTGTGTAGTTGATAGCAGGTATTGAAGGCCAAGCAGTGCATTGATCTGTAAAAAAGAAGAGTCTTTTTTGAACAGGTCAAACATAAAATCGATACCAAAATTGGAGTTGAAAATATATGGCTGCACATAACCCAGGTTAAGCCGGGGCGATTTGGCCTGTAACTGCTGCCAGTTGAATAAAATAGTTTCGCCGCTGTTCAATGCATTTTTCAAATTAAGGTTCACATCGGCAGTTAATTGCAACTTGCCCGTTTGCCCCGCACTTGGTAAAAACCCTATTAAAAAATTCGCCTGGCTGCTTCGCTTTGGTGCCAGGTATAGATTAAGGATAGAGCCGGTACCAAGCATTGTTACATCACTTTGCTGCAATTCTTCTAAATAAGGGAGCTCAAGCATCTTTTTACTTACCTGTTGCAGTTTTTCTTTGTTATAGGGGCTGCCATTGGGAATACCTAAATAATGTTGCAGGAATTTTTTTGAGATCTTTGCTTTACCAAAAACACGGATACTGTCAATATGATACAGAGGGCCTTTTCTTGATCTTAATAATGCTTCCATTTTATCTTCATCCAGGCGGATGCTGTCCAGGAATATTTCGGCAAAGGGGTAGCCATTCTTTTCATAATAATCTAATATACGTTGCTGCAATGTCAAAAGCTGTTGAATATTGAGCAGTTTCCCTGCATAATCCTTTTCCCTGAACCTGCTTTCATCCATCGCTGCTTTTTCAATATCCTCAGGGGTCAATTTTATCCATTTGTATTGTTTACCTAAGAAAAGGTGAATGGTTGCAGAATTCTCCTTTTCAAAAATACTATCTACCGAAGCCGTTGGATAGCCTTTGGAACTTAAAAGTGACGGAAGGGTTTGAACATAGGCATTACACAAGATCCGGTCAGTAAAACCTGTTTGTAATTTTAAAGGCTGCAGGTCAAAGGAACTATCTTTGTCAACAAGACGTATATATAATTGCCAGGCCGTAGTTGCTGATACCTGTGCTTTCAATTTTGTAGCAGGCAATAAAATGCCCATGCATACAAATAAAGGAACGAGGATTTTACGGTTTACCAATTTAACAGGGATCATTAATAACCAAATCTAAAATATTATCCCGACACTTACCGGGACTTAAATCATAATTCTTTGCCGGGCATTTACATTCATATCCCTTTTTGTAAGCAGGCTTGCCACTATTGCAATTTTCATTTTTCCACATCATTAGCACAAAAAGAAAAAATGACAGAAGCGATTGTAAAGGAAATCACCTTATCTATGAACATTTCGGAAAATGGTAAGGAGATCATCACCACCCTTTATTTTGGCGGAGGTACCCCAAGTATTTTAAGTATTGCTGATTTAAAGATGATTTTCGATGCTTTAAAAAATCGTTTTGTTTTTGCTGCTGATATTGAAATAACATTGGAGGCAAATCCCGATGATATTACTGATGTGAAATTGCAGGAATGGAGATTGATGGGCGTCAATCGCCTGAGTGTGGGTATACAAAGTTTTTTGGAAGAAGAATTAAAATGGATGAACCGGGTTCATACTTCGGATGAATCATTGCTGTGTGTTGACAGAATACAAAAAGCCGGTTTTACTAATTTTTCTGTTGACCTTATCTATGGTTCTCCACTCCTAACTGATGGCGATTGGAAACGTAATGTAGAGATAGTAATTGAAAAAAGCATACCTCATATTTCCTGTTATGCTTTAACTGTTGAACCCAAAACTGCCCTCCACAAAATGATAGCCCTGCAAAAAAAAGAGCCCGTTGACCCTGAAAAACAAGCAAGGCAATTTTTATTATTAATGGAGTGGATGGAGCAGGCAGGATATGAACATTACGAGATCAGCAATTTTGCCAGGCCTGGTCTGAGGAGCCGGCACAACAGCAGCTATTGGTCAGGAGAAAATTACTACGGTTTTGGACCATCGGCACATGCATTTGATGGCAAAAGCAGGAGATGGAATATTGCAAACAACGCATTATATGTTAAGTCTTTACAAAAGGACATTATTCCATTTGAAGAAGAGATACTTACTGAAAAGCAACGGTTGAATGAATACATTATGACGTCGCTGAGAACTATTGAAGGCCTTAACCTGGAATATGTAACCAAAAAATTCGGCTATGAGAAAAGCAATAAGATTGAAGAAGAAAGTAAAAAGTATGAAAACTCAGGCCGATTAAAAAATGATAGTAACAGGATTATTTTAACAAAGGAAGGTAAATTGTTTGCTGACGGAATTGCTGCAGACTTATTTTTTTGAGTGGTGCAATTGCTTTTTCAAATACTTAACCAACTCTACAACTGTTAGGCAAAGCACCATAAAAATTATGGCCGAAGCGCTGATATTTGAAAATGAGAAAGGCATTGTTTTTTTTCTACCGTAAAGTTAAATCATTTTTACACTAATGCCAGTTCAATTGTGTTAAAACCTTCGGCAGCCGGCAGGTTTTCCCATAAAATTTTATAGACGGTTTCTGCAATAGGCATATCAGCCTTAATCCGCTGATTGATAATGTGCATGCATTTACTTGCATTATAGCCTTCAGCAACCATGCTCATTTCCAGTTGAGCCGCCTTCACGGAGTACCCTTTACCGATCATATTACCAAAGGCCCTGTTCCGGCTGTGCAGAGAGTAACAGGTAACCAGCAGGTCGCCCAGGTAAACAGAGGCTGCATAATTGGTTTGGGGGTTTGTGCTCGGTATATGCGGCAAGTGGTGGTCTATAGACCCTACCTGGATATTTTGCACACCAAGCCCCCTTAAAAACCCGGCCATTTCATCTGCGCTATTGGCAATTAACACACTTAAAAAATTGTCCCCATAATCAAGCCCATGGGCAATGCCGGAACCAACAGCATAAATATTTTTCAATACCGCAGCATATTGAACACCATAGATATCATTGTTCTCAACGGTATTTAAATAAGCAGTTTTAAAATAGGCGGCTATTTCATGTGTGGCTTTCTCATCAATACCTGTGAAGGTGAGATAAGATAATTTTTCAGCTGCTATTTCTTCTGCGTGGCAAGGGCCCAGTACAGCAAAATAATTGCTCAACTCAATATTAAATTCCTTTTTAAGGTATTCATTAAGCAATAGATTCTGTTCGGGTAAAATTCCTTTTATGGCAGAGACGATCTTCTTGCCGGCAAAGATATTTTTATCCAGTCCGGCTAATGCACTTTCAGTATAAGCTGAGGGGATGGCAATCACAATACAATCGCTATGCTTTATTACTTCAGCAGGATCGGTAGTGAGTTTAAGTTTTGATATATCAAAGTGAGCAGTTGATAAATACTGCGGATTATGGTGACGGGCAAGTAAATGCTTTATGGCTGCTTCGCTTCGGTTCCACCAATAAATAGTATTGCCGTTGTCGGTTAAAATTTTGGCTATGGCTGTTCCCCAGCTTCCACTTCCTAATATTCCAAAAGTCATTGTTTCTTGTTTCTGGTTATTCGTTTCTCGTTGCATTGAAAACAAATTTGTTCATTTAAGAATCCTGACTTAAATAAACGAGTAAAAAGTAACGGGAAACATTTTTAAAGTCCTAATTTCTCCACTGCCAATTGTGCTGCAATCTGGCTGGCATCTTTTTTATTATATCCCTTTGCTTCAGCTATCAACTCTCCGTCAACTGTAGCACCAATGGTAAATAATCTTCTGCCGTTCTCAAATTTTTCATCCAGGGTTTCAAATTCAAGCGATTTTCCGTTCTTATTAGCCCAGCCGTATAATTTGTTTTTGATATTAATTTCAATTACTTCAAGATCATCAATAAACATATGGGGCATGATGATGTATTTTTCTACCCAATGGTGGGTTCCTATATATCCTTTATCAAGGTAGACAGCGCCAATGAGGGCTTCCAGTGTGTTACCGAATATCTGTGATATCTTAAGCGCATTATCGTATTTATTGTAGAAAGTGATCTTTTTAAGTCCCATCTTCAAAGCGATATCATTCAGCTTTTGGCGATTAACCATTTTGCTTCTCATCTCAGTTAAAAAACCCTCGCCTTTATACGGATACTTTCTGAACAGGTAATGAGCTACTATTGAACTTAAAACCGCATCACCTAAAAACTCCAGCCGTTCATTGTTTTCATCAGCACCTTCACGAACACTACGATGGCTGAGGGCTGTTTTATATAAAGCAATATCACCCGGGGTAAACCCAAGGACATTGTTGAGTTGTTTTTTAAACTCCCGGTTATGACTTTGGCTTTTAAAAAAATCTTTTAAGAATTGCAAAACAGGTAAATAAGTTGTTTGCGTGAAATTACTCTTATTAGGTCAAAATAAAATTAAGGAATTTCGGCCATGCAGACAATGTTAACAAAAAAGAGGAATACTAATAAGAAGATCAGGCAAGGTATTTTTTCACAATAACAGAAGCATTATGACCGCCAAAACCAAATGTATTGCTCAATGCGGCATTTACAACACGATGTTGTGCTTTATTGAAAGTGAAATTCAATTTAGGGTCCAGTTCAGGATCATCTGTAAAGTGATTAATGGTGGGTGGAACGATATCTTTTGTAACCGCCATGATACAAGCCAATGCTTCCAGCGCACCGGCAGCCCCAAGGCAATGGCCTGTCATACTCTTTGTTGAACTGATATTGAGATTATATGCATGGTCACCAAATACATTCAATATGGCTTTTGTTTCGGCCAGGTCTCCCAGCGGTGTTGAAGTGCCATGCACATTGATATAATCAATGGCTGATGGTTCCATACCTGCATCTTTTAAAGCAGCATTCATAACATTTTTTGCACCCAACCCTTCGGGATGAGGGGCGGTAATATGATGTGCATCTGCTGTTGCACCTCCACCGGCAATTTCGCAATAGATTTTAGCGCCCCTGGCCAATGCATGATCAAGGCTTTCAAGAATGATAACACCGGCCCCTTCTCCCATCACAAAACCATCCCTGTCTTTATCAAAAGGCCGGCTTGCAGTTGAAGGGCTGTCATTTCTTTCGCTCAAAGCTTTCATGGCATTAAACCCGCCAACCCCTGCAGCGCTAACAACGGCTTCGCTACCGCCTGTAATAATAATGTCTGATTTACCCAGGCGGATATTATCAAAAGCATCAATAACAGCATTAGTAGATGAAGCACAGGCACTCACCACGGCGTAGTTGGGGCCACGAAAACCATGGCGCATGGATATTTGCCCTGCGGCAATATCCAGTATCATTTTTGGAATAAAGAAAGGATTGAAACGAGGTGTACCGTCGCCCAGGGCAAAGTTCACCACTTCTTCCTGGAAGGTAATTAAACCCCCGATACCGCTTGCGAAGATGACACCAACCCTGTCCACATCAACATTGTTTTTGCTGATGCCTGCATCTTTTACAGCTTCGTCGCTGGCAATTAATGCGAACTGGGTAAAGCGGTCTATTTTACGGGCTTCCTTGCGGTCTAAATAAGCGGTGGGTTCAAAATCTTTAACCTCACAGGCAAACCTGGTTTTAAACTTGCTGCAGTCGAATTGTTTGATAAAATCGCAGCCACTAACGCCATCAGCCAGCCCCTGCCAGTACTCCCCGACAGTCTTTCCCAACGGTGTTAGTGCACCCAATCCGGTAACTACAACTCGTTTTAAAGCCATAAAATTTGCCTGTGATAATTAAGTTAATTACTTAGCATGTTCTTCTAAGTAAGCATTAGCCTGGCCCACGGTAGTAATGGTTTCGGCCTGTTCGTCAGGAATAGAAATATTAAATTCTTTTTCAAATTCCATAATAAGTTCAACGGTGTCCAAGCTATCGGCACCTAAATCGTTGGTAAAAGAAGCTTCCGGGGTAACCTCTGCTTCATCTACTCCTAATTTGTCAACAATTATTTTCTTTACTCTTGTTGCAATGTCTGACATGATTGTAAAATTTAGTTTGTATTGGTTGCAAAAATATACATTTTGAGGTAAATACAAAGAAATAGATATTGTGCGGTAAATAGCCCTTACAAGCGTAAAAAACTGTTGTTTTTGGGGTACCATCAAACCCTTTCAGGACTTACTAAAAAGCCTGTTCACCAAAGCGATTTATTCACTGACAGTTTTTCACATAGGCCCGGTAATACCAAAAAAATTGTATATTGTTACGCATCTTTAGCCAAAACTTAAATCATTATCAAAACTTAACACCGTTATGGCCTTAAAACAAATAGACCACGGCTCTAAGGAATACCAGCAAATGGTAAAACTCAGAAATGATATTCTTCGACAGCCACTTGGGCTTTCTTTTGATCCTGAAGAACTGGCAAGGGAAAAAGAAGATATTTTAATTGGCGCTTTTGATGATGATGAGATGCTGGCTTGCTGCCTGCTTACAAAAATGGATGATAAATGTTTACGGCTTAGGCAAATGGCTGTACAGAATAACCTGCAGGGGAAAGGAATTGGAGCCAGCATGATGAATTTTGCCGAAATTGTTGCCAGGGATAAAGGCTACAAAAAGTTGGTCATGCATGCCCGTAAAACAGTTATGGGGTTTTACGAAAAATTAGGATATAAACCTGTTGGGGATGAATTTATAGAAGTAACCATTCCGCATTTTGTAATGGAGAAAAGCCTGTAAACGTTAAACGTGAATCTTTAATTGTGAATTTTGCAAACTGCCGGTCACGTTAACTCCATCTCACCACTCACGACTTAACAATCCTTGTCTTTAATATTTTCCTTGCTTCATGCATATCATCACCTTCAAATGCATCTTTGGGCACAATAAAAAAAGAACGGCTGTTAAAGTAAAGGTGAAAGAAATGAGGGCTTTCTATCCATGTACTGAACTCAGCCCAACCCCAGCTCCTGCCACCCCGGTCATTCTCGATCCTGAATTCATCATCAGATAATTTTGCCTGGAAACGGTCTTTAAATGTGGCGGCTTTACGATAAACCCAATAGGGCAGTACAAACCAGAAAACGATCATCAGCATGAACCACAAAGAAGAACTCAGTAAAAAAGCAATAGGTGATATCTTCTTAAAGAAAAACAATGCAGCCGATAGTATGGCAAAAATATTTACCAGTATCATCATTATCTTGATCTCTTTCCTGGTAATAAAATGGTAGCGCAGCGCCTGGATAACCTTTTGCTTGTTGTACGTAAAAAATGCTGATGTCATGGGGCAAAGATAGGCGCTCAATATCAGTTACAAACATCGCCGGCAATTTGGCCGCCCCCGTCTGCAGGCATACCCCCAATGAGATGGCCCCTTAAAGCTGCATTAAAAAAATTCACCCGCCGGTTTTGTGCTTTTCCTTCAGGAGTACTATTATCAGCAACCGGTTTTGTACTACCAAAACCAACAGCGATGAGCCTTTTGCAATCAATACCCATTTCAACCAGTTTTTTACATATTGCAAAAGCTCTTTTTTCAGTGAGTACCTGGCTTGTATTACCCGGCTTATCGGTATGGCATTCAATACGCAGCAGGCTGATATAAGATTTATCGGTGAGATATTGTTTTATTATTTCTAATGCAGCCGTGCTTTCAGGTTTTAATTTGTCGGTGCCGGTCTCAAATACAATCTGTTTTTCAATCTTCACTTCGTTGCCTTCCAGTTTATAATCCTGTGCCATTGATGAAAAGCTCATCAACAGAAAAAACCCGGGTATATAAGATTTCATATTGCGTGTACTTAATTATTCTCCCAAATATCGGAACAATAAAATCTATAACAATACCCAATAACACTTAATCCTGGATACAACAGAAACGCCACTCGAATGAGTGGCGTTATTCTATGTTCGTGCTTGTTCAAACTGCTTTAACTTCTCTCCGCCGTTTGGAGTAAGATTGAGAGGGGTCTAACTGCAACCCATACTGTTACCACAATTCAGGCATTTGTAACAGGTACCGCTGCGTACAGTTATATGTCCGCAGGTGTTACAGGCTGGTGCATCGCTTTGCATGCTTTTAGCTGCTGCGTTTACAGCATCCATTGCATTCTCTGCTTTTTTGTATGCGGTGCGGTGTGTTTTTACCGGTGAAGTTTGTCCACCACCCGATGTACCTGTCACCCTTACTTCACTTAGTTCGGGTTTGCGGTCGCCAATGGCAGGCATAGAATCCCATTCTTCGTTTCCTGCATTCTGCACTTCGGGTTTATCCAGTACATGAACCAGGTCATTCCTTCCCAGGTATTCATACGCCAGTGAACGGAACATGAAATCAATGATGGAAGTGGTTGATTTTATATTCGGATGATCAACCATACCGCTTGGCTCAAAACGGGTGAAAACAAATTTCTCTACATACTCTTCCAGCGGTACACCATATTGCAGGCCGATTGAAATAGCAATGGCAAAACAATTGAGCATACTACGCATGGTAGCTCCCTCCTTTGCCATGTCGATAAATATTTCGCCAAGGGTGCCATCATTGTACTCGCCGGTACGCAGGAATAATGCCTGGCCGTTTATTTTTGCTTTTTGTGTGAAGCCGCGGCGCTTGGCTGGTAATGCCCTTCTTTCCACGATCATCGCCAGCTGGCGTTTCAATGTGGTATCGGCACTGCTTTGAACACGCTTGTTCATTTCATCCAGCAGGTCATCAATGGTAAGTTTACCCATATCTACCATGGTCGAGATATCTGCTGCCAGTGCGGCTGCATTCTCTTCACTAATGGCTTCGTCGAGTTTCTTTTTCTTATCGCTCTTATTGCTCAATGGCTGAGACAGTTTAGAGCCATCACGATACAAAGCACATGCTTTCAATCCAAGCTCCCAGCTTAATCTGTATGAATCTGCTATCTCTTCCTGTGTTGCTTCATTTGGAAGGTTGATGGTCTTTGATATCGCACCGCTTAAGAAAGGTTGTGCAGCTCCCATCATACGGATATGCCCGTGTGCATGGATATAGCGCTCCCCGATCTTTCCGCATTTATTTGCGCAATCAAAAACAGGAAGGTGTTCTTCTTTCAGATAAGGGGCTCCCTCCACGGTCATGGTACCGCATATATATATATTGGCTGCTTCAATTTCATCATCACTGAATCCAAGCGCCTCCAATAAACTCCAGTTGAAATCACCGTATTGTTCAGGTTTAAAACCAAGTCTTTCCAGGCAGGTTTCTCCTAAAGTGTATACATTGAAAACAAAACCAATTTCGAACGCTGCTCCCAATGCTGCATTTAATTTATCTATATCCTCTGTGGTGAATCCTTTTTCAAGAAGTGTTTTGGTATTTATGAAAGGTGCTTTATCCAAAGATGCATGTCCTTTTGCATAAGCAACGATCTCTTCAATTTCGTTTTCAGTATATTTCAAATTGCGCAACGCCTGTGGTACACTCTGGTTAATGATCTTAAAATATCCACCACCACTTAATTTTTTAAATTTAACGAGAGCAAAATCGGGTTCAACACCGGTTGTATCGCAATCCATTACCAAACCAATGGTACCTGTTGGCGCTATCACAGTTGTTTGTGCATTACGGTATCCGTATTTCTCTCCTAACTGCACTGCATCATCCCATGCCTTGGTGGCTGCTTTCAATAAATAGTCAGGACAATATTTAGCATTGATACCCTGTGGTTTTATCTGGATGCCTTCATAAGCTTCATTAGCATCATATGCCGCTGCACGGTGGTTACGCATCACACGCAGCATGTGCTCTTTATTCTCTTCATATTTATCAAACGGGCCTAAAATGCTGGCCAGTTCGGCTGATGTTTTATAAGATACCCCCGTCATGATCGCTGTGATAGCTCCGGCAATTCCTCTTGCTTCTTCGCTGTCGTAAGCAATACCACTTACCATCAGCATCGAACCCAGATTGGCAAACCCTAAACCAAGTGTCCGGTAATCATAAGAAAGTTGTGCTACTTCTTTTGAAGGGAACTGCGCCATCAATACAGATATCTCAAGAACAACTATCCACAACCGGCAGGTATGTTCAAATCCTTCTACATTAAATGTATTGGTCGTCTCATCGAAGAACCGGCGAAGGTTTACACTGGCCAGGTTACAGGCTGTGTTATCAAGGAACATATACTCGCTGCAGGGATTAGAAGCCCTGATAGGCCCACCTTCGGGACAAGTATGCCATTCATTGATGGTAGTATCATATTGTGTCCCCGGATCGGCACAACGCCATGCAGCATAGTTGATCTGGTTCCACAGGTCCTTAGCTTTTACTTTTCTCATCACCCTTCCATCACTTCTTGCTTTCAGTTCCCATTCACCGTCATTATCCAGTATGTTGAAGAATTCATTGGGTATGCGGATGGAGTTGTTGCTGTTCTGTCCGCTTACTGTGCGGTATGCTTCACCTTCGTAATCGCTTGGATAACCAGCAGCGATCAATGCGGCTACTTTATCTTCTTCGCCCACTTTCCAGTTGATGAAACTTTCAATTTCGGGGTGGTCCAGGTCAAGGCAAACCATTTTAGCCGCCCTTCTGGTTGTTCCGCCACTCTTGATAGCGCCTGCAGCACGGTCACCAATTTTCAGGAAACTCATTAAGCCGCTTGAAGTTCCTCCTCCACTTAATTTTTCTCCTTCACCACGTATGCTGCTGAAGTTGGTTCCTACACCACTGCCGTATTTGAATATTCTTGCTTCACGTACCCAGAGGTCCATGATGCCTCCATCATTAACAAGATCATCGTTCACACTTAATATAAAGCATGCATGTGGCTGGGGGCGTTCGTAAGCATTCTCTGATTTCTTAAGTTGACCGTCTATAGGATCAACATAATAATGGCCCTGTGGTTTACCGGTAATGCCGTATACTTCATGCAATCCTGTGTTGAACCATTGCGGACTGTTAGGTACGCATCCCTGGTTGAGGATGGAATATACCAGCTCATCATAAAATACCTGTGCATCTTCAGCAGTTGCAAAATAATTATAACGTTCGCCCCAAACACGCCAGCAATGTGCTAAGCGGTGGGCAACCTGTCTGACCGTAGTTTCTCTTCCCGTTGTTCCGTCTTCTTTAGGCACACCTGCCTTGCGGAAATATTTCTGTGCCAAAATATCCGTTGCGATCTGGCTCCATTGTTTAGGAACTTCCACATTGTCCATTTGAAAAACTACTTCGCCTGTTGGATTTTTGATTACAGAGGTGCGGTAATCGTATTCGAACATGTCGTAAGGACTAACGTCGTCTTTGGTAAAGTGACGGGAAAACCGTAGCCCTTCTGAAGATTGGATTTCGTCTGCCATAAAAATTGTAGTGCTTGATTAGTGGGGTTAAGTAATTGTTAAGCAAACGAAAGTATCTTTTCACCCGGAACAAACAAACCCATAAATATTAACATCTGGTGGATAATTTAGAAGAAGCCAATGGGCAGTGGCTTTTGCTGATTTTTCCACTTTTTGAGAAAAAATTTATTAAAAAAATCTTGGAATTTTCAGTAAAACTTCAATGGGCTGATTTTACTGCATTTCATATTTTTTAAACCTGCCAAACCGTATTTTCCGAAACAATTGTCTACCGGCTATAGTACCCGTTGTTTTTTCTGCGAATTTCTTTTTCAAAACCGGGGTAACAAAAAAACACAAAATCATTTATTGAAATCAAACATTCACTTTTCGTTTACGTGGCTATAAAAAAACAGCGTCTTCTTGCATTCATAAATCGGGCAGCGTACTTTTATAAAAAACAAAAACATGAATAAGAAAAGAATTTATTCGCTGCTTGCATTGCTTTGTATTGCTTCAGCAATCATTATGTATATGGTTGGCAAAAACAGCAGTCATTTAAGTGAGCTATACGATTATTTCTGGCTGCCATTACCATTAGGAGCCATATTTTTATTGTTAGCTTCAAGATCAAAGTGAATTATCATTCACTTCCTACCTTTAGTGTATGAAAGCAGTGATTCAAAGAGTAAGTCAGGCCGGCGTAACAATTGAGAACAAGGTAAAAGCCGAAATTAAAGCAGGCCTGCTTGTATTAGTAGGTATTGAAAATGCAGATGCCGATGAAGATATGGAGTGGCTAAGCAACAAAATAGTAAACCTGCGGATTTTTGACGATGAGAACAAGGTACCCAATATTTCCGTAAAGGATATTGGTGGCGATATCCTGCTGGTAAGCCAGTTCACATTACATGCCTCCACAAAAAAAGGGAACCGGCCTTCTTATATTAAGGCAAGCAAACCAGATAACGCTATACCGCTCTACGAAAAAATGATAAAACAACTCGAGACTGATTTGGGCAAAAGAATATACACCGGTGAGTTCGGTGCAGACATGAAGGTTTCGTTGTTGAATGATGGCCCGGTGACAATTGTGATAGATACAAAAAACAGGGAATAGGTTGATTACACGAATTATTCTAATTACACTAATTAGCATTCAGAATGACAGATTTGATATATAAAGAAGAAGCTTTTAGAATTGTGGGTATTTGCATGAATATCCATAGAACGCTGGGCATGGGATTAAAGGAGATCAACTATAAAGATGCAATGGAAATTGATTTTGAGGAAGCAGGGATACCTTACAAAAGAGAAGAGAGATTTGCTGTAAAATATAAAGATCAGATTTTACGAAATCCATATTATGCAGACTTCGTTGTTTTCGAAAGTATAATCATTGAAGTAAAATCAGCTTCAGCTTTGATAGATGCCCACATGGCACAAGCGCTTAGTTATTTAGCTGTATCGGGAATGAAACTTGCTTTAATAATTAATTTCGGCGAACGATCTTTAACCTGGAAAAGAATTGTTTTATAATTCGTGTAATTCGTAAAAATTAGTGTAATCATGACAATACAAGAAGCACAGCAGGATGTTGACAACTGGATAAAAACAGTCGGCGTAAAATATTTCAGTGAACTTACAAACCTTGGCATATTAATGGAAGAGGTTGGCGAACTGTCGAGGTTAATGGTTAGAAAATATGGCGACCAATCTTTTAAAGAGAGTGATAAAGGAAAAGAGATCAGCGATGAGATGGCCGATGTACTTTGGGTACTCATCTGCCTGGCCAATCAAACCGGCGTCGATCTTACAGAAGCCCTGCAGAAAAATTTTGAGAAGAAAAACATAAGGGATAAAGACCGGCATCAGCAAAATGAAAAACTGAAATAGCCCACTGCTTTATCTTTCAGATTATTGCCCGCTCTGCTTATCTTTGCGCCCATGGCAAATGAACAGAACAACTTTGCAGAGCTCATCTCCCATTGTAAAGAATACGGGTATATTTTCCAGTCATCTGAAATATATGACGGCTTGGCAGCGGTATATGATTATGGCCAGAACGGCGCCCAGTTAAAAAAGAATATCCGGGATTACTGGTGGAAGAGCATGACTCAACTGCATGATAATATTGTAGGCATAGATGCTGCCATCTTCATGCACCCTACCACCTGGAAGGCCAGCGGGCACGTGGACAATTTCAGCGACCCGATGATAGATAACAAAGACAGTAAGAAAAGATACCGGGTGGATCATTTGATCGAAACATTCGCAGACGAACAACGAACAACAGGCAACGATAAACTGGCCGATGAAATTTTAGCTTCCATGGATGCCTTGCTGGCTAAAGATGATTATGCAGGCTTGAAAAAACTGATCGAAGACAATAAAATAAAATGCGCCATCAGTAAAACGGCTAACTGGACAGATGTTCGTCAGTTCAACCTCATGTTCAAAACAGAGTTTGGTGCTGTGGCTACAGATAATCCTGATGATAATATTGTATACCTGAGGCCTGAAACTGCACAGGGCATTTTTGTAAACTTCCTGAACGTGCAAAAGACCGGCCGCATGAAAATTCCTTTCGGCATTGCGCAAACCGGAAAAGCTTTCCGCAACGAAATTGTGGCCCGGCAGTTCATCTTCCGTATGCGGGAGTTTGAGCAGATGGAAATGCAGTTCTTCGTTCGCCCAGGTACACAAATGGAATGGTATAATTTCTGGAAAGAAGAAAGAAAGAAATGGCACGAGAGCCTGGGCATCCCTGCAGGCAAATTACGTTTTCATGATCATGTGAAGCTGGCACATTATGCAGATGCTGCTCTTGATATTGAATTTGAATTCCCTTTCGGCTGGAAAGAACTGGAAGGCATTCACTCCCGAACAGATTTTGACCTGAAGCAGCACCAGGAATTCAGCAAAAAGAAAATTCAATACTTCGATAACGATCTGAAAGAAGACGGGAAGCCTTTTGGTAATTATATTCCTTATGTTGTTGAAACTTCTGTGGGATTGGATCGTTTATTTCTCACCATCATCAGCCTTGCTTATGCAGAAGAAAAATGGAATAAAGAAGATGGAACAGAAGACAGCCGGGTAGTGTTAAAGATCCCGGCAAAAATAGCTCCCACCAAGCTGGCCATTCTTCCTTTGTTAAAAAAAGACGGCCTGCCCGAAATAGCAAAACAACTGATGAACGAATGCAAACAATCTTTCCATTGTTTTTATGAAGAGAAGGATGCCATCGGTAAACGTTACCGCCGCATGGATGCCATCGGTACTCCGTTTTGCGTAACCATCGATCATCAAACCAAAGAAGACAATACTGTTACCATCCGCTACCGGGATACGATGCTGCAGGAGAGGGTGGCAATTAAAAAAGTACGGGAGTTGGTACTTGGTTCGATTCAATAAATAACAACAACCTCTGGCAGAACAAGCTATTTTTTTTGTTTATCCTCCGGCAGGCTGATGGTATACGCTGTCTCATGTTTCACCTCAGTCATTACAAATCCGCTCTGCACTGTACCTATATTCGGAAGCTTTGCTAATTTATTCACAATAAAACCCTGATACTCGTGCATGTCTTTTACTACGATCTTTAAAAGGTAATCATATATCCCCGTCATATGGTGACATTCCATTACCTCCGGCAGTTTCACTATATCCTTTTCAAATGATTTCAGCATCGGGTGTGAGTGTTCCTTTAACTGCACATTGGTAAAGGCAACAAGGTTCTTATCAATTTTATTTTTGTCCAGCACCGCTACATAGCGCTGTATATAACCTTCCTGTTCCAGCCATTTGATGCGTTCATAAACAGGTGTGACTGTCTTTCCAAGCTTATCCGCAATTTCTTTGTTTGTCAGTCTTGCATCACTTTGCAGCAATTGAAGAATGCGAACATCGGTCTGGTCGAGCTGTATCATAAGAGAAAAATTTTCTGATTCGGAGGGAATTTTCAATAAGAATAAGTTATAATTTCCTTTTATTTTATCAAAAATAGATTTATTTTCTAAAATATTTTATATCAATAGAAAAATCATCTTAAATTTTCATATTTGCATTCTAAATTGTTTGTTATGAACAACACCCGTTTTTCTCCCGAAACCCAGATGCTGGGCTATGGTTACAAACCTGAACTAAGTGAAGGCGCTGTGAAATGCCCAATTTTTCAGACTTCCACATTTGTATTCAACAGTGCGGAAGAAGGAAAAGCCTTTTTTGAAATGGCTTATGGCAAGCCGGGTCACGAAGGTGAGGAAATGGGTTTGATATACAGTCGTATCAATAACCCTGATATGGAGATACTGGAGGAGAGGCTGAAGCTATGGGATGGAGGAGAAAGTGCTGCGGCTTTTTCAAGCGGTATGAGTGCTATTGCTACCACTTTGTTCACTTTTCTAAGCCCGGGTGATGTACTGCTTTACAGCAATCCGCTATACGGGGGCACACATAAGTTTGTTCATCATATTCTCACACATTTTGGAATAGAAGTGATTGGATTCAGGGCGGGACAAAGCTTGAAAGAAGTGGAAAAACTGTTGCTGAAAAGCGGCCATGCAATAAAACTGAAAATGATTTTTGTGGAAACGCCTGCCAATCCCACCAACGATCTTATTGATATTGGAATGTGCAGCGCTATCGCCAAAAAATATTCCACCCCCGATAAAAAAGTATTGGTAACAGTTGATAATACTTACATGGGCCCACTGTGGCAGCATCCTTTGAAGCATGGAGCTGATATTGTTCTTTATTCAGCTACCAAATATATCGGTGGTCATAGTGATGTGATTGCAGGTGCAGCCGTGGGAAGTAAAGACCTGATCATGAAAATTAAAAAGACAAGAACTTTTTTCGGGACGATGATTGACCCCCATACCAGTTGGTTACTGATGCGGAGCCTGGAAACATTAAAGTTACGGATGGAAGCCGCGGCATCCAATGCAGAAAAAATATCAGCTTACCTGGCCAAACATCCTAAAGTGGAGAAAGTGTATTACCTGGGTTATACTGCTAAGAACAATCCGGAACAGCAAAGTATTTTTGAAAAGCAATATTTATCCAATGGTGCTATGCTGAGCTTTGATATTATGGGTGGAGAGAAAGAAGCATTTACATTTCTGAATAATCTGAAGCATATCAAATTGGCAGTAAGCCTGGGCGGAACGGAAAGCCTTGCCGAGCATCCAGCCAGTATGACCCATGTGGATATACCTGATGAAGAAAAAGAATTATATCACATCAGCCCTAAGATGATCCGACTTTCCGTGGGTGTAGAAAATTATAAAGATCTTATTTGGGATGTTGAGCAGGCGCTGGCAAAAGTAAAAATCAATCAGCTGGAGACAATTTAGAGTTTTTTACCCCTTGTTACTATTTCATTAAAGTATTTTTCAGTTATTACATGACGGAAATCTTATCATTTGCTCTGTTGAGCTTTACTTCCTTATTCACCCTTATCAACCCGTTGGGCACCATGCCGGTATTCATGTCAATGACAGCCAGTCTTACGGATACACAAAGAACAATGACAGCCAGAAAGGCCTCAATCATTTCCTTTGCCACTATTCTTGTATTTGCTTTTACAGGGCAATTGCTTTTCCAGTTTTTCGGCATATCAGCAAACAGTTTCAGGGTTGTAGGGGGCATTATCTTTTTTATTATGGGGATGGATATGCTGCAGGCAAGGCTTGGCCAGGTTAAAATAAAGGAGGAAGAAGTGAAGAGCTATGTAACGGATATATCCATTACCCCGCTGGCCATCCCGATGATCTGCGGACCCGGGGCTATCACCAATGCAATTGTTTTAATGGAAGATGCAGATACTTTTCAAAAAAAGGTCATTTTGATTATTGCCATTCTTTTGATCATGTTTTTGACATATATAATCCTTTACAGCTCCTCCAGGCTTATAAAATTACTTGGTCAGACAGGAATAAATGTAATGATGAGAATAATGGGATTAATCGTCATGGTCATTGCGGTTGAGTTTTTCTTCAGTGGGTTAAAACCAATCATTTCAGATATTCTAAAGAACCATTAATATTAATCAGAAACGATCCGAACCATAAGCAGAAAAAGTATATTTCCAGAATCAGCTTTTTTACAATTTCAGTTTGTAAGTTGTACCCAAAAAACATCATGGGGCTCCCTTAATAATATGACATAAATCACCCATTTTATTGAACTACATCACCCCCTGTTTTCAGCATTGGCCATATTTTGCTGACACTTAACCGGCCTCTACTGCCGGTCATTATGCTATTCAAAACCATACTCATGGCTTCAACAGATATCACCAAAGCAGTTGACCTTCTCACCCACGCAGAAGGTACCGGTCACAGCCGTAACCGCCGCCCGGTCTATATGGATTTCATGCCCCCCTGCAACAGCGCCTGCCCGGCAGGAGAAAACATACAGGCCTGGCTTTCGTATGCACAGTCGGGCAATTATTTTGAAACCTTTCAAACCATCGTGGAAGATTGCCCTTTCCCTGCCATCATGGGCCGGGTTTGTGTGAAACCCTGCGAAACAGGTTGTAACCGCAATCACATTGATACAACCATCAACATCCATGCAGTAGAAAGATATATCGGCGATGAAGCCATCAGGCAAAACTGGCCGATCCAATATGTGGCTTATACCACCCACAAAAGAGTATTGGTGATCGGCGCAGGTCCATCCGGGCTTTCAGCGGCTTACCACCTGACTCGCATGGGTCATACCGTGGAAGTATATGAAGCCGGTAAGGAAGCAGGTGGTTTATTAAGAACCGGCATCCCCGATTACCGTTTGCCAAAAGACATTCTTGATGCCGAGATTGACCGCATCAAAAAAATGGAAGTTACCATAAAACTGAACCAAAGAGTGGAGGATGTACTGGCCGAAAAACAGGCCGGTAATTTTGATGCCGTATATGTTTCCATCGGCGCACAACTGATCCACGACGAAAATTTTAAGCACGACAATTCTGTTGATATCACCGATGCATTCTCTTTTTTTGAACGATCCAAAACAGATCCGGCTCTGTTCACAAAAAAGAAAGTGGTGGTTTACGGCGGTGGTAAACTGGCCTTATACATTTCAAGAATGATAAAACGTTTTGGCTCCGAAGCATCCGTTTATTTTTTCGGCGATCAGAAGATGATGCCTGCTTATGATTATGAAACGGAAGATGCACTGGCAGAGGGTGTGGATGTAAAACTATTCCGCAGCATCAGCCGGATAGAGAACAAGAAGATCATTCTGGAAATAATGAAAGTGGAAAAAGGCAAGGCCGTTGGTACCGGAGAATTTGAAATTGTGGAAGCCGATGTGCTGATCAATGCCAATAAGCAGGAAACCGATTCCGGTTTTCTTCGCTCTGTTTCCAGCATAAAAATAAACGACGACGGTACGGTAATAACAGATGCACAACGCATGACCGGCAGTAAAGGCATTTTTGCCGGTGGCGATATGTTACCGGGCGAAAACCGAAGTGCAACCATTGCTATTGGCCATGGGAAAAAAGCAGCGAAATACATCAATGGCTATTTGATGCAGAGGCCTTACATCAAACCCGAAAAACATCAAACCGCCAGTTATAAAAAGCTGCACATGTGGTACAAAACCGATGCGCCGCAAAAGGAACAGGATAAACTGGCTCCTGCTGTTGCAGTTAAAAGTTTTAATGAAGTAATTCACGGTTTGAGTGAAGCAGAAGCACGGTTTGAAGCACAACGCTGTTTAAGCTGCGGAAACTGTTTTGAATGCGACGGGTGTTTTGGCGCCTGCCCCGAAGATGCCATTATCAAATTGGGCAAAGGCAATCGCTATAAATTCAACTACGATGCCTGCACCGGTTGTGCGGTTTGTTACGAACAATGCCCCTGCCACGCCATAGAAATGATTCCCGAACCAGTTAATGCTTTCAACAATGCCAAATAAAAATAAAACCGTTGCAACGATTGATGGAAATGAAGCCGCTGCGTATGTGGCCTATCGTATCAACGAGGTATGCGCCATCTATCCCATCACGCCTTCTTCTACCATGGCCGAACTGGCCGATGAATGGGCATCCAAAGGAACCAAGAATATCTGGGGCAATGTACCCGATGTAATTGAAATGCAGAGTGAGGGCGGTGCTGCCGGAACAGTACACGGTGCCCTGCAAACGGGTTCACTCACTACTACCTTCACGGCATCACAAGGGTTAATGCTGATGCTGCCGAATATGTATAAGATCGCCGGGGAATTAACGCCGGCCGTATTTCATGTGGCGGCACGTTCATTAGCGGCACAGGGTCTTTCCATCTTTGGCGATCACCAGGATGTGATGGCCGCCCGAACAACCGGTTTTGCCATGCTGGGATCTGCCAGTGTGCAGGAAGCACACGACTTTGCCCTGATCGCACAGTCTGCCTCATTAAGATCCAGAATACCTTTTGTACATTTCTTCGACGGCTTCCGCACTTCGCATGAAGTGAATAAACTTGAATTACTGAGTGATGAACAGATTAAAGCGATGATACCGGATGAACTGGTGATTGCTCACCGAAAAAGAGGACTGAATCCTGAAAACCCGTTCATCCGCGGCACGGCACAAAATCCCGATGTGTATTTCCAGGGAAGAGAAACGGTGAACACATTTTATAACAACACCCCCGGTATTGTGGAAGAAGTAATGAATGAATTTGCAAAACTCACCGGAAGAAAATACGAACTGTTTGAATACAGCGGCACCCCCGATGCAGAAGAAGTAACGGTCATTATGGGATCCGGCGGAGAAACAGTGGAAGAAACAGTAAGTGCGCTGAACAAGGCCGGAAGAAAGACCGGGGTGATCCTGGTTCGCTTATACAGGCCTTTCTCATTGGCACATTTTATTAAAGCATTGCCTTCCACCGTAAGATCAATTGCGGTATTGGACAGAACAAAAGAGTCCGGTGCAGCGGGCGAACCCATGTACCAGGATGTTCTGGCCACATTGGTGGAAGCTTATCAACAGGGAAAAATAAGATCATTACCAAAAATTGTCGGTGGCCGTTACGGACTTTCGTCCAAAGAATTTACACCCGCCATGGTGAAGGCTGTTTATGACGAGTTGAAGAAAGATCATCCAAAGAACGGATTTACAGTTGGTATTAACGACGACATAACGTTCACCAGCCTGGAGTACGATCCTTCCTTTAAATTAGACGAAAGCGGATGGAGGCAGGGCCTTTTCTTTGGCCTGGGTGCCGATGGAACCGTTGGCGCCAACAAGAATACCATTAAAATTATTGGGGAGAACACTGATCTGTTTGCACAGGGCTATTTTGTATACGATTCCAAAAAGTCCGGCGCCAGAACAGTTTCTCATTTGCGGTTCGGCCCCAAACCGATCAGGGCTCCCTATTTAATTTCCAAAGCCGATTTCATTGCCTGTCACCAGTTCAACTTTGTTGAAAAAGTGGAGATGCTGGAGTTTGCGGGTAAAGGCGCTACATTCCTATTGAACAGCCCATACCCCAAAGAAGAAGTATGGAATAAGTTACCAGGACAGGTTCAGCAACAATTAATCGATAAAAAGATAAAGCTCTATGTGATCGATGCAACCACGGTGGCAAGAGACACCGGCATGAGTGGCCGCATCAACACCATTATGCAGACCTGCTATTTTGCTTTATCGGGTGTGTTGCCAAAAGAAGAAGCAATCAAACAAATTAAAAAAGCCATTGAAAAAACCTATTTCAAAAAAGGAGCAAAGGTAATTGAGCAAAATTTTAAAGCCGTGGATGAAACCCTGGCACACCTGTACGAAGTGAGTTATCCAAAAAAAGTTTCTGCCGCTTCGGTTGACCTGCTTACTGTTTCCGACAAAGCGCCTGCCTTTGTAAAGGAAGTAACGGCGATGATGATGGCCGGCCACGGCGATGATATCCCCGTAAGCAAAATGACCGTTGACGGAACCTACCCCAGCGGCACTACACAATGGGAGAAAAGAAATATTGCCGACCTGGTGCCTACCTGGGAACCGGATGTTTGTATTCAGTGCGGCAATTGCGCCTATGTTTGTCCGCACAGCGTGATACGTGCCAAATTCTACCACGAGAAATTTTTGAATAAAGCGCCGGAAGGTTTTAAATCGGCCCCCATCAATGCAAGAGGTTTCCCGGAAACAAAATATACACTACAGGTGTATGTAGAAGATTGCACCGGGTGCAATTTATGTGTGGAGGTTTGCCCGGCTACCGACCCGGCCAACCGCAGCCGCAAAGCCATCAACATGAACGACAAGGAACCTGTTCTGCAAAAAGAAAAGAAGAACATCGGTTTCTTTGAAAACATTCCCTGGAACGACCGTTCAAAGATCGACTTCTCTACTGTTCATGGCGCCCAATTCCTGGAACCCCTGTTCGAATTCAGTGGTGCCTGCGCCGGTTGCGGCGAAACACCGTATCTAAAGTTATTATCGCAATTATTCGGCGACCGGTTACTGGTTGCCAATGCTACCGGCTGTTCATCTATATACGGAGGCAACCTGCCTACAACACCCTGGGCAAAAAATAAAGATGGCCGGGGGCCGGCATGGAGCAATTCCTTATTTGAAGACAATGCCGAATTTGGTTTGGGTATGCGCATCACCGCTGATAAACAACTGGCTGTTGCAAGGCAATTATTACGGGAAATGAAAATTGATTTCGGCGAAGAGTATGTAAATGACATATTGAATGCCCCGCAGAAATTGGAATCGGAGTTGGTATTGCAACACCAGCGGGTAGATAGGCTCAAAGCAAAACTGAAAGTGATGAACTCATCTACCGCAGCACACTTATTATCCGTGGCCGATCAGCTGGTTCGCCGCAGTGTATGGCTGGTGGGTGGCGACGGCTGGGCTTATGATATCGGTTATGGCGGCCTGGATCATGCACTGGCAAGCGGAAGAAACATCAACATACTGGTTCTTGATACCGAAGTGTATTCTAACACAGGTGGTCAATCTTCCAAATCAACACCAACTGCAGCCACAGCAAAATTTGCGGCAGGAGGTAAGGCCGGCGGTAAAAAAGATCTGGCCATGCAGGCCATATCCTATGGTAATGTGTATGTGGCAAGGGTTGCTTTTGGCGCTAACCCCCAACAGACTTTGCTGGCAATGAGGGAAGCAGAAGCATATGATGGCCCTTCGATCATATTGGCATACAGTCATTGCATTGCCCATGGATACGACCTGAAAGACGGATTGAGCCAGCAGCACAAAGCTGTGGCAAGCGGTCACTGGCCGTTGTTACGCTATAATCCCGTGCTGCGGAAGAAAAATCAAAATCCCTTTGTACTGGATTCACCAAGGCCGAATATTTCCCTGAAAGATTATGCCTACAATGAGTTAAGGTATAAAGTACTCACTATGACCAATCCTGAAGCGGCCGATGAACTGATGAAGCATGCACAGGAACTGGTGAACCTGAAATGGAAAACATACGAAGAACTGGCTACCAAAAAGGCTAGTGATTTTGTTCCGGTGGCTTAGAAGTAAATAGTTCATAGAATAAAACTGGCCGTTACTATGAACGATTAACCATTAACATAAAACAGTTTTATGAAAATGCAAACTACTTACATGGGACTGGAATTAAATTCCCCCATCGTTGTTTCTGCCTGCACCTTATCTGAGCATACAGATAATATTGTAAAGATGGAAGATAATGGCGCCGGTGCTGTTGTACTGTTCTCATTGTTTGAAGAACAGATACGCAAAGAAGAAGCTATCTTCAACAGTGTGCTTTCTGAAACCTCTTATGCCTTTCCCGAAGCGATGGATTATTTTCCGGGCCTTGATGATTTTAAAATGAGTATTGATGAGTACCTGGATAATATCCGAAAGGCAAAAGAGAAAGTGAACATGCCGGTCATTGGCAGCCTGAATGGTATAACCAATGAAGGGTGGATCGACTATTCAAAACAGATGGAACAGGCCGGGGCTGATGGTATTGAAGTAAATATATTTTTCATCCCAGCTGACATTGCCATGTCTGCTCCTGAAGTGGAGCACCGTTATCTCAACATCATTGAAAATATAAAACAACCGGTGAAAATACCGGTAGCTGTTAAACTGAGTCCTTATTTCAGCGCCATGGGCAATATGTCTTTGCGTATGAAAAATGCCGGGGCTGATGCATTGGTTTTTTTCAATCGTTTTTACCAGCCTGATTTTGACATCAATGAATTGATCATTAAGACCGATCTGCATTACAGTGAATCCAGCGAGATACGGTTGCCTTTATTATGGATAGCCCTTTTATACGGCAAAGTAAAATTATCACTGGCTGCTACTACAGGCGTGCAGAGTGCGGTTGAGGTGATCAAATACCTGCTGGCCGGTGCTGATGTGGTGATGACAGCATCATCTCTTTACAAGAATGGTATTCCTTATTTAAAGACTATGAATAAAGAACTGAATGACTGGATGTATATGATGGGCTTCGACAGTGTGGATGCCTTCCGGGGTATCATGAGCCAGCAGAATATTCCGCACCCCACAGCTTATGAAAGGGGAAACTATATTAAGATACTGGAAGGCAGGAAATAGTTGTTCGTTAAAAACGGGCTCTGGAATTATTTCTTCAATAAAAAGTTCATGGGGATCTCAAGCCGTTTGTTCCAGGACCTTTCGGAATGATCGGCCCCGGGGTATTCCTTCGTGACCCAGTTCATCTTATTAAATCCCCTGTTCTTCATTTTTCTGTCAACCCGCAGTTGGTAGGAACTGTACAAACTGTCGATGGTTTCAGTGCCAAGGTCAAAATAGATCTTATGGTTTCCGGGAGACGGGAGTTTCTTTTCAAGATAGCTGATCATTGCCCCGGGAAACGGGTTATTCTCTTTCCGGAAAATACCCGTCCAGTGTGTGGAAAGACAGGCTGCACCGCCAAATACACCGGGGTATTCACAGATGGCATAAATCGATATTAAACCGCCCATGCTTGAACCTGAAATAAACGTATGCTGCTGATCGGGCAAGGTTGAAAAGGCACTGTCGATATAAGGTTTCAGTTCCCGCACCAGGAAACGTAAATAATCATCCGACCGGATCTCATAAGAGCTGAATACATCATTTCCACTGGTCCGTTTGGCCCTGAGTAATACCTGCTGCTGGTCCTTGTTTAAGGATTCATACGGCTTTTGCGGAAGGTATTCATTATGCCGGGTCAGTTCCGTATTCCAGGCGCCGACAACGATACAGTCCCTGATCCTATTTTCAACCAGTAATTTCCCCAGCACTTCATCAACACCCCATTCCTGGTGGTTCCATACAATAGATGAATCAAACAGCGACTTACCGTCGTGCATGTATAACACGGCATATTTTTTCGCTGCTGAATATCCATCCGGGAGCCACACATCCACATTGCGTGCCGTCACATACCTGGAAGGGAAATTCTCAAAATGCCGGATACTGCCTGAACTTACTTTGGGAATTTGTGCCATGGCCGCAATATTGCTTTGAATGATCATCCATATAACCAGGCAGCGTTTCATATGCAACCAGCTTATTTTTTATAGGAATTAACGTCCTCGTAGTAGGGTATCTCATCGAGGCTCACTGGTTCATATTGTTGCCAGTATGCCAGTGTAACTACATGTCCATCGGGGGTTTTAAGCAACCTTCCAAAGATCGCATTGATTGTATTAAAGGTATAATCAGTAACCCCAACAGTAAATGTAGTTGGCGCTGGTGGAGCAACCGGTTCCGGTGCAGGTGCCTCTCCTTCTATTGCAGGCTTTGGGGCCGGTGCAGCTTTTGGTGGCGGGGAAGGAACCACTACCACAACAAACTTATTATGCTCAAGTATTTTTTTCAGGAACTCAACCCTTTCAGGCGGCACATTCTTTTCCACAATGCCGCACTTAACGCCATCCAGTTCTTCAAATTCGTGATTTTTATTTATAGCCATTTTAAAAGTTATGAATTATGAGTTATGAATTATGAGTTCACAACTTCTAATTTAAAGATTGTATATAGTCATATATCCAGCTCAATAACCCAGCTAACACAATACCGGAACCACAAATTAATAATCCAAGTTTTGCAGAAAGATCAATACTGATCTTTTCAACCGGCTGCTCATTCTTTTCCATAAATACAGCACGTATCACCCTTAAGTAATAAAACAAAGAGATGATCATATTCAGTGCTGCAATAGTAATGAACAGGTAACTGCCTTTGGCTGCACCCGCCGTTAACAAAAATAATTTACCGAAGAAACCTGCTGTTGGCGGAATGCCTGCCAGAGAAAATAACGCCAGCGCCAGCAACCAGCTTAAGAAGGGGTTTGTCTGGTACAGGCCTTTATAATCATCTATACTTTCTTTACCGCTTTGTGATGAAATGGCTGCTGCCACCCCAAAAGCCGCCAGGTTGGAAAATACATAGATCAGGATAAAATAAACAACAGAAGTTGCTCCCTCAATAGAATTGCTGCTGATACCTACCAGGATGAACCCCACCTGCGCAATGGAAGAAAAAGCAAGGAACCGTTTGATGTTCTGCTGCCGCAAAGCAAACAGGTTACCTATGATCATTGTGGCAATAGACAATATCATCACCAGGTTATACCAGGTCTCATGCATCGGTTGAAACACTTTGTATAGTGTGGCCATGAATATGAAAGCAATAGCACCTTTTGATATTACCGAAAGAAAAGAAGTGGTTGCAATTGGGGAACCTTCATATACATCTGCTGTCCATAAATGGAAGGGTACAATGGATAATTTAAAAGCAAAACCTGAAAACAAAAAAACCAGCACCATCACCTGTAGCGGGCTTCCATTCAGATATTTTGGCAACTCTGCAAAACTGATGGTTCCTGTTGCTCCATAGATCAAAGAAATACCAAACAACAGGATGGCTGATGAAAAAGCAGAGGTCAGGATCATTTTCATTGCCGCTTCAGAAGATATTTTTTTATCCAGGTCAAAATTGCACATGGCAGCAACCGGGATAGTGGCCAGTTCCAGCGACAGGAAGAACATGAGCAGGTTGCCGCTTGAGATAAGGAAGAACATGCCCAGCAAAGCAGACAACATTAACATAAAAAATTCGGGCATATGTTCCGAACGCTTAAACCAGCCGGTAAACAATAAAGAAATAAGATAGACCCCAAGGTTTAAAATATTTTTCTGCAGTGCAATGGCAGTGGTAGTTTGGTATATGCCGCCAAACAAGTTTCCTTCTATATTGAAAAAAAATCCTGCGATGAAATTCAGCAATAACAAAACCTGTATCAGCAACAACATCGTATCATTTTTTAAACCCTTTCCTATTTTAATGAACAGGAGCAGGAAAATGATAACGGTTATTATCAGTTCAGGCTTCATTAATGTTACAAATTCATTCATCCGGTCGTTATTTTGGTATCGATATTTTATTGATGATTATTTCTGCTCCCGGCTTCAGCAGGTCATTCAGCCAGAAAGGCGCTATACCAATGGCTATGATACCTGCTACCAGGATCAGTGCGGCAAGTTTCTCATTCCATGTAGCATCAGCCAGGTCTTTAAATTCATCTTTCAACGGGCCCATAGCTGTTTTTGCCACAGCCCGTAAAATATAAACAGCCGTTACCACGATAGACAGACAAGCCAGTATGGTTGCTACACGACTGAATGTATCAGGATGTTCCCATGAACCCATAAAGACTGTCATCTCGGCAACAAAACCACTAAGGCCCGGCAAACCAAGCGAACACAAGCCCACAATAAATAATACCGTACCGATAAAAGGCATCCGCTTCAACAGTCCACCCATTTCATTCACCTGCCGGGTATGTGTACGTTCGTATATCATACCTATGACAGCAAAGAAAAGAGCTGTCATTAAGCCGTGTGAAACCATTTGCATCACTGCACCTGTAATAGAAGTTTTGGTAAGCATGCCGATGCCCAGTAAAACAAATCCGCAATGACTAACGGAAGAATAAGCATTGATATATTTCAGGTCCCTCTGCATCATTGTGGCGAAGGCGCCATATAAAATAGCAATAACAGAAAGTATGATAATGATGGTTGCATATTCCTTTGCTCCCTCGGGCATGAGATAGGTTGCCACACGTAAACATCCATAGCCGCCCAACTTCATAGAAATACCTGCCAGGAACATAGATCCTGCTGTTGGTGCAGATGAGTGACCATCGGGCACCCAGGTATGAAAAGGAAATAATGCAGTGAATACGCCAAAACCAACAAACAGCAACGGGAAACAGATCATTTGTGTGTTAACAGGAATATCAAGTTTTGATAACTGCAATAGATCAAAATTGTTTCCCCCGGAAAAATAAACACCCAGTAATCCAACCAGTACTAGTGCAGAACCACCCATCAGCATCAATGCTAATTTATTTGCGCTGTATTCTTTTTTGCCGCTGCCCCAGATGCCAATGAGTAAATATTTTGGAATAACGGCTATCTCTAAAAAGAAAAATAAGATGAACAGATCGAGGGAAATGAAAAAACCATAGGCCCCTAAGCTTAGGAGGATGAGCAGGAAATAAAATTCCTTCGTCATTTTTGTTACATTCCACGAAACCAATACACCAGCAACAACAACAAATGCAGTCAGTAATATCATAGCTACGGAAATTCCGTCAACACCCAAATGAAAATTGATGCCCCATGCCGGGAACCAATTATATTGTGTTTCAAACAGCATTTGTGCCGTATTACCTTCCATTCTTTGATCCTGGAAACTATATAACAACACAAAAGCAAGGATAAACTGGAATACAGCTCCGGCAAATGCTACCCATTTTACCTGTGCAGCATTCCGCATCAGCAATATGGCTATTGCAGTAAGTAATGGCGTTAATATCAATAACAAAAGGTTCATTCCTATAATTCAGAATCTTATTTTATTTCCACACGTAAATAAAGAGTAAAGTCAATCCTATCACGCTCACTAAAAAATAAATGGCATATTGCTGTACTTTACCTGATTGCAGGCTTTTTATTTTTTCTGATATCCATTGTGTTGCATTGCCGGCCGCATTCACCAGTCCATCCACTACATTCCTGTCGAACCATGCAGCCGGCCTGCCGATCAGGTTGAAAATTATTCTTTGGGTGATGAACATATAGATCTCATCAATATAAAACTTATGATAAGCTGTCTTATATAAACCGTTCAGTGAGGCAGCTACCTTATCCGGTTTGCTGTTTTGCGTTCTATACATCCACATGGCTATAAAAATTCCAGCCAGGCCCAATGCTACGGGAAGTATAGAGAATTGTAAATGAAATTCCGTTTCCAGTTTTGATCCGTCTGAACTAACAAAATGGCCGAATGGAATAAAACCCGCTGCAGCGGCGCCAACTGCCAGTAAGAGTAGTGGCATCATCATGGTTGGCCCGCCTTCACCGTGATGTTCACCATGCGGATGATGTTCTTTGTTCCAGAAAATACTGAAGTAGAGACGGAACATATAAAAAGCGGTAAGACCCGAAGTGATCAAAGCGATCCAGTAAATTGTTGGGTTGTGTTGGTAAGCAGCCAATAAAATTTCTTCTTTGCTGAAGAATCCGGCGAACGGCGGCACACCTGCAATAGCTAAACAGGCAATTAAAAAGGTTATGTGTGTGATGGGCAGATATTTCCTAAGTCCTCCCATATCTTTCATTTCATTGCTATGAATGAAATGGATAACAGCTCCTGCACCAAGGAACAACAATGCTTTGAACATAGCATGAGTGAACAAATGGAACATGGAAGCAGTATATCCCAACCCTTCTTCTCCACCATATTTTGAAACACCCAATGCAAACATCATATAACCTATCTGCGACATCGTTGAATAGGCCAGTACTCTTTTAATATCGGTTTGTGTGCAGGCTATTATTGCAGCAAGTAATGCAGAGGCAGCGCCAACATAACCAACAATGCTTAATGCCCCGGGTGATGATATGGCAAACACAGGAAATAACCTTGCTACTAAAAATACACCGGCCACAACCATGGTAGCGGCATGTATCAATGCCGAAACAGGTGTTGGGCCTTCCATGGCATCGGGTAACCAGATATGCAATGGAAACATAGCACTCTTTCCGGCTCCACCCATGAAGACCAAAACCAATCCCCAGGTTAAAGCAGATAGGCCCAGGAAAGAAGCAGCTGCTGCAGTTTTATATTCATTGCTTTCGGGAGAAGTTAACCGTTCAATCAGCGTATTAAAATCCAATGTTCCGGAATAGAATGAAAGAATTAATATACCGATCAGGAATCCCACATCTGCAAACCTTGTTACGATAAATGCTTTTTTACAGGCTGCCACTGCACTGGGCTTATCATAATAATAACCAATCAGCAGGAAGGAAGAAACACCAACCAGTTCCCAAAATATATATATCTGGAAAATATTGGAAGAAACGACCAAACCAAGCATGGAAAAAGTAAATAGGCCAAGGAAGGCATAATAAGCCGGGAACCTTTCTTCGCCTTTCATGTACCCCAGACTGTAGATATGCACCATTAGCGAAACAAAGGTTACCACCACCAGCATCATTACAGAAATAGGATCAATGATGATACCCATATCAATAGAAACGCCTTTGCTGAATTCCAGCCAGGTATATTTCAATGGAACAAGTTTTTGATAAACACCATCCACTTTTCCATACTCAAAAAAATATCCATAAGCTGTATACAATGCCATTGCTGCTGATACCAGCAGCAATGCCGTGCCTATAATACCAGAAGTATTCTTAAAATATTTCCTCCCGAATAATCCGAGTAACACAAATCCTGCCAGTGGCAGCAGGGGAATCAGCGCTATATAAGTTGCATTAGGCATTGGGCCTCACCCTCATTCCCTCTCCTCCTTCGACTGCGCTCAGGATGATCGGGAAGCCGGGCTTCTGTAATTTTTTATTCTTTAGTAATTAAGCATTTCAATATTTGTTCTTTATTCGTCATTTATATTTTCACATCTATCTTCTCCTTTTCCCTCTTAGGAGGTTCTTAATATTTCATTTCTTCGGTGTTCTCAACATCAATAGACCTGTGGCTGCGATAGAGATTTATGATAATAGCAATGGCAACAGCTGCTTCAGCCGCTGCAATGGCAATAATGAATATGGTAAAGAAAACTCCATCAAGCCTGTCGGGCCATAAATATTTATTAAAGGCAATAAAATTCAGGTTCACACTGTTCAGGATAAGTTCCACACTCATCAGCATGGTAACCAGGTTTCTCCTCGTAAAGAAACCATAGACACCAATAAAGAAAAGTGCCGTGCTGATGAAAAGCATATGGTATAATCCCGGTTCTATCATGCCGTTTTCGATTTGGTTTTTAAGGCGATCACAATGCAGCCTATCAATGCAGCAAGTAATAAAATGCTCACCACTTCAAAGGGTAATGCATAACCATTGTCATCCACGCCAAGCATTTGATTTCCGATATTGGCCACGTTTGGTTCTACTGCGGCTTTATCTGTTGAAACAAATATGTGTTGTACCAGTTGCAGCATCACCAACGCCAATCCACAAAATGCGGCCAGTGCAGAAAACAACTGCCTGCCTGGTTTTTGTTTGGGTAACTTCTCGCCTGCCTGCTGTGTTAAGAAAATAGAAAAAATAATAAGCACCACAATGCCGCCAACATACACCACTATCTGCACAGCAGCAATAAACTCATATTGTAGCCAGAAATAAATTCCGGCAATACCGATAAGAGAAAATAATAAATAAATGGCTGCCCGAAAGATCATCCTTGTAGTAACGGCAAGTATCCCACTCACTAAAGTAAGTGCAGCAAGCAAATAAAATATGATCGTTGATGCGTTCATTACTATTCTACACCATCCATTATTTTAGAACCAGGATTGTTAAGTACTTTGGTTAATTCTGCCCTGTCGAACACACTATGTTCAAAGGTCTGCGCCATTACAATTGCATCACTGGGGCAGGCTATGATACAAAGGTTGCACATGGTACACAGTTCCAGGTGGTACACCAGTTTATCAATTGCTTTTTTCTTTTTACCATCCGGTGTAATATCGAATTTGGTAACTACTTTAATGGTACCATTAGGGCACGCAAGTTCACATGCTGTGCAGCCCGTGCAACGGTGCTCATTATTTTCATTGTGAGGCATCACCACTTCTCCTTTAAATCTCTCTGCCAGGTTAAGTGTTTCCCGGTTATCGGGATATTGTTGTGTGATGATCTCTTTGTGGTGCGTAAAATAATAGCCGGTACGCTTCATGCCTACAAGCAGGGATCTTAGCCCGTTGAAAACTTCTTTTATATATTTTGTTATAAACATTAACCTAGTTTAGGAGGTTCAGATGGTTTAGAAAGTTTAGGCTAAACACCTAAACATTCTAAACATTCTAAAACATAGTCAAAAATGCCAGCCCAATATCGCCACAGCCGTTACTAATAATAAATTGAACATACTTATCGGCAATAAATACTTCCACTCTAAATTCAATAACTGGTCGATACGCAGGCGTGGAAATGTCCACCTGAACCACATAATGACAAATATCAGGAAGAATGTCTTCCCAAAAAACCAGATGCTTGACGGAATATAATCCATCACATGATTGAATCCTTCCCAGTTACCGATATGCAAAGGCATCCACCCACCCAGAAATATAGTGGCGCCAATAGCACATACGATGAAAACATTAACATATTCGGCTAAAAAGAACAAAGCGAACTTCATTCCTGAGTATTCTGTATGAAATCCTGCTGTTAATTCCGATTCCGCTTCTGCCAGGTCAAATGGCGCCCGGTTCGTTTCTGCTGTTACCGCAATAATAAAAATGATGAACGCAATGATAACCGGGATATGCCCTTTGAATATCCACCATCCATCGGCCTGCGAATAGATGATATCCGAGATATTCAAACTACCTGTAAGTACAACTATAACAAGAATAGACAGCCCGGCAGACAATTCATAGCTCACGATCTGAGCGCCACTTCGCATGGCGCCCATCAAAGAATATTTATTGTTGCTTGCCCAGCCAGCCATTAAAATACTAATGACCATGATGGATGAAACAGCAGACACATATAATACCCCGATATTCAGGTTCCACAATTGAAAATCTTTTGCAAAAGCAATGGGAGCCATCAATAACATGGCAACAACCAATGCGATAATGGGAGCCAGGTTGAATAAGAATTTATCGGCTCCGCCGGGCGTAAGACCTTCTTTCACCAGTAATTTTAATGTATCGGCTAAAGATTGTAATAATCCTTTAGGGCCAACACGGTTAGGGCCCAGCCTTATCTGCATCCATGCCGAAACTTTTCTTTCCATCAAAACCAATATCAACCCAAGTATGGCAAACAAACTAATAACAGCAATACCTGCAATGACCATTTCGAAGATCAATGCCCATGTTGGACTGAAAGTTTCGTTCAGCCAATTGTGTATGTTGTTTGCTATGTTATTTAGGCTCCACATGAATAATTATGAGTTATGAGTTATGAGTTATGAATGATGAGTTGTTTTCTGTGAAGCCTTAACTCATAATTCATAACTTATAATTTCTACCTGTCTATATCCGGTATTACCAGGTCAAGCGTTCCCATCATTGCAACCAGGTCTCCCAGTTTTTCTCCTCTCGCCATAGTATCTAAAGCAGAGAGGTTTGAAAATCCCGGTGAACGAAATTTGATCCGGTAAGGTGTTGTACCTCCTTCACTCACTATATACACTCCAAAATCTCCCCTTGCAGTTTCCACCCTTGTATAAAATTCCCCTTTGGGTAATTTCAACACAGCTTTTGTTTTAGCCTGGAAATCTCCTTCCGGGATATTATCAATTAGTTGTTCTATTATATGAATGGATTGATGCAATTCTTTTATCCGCACCATATATCTTGCCAGTGAATCGCCGCCTGTTTCAATCACCTCATCAAACTGTATTTTATTATATCCATCATACGGATACAGCTTCCTGATATCGCAACTAACACCACTACCCCGGGCTGTTGGGCCGGTACAACCAAAAGAGATAGCATCTTCCTTAGATAAGAAACCAACACCCTTCATCCGGTTTTGAAAAATGATATTACCGGTTACCATTTCATCATACTCATGCACTTTTGATTTAAATAGATGGATAAATGCTTTTACATCCTTTTGAAAATCGGGATGCAGTTCCTGCATCACACCACCCGGCACCATGTAATTCATGGTTAACCTGGCGCCGCAGGTTTTTTCCATAATCTCGTTGATGGTTTCCCTTTCCCTGAATGCGTGAAAAAAAGGTGTGAAAGCCCCGATGTCCATTGCCATAGCGCCCCACCACAATTCATGCGACGCAATTCTTGTCAACTCAGCCATAATGACCCTTATCACCTGTGCCCTTTCAGGTACTTCTATCTGCATTCCTTTTTCTACAACCAATGCACAGGCCTGGTTATTAATATGAGAAGAGAGGTAATCCATGCGGCTGGTAACATAAATGAATTGCCGGTAAGTTAAACTCTCACACATTTTTTCAATTGAGCGGTGAATATAACCAAGGTGTGGTTCCACTTTTTTGATAGTTTCACCATTCAATGTTATGACCAGGTGCAATACACCATGTGTTGCAGGATGCTGGGGGCCTACATTAATGACAAGATCACCTTCAGCCGGTCCAAATGAAGGATTTTCGGAGATTCCAGTAATTATATCTGTGTTCCTGATCATTATACTCTTTTTACAACTTTATCATATTTACCGGGTCTTCAAAATCTTTCCGCATAGGGTTTTTCCCTTCCCACCCTTCGGGCAATATCAATAACCTCAGGTCGGGATGATTCAAAAAGTTAACGCCAAACATTTCATACACTTCCCTTTCATGAAACTCTGCTGTTTTCCAGATCAAACTCACGGTTTCAATTTCTGGATTATTAATATCCAACTTTGCTTTTACAACTATGTTGTGCCGGAATTTTGTGGAAGTAAGATGATACACCATGGTGAGGTGAGTCTTCCAGTCAATACAGGTAAGACAAAAAAGAAAATCGAAATACAACTGCTCATCATTTTTCAGTTTCCCGGCAAAGGGTAGCCAGTCTTTGGGGTCAACAATGATATTAAGCCACTCACCACCTTCTTCAAAAGTGGCGGCTGGAAGCAGTTCAGTTATTCGGGTTTTCAATTCTTCAGTCACCATATATTATATACCGGATTTTATCTGTTCTCTTGTAAGGCCTTGTTTTATTTTTTCCTGCAGTGATATCAATGCATGCAGCAATGCTTCGGGCCTTGGCGGACAGCCGGCAATATATACATCCACCGGTATGATATGATCGGCACCCTTTACAACAGAATATGTATTATAAAAAAAAGGTCCTCCGCTGATGGCACAGGCTCCCATTGCAATGACGTATTTTGGATCAGCCATCTGGTCGTATAATCTTTTTAAAACAGGGCCCATTTTATTTACAATGGTGCCGGCAATAATGATAACATCTGCCTGGCGGGGTGTGGCCCTTGCCACTTCAAATCCAAAACGTGAAAAATCATATTTGGCAGAAGCTGTTGCCATCATTTCTATTCCGCAGCAACTGGTGGCAAAAGTGAGCGGCCACAGGGAATTGGCTCTTGCCCAGTTGACCAGGTCATCCAGTTTACTCAATGCTACATCGGTACCACCGACATTATGAACTTCGCCGGGGAACAATCCTGTTTTATTTTGTGTTTCAGTCATTACATTTTATGCTTTTCAATTACATCCATTTCAGTGCTCCCTTCTTATGTGCATACAAGAACCCGATAAATAATATGAAAAAAAAGATAACGATCTCAATCAAAGCGATCCACCCGGCTGATTTTGCAACTACAGCCCAGGGAAAAATAAAAATTAGCTCTACATCAAAAATTAAAAATATCAGGGCAAAGAGGTAGTATCCTACGTTCAGTTGTATCCAGGTTTTTCCCTGTGTAGGTATACCGCATTCATAGGGTTCAGCTTTCTGGGCATTTTTTGTCCCCTTGGTTACAAGCCTTGCAACTAAAATGGCAATAATGGAAAAAGCGAGCCCCGCAATTATCAAAACGATCATGGAAGATGCACCCATAGCATTCGGTTATTGATGATAAGATTTTGGTGCTACAAGTTAATGAAAAAATGGTTTCAGCAATGCTTTATGGTGATATGGGATATATCATTAAATAGAATGATCCTTATCAGGATCCGGAGATTATGAAAACTTCATTATTTGACATAGTCAGACCAGGAATCATCATCCGTATATCTCCACATGCACATCTTTTTTATCGTAGCCCATCTCTGTTATCCTCCTTTTAGCTTCATCAATCATTCCTTTCCATCCGCATAAAAAAAAGTTAGCCGGTTTTCTTTCGGCGCAAAGCTCTTCGTACACAGGATGTACATAACCACTCCTGCCCTCCCATGTCTCTCTTGAAAGTGTTGGAATATATTTAAAATCAGGAACAGATTCCTGCAATACTTTCATTTCATCGTAGTATAATAATGTACTTTTTGTACGGCAGCCAAAGACCAGTGTGATGTTATGATGAGGGATATTCTCATTTTTAATATGGTTGATCATACTCCTGAAAGGCGCAATACCTGTACCGGTGCAGATAAAAAACAGATCTTTTTCTATGGGTTGTTTTAATGTGAATACGCCCTGCGCCCCCCTGAAAATAAGTTCCGACCCCACAACCACCTGATCAAATAAGTAATGGGTACCTGCGCCTAATTTATCCAGTACAATGATCAATTCAAAAACATTGGTCCCGTCGGGCCAGGAAGCAATGGAATAACTGCGCCAGCGCTTATTGGGTTTTTCATGAATAGGCAGGTCGAAAGTCACGAACTGGCCCGGAATAAAATCAAAGGAAGGCAACTCCGGCACTTGTATCCAGTACCTTCTTGTATCAGTAGTCTCGTTTTCTATCCGGATGACTTTTCCGGTTCGCCAGGGTTGAAGTGCCATCAGCAATGTTTGCGGTAAGTTACAAATAAATAAAATAAAAAAAACTCCGCATAATTAAAATACGGAGGCGGGTAAATATGCTGATCGTTATTGAATCAATATCTTCTTTGTATGAACAGAATTTTCAGTAAAAATCCGGAGCTGGTAAATTCCTTTGGCAATACCCGATAATTGCAGTGTATTATTTCTTCCCTGTAGTTTAAAGTTCCTGATCATTTTTCCGGTTGCATCATATAATATAGCCGCGTTAGCATTTCCGGACGATGCAATGAATAATGTGGAATTGATGACCGGGTTTGGATAAATGGTTATATCATCGCCAATGTTGGCGAAATTAATTTTTCTTATGGGTGAATATTTAAAGGAGCCGTTACGGTCTGTTATTTTTAACCGGTAATAATTTAATCCCTGTAGCGGTTGCAGGTCATGCAGATCATAATTGTTAGTGCCCATATTGTTACGGGCAGCTACACTTCCAATACTTGTATAATTTGTCCCGTCACCACTTCTTTGTACAATATATGCATCGGCATTCAGTTCATTCCCGGTAATCCATTGCAATAAAACCTTTTTGTTTTGTTTTATGGCTTCAAAAGAAACCAATCCTACCGGTAGTGGTTCGTTTCCGTTCACCCCACCGTTATTCAACCAGAACTCACTGAAACTGTTTACCGGGAATTCTGCATAATAGCCATTGTCATAAGGGATGATCTCTGTATTGGCAGGCAGCACATACATATAAGAGCCACCGAAATTATCATCCAGTGTCCCGTTTTCCTGTATGGCCGTACCACTGTATTTGGTTACGCCCAGTTCATACGGGTCTTTGGGTTTGCTGCATGAACCACACCCGGTTGCCGCCAGTAAACTTTTTGCTTCTGCATCAGTAAAATAAAACCGGACTGAAACATAACCGCCAGGCTGTGATGTGGGACGAATTACAATATTCCTGTTTAAATAATACTGGTTATTCCTTGTTCTTACTGTTCCGCTAAAAGGGTAAACATCAACTGTTGTGTTACCAAGATTTTCTGTATTTGGATTTATAGATGCTACCCTTCTTCCGTCGGGTGCATTAAAATGTATCCAGGTTGATCCGCTGACCGGTTGTGTTATTCCGGTTACGTTTGTGGCAGTACTATATATAAGCTTCTTATCAAAGACATGAATATCATCAATACCCACCCCCTCAACGGTATAGCCCATATCACTTGACATTACAATACGGAAACGGACATTGTTTGCTGTGGTTGGAACATCTGTACTGGCAACATGCCAGGTGGTTAATGAAGTACGCCATTGCTTTTTACCTGTTGGGTCATTGAACCAGTTTGTGCCAACACCGTTGGCTCCAAGTCGGGTCCAGGTAACACCGCCGTTATCGGAATATTCAATCCAGGTATAATCGGCCGGCGTAGCATCTTCTAATTTAAAAATATGGCTGAATGAGAGAACGGGTTGTGTCATTCCGCTCAGGTCAAAACAGGGTGAGTATAAATAAGATAATTCATTATTCTTATAATTTCCTGTCAGGGATGTTACCCATGCCTTGGTTCCATTTGCGGCTTTATTAATTATTGTCTTTGCAGGAGTACCCCACTGCCAGCTGTTATTTGATCCTTTACTGTACCAGCCCCCGTCATTACTTTCAAAACCTTCCAGGTAAGGAAATGTATTTACTACCGCACTGGAATGAAAGGCATAATTTAAAATACTATCATTAAGATGGTAGTTGTCGGTGGTTTCGTTGACCCAAAAATCAAAACTGTAATCTGTATTTACAGTAAGCACTTCAGGCGTAGCAAATGTATGCGTCGATGTACCCGGGGGTAAAGAAGCAATCGTTTCCATAACAGGTGTACCGTTATTGACACGATAATAAACCGGAACATTGGTGAATGTACTGCTGCTGTAATTTCTTATTTTAATGGAGACAGGCTGGCTTCCATACATTCCACACCCGGTAACTGATGGTGAAACAACTGACAGTACACTTATATCATTACTTGCTTCTTTAACGGTTACATCATCAAAAGTATAACCGTCATCCTGGTCAATTATAATGTTTACATTATTGGCCGATGTATTTCCCTGCTCTCCAAATTTAATTTGAAAGCTGGTACTGATAGGCTGTGCAGGCAAAACAGTATCCAGCACATCATTCACATTGATAACAGCATGTTTCCACTGGCCCAATGCCGCCTGGTTGGCAACAAGATCGTAAGCTTGTACCCATGCTTTTGTATCGCTACCACGGATCCATACTTTATTGTTGGGATTATTGTCCTGGCCATGGTTCTTGTAATAAAAATCAATCCGCAATTGATTACCGCTTACATAATTGCTCAGGTTATAAGTCATTAAAAGGCTGTCGGTATTTAATGTGGCGCTGTATGGAAACTGGTCCAAGGTTATTGCCTTTGTACCATTTAATGCAAAGCCTGTATTTATAAATGTTCTTGCACGCCCCCTGGTTGTGCTCGGTTTAAAATCAACACGGTCATCTCCTTCCAACCCGGTTGTATTCACAATATAATCCTGCACTGCGGCTGTTTCAAAGCCATCGGTAAGCGGAAGCGTAACAACTGGATTGGCCAGGTTTTTTATAGTTACCGAAACAGTATCGTCCAGCACCTGTGTATCTCCCGGTCTTTTCACCCAGGCTTTAATAGTATAAATACCCACTGCAGAAAGATCAGCAGTTGTGGTAAAAGTATATTGAGCTGTACCCATTGAAGACAATACTACAGAGCTGGATTCCATAACTACCGGGACGGCGTTGACCTGGTAATAAAGATCATAACTGCCCGATGAAGGGGCATCATCTAAATTCTTAATGGTAAATTTTATTTGTTCGGTTGCTGTGAGCACCGAGGAAGTGAATTGTCTTTTGGTAACTGGCGAATCAATAGAAACTGCTTTGAAGTTGTTGTTAAAAGCTGTTAGTGTGCAAGTGCCTGTAGCAGGTGTTACGCTTCTTGAAATGGAGCGGCGGCCGTTCACAGTTCCATTCTTTGCGCTAACGCCAAACCAGTATTTTGTATTAGCATTCAACCCGGGTATCAGATAGGTTAATGATGTTGTATTGCCAATGATGGCCATGCTATCGCCCTTCTGTTGCCATATGTCATAGGATGTGGCACCTGTAATTGCGGCCCAGTCAAGTTGTACAAATCCTTCGCAAGGAACAGTTAATGATGTGGGGAGCACAGGCTGAATAACCGGCTGTCCAATCACTGTAAAATTATAATCGCTTTGATCGGTATAAGGAGATGAGTTCCTGCTTAGTTTTATCAAATAATTATTACTTACTGTTGACGGAACCACCCAGTTGTATGAACGTGCAGACCCTGATATGGTACTGCTTATTGTATTCCATGATGTACCGTCATAATATTCGAGTGTAAAAGTATTTGTTTCACTTCCATAAGCAGTCCATCGTATCGTTTCTGTCTGGCCAGGCACCCATGTTTCTCCACCAAAAGGATAGTCAACATTTACACCATTCATTTCCATTTGATAAGTAAGTATATACTCCTGCGGGCCCTGTGGAACGGAGAAGGCTGTAACATTAAGATCATAATTCCCTGCAACCGGATCTCCAATAACAACCTGTTCAATGTTATTGATATGGTCGGGACCCTCTGTTGCATCCGCATTTACATTTCCGGGTGTGGCATCCAATACTAAAGGAAGATGCGTGACCGGCCCGGGTGCAGTAACTGACAGGTCAAGGTCATTGATCAAAGTATTTGCCGCATTTGCTGCAGCAGCAGGATCGGCCCAATACAACATCACTTTTAAACGCCTTACCCCGGCAGGAACGGAAATGGTATGTGATGATGGTGCGACATTACTGATGAAATATTTAGATCCTTCCATTGCTTCTGCAGCCATACGGGCATTAAGCATTCCAAATCCAAAAGTATAGTCAGGCCCCGGGTTACCCAGGTCTTCGGCATTATTACAGATCAGTGCTTTTATTAAAGAGGCCTTGGGTGTGGCTCCGGAATTTAATTTACGGTACTGTTCATTCAATATGGTTATAGCTCCTGCAACAACAGGTCCCGACATACTGGTGCCACTGTTGGCTCCATATAAATTATTTTGTGCGGTGGACATCAGGCTCACCCCACAGGCAACAACTTCAGGTTTTATCCTTCCATCCTGCACGGGGCCACGGCTGCTGAAATTTGCAATGGTATAGTCAGCCTGGTACATAGCTCCAACAGTCAATACATTTTTTGCACATTGATACCCTGTCTTTATAGTTGCAAAAGACAAAGGGTATGGCGAACAGGTATAAGTTCCGTCATTGCCTGCCGACACCACATGTAAAACCGTTTCATAGTTTCTCATCTGGTCATCGGTATAATTGCTCAACACATCATAAATACCACTGCCTGCACAACTATCATCTGCCGCCGTGTAGGAATTATTAGTGGCAATCATGTTGTAATCGGTCACATAAGTCGGGGTATTGGTAATAATATCACTTAGGTATTGGCTTACCAGGGTTGATCTGGGTGCCATGCCATGATACCTTGGGTCAAGCAGCCCTGCGCCACCTACAATTCCCGATACATGTATGCCATGAAAACTGAAAGGAAATGATACCCGGTTTATAACCCTGCCGGTAAAATCAACATGCGGCGTCATGATCTCGGAGTTGTCGCCTATTCCAACAGCTATTCCTTTTCCGCTCAAATTTCTTCCGGGTGAAGAAAGCAAACTGCCGATACCATGAATGGCCACACTATTATAATTTAAAGGCTTATCAGTAATTGATTGCAAACCGATAAAACTAACAAAAGGTAAAGCGGCAATGGCATCAATATTATTTTTTGACGGCCCAATAAAAACAACATTGGTTGTGTTGAACTTAGTTGGTACAATAACGGCGCCTTTTTTTTGAAGCTCCTGTATCACAGATGACCTGTTCATTGAAGCATAGTAACTAACCGCAAAAATTTTTTCAGCATCTTTTACATTTGCTGTATAAGTAAGAAGCGACCTGTCAACTTTATAAAATACAGGAAGGTTATTGATTGAAATGATCGCATACTGAGCTGCCTGTGAAAAATCAAACTCTTTTTTTACCGTACAGAAATACGCACTGCCGGGAATATAGGTTTCCAGTTCGAGGCCTGCATTTTTTAATGCCAGTTTAATTTCGGGAGAAGGTAGTGCAGAAAACTGGACCAACCCGTAATAGTTATTATTAAAGAGCGAAGGTTGCAGATCATTTTTCTGGAATCCCTGGCGCTGAATATTATTCCCGGTAATAAAATTGCCATTTTTAAAACGCACAGGCAAGTCATCAGTTTGGGCAAATACTGTTATGGAATTATATAAAAGAAGTGAAGTAAAAAAGAATAAGCAGCATTTTTTCATCGCCTTGATTCAGTTGGATTTTTCAGAAGGTATACCCCTTTTTTAAAAATATTGGTAAAAACAAGTATAAGACAATCCTGATAACGGTTTTGTTGCCTTACATATTGCAAATTACCGGGGTATATACTTTGATTTTTTATTCGGCTTATCTTTGCCTTTCGGATGAACCTGGAAATGCTGTTGAAAGAGTATGCTGTTGACCCCCGCTGTTTTAAAATAGCGGACAGGATCACTTTGTCCCAACCCCAGCAAATTCAGCTCAAAGGCCTGCAAGGCAGCGCCGCTTCCTTCATTGTTTCTTCCATTTTCACTAATCCGTCTGCCAGCCAGTTAAACCATCTCGTAATATTAAGAGACGCTGAGGAAGCCGCCTATTTTCACAATAGCCTGGAAAACATCACAAGCGCCCTGAACTTGTTTTACTTCCCCTCTTCTTTTAAAAATAAGAAGAATTACCGTTTACTTAACTCCAGTCACGTAATGCTACGGACAGAATGCCTGACTCGTTTCTCTAATTCCACGGGAACAAACCGTGTGGGAGCCATCATAACATACCCCGAAGCCTTGTTTGAAAAAGTGGTTTTACCAAAAACTCTCTCAGCAAATATCATTTCTATAAAACAGGGAGATACCATTGACCCTAACGGTATTTACGAAAAGTTTGTTGGCTACGGTTTTGAAAGAACAGATTTCGTATATGAGCCGGGCCAGTTTGCCGTACGTGGCGGCATCCTGGATATTTATTCTTTCGGCAATGAGAAACCATACCGGGTGGAGTTGTTTGGCAATGAAGTGGATAGCATCCGCATCTTTGATCCGGAGACACAGCTGAGTGAACGAAAACTATTGCAGGTTACCATTATTCCAAATGTAGAAACCCAGTTTGATTCGGGTGAAAAAGTTTCTTTGCTGGAATTTTTACCTGACAATACAGTTGTATGGACTGAAGACTGGGAATTCATAAAAGAAAAGATAGAGCAGCAGGAAGAGGAATTTGGAATTTGGAACCCGCCTGCCGGACGGGCAGGTTTGGAATTTGCAAGCAGACCTCATGCAGAAGAACCAGAAGATATCACTGAGAAAAAAGACGTAAGCAAAGATGACTTTGTAAGTGCTTCAATTATTGAAGAGCAGGTAAAACTGCGTCATATTATCGAGTTCGGCAACAGGAATTATTTTACTCCGGCCAACGATCAACGGTCAACGATCAATTTCTCTACGAAGGAGCAACCGGCTTTCAATCGTCAGTTCGATCTACTAATAAAAAATTTAAAAGATTATGAAGCAAAAAAGTATAACATTTATTTGTTTGCCGAAAATCCCAAACAATTAGAAAGGCTCCATGTGATTTTTACTGACCTCAAAGCAGAAATAAATTTCACTCCTGTTCCCACTTCTATTCATGAAGGATTTATTGATGATGATCTGCAAATAGTTTGTTATACCGATCATCAGATATTTCAGCGTTATCACAAGTACAAGGTAAAACAGGCATTCAGCAAGAACAAAGCACTTACATTAAAGATGCTGAGGGAATTACAACCCGGCGATTATGTTACACATATTGACCATGGCGTGGGTGTGTACAGCGGTTTACAAAAGATAGAAGCCAATGGAAAAATGCAGGAGGCTGTTCGTATTCAATATAAGGATGGCGACCTCTTGTATGTGAATATTTCTTCCTTGCACAAGATCAGTAAGTACAGTGGCAAGGAAGGAACTGTACCCAAGATGAATAAACTCGGCAGTGATGTATGGAACAAACTAAAAGATAAAACCAAGCGGCAGGTAAAAGATATTGCCAGCGACCTGATAAAGTTATATGCACAACGAAAAGCGCAGGAAGGCTTTGCTCATAGTCCTGACAATTATCTGCAAACCGAGCTTGAAGCCAGTTTTATTTATGAAGATACTCCCGACCAGGGCAAGGCGACTGAAGACGTAAAACGGGATATGGAAAAAACCTCGCCGATGGACCGTTTGGTTTGCGGAGACGTTGGTTTTGGTAAAACAGAAATTGCTATAAGGGCTGCTTTTAAAAGTTGCTGCGATGGAAAACAAGCTGCTGTATTAGTACCCACCACCATTCTTGCTTACCAGCATTACAAAACATTTGGCGATCGCTTAAAGGATTTTCCTGTCTCTGTGGATTTTATCAATCGCTTCAAATCAACCAAACAAAAAAAAGAAACCCTGCAAAAAGTAGCCGAAGGAAAAATTGATATCATCATCGGTACACATGCTTTACTTAATAAAGAAGTAAAGTTCAAAGACCTTGGGTTGATGATCATTGATGAAGAGCAAAAATTTGGCGTAGCTGCAAAAGAAAAATTGAAGCAATTAAGAGCAACGGTTGATTCATTGACATTGACTGCAACGCCAATACCACGTACTTTACAATTCAGCCTGATGGGTGCCAGGGATCTGAGCATCATCAATACGCCCCCTCCCAACCGGCAACCTATTCAAACCGAGGTAATGGTATTTAATGAAGACGCCATTCGTGATATCATTTATTACGAAACAGAAAGAGGCGGACAGGTTTTCTTCATTCATAACCGGGTAAATGGTTTGTCCGAGATGAAAGGGTTGATACAGGGCCTTTGTCCTGATATAAGCATTGCCTATGCTCATGGACAGATGGATGGAGACAAGCTGGAAGATACGATACTTGATTTTATGGATAAGAAATATGATGTGCTTGTATGTACCAATATTGTAGAGAGTGGCGTGGACATTCCCAACGTGAACACCATCATTGTAAACAATGCTCACCAATTTGGGCTGAGCGACCTGCACCAGTTAAGAGGAAGGGTTGGCCGCAGTAATAAAAAAGCATTTTGCTATTTGTTTGCACCACCCATGAGCACTTTACCTGTTGATAGCAGGAAAAGATTGAACACGCTGGAACAGTACAGCGAACTGGGCAGTGGCTTTCAAATTGCAATGAGGGACCTGGATATACGTGGTGCAGGTAATATGCTGGGGGGCGAGCAAAGTGGTTTTATTGCCGAGATAGGTTTTGAAATGTACCAGAAGATCCTGGATGAGGCCATCAGGGAATTAAAACGTTCTGAATTTAAAGAACTGTTCAAAGCAGAAATACAGCAGCAGGATGATTTTGTTACCGACTGCAGTATTGATACCGACCTTGAAATACTGATACCGGATGATTTTGTAGAAAGTATTACCGAACGCCTGAGTTTATACTCAAGGCTGGATAATTGCGAAACAGAAAATGACTTGCAGGATTTTCATAAGGAACTTACAGATCGCTTTGGCCCTGTACCTCCACAGGTGGAAGATCTGTTTACGACAGTACGTTGCCGGAAAATAGCTGTTGAACTTGGTTTTGAAAAAATGCTGCTAAAAAACGAAGTATTGAAATGTTTCTTCGTGAGTAACCCCGATTCCCCTAATTTCCAAAGTGAGATTTTCAACGGCATACTGATGTTCTTACAAACATCAACCAACAAAGCCAGGTTGAAACAGGTTGGTAAGAATGGGATATTGGTTGTGGAGAGTATAAAGTCTATGAACGGTCTATTTATATTTTTAGACAAAATGAAAAAGAGTATTGTATAAAACTACCTGATCAGCATTACAGTGTTCTGTCTTTCAACAACAATTCCCCTGTAATCTATGCCTCTTGCAATAACCACATAAACCCCGTTATTTTGTTGCTTCCCTTTATAAGTACCGTCCCATCCATTTTGATAGTCGGCAGTAGAAAAGATCTGTTGCCCGTAACGATTAAAGATTTTCAGGTATTTGAATTCCCTGATGCCTATCGGTCTTCCTCTATACAGATCATTCACTCCATCACCGTTTGGTGTAAAAGCATTGGGCAGATAAATTTCGGGAGCCTGGTAAACCTGTATGGTGATATCATCAAAACTTTCGCAGCCCATAGGTGTATAAGCCCTTACAGTATAGGTATAAGTTTGAGTACCTGTTAATATAGCAATGGGATTTGCAATGAATGGGTTGCTGAGTCCCGTTGCCGGGGTCCATTCGTAATTCACTCCACCGGTTGCATTCAACTGTAAGGGCTGGCCAGATGCTGTTATGGTATCATTACCTGCAAATGCATTGGTACCATAAATAATAATATCTCTTTCCAGGGAATCGTTATAACAGCCATTGGATACCATGGCAACTAATTTTACCCGGTAAGTTCCGCTGGCTGTATAAGTGTGCTGGGTATCTTTTGCGGTTGAAATACCACCATCGCCAAAATACCATTTCCAATTGGTGACGGTACCGGAATTATCCGCTGCTGTAAAATTTACCAGGTTGTTTTTACAGGCATCGCTAAATGCAAAATTTACACCGGGCGCCGGAATAACAAAGAAAGTTTTAACCGCTGTGTCACTTACACAGCCAACGTTACTTGTAGCAACCAGTTTTACAGTTTGGGATCCCGAACCGAATGAGCGGCTGGGATTTTGCTGCGTACTCCACACAGCCCCATTATATATCCAGCTCCATTGATTTGCCACACCTCCGGTAACAATTGTTGAATCAGAGAACTGAACAGGCAAACCGGTACAAAGCGGGGTACTGTAGCCAAAATTGGATGATGGCTTTGCTGATACATTAATGGTTTGTATCAGTGTGTCAGAAATACAACCTCTTGAATTAGTAACAACATGTTTTACAGTTACAGGTCCCGCTGTATTGTAAATTACCGCAGGGTTTTGCTGGGTAGAGAACTGGCCATTGCCAAGATCCCACCACCATTGTGTGACCGGTGTACCATCCGATGTGTAAGAAGAATCGGTAAGTGTTGTTAATACGGATGGGCAAATGGTATTGTTTTTAAAATAAGCTGTTGGTTTGTTTACTATAAAAACAGTTTTTTGAACTAACCCTGCACAACCAGGACCACCATCAGTTGTTGCTATAAAAACCACTCCATGAATTCCGGGAGTAATGAACTGATGAGTCGTATTTTGTGTTGTATCTAAAGGGCTTCCATCGGTGTAATTCCATCGCCAGATGTTAACAGGATCGTTTGTTGAAACAACAATACCAAAAAAGCTGGTTGCAGTACCCAAACAAACGGAATCTGTAAAATTAAAATCAAGCACTGGCCGTGAATACATGTGAATGGTTTTATAAAGCGTATCCGATTCACAACCCTCCAAGCTTTTAACAGCCAGTTTTATTAATTTATCTCCCCAAGTAGTATAATTAACTGCATTAATTGGATTAGTAGATGTTTGCCCGTTACCAAAGTCCCAATAGAAGTTATTTATCGTTCCTACAGCAGCATAGGAAGAATCTGAAAAAACACTTGATGGATTAGGTGGCATTGGTATACAGTTGATCCCATTCCAGGTAAAATAAGCAATAGGCTTACTGCCAATCCTCACCACCTGTGTATTTATTGCTTCACATCCATCTGCTCCACGCACTCTTTGTATAACCGTAAAATCACCGGCCGTGGTATAAATGTGTACCGGGTTCAGATTAACAGAATCTATCGGACTGCCATCACCAAAATCCCACCAGAATTTTGCCAACGGAGTAAAAGTTATGGTTGAGTCGTAAAAAGTAATGGGTTCATTTACACATCTTTTCTGGTTGGGACTAAAATAGAAAGATGGGTTTAATGCCGTTTTAAAACCCTGGTAATTAAATTCGGCACCCGTACTACCGGTAAACCCCCAGTACACCATCGGATTTCCCAAAAAAACATCAGTTACAAAATCTTTTACAGCAGTTAATCTTAAACTTCCATCTACATAAGTTGTTAAGGTTTTGGTTATTGCATCCCAGACTATACGAAGTGAATGCCAGTTGCCATCTTCAATATTATCATTCCCATTTATGGCAGTAACCGGGCCTGCAATATTATTTGTGCTGTTGTGATTTAAGTTGCCGTTTAACTGGTAAGCTATATGATCATAGGTTGGGTCATTATCAGGTGAACTATTTTGATAAGTATCTATTGTAACACCAACTGCAGGCGTGATGCCCTCGTAGCCGAGCCCGCTGCCAGCCGTACCCACACTGGTACTTATGGGTTGCAACACAAATGCAATTCCATCTGCCCCGGGGCTGTTATTACTCCCCAAAATAATATTAAAATTAAAATCGAAAGACTGGTTAAGATTGATCTTGATATTATTCCAGACAGAACCGGTTTGGAGTGTCAGTGCATTGGTTAATCTGTATTCATTACAGGAGAGCTGCAAAGCATTTCCATTGACCGTGTATTGCGCCAACAGGTCTTTACTAAAAAACAGCAATATAAGTAGTCCTAATTTTTTTCTCATGTTGATAAATATGACGCCTGGTAAAAAATCCTTTTTTGCCATATAGCAGCAATCTTAACGGAGTGAAGGATTTTATCGGTAAATACAGGGTTCTTCTATTAAGTCAATTTTACCGTTTATACCCAGAAAGAATCTTCGTTGCAAAATAAGGAAAATAAGGGGATTGAAGTTATGTTAGCCCTGTTATTTGTAAAAACAGGTATTTAATATACGGTAGCTGTCTTTTGAGCTAATATATTGCTATTTCTTCATCACAATCTTTTCATTCATATCGGCAAGTACCAGCTTATTAAAATCATACAAGGCAGGGTAATCAGCAGCTTTAATTACCCTTTCTTTTATTTGCAATAATGCAACTGCGCTAAGTGTATGTGTATTTGCATCCCAGGTATAGGTACAGGTATATTGTGCAAAAGGTTTTGCTACAGATTTATTCTTAGGCATCGTCTCCAGGATATATCCTTCCGGAAATTTATAGACTGTGGTATCAAATGACTGGTAAGGGCAGGTAAAATAATAATCCCTCATCCTTTTTTCATACTCCGGTATCTCTTCATCAAAAATGGGGTAGAGCCTCGGTTCAAAAAAAAGTTTGGAGCCTGCATTGAACGAATATATCTTTTCATAGTCCATTTTAGCGTTCACAACGTATGGGTTATTTTTGCCGGGAGAAGCGCTTATCTCAAAAACATCAGGTTGCTTCCACATTTTTTGAGTAATAAAGTATTTTTTTCTTTCATCATCTTTCAGGTCATGAAACTGCATCAGCAAATTATCCCTTCCGTCTCCTTTTAGTGTGCACCGAGTATTTATTTTTGCCCCACCATCTGCATTTACTTCAATAATTGTGCTCACACTTTCGGTATTGCTCCTGTAATTACTTACCGGGGTATTCACCAATACGCCTCCATTATCGGTAACCATCATTGCCTTTCGGTTTTCGGTAAATGGGCCAAGTTCGGCAAAAGGCAGTGTGGTGCTGGTACACTCAAGCCAGGTAGTGTCATTAGGTTGAGGAATACAAAGTATAGCGTGGTTGAAATAATTAGCTGGAAAATCTTCCAGCACGTTACGGGGAGGGCTTCCTCCCTGTATAATTACAATATTTGCCTTTACCCCAACAGCATCAAGCGCTGATTTTAAATAATTGCTTAATGCTTTACAATCACCATATTTTTTATCATCCACAAAACTGGCTGGGAATGGCCTGAGCCCGCCAATACCCAACTGAATGCTTACATACCGCATATTGTTCTGCATGTAATTATATAAGATGGCGGCTTTCTCTTTTGCAGTAGTTGCATTTTTTACCATGGTCTGGTAGAAGAGTTTTTTATCCTCAGACAATGCTATTGTTTTTAAATAAAGGTTATCTATCCAGGCTCCGAAATTTTTCCAGCTGCTCATATCGCCTTCATAATCGCCATACTCAAATTTATTGGGCGCAACCAGCACCGTAGGTTCGTATGAAAATGCAGAGCCACTATGCTTTTCCAGTTTGTAGGCCTTTAAGTTATTTAATTCCCATTTGTACCTGTCTTTACTGCCATCATGGGTAAGGGCAGGTTGCATATCTGTGTTGAGCAGTTTATAACGTACCCCCAGTTCGCCAGGTGCTTCTATTTCAAAAACCGAATGTTGTTTTGATTGCCAGGGTGATTGTATATCAAAACCGGGCAGACTAAAGATGCCCCTGTATTTAATATTGTAACTAAACTCCACCGTAATAGGGTAAGCTGGCGCATTCACATTATAATAGGTTACTTTTCCTTCCGGCACCAAACCCTCTCCATAATTCAAAGAAGTCATTTCTTTTTTTGAGTAAGTATTTTTTTTCACCCCCAGCATATCATACACTTTTATTTCAGCATCTTCCAGCACATGAAACTCATCAGAAAACTGAACAAAGGATAAGTATTTTTTTGCCTGTTCATTTAACACGGTAACTACCTGCCGCACTTCATACCGTGCGGTGTTTTTATCTTTAATGGTAAGCCTGATGTTTTCATCCCGTACCACTATATCAGCATCCTTCTTTAATGAATCGGGTATAGTAAGCGTTGAGTAAATACCTGGTTGGGCAGCGCCAAATAGTGCAATACTATTCAATACCAGGAAAGCAGTTATTTTTTTTATTCGGGCCATATTGTGGCAGCGCTGTTTTCGAAAATTAATCTATTTATAAACAAAAAAGGCCATTCACCTGCCGGTGAATGACCAAGAATAATTTTATACGGTTGAACCCTTACCAGGCTTTTTTAGCCACCCCGTCAGCAACAGCTTTTAAAGCGCTGGCTTCGCTAAGCATAGTGGTCATTTTATTGCCCTTTCCGTCGTTACCCTGTGCCATATAACCGCCACGGGAAGTTTTAGTTATTACTGCATCCTGCATTGGAACGTTTTTTTCCTTCGTTTTCATGCAGTAGGCTTTGATCATGTTACTCATTTTTTAGAATTTATGGTTAGTAAATATGGGTTGAAGTAGTAAGCTTCGGGGTACAAGCTACTGAAAATATTGATTTTTGCAAAAATGCCAGGCCCGGTTCAGCTTGAAAACAGCTTGAAATACATATATAATTTAAGTTATCATTGAACTGGTTTTACCGCATTAATCCTATCCATTTATACTAAAAAAGAAGTAGTGAAGCATGACTTAGTATGCAGAAAACCTTCTTTGGCAAGGGTTTTAAGCCTTTTGGTTAAAATAATTGTAGTTGAAAACGGGTAAAGTACTAAATAAAAAAACCGGGACTTTTGTCGCCGGTTTCTGTGGTATAATATATTAATAAAAAGTTTAAAAAAAAGCTATTCCAGCTTGAAATAAGTACTATTTACACGTCAATCTTGGCGTATTTGGCATGGGTTTCTATGAATTCCCTGCGTGGCGGAACCTCGTCACCCATCAACATGCTAAATACCCTATCGGCCTCAGCAGAACTTTCAAGAGTAACTTGCTTTAAAGTACGGGTAGCCGGGTTCATGGTAGTTTCCCACAACTGTTCGGCATTCATCTCTCCCAAACCTTTATAGCGTTGAATATTTACGCTATCATCTTTCCCCTGTCCAAACTGAGCGACCAATGCCTTACGTTCCTCATCGTTCCATGCATAAGCTTGCTCTTTGCCTTTTTTAACAAGATATAACGGTGGCTGTGCAATGAATACATATCCCTGCTCAACCAGTTCTTTCATATAACGGAAGATAAAGGTCAATATCAAAGTAGCTATATGGCTTCCATCTACGTCAGCATCTGTCATAATGATCAGCTTATGATAACGCAGTTTAGAAAGGTCCAATGCCTTTGGATCTTCGGGAGTACCGATCTTTACACCTAATGCCGTGAACATATTCCGTATCTCTTCATTATCGTAAATTTTATGTTCCATCGCTTTTTCCACATTCAATATCTTACCACGCAATGGAAGTATAGCCTGGTAACTTCTGTCACGGCCCTGTTTAGCCGTACCACCTGCCGAATCTCCCTCCACCAGGTATAACTCACAACGGTTTGGATCTTTATCGCTGCAATCGGCCAGTTTTCCCGGCAGTCCTCCACCGGTTAAAACACTTTTACGCTGCACCATCTCCCTTGCCTTTCTTGCTGCAGCCCTGGCTTGTGCAGCCAATATTACTTTCTGAATGATTGTTTTGGCTTCTTTTGGGTTCTCTTCAAGAAATGCAGTCAGCACACGACTTAATGTACTATCTACAACACCCATCACTTCATTATTACCAAGTTTGGTTTTGGTTTGCCCTTCAAATTGAGGTTCGGGAACCTTTACAGATATGATCGCACTTAATCCTTCCCTGAAATCATCACCTTCAATCTCTACCTTGGCCTTTTCAAACATCCCTTCCTTTTCGCCATAGTTCTTGAACACCCTGGTAATGGAACGGCGGAAACCGGCAACATGCGTACCCCCTTCAATGGTATTGATATTATTTACGTAACTGAAGAGGTGTTCCTGGTAACCGGTATTATAGATCATTGCCACTTCAACCATTACATTGCTGACTGAGTCATGCCCGTCACAATAGATCACTTTAGGGAGTAAGGGATTGCGGTTGGCATTCTTATCCAGCATTTCCACAAACTCTACGATACCTCCTTCGCTGTAATAACTTTTGCAGTATGTTTTTTCATTATCGTCTTTATCCCGCAGGTCATTTATGGTAATGGTAACTTTCCTGTTCAGAAATGCAAGCTCCCTTAAACGGGCTTCCAGTATTTCACGATTGTAAACGCTGGCTATAAAAATTGAAGTGTCGGGCCAGAACTGAACAGTTGTTCCATGTTCATCTGATTTACCAATTTCTCTTACAGCATATTTTGGTATTCCTGTTGCATACTCCTGTTCAAATACCTTTCCATCACGTTTTACGGTAACATGCAGTTTACTACTCAGTGCATTCACACAACTAACACCCACACCATGCAAACCACCAGATACTTTATAAGAATCCTTATCGAATTTTCCACCTGCGTGAAGAACGGTCATTACCACTTCCAGCGCACTTCTTTTTTCTTTGCTGTGCATAGCTGTAGGAATTCCCCTGCCATCATCTTCTACGGTGATGGAATTATCTTCATTAATGGTTACAATAATGTTTTTGCAATAGCCGGCAAGGGCTTCATCAATGGAGTTATCAACCACCTCATAAACGAGGTGATGCAAACCTTTCACGCCAATGTCGCCAATGTACATGGCAGGCCGCTTACGAACTGCTTCTAAACCTTCTAAAACCTGGATACTATCGGCACCATAACCGTTGGTGGCGGGGGTTGGAACTACTGCTGTTTCTGTGCTCATAAATTCGTTCTGAATCGCTTTATTGTTGGCAAATTTCTTATTATGCAAATGTACAAAAAAGCAGGGGTTTGGGGCAATAATTAATGGCTTATTTTACCCGATTTTTTTGAGCCGGTTTTAATGCTTTTCAGCTAAACGCCCGCTTTGGATTGTGAATAGGACTGGGTATTTTTAAACGTTTAAACATTAAATTTTTCTCTGTATCTTTGTATCGAAATTTTTCAATGAATAACCAGGTAGACATATTACGTATTGCACATAAACAACCCCTCCTTCATGAGGATTTGGATGTGTTGCTGCATGTTGACCGCACCGTCCCCGGTTCGGTGCATTATTCCATCAAACGCTACCGGAGGCAGCATCAGTGGAATATTGATGATACTGGTATATTGATATATCATGTTGAAAAGAACAACTCTGATGCCAATTACCTGGAACTGAAATTCTGTGTAAGCGGTAATGTGTATTGCCGGCAAAAACAAACAGAATGCGATTTCTGCAAGTTTAATTCCTCAAAAAGCTGTGTTGAAAAAGTGGATAGCGTGGATGTGGTAAGTTTTAGCTTTAAGCCAACTTACCTGACTCAGTTTACCAACAACAGCAGCCAAACGGGATTGACAGAAGATGTACTTTCCTTTAAACATAAAACATCTTTCTCCAAACAACTTCCGCTTTGTGGTAAAACCAGGACAGCGATTGAAGCATTACTGAATCATACCTATACCGATACCCGGGAGAATATATTCATTAATGCACAGACACAGATACTCTTATTATACAGTATGGATTGTATGTTGGGAGATAATAAAGAAACCGAATTCACCTGCAAGTTCTTACAAAACGCTGAAGACAGGGAAAAGATCGTAAGAGCGAGAGAAGTGTTATTACAGCATATTGGCGAGCCTATTACTATTAAAGCCCTCAGCCGTAAAGTGGCCATCAATGAGTGTTATTTAAAGAAAGGCTTCAAAGAAATATTCGGTACCACTATATTCGATTTTTACCAGGGTCAGCGAATGGAACACGCCAAATATTTATTGTATGACAAAGGCCTGAGCGTAACAGAAGTTTCGTTGTTGCTTGGGTATTCATCTATCTCTCATTTCAGCACGGCATTTAAAAAGCATACAGGCATCAAGCCTTGTGAATTGCTCCTGCGCTAATCACTTTACTTTAGTTTCAAAAAAAATAAAAGAGGCCGGGGAGACCCCGGCCTTTACTTTTCATCAGAATTTTGCACGCACACTCACAAAGAATGTTCTTCCATCTGAAGGAAGGGCACCCGGTCCGGGATAACCACCGGCACGACGGGTAAAATATCTTTCGTTTGTAAGGTTATTGATCCCGGCTTTAATATTCACCGTCTTGACGATTTTACAGCCAACGGTTAGGTCTGTAATGGTATAAGAAGGTATCAATCCATTTTGTGCATTGGCAGTTGAGGTGACAGTATTATTGGCGTCAGAATAAGTATCCTCTACATAGCTCAACTGCCCCGTGATTGAAAATCCTTTATATGAATAGGTCAATCCACCCCGCAGGATATTGGCGGGCGCATTCTCCACTTTCTTATTCTTGAGATTGGTCTCAACCAGCTGGTTACTGCTGTTTTTGCTGATCACTTTAAAGTTGCCGTATTGTGCATCATTATAGGCATAAGAAGCTAAAATGCTGATATCACCAAAACGCAAAGGTTTGTTCTTGTTAAAGGCCCTTACCGGGCTCCATTCCACTATTGTTTCAATTCCTTTACTGGCGCTATTACCTACATTGGTGCGATAGTTATAAAAACTTCCGTCTACACGCTGCTGGGTGATAGTGCCTATCCTGTTATTATACTGCAGGTAATAAGCACTGGCATCAAAGAACAGCCAGTCACCAATTTTGCCACGGTAACCCAGGTCTGCATTATAACCTTTAGCATCAGTAATATTGGGGTCAACCACGTCGGTGGCCGGCGGTGCAGTAAGGTCGGCAAACTGGATAGGACGATAAGCCTGGGTAATGTTAGCATACAATTCAGTTTTAGCTGAAGTATGATATTCAGCTCCGATACCGGACAATAAAATACTACGCCCACGTTTTTCATTTTGCAGTATTATTTCGGTGCCGTTGCTGTTAAACCCATTTCTTCCTGAAGCAGATGCTTGCAAATACTCATAACGGATGCCGGGAATAAGGATGAACTTTTTATTGATCCTAAAAATATTTTCAACAAACACTGCTGCATTATGGCTCACAAAGTCAATGTCCCTGTTCCAGATACGATCACTTACAGTCATGTCGTATTGTGAGCCTGTACTTCCTTTTCCATCTGAAGAATACCTGTATGTAGTTCCGGTATATAAGCGCACGCCTGCCGAGAAAGTATTTTTTAAATCAAAGAGATTATAATCTCCCAGGTAACGGGCTTCTATACCATAGTTCCTGTACTGGTCGGTGTTCAGATTACGGGTATTATATTGTTCGGTAGTCTTATTGATAGTGTCGGTAATAAGGATACCGCCTGATGGTATGTATCCCACGCTGTTCCTGTCGCCATGTACCCCGAATATCTTAACATTCAGTTTTGATGAAGGATTGATCGTGTAATCTGCTATGATGGCAGCCGTAGTCCACTTAATATCAAACCAGTTACGGCTCCTGAAACTTTGCCTGGCATCCTGCTGTAGCTGTACATCAGTGAGTCCTCCCGGCTGCTGGCTGCGTATATGCGATTGCATGAATTCGGCTGTTACCGAGAGCCTGCTATTCAACCGGTATGTAAATGTTCCAAAACCGGCATTGGTATAATATTTACTGTTCTGCCTCCATCCATCAGCATTACGGTGATCGAAGAAAGCATAATAGTGGTATTTTTTGTTTTCTCCGCCAATGGCATTGTAGCTATTGAATAAACCATTGCTACCGATCGTTTGTTGTGTTTCAAATTCAAAGGGTTTGTTGATCTCACTTCCATTGCGCAAAATATAATTCACCATCCCGCCAAACTGTGGTCCATATTGCAATGAACCATGTCCTCTGATGATCTCTATGCGTTGTACAGCCTGCAGTTGCGGATTATAATAGGCTTCGGGATAGCCGAACGGATCGGCGGCAATATCATAACCGTTCTGCCGGGTATTGAACTCCCAGCTCCTGTTTGGACTCAAGCCACGTGCAGCAATACCGATCTGGATTCCACTTCCGTCGCTTTCCCATATTTGTATACCAGGAATCTTAGCGATCACCTGGCGCATGGTATTGTTGACAACATTGCCCTGAACGTTATCCAATACGATCAATGAATTCTTTTTGCCTGCATAAATAGAAGTACCTACGATCTCAGGCATCTGCTGTATATCACTCTTACTGCCCCGGCCTACTACGGTTACGTCAGGCAGGTATTTGGGTTTTGTCTCAAAACTATCTTTGGTGTTTGTGACCTGTTGTGAAAAACATACCATAGAAGATAAAATGAATACAGAAAGAATAGCTGTTCGTCTGGTCATGATTAAATTTTAGAAGTGCAAGTTTCAACTCTTCATGTTTTGTTAGCTTACGGATTGAGGAAAACCATTTACGGAATGAGTAAACAGTTGCATAAATAAAAACATAAAAATCCTTGCTGACATTACTCTGATGTTGATCAGGTTTTGATTTGATCTTTCTCATGTCTTCTGTCATGTTTTGGTAAAAGCTACATGACAGTGATCATGAAGAGATGGAAATGACAATTCCATGATAAAGCTCTTCTGTTGCGAAAATAGTTTTGTGAAAAATATTTCTCAATGAAAAAGATTTACATGATCACTGCGGTTCTATTAATAACAACAATGGTCAACGCCCAAAACAAACTCAATTCTGATACTTCATGGTTTTCGAAAGACCTGTCTGAGTTGATCATAACAGCACAGTACAAACCCCAGACAATAAAAAAATCAGTTTACCAGGTACGGGTAATTAATAATGAGCGCATCAGGCTCAGCGGAGCTACCAATGTTCAACAGGTACTGAACAACCAGGTAGGTTTCCGGTTCTCCAACGACAATACATTAGGCACTACGGATGTTCAATTAATGGGAATGAGCGGCCGTAATGTAAAAATTTTACTAGATGGCGTTCCTATGATCGATCGTGGTGATACCCGGGAAAGCCTGAACCAGGTCGACATCAATAGTATTGACAGGATCGAAGTTGTTGAAGGTCCCATGTCGGTGATATTCGGATCAGATGCATTGGCAGGTGTCATTAATATCATCACTAAGAAGCAAGTGAAGAACGACTTGTCAGTTTCCGCAAAACTGCAGGAAGAAACCGCCGGCAATGAATATCATCCCTTTAATTATAAAGGAGTTCATTCGCAAAACCTGAATGTGGCTTACCGGAAAAACAGCTGGGCACTGAACCTGGGCGGCACACATAATGACTTTGACGGATTTGGCGGAGATGAATATGGCCGTGACAAATCCTGGAAGCCAAAAGAACAATGGTTAGGCAATGTCCGGATCTCATACGGTAAAGGAAGATTCAATATGTATTACCGCACTGACTTGCTGAACGAAGACATCAAAAGCAGGGGAGCTATCAACTACAATAATTATAAGGCCATTGACAGGCAGTATATCAGCGACCGTCTTTCACACCAGGTCCAGGGAAGTTATAACTTCAATAAAAACCTACAGCTAGCCGGTATCATCAGCTATTCTGATTATAAAAGAAAGACCAAAACAACCCTGTATGATTTTGAAAAAGGTACCAACGCCCTGACCACTGGACAGGGCGAGCAGGATCTAAGCAAATTCAACAGTTTTATTTTTCGTACCAGTGTATTGTACCAACTCTCCAATGCTGTAACCCTGCAACCTGGTATTGATATTAATCGTGAGCAGGCCAGTGGTGAAAGGATCTCTGGTGAACCGGTGATCACTGATTATGCAGTTTTTGTTTCAGCAGAGATAAAACCAGTTTCTGGTATTAATATCCGCCCGGGCTTGCGTTTCACCAAAAACTCTGTGTATGATGCACCTCCTGTAATCCCTTCCATCAACAGTAAATTTGTTTTGAACAAAAATGTAGACCTGAGGCTGGCATATGCTTACGGTTTCCGTTCGCCGGCATTGCGGGAATTGTATTTCTATTTCGTTGATGTGAACCATAATATTGTTGGTAACCCTAACCTCAAAGCGGAACACTCAAACAGTTTCAATGGTTCTGTGAACTATAGTACTTCTCTAAGCAAAGTTGTTTCTTACAATGCTTCAGTTGGAGGATTCTTCAATGACTTCAATAACCAGATCGATTTTGCACTATCATCAGCCAACACAAATCAATACAGCTACTTCAATGTGAACAGGGCAAAGACAACAGGACTGGTTTTAGAGAATAAACTGGCATGGAAAAACCTGGAAGCGTCTGCAGGCTTTTCTTACATTGGCTTCTGCCGTAAACTCTATGATGATAAGGATTATATCAAATTGGATGATAAAGAATACTTATGGAGCCCGGAAGCAACAGCTTCTGTGAACTATGCCGTCAACATGTTAAAGACCAAATTCAGCCTGTTTTACAAATACACAGGCAGCAAACCACAATATGTAAACGGAACTAATAGATCGGGTCAATCGGTATTATATATAGCCGAAGCTGCTGCATACCATCTAGCTGATCTTACTTTCAATACCACCTTAACTAAATATTTTTCTGTTTCAGGTGGTGTAAGGAACATTTTCGACGTGAACAATGTGAATACCACAGCCGCTGCTTCCGGAAGTCTTCATGGCTCGGGCAACAGTTTAGCCATCAATTATGGCAGGTCTTATTTTATAGGCCTAAATCTTCAATGGAACAGGAAATAAAAACACTATCCTTTAATCAACATAAAGCAATTTTATGAACCAGTTTAAAAAAATATTAATCGCTGCATCGGTAACAGGTATTTTTTCTGCCTGTAAAAAAGATATCGATCCTATCATAATGGTTCCCACTTCTGTAGGCGCTACAATACAATTGAATGGTATTGCAGGTGCTGAATCAGGTGGTGCTGCTGCCAATTCTGTTTACCTCGATCTTTCGGGAGACAAACAAACCTCTGTTCTCCGTTCAGGATGGGACCTGGGTTTTTATTGTGGTGATGATTTCAGGGTAATCCTGAACAATGCCAGTAGCGCAGGTGCAAAAGTGCTTACTAAGAATGACCTTACAACTGTAAATGCAACTGATACTATTGGTTTAACGTTAGCAACCAGTCAAACCAATCCGCTGTCCGAGCAACTGACTTATTTTGATGATGTGGCAGGAGATCTTACTAAAACAGTTATCCCTGCAATATCTGTAACTGATGCTGATAATAAAGTGATCATTTTAAATCGGGGGATAGGTGGAGGAATTGCTTCCAGACCATGGATCAAGTTAAGAGTGCTGCGTAATGCTACAGGTGGGTATACCCTTCAGTATGCAGGCATACGGGAAACCAGCTTTAAGACTCTATTGATTGGCAAGGACGCCAATTGGCATTTTAAATTCGTTTCATTTGAGAACGGAATTATGGATGCACAGCCTGAAAAAGAAAAATGGGACCTGGTTTGGACATATTCTGTATTTGAGACCAATTTTGGTGCAGGGCAAGTGCCTTACAATTTTTCTGACCTTATCGCATTGAATTACCTCTCGGGTGTAACCGTATCAACAAAAGTTTATGCTGATGCAGCTACCGCTTCAACAGCTTTCAATGCATTCAATAAAGACAGTATTGCCAATGCAAGTTTCTCTGCCAATCGCTGGGCCATCGGAAGCGGTTGGAGAAGTACACAACCAGCAACAGGAGCAAAGCAAGATCGTTTTTATATCATCAGGGACACGAGAGGTAACTATTATAAATTCAAATGTCTTGATATGGGTGTTAACGACGGTGGAACAAGAGGTAAACCCCGGTTCCGGTATAGTCTGGTGAATTGATTATTATCCTATAAAACTAAAAGGCTCCTGTTATTAGCAGGAGTCTTTTTTTCATTGGGGGTTACCTTTTTCGTTACGGTTTTTAATAACATCTTTCTTTGGTCAGATACTGTTTGGTCTTTGTAATGGATATTTACCGCAACAAGCTAACAAGGATTGAATTTTAAAAACGGGACAAATTAACCGGCATTTTGAGGTGGTATTAAAAGTAAGACGGGAATAAGACTATTCCCGTCTTTTACCCTAATAAAACCCTAAACCAGCAAAAGTCTTTATCATATTATTTTTTAAAAAATATTGAATTTCTGTTTCGCTAAAATAAAAGCCAATACTATGCCAAACACCCTTACCTGTGGATAACTACCTCTGAAAGTTAATATCATTGCAGGTTTCACGATAAATTGAAATGCACAGTTTCGTATAAATACCTGTAACCTCACTGTATTCATTCCTTTCCATCTTATGCAGTTATCTCTATTATTGAACCCCTCTATTTTCCTACCTTTGCACACTTGTTTCACCTACAGATTGAAGAAAACACTATATGAGTGGCAAATACACAGAATATCAGCAACTTAACCTCCCCTCTATAAGCGAAGAGATACTGGCCAAATGGAAGAAGGAAAGAACCTTTGAAAAAAGTGTGGAGTTACGTGAAGGAAATATCCCCTTTGTTTTTTATGAGGGCCCTCCAAGTGCCAATGGAATGCCCGGTATTCACCATGTAATTTCAAGAACATTGAAAGACCTGGTTTGCCGCTATAAAACCATGCAGGGTTTCCAGGTAAAACGCAAAGGTGGATGGGATACCCATGGCCTGCCTATTGAATTAGGGGTTGAAAAAGAGTTGGGAATTACCAAGGAAGATATCGGCATAAAAATATCTATAGAAGATTATAATAAGAAATGTCGTGAAGTGGTGATGCGGTTTAAAGACAAGTGGGATGACATTACTCAAAAGATGGGCTATTGGGTTGATCTGAATAATCCCTATGTAACTTTTGAAAATGATTATGTTGAAACACTTTGGTGGTGCCTTAGTGAATTGTATAAGAAGGGATATTTGTATGAGAGTGTCAGTATCCAGCCCTACTCTCCTGCTGCCGGTACAGGATTATCTTCTCACGAATTAAACCAGCCCGGAACTTATAAAGATGTGAAGGATACGAGTGCAGTGGCAATGTTCAAAGCAATTAAAAATGAAAAATTAAAAATTAAAAATGTTGATGGAGAAGTTTTCTTCTTAGCATGGACAACCACTCCTTGGACACTACCATCAAATCTTGGATTGACTGTTGGGTCAAGCATTGATTATGTGCTGGTACAAACATTTAATCCATATACACATCTTCCTATCAATGTAATTCTTGCAAAAGCATTGGTTGGAAAATATTTTAAACCAGAAGGTGAGAATGGAGATATTGAAAATTATTCTGCAGAAGTAAAACTGCAGCCCTGGAAAATACTAGCTGAGTTTAAAGGGAAAGATATTGAAGGAGCATCTTACGAACAACTCCTCCCCTCTGAAGCAAACACTTTAGAAAAAATTCAGGAAATAACTCCGGGTGCTCAACCATTCAGGGTTGTTACCGGTGACTTTGTTACCACCGAAGATGGTACGGGTATCGTTCACACCGCTCCTGCATTCGGTGCAGATGATTTCAGGATAGGCAAAAAAAATAATTTAGGCATATTGACCCTTGTTGATAAGCAGGGAAAATTTGTAGATGGAGTTGGTGAATTCAGCAATCGTTATGTAAAGAACTATAAAGATGAAAAGGATTATGTGGATGTAAATGTTGACATTGCCGTAAAACTTAAAAAAGAGAACAGGGCATTCAAAGTTGAAAAATACGAACATAATTATCCGCATTGCTGGCGTACCGATAAACCCATCATCTATTATCCATTGGATGCATGGTTCATTAAAACCACGGCAGTAAAAGACAGGATGGTGGAACTGAATAAAACCATCAACTGGAAGCCAGAATCAACCGGCACAGGCCGTTTCGGTAACTGGCTGGAAAATATGGTGGACTGGAACCTGAGCCGCAGCCGATTCTGGGGAACACCGCTGCCTATATGGAAAACAGAAGATGGAGAAGAAGAAAAATGTATCGGCTCTGTTGACGAGTTAAACAGCGAAATAAAAAAAGCTGCTGAAGTATTGGGTGGTGAAACGAATAAGCATTACCTGCATGAAGGTATTCTTGATCTGCATAAACCTTATGTAGATGAGATCACACTCGTAAGCAAATCAGGTAAACCTATGAAACGGGTGCCCGACCTGATTGATGTATGGTTCGACAGCGGCGCCATGCCTTATGCCCAATGGCATTTCCCTTTTGAGAATAAAGAAACGTTTAAACAAAATTTTCCTGCCGATTTTATTGCTGAAGGTGTTGACCAGACAAGGGGCTGGTTCTACACATTGCACGCTTTGGGTGTATTATTGTTTGACAGCGTTGCTTATAAAACAGTTGTGAGTAACGGACTTGTATTGGATAAAGCGGGCAACAAGATGAGTAAGCGGCTTGGCAATGTGGTCGATCCTTTTGCAACCATCAACAGTTTTGGAGCCGATGCTACAAGGTGGTATCTCATTACCAATGCTTCACCATGGGATAGTTTGAAATTTGATGTGGAAGGTATTAAAGAAGTACAGCGAAAATTCTTTGGTACCCTCTATAATACTTACCAGTTTTTTGCACTATATGCCAATGTGGATGGTTTTTCTTTTAAAGAAAAATATATCCCTGTTAAAGAAAGACCTGAAATTGACCAGTGGATATTATCTTCTTTAAATACTTTAATAAAAACCACGCAGCAAAATTTTGATGAGTATGAACCTACCCAGGCAGGCCGTGCTATTGAGGAATTTGTTGACAGCCATTTGAGCAACTGGTATGTTCGGCTTTGTCGCCGCAGGTTCTGGAAAGGTGAATATGAGCATGACAAGATATGTGCTTATCAAACCCTTTACGAATGCCTGGAAACATTGAGTAAATTAATGGCTCCCGTTGCTCCATTCTTTGCCGATTGGTTATTTACTAACCTGAATAATGTTTCAAAACGCTTTGCAAACGATTCAGTACACCATACTGACTTCTCAAAACCAGATGAAACCGTAATTGATATTGATCTGGAAAAAAGAATGCAACTGGCACAGGATACATCTTCCCTGATATTATCTCTTCGTAAAAAAGTAAATATTAAGGTAAGGCAACCCTTGCAAAAGGTTTTCATCCCGGCATTGGATTCAGCTATGGCTTCCAGGATAAAAAAGGTGGAAGAGATCATAAAAGCAGAAACCAATATCAAAGAAGTGGATGTTTTAGGCGCCGAAAATGACTTTATCAAGAAAAAGGCTAAGGCCAATTTTAAGACCCTGGGTAAAAAACTGGGCCCTAAAATGAAATGGGCTGCCGAAGAGATCGCCGCATTCGACAATACGGTTATTGATAAGATACTGGATGGCGAATATTTGCTAAACCCTGACTTTGAAAAAAATGCCGAAGAACCCATTACTATTACTGCTGAGGACCTGGAAATTTCCACTGATGAAATTCCCGGATATGAGGTGGCTGTAAAAGGTTCTTTAACAGTAGCATTGGATATAACAATAACGGATGATTTGAAGAAAGAAGGAGATGCCAGGGAATTTGTAAATCGTATACAAGGTATACGTAAGGACAGTGGTTTTAACCTCACCGATCGCATTGAGGTAACGGTATCGGAAAATGGCAGGCTGCAACCCTCTTTAATTCAATATAAAGACTATATTTGCGCCGAAATTCTGGCTGATTCGCTTGCATTTTTGCCCATTTTAAATAACGGAATAGAAATAGAAGTGAATGATGTCTCATTAAATGTGAACGTACTTAAAAAAGGATAATAGTATGGCAACAAAAAAGAAAGCGGCTAAACCTGCCGCAAAAAAGACTGTAAAACCAGTTAAAAAATCAGCTCCGGCTAAAAAATCCGCCCCTAAAAAGGCCGTTGCCAAGAAGCCGGCAGCTAAGAAACCAGCAGGAAAATCATCTAAACCAGTAGCCAAAAAGGTTGTGAAGGCAACCCTTAAAAAAGCAGTGAAAGCTGTGGCTAAAAAACCGGTAATAAAACCTATGAAAAAGAAGATCGAAGTTAAAAAACCGGCAGTTAAACCTGCTCCGGTTAAAAAATTACCAGCAAGGCCATCAGAGCCGGTTAAAGCTAAAGACATCAAGATCATACCGGCCAAACCGGTGGTTCTTCCAAAGATCAATACCAAGACATCCCGTAAATACCAGCCTGATTTTACCAAGTCGGTATTGGATCAGCCGGTGCATGACCTGGGGGCACCTATTGTACGGTATAGTGATGCTGACCTTGCTGAATTCAGGGAACTTATTCAGCGTAAACTTGAGTCAGCAAAAAAGGAATTGTCTTATCTGCAGGGATTGATCACCCGTAAAGATGAAATGGGGGGCGATAATGATGATGCCCGTTATATGACCATGGAAGATGGCAGCATGAGTATGGAAAGAGAACAACTAAGCCAGATGGCCAGCCGCCAGATCACTTTTATTGATCACCTGGAAAAAGCCATCATGCGTATTGAAAACAAGACCTATGGTATTTGCCGTGTAACAGGCCGTTTGATAGATAAAGCCCGTTTACGTGCAGTACCGCATGCTACACTTAGCATTGAAGCTAAGATGGGTGCAGTGAAGTAGAGACTCCCTCCGCCCCTGTCCTTCGACTTCGCTCAGGATGAAGGGAACCCGGAGTATAAATATTTTAAGAGAATGATTAATTTCATTCTCTTTTTTATTTTAAAAGCAATCCCGTATGTTCAAGAAACTGAGAACAGTCATTTATTATGTACCCGATCTGCAAAAAGCAAAAGAATGGTACATTAAACTAACCGGCAATACACCTTATTTTGATGAAGCCTTTTATGTTGGCTTTGATTTTAATGGTTGCGAGCTGGGTTTGCATCCGCAGGATGACACCGTAACTCAGGGCAACCAAACGGTAACCCATTGGGCAGTAGATGAAATTGAGAACTGTGTGAAGAAATTGGTTGAACAGGGCGCTACAATCTTATATGCCACTTCGGATGTTGGTGGAGGTATAAAAGTAGCTACGGTTATTGATCCCTGGGGAAATGCGGTGGGGTTGATTGAAGGGGCCTAAGCCTATAGGGTTTAGGTTTAGCGAACCTCCTGCATATCTACCAACTTTTTATAAAATCCGTTTTGAGCAATCAGAGAATCATGCGTTCCTCTTTCAACAATTTCTCCCATTTGCAAAACAACGATCTCATCAGCATGGCGGATGGTACTTAAGCGATGAGCTATAACAATAGACGTACGATTGTGCATTAAATTATTTATTGCATCCTGAACCAGGCGTTCACTTTCGGTATCCAGTGACGATGTGGCTTCATCCAATATCAATATCGGTGGGTTTTTAAGCACAGCTCTTGCAATGGTCATACGCTGGCGTTCACCACCACTGAGTTTTCCGCCCCGGTCACCAATGTTTGTGTTATATCCTTCCTCTTTTTGTATAATAAAATTATGAGCGTTGGCAATTTTTGCAGCAGCTTCTATTTCCTCTGGCTTTGCATTATCCATTCCTAATGCAATATTGTTAGCAATGCTGTCATTAAATAAAATAGGTTCCTGCGTAACAATACTCATCAGGCTTCTAAGCGATTGCAGTGAATAGTTTTTGATATTGATACCATCAATCAATAGTTCACCGCTGCTTACGTCGTGAAAACGTGGTACCAGGTCGGCCAGTGTGCTTTTACCGGCACCGCTACTGCCAACCAATGCAACCGTTTTTCCTTTTTCTACCTTCAGATTAATATTTTTAAGTATCACAGCATCGTCATACATAAACCCTACATCCCTGAATTCAATACTGCCATTGAATGTTTCCAGCTTTCTTCCATTTATATTGGCATCAACTGTCACAGGCGCATTTAATACTTCTTCAATACGCTCAATCGCTGATGACCCTTTCTGCATATTGCTAAATGCTGTGGAAATAGATTTTGCCGGATCAATAATGTTATAGAACAAACCCATGTAAGTAAGAAATAAAGCACCGGTCAGCCCCAATTCGTTATTCAATACCAATCTGCCGCCAAACCAGAGGATGCCTGCGAAAATGGCTACGCCCATCATTTCGCTCATTGGTGAAGCCAGGTCCCTGCGAAACCCTATCTTGTTTCTTGCATGCAATAACTGTGTGTTGGTATTTAAAAACTTATTACGAAGCAGGCCTTCTACATTAAAAGCCTTAATTACCCTTAGTCCGCCGAGGGTTTCTTCGATGATAGAAATACTTTCACCATTTTTATGTGCTACAACACTCGATTGTTTTTTGAGTGAGCGACTCATTCTTCCAATCACAAAACCCATCACCGGTATGCACAACAGGATGAAAAAAGTAAGTTTGGGACTGATGGAAAAAAGTACAAAAAGATTGATAATAATAGTAAGTGGGTCTCTCACCCATCCTTCAAGCGTACCTACAACCGATCCTTCAATTTCGCCAACATCGTTGGTAACCCGGCTCATCAGGTCGCCTTTTCTTTTTTCAGTAAAATAGCCAATGGGCAAAAGCAGGATCTTGTTATAAAGCTCCAGCCGGAACCGGTTTACAATGCCGTTTTTAACAGGTCCCATTGCCCTGTATGACATATACAGGAAAAGGTTTTTTGAAAATATAAAAACAATGATGAGTATGCAGACTATACCAAGGTCATTTGCCTTATCCCCGGTATATATCAGGCCATTGAGATTGGTATTTATCCATTGCATTAAAAAATTACCTGAAGACTTTGGTACAGGCATTTGCTGCACATCAAAGATCAATTGCATGAACGGAAGCAACATGCCGATAGAAACAATAGAAAAAACAATGGAAAAAAGGATACTTATAAAATACCAGGCTATGGAAGATTTGTAATGGCCGAGATAACCGAAAACCCTTGAATATTTCTTCATCAGTAATAAATCTGTATATAAACAGCAAAGTAACTAATTTTACAACGATTAAAGCGTAAACATCATGTTAGAAGGTAAAAGGCAGAAACAAGTGGCAGGCTTGCTTAACAAAGAGCTAAGTGATATTTTTCAGCGTTTGGGCATATCCATGATGGATGGCGGAATGGTTTCCATATCCTCGGTAAAAGTTACCCCCGATCTCTATGAAGTAAGGGTTTACCTCAGCTTTTTTAAAATTGCAGACAATTTCGCTGCGCTAAAAAAAATTGAAGAACGTAGTTGGGAAATAAAAAAAGAACTTACTGCAAGGGTAAGACACCAGTTACGCAGTATGCCAACGCTTACCTTTTATATAGATGACACTCTGGATTATGTAGATAAAATGGAGCAGATTTTCAAGGACATTAAAAAAGAAGAAGGCAACTAACCATAAACTCCCAATGTACTTAACTTTTGCCTGGCGATATTTTAAAGCAAAAAAAAGTGCCAATGCTATTAACATCATTGCATGGGTGACTGTGGGTGTTATTGCTTTCGCCACCTGCTGCCAGGTACTTGTATTGAGTGTTTTTAACGGATTTGAAGACCTGGTAAAATCGCTGTACTCCTCTTTTTATACAGATGTAAAAGTTGTTCCTGCAACTGGAAAAACATTTATCCTTACTCCGCAACAAATTGCTGCATTAAGGCAATTACCCGCAGTAGAAAATTTTTCGCTTATAGCCGAAGAGAAAGCCTTATTAAAGAATCACGATGCACAAACCGTTATTTATCTAAAGGGAGTTGATGATAATTATGCAAAAGTGAGTGGGGTTGCTGCTAAAACAAACAGGGGCAAATATTTCACGGGCACAGCCAACGACCCTTTCCTGGTTACAGGATCAGGTATCCAGAACGCAGCGGCAGTAAATGTAGATGCCTCTTTGCCTGCCAGCAGCCTAACGGTTATTTTACCAAGGAAGAACAGTCTGAATAATGACCCCCTGCAATCACTAAGTGAAGGATTTATCAAGGCATCGGGCTCGTTTACCATCCAACAGGAATTTGATGACAAATATGCCATTACTAATATCGGGTTTGTAAAACAGCAAATTGGTTTTGCCGAAAACGAATACAGTGCTGTGGAAATAAAACTTAATCCTAAGGCAGATCCACGGGACGAGAGAAAAACTATCTCATCATTACTTGGGAATAGGTACAATGTTCAAACCAGGTACGAACAAAATACCAGCCTGTACAATACCATGAAGCTGGAAAAATGGGCTATTTATGCTGTACTCACTTTAATTCTTATCATCGCAGCATTTAACATGGTAAGTGCACTCACCATGCTGGTACTTGAAAAAAGAAAAGACATCAACGTATTACAAAGTATAGGAGCAGGTCAGAAAAGCATCCTGAAAATATTTTTGAGTGAAGGTTTGTTATTAGGAGGCATTGGAACTGTATGCGGCATTTTGATGGCCGTTGTAATTTGTTTATTGCAATTAAAATTTAAATTGATAAAGCTGGAAGGCGGTTCTTTTCTATTAGACTATTTCCCGGTAAAACTAATTATCACCGACTTTTTATTGGTTGCAGCTACAGCAACTGTTATTGCATTTACCGCAGCCTGGTTTCCTGCACGTAAAGCAAGCAGGCAGCATTTTGAATTAAGATAAAATGCACATCAATACCAGGGTACTGCTATTAATAATCTCCTGATGTTTCAGGCAATTGGGCAAGTGCTTTCTGCAACTGTTCATCATTTGGAGCAATACCGTGCCATTCGTGGCTGCCTTCCATAAAATCGATTCCTTTACCCATTTCGGTCTTCATTAAAATAACAATGGGTTTTCCTTTTCCAACAAATGTTTTAGCATGGGTTAAACCTGCTACTACGGCATCCATATCATTGCCATCCATCTCCAGCACCTGCCAGTTAAACGCTTCAAACTTTGCCCTAAGGCTATCTAGTGCCATCACCGCCTTTGTAGGGCCATCAATTTGCTGACCATTCCAGTCAATAGTAGCAATCAGGTTATCAACTTTTTTATGCGCTGCAAACATGATCGCTTCCCAGTTCTGCCCCTCATCCAGTTCTCCATCGCCATGTAAAGAGTAAACAATATTGTTATCGTTATTAAGCTTTTTAGCCAGGGCTGCGCCTACTGCAACACTCATCCCCTGGCCCAAAGAACCGCTGGCAATTCGTACTCCAGGCAGGTGTTCATGTGTGGTTGGATGTCCCTGTAACCGGCTGTCTATTTTCCGGAAAGTATGTAGTTCCTCTACAGGAAAATAACCGCTGCGGGCCAGTGAACTGTAAAAAACCGGGGAAATGTGGCCATTACTCAAAAAAAACAAGTCTTCCCCAACCCCATCCATATCAAACTTAGGATTGTGATTCATTACCTTAAAATACAAGGCAGTAAAATATTCTGTACAGCCCAGGGATCCGCCCGGGTGGCCACTTTGAACAGCATGAACCATACGTACTATATCCCTGCGAATTTGGGAGGCAATCTTCTTTAAGTCGCTCATAGGCTTTTAAATTATTCTTATTAAATCAGCTATATTTATCTGAGCAAAATTGAGGTTAAAACCGGAAAAGTTGCAAACGTAGTTCAAAATTGCCTCAAATACAAAGTAAAATACCCCCCTCGTACGAATAGTTAATAATAAGTTTATAATTTATACGTTATTTGCGTACTAATACCGGGAAAACCCATTTTAACATTGTAAATTTCCCGTGAAATAATCAGGCAACTCTTTTGAAGAAAATTGTGTCTAATTAAATTGTTTTTAGGTTTTTATCCTTAAAACATATTTAATACTTTTGCGAAGTACCTGGTGAAAGATTTAAACTTACAGAATGGATAATATCTTACTTAGTGCTGCCTTGGCTTTTTTGATTACCTTTTTTGCCATCCCTGTTATCATTCAGGTTGCTAAAGACAAAAAATTATTTGACGAGCCGGATGAACGTAAAGTTCATAAGAATGTTATTCCTACTTTAGGCGGCTTGGGTATATTTGCCGGTTTTATCATAGCTACCCTTATGGGTGTACCGTCGGCCATCACTTCTGAACTTCAATATTTTGCTGCGGCAACCACGGTTATTTTCTTCCTGGGTATTAAGGATGATATATTGGTCCTGTCGGCCAGTAAAAAATTCATCGGCCAGTTAATTGCAGCAGGTATCATCATAAAATTTGGCGGAATACAAATCACAAACATGCATGGCTTTTTGGGTATCTATGAGATTCCTCACATTGCCAGTATTGTTTTATCCATATTCACCATTATTGTAATTACCAATTCCTTTAACCTCATTGACGGGGTTGATGGACTTGCCGGAAGTCTCGGGCTGCTTACAACACTTGTTTTTGGTGCTTACTTTTTTTATGCCGGCCAGTTAACTTATGCTGTTATGGCCTTTGCCCTTGCAGGAAGCACTATTGGCTTTTTGATCTACAATTTCTCTCCTGCAAAAATATTTATGGGAGATACGGGCTCGCTTTTGCTGGGATTGGTAAATTCCATCTTAGTAATTAAATTTATCAACGTTGCAGGTAATCCTGTTTCTAATTTTCCAATACAGGCTGCACCGGCCATTGGATTTGCCATTTTAATGATCCCTCTCTTTGATACACTCCGTGTATTTGGATTACGGATATTAGACAGGCGTTCGCCGTTTAGCCCCGACAGAACGCATGTTCATCACTTTTTACTTGACCTTGGCTTTAGCCACCGCATGGTGACTTTTACCTGCGTATTGGTTAATATCTCATTTATTGCCATGGCATTTTTTCTTCGCAATTTAGGCACAACTGCTGTTTTAGGAATCCTCTTGTTATCGGCATTTATTTTTATCGGTATCATTTATTACAGCCGTCCTAAAAATAAAAATGCAGTTAATGAAAGCATTGCAAATGCAGGAATCCTGAAATCACACAAGATACTTAATCTTGCTTCGGAAGCTGTAGAAGCAGAATAATTTCCATTGTCATTATATGTTGTCGCTTTGATTATTGTTGTAATAATCTCATCTCCATGTCATTATTTAAGGCTAATCTCCAAATGACAACAGTTTTTTATAGCTTTGTTGCCAATTAATAGTAAAACCCATGTCAGAAGAAATAAGCAGGATAATTAAAGACACAGAAGCCGCAATGCTCAGGGCTTTAAATCACTTAGAAGCCGAACTGGTTAAAATACGGGCCGGCAAAGCAAATCCCAATATGCTAGATGGTATCATGGCTGATTATTATGGTAACCCAACGCCCATTAACCAGGTAGCTAATATTACTGTACTGGATGCCCGTACCATTTCTGTTCAGCCCTGGGAAAAAAATATGCTGCAGGTTATTGAAAGGGCCATAACAATGGCTAATATTGGTATCAATCCGCAAAATGACGGGAATGTGATACGCCTGTTTATGCCTCCATTAACAGAAGAAAGAAGGAAAGAACTGGTAAAGCGATGCAATGCAGAAGGCGAACATGCAAAAGTGGCTGTGAGAAATATCCGCAGGGATGGTATTGAAGCCATTAAGAAATTACAGAAAGACGGATTAAGTGAAGATACAAGCAAAGACGCTGAAAAAGAAGCCCAGGAAACCACAGATAAATATATTTCGCTGATAGAAAAACATTTGGCCGCAAAGGAAAAAGAAATAATGGCTGTTTAATCCGTTTCAGCACTAAGGCTAAATACTTTTCTGCTCTTATAAATTACACATGTAAACTACACTATGTTTGAACAGGCAATAGAAAAGGTATTACAGTTTACCCGGCCCATGCATAGTATTTCGAGAACCTATAGCGGGCTGATACTTCCAGGCAGTTCTACTTTCTTTTTTGTAAATGATAATGGGGTGGCTATTACATGCAAGCATGTAATGGAGCTAATACCTGCAGCCGACCAGATTAATCAGACTTTTTTACGGTACAAGGCAGAACGAAACAATATTGCTAACGATGGCAGATATAAAAGAACCCTGCAGGGACTTGAATTAAAATATAAATACCTGCCCGAAACCACTGTTCAGTTAAAAAGCAATTTTCTGAATTGCTTCGATACCATTAGAGAGATCACTTGTCATGCCCATCCCACGCTTGACCTCGCTATCTTAGAATTCAAAGGATTCAATAAGATATTATATACCTCACATGCTTCATTCATTAAAGACAGCAGCAAGATAAAACAAGGTAAATCGTTGTGCAGGATCGGTTACCCATTTCCCGAATTCAATAATTTCAGGCATAATCCCGATACTGATGATATTGAATGGACAAATACCGGTAATCCAAATTCTCCGGCCTTTCCTATTGATGGTATTGTAACCCGGTTTGTTGCAACATATCCCGATAGTGGCATCACCGGAATTGAAATGAGTACCCCTGGCTTAAGAGGACAAAGTGGCGGACCATTATTTGATACTTCCGGAATTATTTATGGAATGCAGCATGCCACCAACCATTTACACCTGGGTTTCGACATGAAGAATTTTGAAATAATAAATAACGGCAAGAAAGAAAAAATTTCCAACAGCCCTTTCTTACACGTGGGTATCTGTGTTCATGCAGACAGAATCAAGGATTTTCTCAGGGAAAAGAATATCTCATTCACTGAATCCGATTAGGGTGATCTTTTTAAATCCAATGTGGCCACTTTACGGTTAGCCAGGTAAACACCGGCTAAAATCAATAACAGGCAGGCAAATTGTTTCCACCCTACTTCTTCGCCATAAATCATTCCCCAAAAGTTTGCAACAATGGGTATTCCATAAGTAACCATTGAAGAAAAAACGGCTCCGGCACGCTTTATCAGTATATAAAAAAGTATGGAAGCAATGGCAGTACCAAATATCCCAAGTAAGGCAGCATGGCCTGTTGAATACAATATTCCTGAATCGGTCAACGGTAAACTAAAATAACCGGTAAAAATAAGAATGATCAATGCAGGGATTGCATTGAGCGTAAGAGCGAGTGCTGCAATCTGTATCGATCCGATCTGTGGTAAAAATTTATGTACCATATTTACATTGATACCATAACAAATGGTTGCCAGTACAATAAACGAAACGTACAACAGGTTCTGGCTTTCCTGCAAGTGGCCCTTACTAAGCAATAACAATATGCTTCCGGTAAAAGCTATAAAAATGCCGAATATTTTATTGGCTGATGTTTTACTGTGGAAGAACAAAGCACCAACTATGATGACAAAGATGGGGGTCAACGAATTAAGAGTTCCGGCCAGGGCGCTGTCAATTCCCTCTTCAGCAATACAAAATAAAAAAGCTGGTATTAAACTACCCAGTGCGCCAGACATAAAAATTACAGACATTTTATTGCGTGGTATCTGTTTAAAGTGTTTGATGGCAGCCGGTAGCAGAATAATACCTGAAAAAACTATGCGGAGCGCTGCAACCTGATAGGCAGTTAAATGTAGTAGGCCTTCTTTCATCATTATGAAACTACTACCCCATATGATAGAAAGAATAATGAAAATAAGCCAGTTTAAAATTCCTTTGTTCAAAGCATTTAAAATTTTGGTGGTGCAAAGTTGATGTATTTAAACCAGATTATTTGTCCGCTTGTCAACAAATTCCTTAATGCGCAAAATGAATTTGATTCTGTAATATTATTATGCTACATTTAGTATAGCCTAGCCACGAATAATTTTTAACCTTTAAACTTTACATCTATGGGATTCATTAAAGAATTTAAAGACTTTGCCATGCAGGGAAGCCTTGTTGATATTGCCGTTGCATTTGTAATGGGTGGCGCTTTTGGCAAAGTAGTTTCATCATTCACGGATGGGATTGTATCACCATTGATAGGAATGATCGGAGGTGCTGATCTCAGTAAGAATATGTATGTGCTTAAAGAAGCGGTAACTGATGCCACTGGCAAAGTCGTCACGGAAGCTGTGGCTATTAAATGGGGTGATTTCCTGACAGCCATCATCAATTTCATTATTGTGGCTTTTGTAATGTTCCTTGTCATTAAATCTATCAACAGTATGAAGAAAAAACAAGCTGAAGCCCCGGCTGGTCCATCTTCAACAGATGCTTTACTGATGGAGATAAGGGATAGTTTAAAAAAATAATTCTTTACAGAGCTGCAATGATTGTTGTAGCTCTGTTTTTCCAAAAAATAAAAGCTAAGGGTTACAGAAGGGTATTTAACAATTGTTTTGTGCCTTGCAGGTACACAGCTTCATTTCTTTAAAAGCTGTTAACATAATCTGCCCTCATTTTTAATTACTTTTGCGGAATGAAAAAACCCTTAGTTACTGTTTTTGTAACAGCAATCCTTATATTATCAGCACAAGCCCAGGATCCTTCAATAAGAGAATTCCAGAAAGTAGCATTCAGGGAGTTAAAACTGCCAGAAAAAGACGGATGGCAAAAAGCCGGTACGTTTATTATCAACATACAGCAGGGAGCTCTAAGAAACTGGGTGAGCGGTGGTGAGCAAAATACACTTGGGCTTGCTACTTTGTTCAACTATAATCTCAACTATAAAAAGGGAAGAAATACCTGGAATAATTATTTTGATATAGCTCTCGGTTTTCAAAATGCCACCAGTTTTGGTCAGTTCCGAAAGACCGATGACCGGATAGACATCACAACCAAATATGGATATCAACTCTCAAAAAAATGGTACACGGCTTTGCTGGTAAACTTCAATACCCAGGCACTCACAGGATACAATTATACTGATACGGGAAACATCAAGATATCCAGTTTTCTTACTCCTGGTAAGATCATCATTTCGGAAGGAATAGATTTCAGGCCGAACGCAAGTCTTTCAATTTTTGTTTCGCCTATTACAACCCGTTTTCTGCTGAAAAATGATTCAGATTTTTATGCTGACGACAAATTTGGTGTGCCGCCTAATAAAAAAATCTATACTGAGCTGGGAGCTTTTGCTACTGCAAAATTCACAAAAGCCTTTATCAAATGGGCTTCATACACAGGCAGGCTCGACCTGTTCAGCAATTATAAACGAAATCCTCAAAATGTGGATGTTTTCTTTACAAACCTTTTAAGTCTTAAGTTTAATAAATGGCTGGCCACCAATATCAGCGCAGATATCGTTTATGACGATGATATCTTAAAAAAGACCCAATTGAAGGAAATATTGGGTATCGGCCTTACATTAAAACTTTAGCCATTTAAATACCGGTGTGTTTTCCACATTGGTTCATTTACTCTTCTGCAGTATCATAACTGTCTCAACAAATCGGTACATTTGCCCTTCCCTTACCGGTTGGTATTTTATTAAATAAATCAAGATAATCCAAAGTGAATAGTACAAGCTACCAGATCAAATTAGAACAATTTGAAGGCCCCTTTGACCTGCTTTTATTCTTTATTGAAAGAGATGAACTGGATATTTACAATATACCCATTACAAAGATCACCAACGATTTTTTAGCCTATATCCACAGTATTGAAAAACTCAATATTGAATTAAGCAGCGAATTTATTTTATTTATCAGTACCCTGATGCGCATAAAGGCTAAAATGCTCTTGCCCCGTAAAGAACTGGATGCTGATGGCAATGAGATTGATCCACGCCAGGAACTCATCAATAAGATACTGGAATATAAAAGATTTAAAGAAGCCGCTTCTAAAATGGCTGAAATGGAGGCGCTGAGGCTGTTGATGGTAAAACGTGGGAACCTGCAGAAAGAAATTTCACAGATCGGTGAAGAAGCCGGAGAAGGAACCGAGATACAGACCGTTACTCTTTTTAAGTTGATGAAGGCTTTTGAAAAAGTGGTTTTTAAACTACAGGAGCGAAAGAACAGGCCTGTTCACACGGTAGTACAATACAATTATACAATGGAGGGTAGCCGTGAATATATGCTGGATATCTGTCGCACTGAAAAAACGGTTTCTTTTGAAAAGATATTTGATGTGTGTGAGAACCGGATACATGCCATCTTCTTGTTTTTATCCCTTTTAGAACTGGTACAACAGCGGTTCATGAGTTTACTTACAGGCGAAGGCAGAAACAATTTTATTATTGAATGGAATGAGAACCGGGAAGAGGATGTCCACGGACTTTTACCCGGCGACGAAGCAGCAGCACTCAATTAAGTTATTCCCCGTCACCGGTTTTTTTGCTATTTTGTCAGTTTCAGGTTTGGTATTATATTTGATGTTTAAACATTGAATTTTAAAACTATAACAATGAAGACAATATTATTTAAAGCCGATGACAGGGGTTCGGCAGATTACGGCTGGTTAAAGCCAAACTATTACTTCAGTTTTGCCCAATACCATAACCCGGAAAAAGTGCATTTTGGATTGCTCAGAGTCCTGAATGATGATTTTGTGGCCGGAGGTGGCGGGTTTCCAACTCATCCGCATGACAATATGGAGATTGTGACCATCCCCTTTACCGGTGCCCTGCAACATAAAGACAGCACAGGCGGAAACGGAGTAATCAAAGCAGGAGATATACAGATAATGAGCGCCGGGACCGGGGTACAGCACTCGGAATTTAATGCTTCAAAAACAGAGCCTGTTACACTTTTCCAGGTGTGGGTATTTCCTAAGGAAAGAAATATCAAACCCAGGTATGACCAAAGGAATTTTGATGTTAGTGACCGGGTAAATAAATGGCAGACCGTGGTTTCCCCGCTTGATTCAGACAAAGCTTTATGGATAAACCAGGATGCAAGATTCGCATTAACCAGGCTTGATGCCGGTAAAGAGATCTCCTATTCAACAGCATTTAAAGGAAATGGAGTGTTTTTAGTGGTCATTAATGGTTCTGTACAGGTGGATGGCAAGCAACTAAACAAACGAGATGCACTTGGAATTTCTGAAACAGATAGTTTTTCTATTACCGCTGATGCTGATGCTGAGTTATTGGCCATTGAGATACCCATGAACTGATCTCAATAATAAATCCATAACAATACAGGCTGTCGTGAATTGTCGAGATAAGTCTTTATCCTGTCTAAAAACGGAGGAGATACCGTAGGGCAGCCCAGGCTTACACATATAGGCAGTGGAGATATTTCTTCATTTGGAACACAGGCATGTGAATGAAGCACAACAAAACGGTCAAAAGCATTACTGTTGGTTTTATCTAGCCCGTATAATTTGTAAGCCGGGCCAAAGCTACCTGTATAGGAATTGCCGATTCGATATTTACCTATAGAGGTGCAATTACTGTTTTTAAGATTGGAGAAGACCAGCTCTTCTGTATCCCCATTACCAGATCCGGATCCATGTGTAACAAGTCCGGCAATCTCTACAGAATCTTTGACAAGGTTATAAACAAAAAACCGGTTTTTCCCCGAAGGTAACCGCATATCCAATAAAAAACAATGTGTCCTGTTATATTCATGCTTAGTTACAAAATCCTTTACCAGCAAGGCTTTTCGTTTTAAACGCAGAATGGTTTCATGGTTGGCGCTATGCCTGTCCGGTTTGAAAGCAGATGCGTCTGCAGTTGACCTGAATTTTGGTTTATACCAGAAAAAGTATCCGAATGCGGAAGTGACAGCAAGCAATATGGGGCTTACTATAAGAAGTTTGCTGGCGAGCTTCATGAAAATTTTATCAGACTTAGATGCCTAACGCCGGCATTTTCACAAAATTTTTTTGTGTACGTTAAATAAAACCAAAAGCCACGCCTGAGGCGTGGCTTTAAAAAGAATTGAATGAAATTATTTAACTGAAACAACTTGTACTTCTAACATGGCACGGAGCATACCAACAATCCCATTTGCATCAATTCCTATCTCATCATACAATTGTTTAGGTGTCCCATGTTCAACAAGTTTGTCGGGAATACCCATGATCTTTACTTCAGCTTTATAACCATGCTTATTCATAAACTCCAGTACAGCCGATCCAAAACCACCTATAATGGTACCATCTTCTATAGTAATTACTTTATTGTATTTGCAGAAAACCTCATGCAGCATTTCTTCATCCAATGGTTTTACAAAACGCATGTCATAATGTGCAGGATCAATTCCCTCTGCCTTTACATCACGTATTGCGGCAGCTGCAAAATTGCCCGGGTGGCCAAAGGACAGTATCGCAATATCCTTACCGTCTTTGATCTTTCTACCAGTTCCGATCTTTATTTCTTTCATTTCAGTTTTCCACTCCGGCATAACACCTTCTCCTCTTGGATAGCGTATCACAAAAGGATTTTTTGTTGAATCCAGTTGTGCAGTGTACATCAGGTTTCTCAACTCGGCTTCATTCATGGGTGCACTCACGATCATGTTGGGTACACAACGCATATAAGCAATATCATAACATCCATGGTGTGTAGGTCCATCTTCTCCCACAAGCCCGGCCCTGTCTAAACAAAAAATTACAGGCAGTTTTTGAATGGCCACATCATGTATCACCATATCATAGGCTCTCTGCATAAATGAAGAGTAGATGTTACAAAAAACTTTCATTCCCTGGGTAGCCATTCCTGCGCTTAAGGTAACCGCATGTTGTTCGCAAATGCCCACATCAAATGCCCTGTCTGGCATTTTATCCATCATAAACTTCAGCGAAGATCCACTGGGCATAGCCGGGGTGATACCAAATATCTTTTCATTCTTTTCGGCCAATTCAATGATCGTATGCCCGAATACATCCTGGTATTTAGGTGGCTGGGGGATGTCAAATTTCTTTTTCTGTATTTCCCCGGTTACTTTATCAAATAATCCTGGTGCATGCCATTTGGTTTGGTCTTTTTCTGCCAGATCGTAACCCTTCCCCTTTACCGTTTTTATGTGAAGGAGTTTGGGTCCTGGTATATCTTTCAGGTCTTTTAATGTATCTACCAGCTTGGTAATATTATGCCCGTCAATAGGACCAAAATAACGTAACTGAAGCGCTTCAAATAAATTACTGCTTTGACTTACCATTCCTTTCAAACTGGCTTCCAGTTTACTGGCCATCCCCCGGCTGAATTTTTTTCCAACAGGCAATTTGCCTAAAGCCTTCCACACATTATCCCTAAGTTCATTGTAAGTATGGGAGGTTGTAATATCCGTTAAGTATTCTTTTAATGCACCTACATTAGGGTCTATACTCATGCAATTATCATTCAGGATGATAATTATATTACTTTTCTCTATGCCTGCATGATTCATTGCTTCAAAGGCGAGCCCGGCTGTCATAGCGCCATCACCAATTATAGCTATATGCTGTCGGTCTTTTTCTCCCTTATAGTGTGAAGCCATAGCCATCCCCAGCGCAGCGGAGATAGAAGTGGAGGAATGGCCTACACCAAATGTATCATATTCGCTTTCGCTGCGTTTTGGAAAACCACTCAGGCCTTTATATTTTCTGTTAGTAGGAAAATTATCTCTTCTCCCGGTAAGTATTTTATGGCCATAAGCCTGGTGGCCCACGTCCCATACCAACTGATCATCGGGAGTATTAAAAACATAATGCAGTGCAACGCTCAATTCCACCACGCCAAGGCTGGCACCAAAATGGCCTCCATATACACTAACTACATCAATAATATATTGACGCAACTCATCACAGACCTGGTGCAATTGCTCCCTGCTTAATTTCTTTAAATCATCGGGGTTATTGATCTTGCTTAATAGTTTACCGGCTTTTATTTCCATGTTTTGTATTTCCGAAGCAAAGTTACTTATTTTAGTGGCTTTGACCCGGGTTATTAAACAATTTTAAACGAATAAGGTTTGTGGAAATTATCCCTTTTTAAAGATATTTCATCATATCAAGTACCAGGTCGGCATTGGGGCAATTGAGGAGGTATTTTTGTCTTTCGGGTAATGAACATACTCCCGGGTAATCACCCTCCTTTAATTCCATATCCTTTATTACCTGCAAATGCAGGTGAGGCGGCCAGTTACCATTTTCTTTGGCCTCACCAAAATGGCCTATCTCTTGCCCACGAATTACGTACGAACCTTCATGTAGTCCTGCAATATCATGTAAACTCAGGTGCCCGTAAAGTGTATGAAAGGTTATCCTGTCTAACTGATGTTGTAAAATAATAGTGGCTCCGTAGTCTCCAAAATTATCATTAAAAGCAAAACTGTGAATCATACCACCCAGGGGGGCATACACTTTTGATCCGGCCGGGCCCCAAATATCTATTCCCAGATGAATTGATCTTGCTTCTTCTCCGCCAAATAATTCGCTCCTCCGGTAAAGTGTCCTGTTCTCATTATAACCTCCAATGCCATATTTTGCCCCTTTACTTTTTAATTTGTTATTGATGTATTGAGAAAAGGCTATTGTATCTGAGACATCAGAAGGGCTTAGCTCAGTATTGGCCGATGTAAAATCAAAGTGAACCAGTTTTTCAATCATCGGGTTAAAGTCAACAACAGGGTGGAAGCCAGCTCTACTTTTTATCAGTGTGCGTTCCAATTCGGTTATCATGCAATGAAGGTAGCAATATATTTAATTAAGCGTTTTGCATAAAAAAAGTCCCCCCGCCTGGGCGGGAGGACTGTATAACTAAGTATTAGTTAGTTTTATTGAATTACCACTCTGCACATGGTGAGGCGGGCGCCATTTTCATCCATAACCTCTACCCAGTACAAGCCTTTTCCGAATCTCCTCAAGTCAACATCCATTCTGTCGTAAGGTCTTCCCACAATGTATTTCTGTGTTAATACCCTATCACCTTTCGAATCAAATACAGATACTGCTCTTGGTAACACGTTGTTTGCGGCACTGTAATACCTAACCTGGAATTTACCAGAGTTTGGATTAGGATAAATGAAGCACTTACCGCTTACAGAATCCGTAATAGCAATGGTATTCGACAGGTTGGTACAGCCGTTAACATCTGTAACCCTTAATTGATAAGTACCCTGTCCATCAACATCAACAGTTAGAGCACCTGTACCCACACCGGAGATAATACCAGCGCTTGCACCTGTTACAGCAACTCCATCCCTAAGCCACTGGTAACCACCATTAGGAGCTGCAGGATTTGGAGTAACTGAAGAATTCAGTGTTGTCCGCATACCTGGCATCAGCTTGGTAGGATTTGCGTTGGCAACCAGGATTTGCGTTGATAACAACTACCGGGAGCGGATATACAGTAAGTATCCTGAAGAATGATGTTACAGCAGGACATGGTGCGGCACCAGTGATATTGCAACGGTATACATAACCATTCATAGTAACCGGAGGCGCCGTAATAGTCAACGTTGCTGAAGTAGCTCCGCTATATACACCCCCATTGGCTATATTAGCATAGGTGTTACCACCATTGCTACTTACCTGCCATTGATATGTGTATGGCCCTGAACCACTTACTGCAACAGAGAACGTAGCGATCTTATCGGTACATATTGCCTGGTTAACCGGCTGGGTTGTTACTGTGAGCGGTTGGTTAACTGTTACAGTTATGTTTCTTGCAGGTGATGTACACTGAGGTACATTGGCAGCAGATAAACTAACACTACCATTAAAATTACGTGGATTAAATGTTGGAGCACCTGGTGCCGCAACACCACCGTAGCCAACATTGCCACCTGTGATAATTGAACACCTCCATCTGTATAGGTTACTATGCCAGCTCCGTTTGTATAAGCAATATTTGCAGCATTACCGGCAGTTAACCCCTCAAGGGCAATACCATAAGTTGCGCCCGCAGGAATAGATAATGTTAAGCCAGATAAAAGTGTATGTACAGCTCCAGCTGTTGAAACACTGGCACCTGCTCCAAATTGGATCCATCCGTTAGTTGCATCTATTGCACCTGGGGGACCAGCTATCGGAGTTACTTTATAAAATATCCTGGCATTCATTGGGCCGGTATTTAGGCATCTGCTTGTAATGGAATTAAAATTATAAAGCGGTTCCATTACTATTTTGAATGTTAAATGTTATTAATGCCTGTCCGTTACCACCTGCAGTTGGAGAAGACGGATTTGCAGGAGGAGAAGTCAAACTCTTAACCGTAGCCTGGTAATTATATACACCAGACGGAGTTGGCTCTGTCCATACTGAATCTGCAGTACCTGCTACATACGGAGTAGTGGCGCCTGCATCAGAGAATAGTCCGGCAGCCGGTGTCCATACAGCAGGTGTAGCTGGTACCCCAACTATATAATCAATCTCCAAAGACCAGCTATTGAATACACCACCATCTGGTGCACCTGCATCATACAAACCTATTGACCAGGTTCCATTAGGGGTAGCGTATAAGCTGCTCCATGCGTTAGATGTTGGAACATAACCGGTAGGTCCGCCAGGCCATGTAAACCCTAAAGCATTAAATGTAACACCTGCCAGGTCGGCCCATATGTACCTGTATAAGGTGGGTAATTGCTGTAGTACTTGCAGAGCTGAACGTTGTATTGGTGAAGTTAGCGCCTGCAGAATTGGTAAAGTTTGCCAATGCACTCAGGTTTATAACCTGGCCGTTGGGTGCTTTCAATGCTATTACCAGGTCACTTACCCATGCATGGGTAATATTTAATCTTACTCTTACATTAGCAATAGTAGCGCCAACAGGGATACCTGAAGCCGTAATATTAGAAACAACTGCAGGATATGAAGTTGGAACCGGTGGAATAGTAGGTCCGTCGGGTATTGTAATATTTACAGCACCTGAAGCAAATGAAGAGGTAAATGTTTGTGAAGAAGAACTTTTCAGTTTAACAGCCGGATCACCCAAACACATTGTTACAGATGATGGAGTAACTGTTGGGGCTGGTGGCGTGTAGTTTACTATTACAGAAGCTGTATTAGAACAGCCTGTGCCTGTGGCAGTACCGGTAACAGTATATACAGTCAATGCTGTTGGAGCGGCATAAACTGTTGCCAGGTTAGTACCTGTATAAACTGTTGTAGCTGTTGCATTGGTAAACAATCCTGCCAGCGGGCTCCAAACATAGCTGTTGGCTCCGCTTGCTGTTAAGGCTAAACCGTTAATGCCCGCTACTCCACCGCAAACAGGGCCGGTTGGCGATACTGTTACATTTGGTAATGCATTAACCGTTAAAAGTGCACCATTGGTAATATTTGTTGGAGGATTGAATGGAGCACATGCGCCACCTAATACGCAACGGTAATAATAACCATTCAATGCTACTGAAGACGGGCTGATAGTTAATGTTGCTGTGTTAACACCTGAATAAGGAGCGCCATTAGCAAGGTTAACATATGGTCCACCAGCACCTGCGGTGCTTACCTGCCATTGGAAGGTAAGGCCTGTACCGGTACCAGCAGCTGTAAATGTTGCTGGCAAACCAGAACATACAGTAGTATTTGCAGGATGTGCAGTAACTACAGGGCGCTGATTTACAGTAAGTGTAATTGAAGCCTGCCTGATACAACCTGTACCGCTGTTATGAGTAACAGTATAAGTTGTGGTAGTTGCAGGAGATGCTGCAACCGGGTTAATTGTTGTTGAGTTCAAACCGGTAGCAGGGGTCCATAAGAAAGTACCTCCTACAATTGGTCCACCAGGTTGAGAGAATGTAATGCTCCAGCTGCCAATAGAACCCTGGTCACCACCAAGATCATCAACAACAAATAACTTCCAAACTCCATTCGGGTCGCCGGTGAACATTGATAACAATGGTGTTGCCTGTGTTACAGATCCCGGGCCCGGGGCTACCCAGGTATCCGGAGTAACGAAGTTGGTAGGTGCATAAGTACCTGAAGCGTTAGCTCCCCCATCAGACATCAACGGTGCTCCATCCTGTAAAACGAAGTTACGGTTTACCCAATCATTAGTTCCGTTTACATCTGATATGAGTACCACGTTAACACCAGTTGGAGACTGGAGTAGTATGTCAACATCATCAGGGAAAGTATGGCTAACATTATTCAGGCTAACTGAACTTACTGTGATACCTGTTGTTGGTAAACCGCTTACTGTTAAATTAGCTGGATAAGGAGTTGCAGTACCTGAAACGTTAATAACTATTGGTGTAGGATAAGTGAATGTTGTTAATGTTGGCCCTACAACGGCAGTTAACAAGGCAGGATCGCCCTGGCAGATTGTAGTACCCACATCTGATGTGATCTGTATTGCTGCAGAAGCTATGAATGTTACCGTTGCCGTTGCTGAATTCACAGCAGCACAACCAGTAACCTGTACTACAGCACGGTAGTATGTTGTTTGTGTGATATTATTAAATGTAAGTGTTGTTGTTGTATTGGCAATTGGGGTATAAGGGCCTGCCAACACGGTAGCAGATTCCCAACGTACGATATTGCCGGTATGACCGGACAAGGTTAATGTACCGGTATTGGTAGTTCCGCAAACTGAAGAGTTAAGCGGAGTTATAGTACCACCAATTGATGCTGCAACTACTGATAATTGAGCAGGGTTAGTTGAAACACCCAGCGGGCAATTGATCGTTGTCATAAAGCAACGATAATTATTGCCGTTTAATCCAGCTGCAGCAGGGTTAATAGTAAGTGTATTGGTATTAACACCACTGTAAGGAGCAGCATTGGCCAGGTTAGCCCAGGGACCACCAGGGCCAGCAGTACTTACCTGCCACTGATAAACGATAGGATCGGCCGCTGTTGCTACAGTACTGAATGTAGCTGTAGTGTTATCACAAACCTGTGTGTTTGCAGGTTGTGTACTTACAGTAGGGCAACCAGCTAATATTGGAGTAATTGGCGTTGTAACAGATGCACAATTGAACAACCTTGGTGTAGCTGAGTTATCATATAAACAAGCAGGCATAACCACGTTACCAGGGAAAGCGCCCGGACCTACTGTTACTGTGAACTGGTAAGTAACAGAAGACGTTGCAGCCTGGTTAACCGGCCATGTGATCACCCTCGTTGCGCCATTATAAACTCCACCATTTGTTGCACTAACAAATGTAACGTTAAGTGGTAAAGTTGATTGCAAAGAGTACCCGGCTATTGCAGCACCACTACAAGTAGTTACTGTATTTGTGTAAGTGAGGTTTTGACCATCGGGAACTGTTGGTGCACTTGCAGTAATGCCAACGTATGATTTCGGGGTAAAATCCGGAACCTGGTCGCTTGCACTGTTAGGCGATCCCTGTGATGCAAAGAAGCCCATACCTCTTTTAGCAAAAGCTCTCCATATTGCACATGAATAGGTGCCGCCATATAATAAGGTATCAGCTTTTAACCATCCATCCCTGTGATCAATAAATCCTGATCCGCAAGGAGCCAGTTTCATTGCTTGTACACCAATTCTAAACGCCACGTGATTACCGGCGGTGCTGGTACCATTGAAGTAAATATCTGGTGCTACAGTGCCCGATTGCTGAATAATTGCCCAGGTAGCTTCCCATGCAGCAGTACACCAGTATTCACCTCTGTTATGTACAGCAGTTGGTAAAGAGGCCTGATAAACAAGGTTGTTGATGGCCATATCCGTACTGTAACGCTGGCTGCGAATACCTAAACCGGTGGTTGCCTGCCCTAAAGCGTAGGTACCTATACCCCTTCCAACCAAACCGGAGTTTACGTTAGAAGCTGACCAGATTTGTGTAAGCATCAACGCAGTCCAGTCACTGATACCTTCTCCCTGGTGTTCTCCGTTGCTAACACAGCCAACTTGATTAGGCCCACCAAATAAACGGTTACTTAACCCATGTCCAAATTCGTGGGCAATAATTCCATTGTCAACGTCTCCATCACGCCTAACTGCTGTCTGTGTCCATATATACATTTGCATCCTCGGATTTTGTCCATCAACCGGCGTGGCAAAGTTTGCGTTATTGGTACCACCTGCATCCTGGGCTTCAGCAAACACATGGTCGTTACCAAGTCCACCTCTTCCGAGGTTGTTCGATTGGAAGTTACCACCTGGTTCGTCAAAACCATATGCATATAATACGTCGTGTATAATATTATTGTAGTAAAATAAGTTAGTTACATTAAACTTCTGGTTATCAGTATTGGTAACAGGATCCAGGTTATAATCCGGAGCATTACCATATATAAATGTCAACGTAGGTAATGGCGTAGTAGAAGTAGATGCCCTTACCGCATCAGGTGTATTGGTATTTGGAATATCAAAATAAGCCCAGTTGTTGTTACCACGGGTATAGTTAAAATCAGTTGCAGCATCGGTGCTATGCCAGTTTAATGTAGTGGCGTTTGCACTTCCAGCAGTCCATGGGTTATTTACAACAGTACTGTTACCCGGAGCCGTACCAGGAAAAGTACCCGGCATAAATGTTGGCGCTTCATAAGGCAAAGGAACAACCCTGTAAGAAGCATTAGCAACAGTAGTTGGTCCGTTCAGGCTCTGGTTAAGGTTATTAATGGTCCTGAAATCAAAGTTCAGGTTAGTACCGGTTTTGGTAGCCTCGGCAACATGATTATGATCAATCCCAAACTGGTAGATATGGTTTGGATCATCCCAGTTACAAGATACGGTCAGGTTATCTGTTCCGATGATACGGTTATTAACCGCATCAACACGAAGCATCCAGTAGTCAGACGTGGTGGTAGGAATAAAATAAACCTGCCATGCCAGCCTGTATGAACCATCCTCCATTGGAGACCACATCAGTTGAGCGGTAATATTCTCACGGGAAACCCCGAGTTTACCAAATTCAACCTTGCGGCCATTGTCGGTAGTATTGATGGCGACTACGTTTTCAGAAGCAGAAAATCCTTTGTTTGCCAATGCAGACGCAACAGCACTTTCTGCTGTTACCATAGGCATTCCGGAAGGAACATTTACTTTTTTGTCAAAATCTGCAATCCTTCCGCCGGAAGCAACTGCAAGTTTGTTGTTTTTAAATGCAAGCACATGTATCTGGTTATATACAGGAATATCCCTGTAGGTTTGCTGCAGGTACACATACCTGACACCAATCGTCTTATCTATATAAGACGTTGAAACCGTCAGGTTGTTCAGGTCATCGGCGCTTATGCCAATGGCTGCCCTGTTTGCGCTTACCAGCTGAAGTGCGGCATTTTTTTCAGCCTCATTATTTTGCGCCATCGTTACAAAAGCACAAAAAAACGAGATAATTAATAGGAGAGTTTTTCTCATAATTATGGTTGTTTTTAATTTGTAGTTCATAAAAAATATATTAATGATGTTATAGCAGTAATATAACTGGAGAAAGAAAGAATAAGTTGAGATTTTTTCTTTGGGAAGTTAAAACAGTATGTATGGAAAGTTGTAAAAGTATTTACCATAAGCGTTTAGTTAATTGTCTGCAGTTACTGTTTTCTGCTTAAACCCGAAAATTTAAGCTTCTGTTAAAAAATAAAAGTAGGCTTTTTTTCAATTAAAAAATAACCTTGTTCAGGTTTTTTTCTAAAAATAAAAAAATAAATAATCTGAAGCCTTTGGCCGGTCTTAGCTGTGGTGGTAAATTATGAACAAACGAGCAGGCCTGTTCATCAAAATCTCAGAGGTGTTTTGGGGGTATTTTCACAAGGGGACTTATATTTCAACGGATAATGAACAATTCGGATTGACTTAGGATGTAAATATAGGCATCCACATTTTATAAAGCAAGCAATTTTTTCCGGCCCGGTTTAGAGCACCACATTCACCATTTTTCCCTTAACAAAAATTACCTTTTTTGGAGGCTTCCCGTCCAGCCATTTTTGAATGACCTCATTGGCCAACACGATCTTCTCTATCTCCTCCTGCCCGGCATCAAGGGCGATTGTTATATTAGTACGAAGTTTGCCATTGACAGAAATGGGGTATTCTTTTGAACTTTCCACCAAATACTTCCCATCAAATGCAGGGAAGTTTGCATCCAGAACCGAACCTTCATTACCCAATTTATTCCAAAGTTCTTCGGCAATATGAGGTGCATAAGGAGCAAGCAGTATCAAAAGTTTTTCTAAAATTTCTTTTTTATGACATTTAATGTCGGCCAGATCATTCACACATATCATGAATGTACTTACGGCAGTATTAAAACTGAAGCGCTCGGTATCTTCTTCAATTTTTTTAATGGTGCGGTGTAAAATTTTTAATTCAGCATCTGTTGCGACCTCACCCCCCGCCCTCTCCAAAGGAGAGGGGGCTGTAGTCGTCCAGATCGGCCCCTTCTGTTCATCATTGAACAAGCGCCATAATTTTCTTAAGAAGCGATGAACACCTTCAATGCCTTTTGTATCCCATGGTTTGCTTGCTTCAACAGGGCCAAGGAACATTTCATACATGCGGAATGTATCGGCGCCGTATTTATCACAAAGGTCATTGGGGTTGACGGTATTAAAAAGACGTTTGCTCATCTTCTCTGTCAACGTATCGCACAAAAATTTTCCATCTTCAGTTATAAAGCCAGCATCCCTGTACTCTTCTTTCCACTTTCTTAACTTTTCAATATCCAACTCCACTCCATCAACTAAATTCACATCCACATACAACTCAGAAAAACTAACTTCTTTTACAACTTGAATATTATCTTCATTGAAAAACGATTGATGTGCTTTATTAAGTAGTTCTTCGAATGCTAAGTTTCTAGTTTCACTATTGAATCGTTGAATTAATCCAAATGAAACATATTTTGTTCCCAGAATCCTTTTATCTGTACCAAGTAACTGAATTCTTGTGACTAGTCTACTGCTCCCTTGTATCATCCCTTGGTTCAGTAGTTTTTTATACGGCTCATCAAACCCTATCAACCCAAGGTCATACATCACCTTCGTCCACATGCGGCTGTATAATAAATGTCCAACAGCATGTTCTGTTCCCCCAATATATAAGTCAACCTGGTTCCAGTAATCGCTTACTTTTCTATCACAAAATGTTTTGTCATTATGTGGATCCATGTAGCGCAGGAAATACCAGCTGCTGCCTGCATAGCCGGGCATGGTTGATGTTTCCCGTTTGACCTCACCCCCAACCCCTCTCCCAGGGAGAGGGGGGTTAGAGCTTATATTGGGTAGATTTGTTTGTTTATTTTGAAGCGCCTGCTCAATATCTTTTAAAACTTTTTCGAGTGAAGTGTTTACCTCATCATTTGTAAAACGTATCATAGAAAAGCCCTGTTCTTCCAGCCATTGTGCTCTTGCTTTATCAAATGCAGCCTGGTCATCTTCATTATGATATCCGCCATCTATTTCTATGATCAGTTTTTTTTCGAGGCAAACAAAATCGGGGATATAACCGGCAATGGGATGCTGCCTCCTGAATTTATACCCTGCGATATTCCTGTTGCGAAGTTCCTGCCAGATGATATCTTCTTCAACAGTAGCATCTTTCCTGTTTTGCTTTGCAAACTGCAGGGTCTTTTTCCACTCTTCTGCAGTGCTGTTGATATAGCCATATGCAGCAGAGTCTTTCGTTCCCCTCTCCTTCGGAGAGGGGTTAGGGGTGAGGTTAACCCAATCTTTCAGATTGGCTAATGGCCCTTCGCCATTCGGGCCTGGGCCATATTTATCTACATGCGGAAGTTTTAATGGCAACTCAGATTCATCCAAAGGAATCGCTACTTCATCTTTCCATACAATCGGAAACGGTTCACCCCAATAGCGTTGGCGGCTGAAACCTGCATCCCTCATCTTGTAATTCACTTTGCGTTTGCCAATGCCAAGTTCTTCTACTTTATTCACTGCAACGCCAATCGCATCTTTCATCAGCATACCGTTTAAGAAACCGGAATTTTCAAGCACCGCATCTTTGGTTGGGTTTGCTTCTTCACCATTATAATGGCTACCGATGATATTGGTGATGGGAATATTGAAATGTTTTGCAAAAGCAAAATCTCTTTGGTCGCCGCAGGGCACGGCCATGATAGCGCCTGTGCCATAACCGGCCAGCACATATTCTGCTATCCAGATGGGGATCTCTCTTCCGTCAAACGGGTTCACTGCATATGCACCCGTAAAACAACCGGTGATGGTCTTTGCTTCGGCAAGCCTTTCCCTTTCACTGCGGCTTTTTACATAGGTTAAATATTTTTCTATCTCCGCTTTTTGTATTGCCGAAGTTATTTGTGATACCAGTTCATGTTCGGGAGCTAGTACCATGAAGTCAACACCAAAGATGGTATCCGGTCTTGTGGTATACACATTTAGTTTGAATGTTGAATGTTGAATGTTGAATTCTATTTCCGCTCCTTCACTCTTCCCTATCCAGTTACGCTGCATCTCTTTCATGGATTCACTGAAGTCCACTTTTTCCAAACCATCAAGCAGCCTGTCGGCATAAGCTGTTATGCGTAAGAACCACTGGCGCATTTTTCTTTTTTCAACCGGGTACCCTCCTCTTTCGCTTACCCCATTCACCACTTCATCATTGGCCAAAACGGTTCCCAGCGCTTCGCACCAGTTCACTTCGCCGTAAGCAGAAAATGCAAGGCGGCGTTTCATCAATATATCTTCCTGTTCTTTTTTCGAAAAAGCATTCCACTGATCTGCCGTAAAATCCTTAGCTCCCTGTGTCGCATATTTTTTTACCAGGTCTTCTATAGGCCTTGCCTTTTTTTGGGTATTGCAGAAATAACTGGAAAAGAGTTTCAGGAACAGCCATTGTGTCCATTTATAAAATTCCGGGTCACTGGTTTTCACCTCCCTGTCCCAGTCGTAACAAAAACCAATTTTATCTAACTGCGATTTGAAAGTGGCAATATTTTTTTCGGTAGTGGTTGCCGGGTGCTGGCCTGTTTCCAAAGCATATTGTTCGGCAGGTAAACCAAAACTGTCGAAGCCCATAGGATGTAAAACATTAAATCCTTTCAGTCTTTTATACCGGCTGTAAATATCACTGGCAATATATCCTAAAGGATGTCCTACATGCAAACCGGCCCCACTCGGATAGGGGAACATATCCAGTACATAGTACTTTGGTTTGGGAGAGTTGTTGGATACAGCGTACCTCTTTTTCTCTTTCCATTCTGTCTGCCATTTGTCTTCAATCTTTCTGAAATCGTATTCCATTGCTTGTTTGCTATTGTCAGTTGAATATTCAATATTTTCTGCTTTACTGTCTCTCTGCATTTATTATATCTCTCTGTAAAATGTGAATGAAAAGTTATTTAATCCCCATTCACAGCATATCACATCCGTTCATAAAAATAAATCAGGCAGGCAATCGTTTTGAAGTGAGCAAAAATACGGCAAAGCAGCTAAAAACCTTTATTTTTGCGGCTCATGAAAAACCAGATTGTACTAACTCCCATTAAATAAAAGCTATGGCCCAGTTCGGAAAAGCAAGCAGTAAAAGAGGGAAACCAACTTATGCCTATGCCATCATTGGTGTTTCGCTGGTATTATTTTTATTTGGCCTTGTTGGCTGGTTCTTTTTAAATCTTCGCAAGACGGGTGATTATTTCAAGGAGAACATACAGGTTCATGCCTGGCTTAATCCCAATGCACCCAAAAGGAATATTGACAGCCTCAAAAATTATATCGCCGCCTTCCCGTTTGCAAAAGGGGTGGAGCATGTGACCAAAGAAATGGCCATTGAAAAGTGGAACAAGGATAATGATACCACCTGGAAAAAATTCCTGGATGAAAATCCCCTGCCTGAGAGTGTTGACTTTTATGTAAAGGCAAACTATGTACAAAAAGACAGCCTTGATGCTTTGTCTGTTAACCTGCTTAACCGTTTCCCGGGGCTCATCAAAGAGTTCCAGTTTCCTACAGAGACCATATCGCAGGTGAGTAAGTTTGTAAAAACTGCGGCTTATATATTTTTGATCGCTGCAATTATATTGACCGTACTGGTTGTTTTTTCCATTGATAATACCATCAGGCTGGCCATGTACAGCAACCGGTTTTTAATAAAGACCATGCAGATGGTTGGCGCCACCCGCTGGTTCATTGCCCGGCCAATTAATATCCGTGCAATCATAAACGGGCTCGTAGCATCGGGTATTGCCATCATTGCCGTGTGGCTGACCATCAACCTGATTGAATCGCAGGCAAAGGAATTCAAGATGCTGCACGATACCACGAGTATGATCCTCCTGTTTCTGGTGATCATTGTATTGGGTGTAAGTATCACCCTCATCAGCACCCACCGTTCGGTAATTAAATACCTGCGGATGAAATTGGATGATTTATATTAATTTGCAGCCACAACAATACAAACATGAGTAAAGACAAAAAACAAATGCCAGCAGGCGGATCATCAAACCCTTTGTTTGGAAAAGAGAATTATATGTGGATGCTGATAGGGCTGGCCGTATTGGCGCTGGGCTTCTTCTTAATGTCGGGCGGCAAAAGCAGTGATCCAAAAGTTTTTGACGATAACGAGGTATACAGCACCACCCGTATCACTCTTGCTCCTATTTTACTGATCGCTGGTTTTATCATTGAGATATTTGCCATCATGAAGAAACCAAAATCCAATTAAGAATTAATAATTAGGAATATATAGAGCGGAGTTGTTACTTCGCTTTTTTCTTTTATACCAAAGCCAATGAACACTATTCAAAGTATTATTATTGCTATCGTGGAAGGATTGACTGAGTTCTTACCCATCTCTTCCACCGGCCACATGATCATTACCGAAAAACTGCTTAATCTTTCCGAAAACGATTTCAGCAAAGTTTTTACAATAGCCATTCAATTGGGAGCCATATTAGCGGTAGTGGTTTTGTACTGGAAAAAATTCATTGACTTTAAGAACTGGCAGTTTTATGCAAAGCTTATCGCAGCGGTTATGCCGGCCATTATTTTAGGATTTCTTTTCTCCAAAAAGATAGATGCCCTGCTGGAAAGTTCCACTACCGTGGCCATATCCATGCTGGCAGGCGGTATCATCCTCATTTTTATTGACAATGTTTTCAAAGAACATACCATCCACGATGAAAAGGAAGTTTCTTTCGGCAGGGCTATTATGATCGGCATATGGCAATGCCTGGCCATGATACCCGGTATAAGCCGTAGTGCCGCATCCATCATTGGCGGTATGCAGCAAAAGCTCACCCGCAATGCTGCTGCCGAGTTTTCTTTCTTTCTTGCTGTACCCACCATGCTTGCCGCCACAGGTTATAAACTGCTCAAGTATTACAAAGAATACGGCGGCTTTTCATCTAACGAAATAAAACAACTGGCTATTGGTAATGTCGTTGCTTTTATTGTTGCGCTGTTAGCCATTAAGTTTTTTATCGGTTTTTTAAAGAAGCATGGTTTCAGGATATGGGGCTATTACAGGATCATTGTTGGTATTATACTTCTCATCCTGATCTATACCGGTTATATCAGCCGGTAAAAATACCCAACGCAGGGTATTTAATAAACCAGTATTTGTAATTACTTCTGCAGCATAAATCATCAACATGAAAATCATAAAATCTTTACTGCCTGCATTAATTATTACCACCGGCTTAATAAGTTGCCAGAACTATGGCAAAGAATACAAACTGGACAAGAAGCATAACGTGTATTACAAGGGCGATGGCATCAATGAAGACATGGCGAAAAAATTAGCCAACTACCTGAAGGAACAGGAATATTTCCAGGATAGTATTGAATCCACTGTTCAGATCACTAAAAACAAAGACACATTCAACCTGAATTTTGTGGTGGATGAAAGCAAACTGACAAAGGGCGTTGAAACCAGTTTCTTATTGTTTGGTTCTTTTATTTCCGAAAAGGTTTTTGATAAGGCCCCGGTAACAATTCATTTAACCAACAACCGGCTGGAATCATTCATGAATCTTGGCTATGCAAAACCCATTTCCGATAGTCTTCCATAGACTATTACTAACTGCCCTATATTAATTTCACAGCCCCTGCTTTTATGCAGGGGTTATTTTTTGCAGCTAATACAGCGATATTTCCTATTTTAGGGAACCTTAAAACATAACCATGCAGACTGCTTCCAAAAAAGTCATCAATGGATGGGCCATGTATGACTGGGCAAACTCGGTTTATAACCTGGTTATCACCACTACATTTTTCCCCGCTTATTATGCTGCCGTGACTGGACTCTCAAATTTCCCGGAGGGCATTAGTTTTATGGGCCGTCGCTTTGTAAATACCGAACTGAAAGATTATGTACTTGCCTTTGGGTTCCTCGTAATAGCACTACTCTCTCCCGTTCTTTCTTCTATCGCTGATTACAAAGGCAACAAGAAAAATTTCATGCGTTTCTTCTGCTACATGGGTGCATTAAGTTGCAGCCTGCTTTTTTTCTTTGACAAAACACATGTAACACTGGGGCTCATGTGTTTTATGTTTGCCGGTATTGGATTTTATGGCAGCCAGGTATTTTATAATTCTTATTTGCCGGAAATAGCTGCTGAAAAGGATATGGACCGAATCAGTGCCAAAGGTTATACCATGGGGTATATCGGCAGCGTATTAATGCAGCTTGTTGGTTTTGCACTGGTAATGACAATGAAAGACAAAGGCCTTGCACTCACCATTACCTTTCTATTAGTGGGCATCTGGTGGGTGGGTTTTGCACAAATAACATTTGCCAGGTTACCAATGAGTCCTAAAAGCGAAAGAAAATCAAAAAGACATGTATTGGTAAACGGATTTCACGAATTAAAGATCGTGTGGCAGCAGGTAATCAAAATGCCGGTATTAAAAAGATATTTAAGCGCTTTCTTTTTTTACAGCATGGGCGTGCAAACAGTAATGCTGGTGGCCATTGATTTTGGCATCAAGGAATTAAAGCTGGCAGATGAAAAACTCATCATCACGGCAGTGATCATTCAACTGGTGGCCATTGCAGGCGCCGTAGCGATGTCTAAACTGTCAGCGAAATATGGCAACATCAAAGTTTTAATTTTTACGGTGCTGTTATGGATCGGCGTCTGTATTGCCGGTTATTTTATTACCACCGAAATGCATTTCTACATCCTTGCATCGCTGGTTGGCCTGGTGATGGGGGGCATACAGTCGCTCAGCCGTTCCACCTATTCCAAACTGATGCCCGAAACAAAAGACACCGCATCATTTTTTAGTTTTTATGATGTGACCGAAAAATTTGCTATCGTGATCGGCCTCTTTAGTTTTGGATTTATTGAAGGGCTTACTCACAGCATGCGTAATTCACTTTTAGCGTTGATCACTTTTTTTGCAGTAGGCTTATTACTGTTGTTAACCACTGCAGGGGCACAAAAGAAATAAAGCGCCGGTTCCCTAATTTTACAATATGAAATTATATACGATTAACACGGGCTACTTTAAGTTAGATGGTGGCGCTATGTTTGGTGTGGTACCCAAAAGTATGTGGAACAAACTGAACCCTGCCGATGAAAACAATATGTGCAGCTGGGCGTTGCGTTGTTTATTGATTGAAGATGAAGGCAAACTTATTTTGATTGATAACGGAATGGGCAATAAACAGGATGCCAAATTCTTTGGACACTATTATTTACATGGTGACGATACATTAGATAAATCACTTGCCAGGCATGGATTTACCAAAGACGATATCACCGATGTTTTTTTAACCCATCTTCATTTTGACCATTGCGGTGGCAGTATAAAAATAGAAGGCGATAAATTAGTACCCGCTTTTAAGAATGCTGATTACTGGAGCAATGAACGCCATTGGAAATGGGCTACAGAACCCAATGCAAGGGAAAAGGCAAGTTTTTTGAAAGAGAATATCCTGCCGATAAAGGAAAGTGGCCGGCTAAAGTTCTTTGACCTCGGCAACAATTCTGCAGGATTGAACGCCATATTACCTGAAAGCGCCGGTCTCACATCAAACGACTCACGACTCACACTTCACAATTCACAACTGATAAAAGATCTCTCTTTCTATACAGTAAATGGTCATACTGATGCCATGATGCTGCCTAAAATAAATTATAAAGGAAGATCAATTGTGTATATGGCCGATCTATTACCCTCCATTGCACATATCCCCCTGCCTTATGTAATGGGATACGACATGTTTCCTCTGACTACATTAAATGAGAAAAGGGCATTCCTAAATGAAGCACTTGAGAAAGATTATGTTCTCTTTTTTGAACATGATGCAAAAAACGAATGCTGTAACCTGCAGATGACCGAAAAAGGCATCAGGGAAAAAGATGTTTTTAAATTAAGTGATTTATAAGATCACCTTAGCCCGGTGAAGGAGGTAAGCGGATAACGCAGGTTTTTATACGACATCATATCCACTTTAATACTTCCTACAGCTATCGGGCTTTCTGCCCTCAGCAATAAATGATTGGGATCATCACTCAGCCAGGCCGTCATTTTTTCACCACCTTCAAAAATGGTTCCCTTAATGAGCAATGGTTTTATTTTAATGGCATTGAACCTGCCGTAGCGTGTCTTGATCTTTTCTTTACCCATGTATCGTATGTACAAATGAAATACTTCATCATCGAGAAACATATCAAAAGGTATCTTATCGTCCGGTTTATATTTACTAAAGTCTATGTTCCTGGCGCAATACACCATACTCACTACGTCCTGCATGCAATCGGTAACCTTAAAAACACCGTTGGTACTTACGGCTGTATTTGTACCTTGATTGAAAGTCACATTGTCATATTTTTTGTAGCCGCCTTCATCCACGTTTCGCACAAACCGGTAGGGCAGTAAGGTAGTTGTATCTACATAGCTTTCATAACGATCTCTTACTTTAAAGAAATTATCAAAGGTGGGGTATGTTTTACCTTCTCCAACAAAATGATAAACCGGTTTCCCGTTAAAACGCTCCAGGGTGGTGGTAAAAACGGCTTCACCGGCACCTATATACATACCCAGGGTACTGTAAAAAACTTTCATCCGTACTTCTTCATCAGCCTTGTAAGCCGTATTTTTTAAACTGCAAAAATCATCATAGCCCGATGTGAAACTTAAACAACAAAAGCCCGATACCAGTAAAATCATTTTAGCGTTTCTGATCATTTCTCTTTCTTTACTTTAATTCCTAAAATTAGTAAGCTGCCGGCCAGGGCAGGCAGGAAAAGGTTTACAAGCCAGATCCCGAATACTACTGTTAATATCCCGATCGTATTAATATTGTTACCGTATGCAAACAATGTTTTAGCGATTGTGCCTCTTATCCCCAGTTCTGCAATGGCAAACGTAGGAATGATAGCCAGTATCCAGAACATTACGGTAGTTAACCAAAAACCCGACCAAAAATTATTTTCTACGTGCAGCAACTGCAGCATAAAGATGTATTGTAAAACGAAAACAATATACCTGAATAAGGATAAAGAAAGTAACCTTAACAAAATTTTCGCATCAAATGTTTCTAATACGTTAATGTATTTCGAAAACCTTTCGGCATAAGGTAATTTTTCTATCAGCCGCACCAGCCAGTTTAACCTGAAGTAGAAAAATAAAAAAATAATTGTTCCGAAAATACTTCCGTACAAAAATATACGCAGCCAAAAAACAGATATTCCCATTAGGTTACCCGAGTCGCTCATCGTAAACAGCAGGTAGCTTAAGCCGAAACAGCCCATCAGCATCGTTATTATCAGCTGCGCCATTCCTCCAGCAATAGAGACCGATATGGCTTTTATGCGGTTACCTTCTTTTACAAAAAGTATCCGTCCGCCATATTCTCCTATTCGGTTGGGAGTATTCAGCGACAGGGTTACACCACACAAAACCGATTTGAAGGCCGTTAAAAAAGAGAACGGCTGAATGGGTTTCATCAGCAATTGCCATTTACGTGCTTCCATGCCCCAGTTTACAAATACCATGATGATGACCAGCCAGAACTTCCATGCATCGGCACCAAAAGGCATGGCTTTTATCAATGCAATAGAAGCATCAATATCAGGTTGTTTCTCTACCTGCAGGTATAATGAATAGAACAACCAGGCCGCCAGCAACGGGCCAACAAACCATTTGAGGAATATTTTGATACTTTTGTTCAATACACAATGTTACTTCAATTATCATTAAGTACTACATGGCTTTGCCGGCCGGGTAGTCTGCCGAAAAAAAGATAACGTATTGCAAAACAAAACAAGTATAATCTTAGGCATCGATCCGGGCACTATTATTATGGGTTATGGATTGGTGAAAGTGCAGGGGAATAAAATTTCGCTTTTGGAAATGGGGGTACTGCAGCCAGGTAAAGTAAAGGATGGATACAAAAAACTGCAACTCATTTTTAATACGGTCAGCGGCCTCATCACCAAATACCAGCCTGATACTTTTGCTATTGAAGCGCCTTTCTTTGGTAAAAATGTGCAGAGTATGCTTAAACTGGGCAGGGCACAAGGTGTAGCCATAGCAGCGGCCATGCGTCACGGGTTGGAAGTGACAGAGTATTCGCCCAAAAAAGTGAAACAATCCATCACCGGTAATGGCAATGCGGCCAAAGAGCAGGTAATGAAAATGCTGCAGCAGATATTGCTCTTTAAAGATAACCCTAAACATTATGATGCCACAGATGCATTGGCTGTAGCCGTATGCCACCATTTTCAACAGAACACAGTTTCACCTGGCAAGGCAACCAAAGTAAATGGGTGGAAAGATTTTATTGCAAAAAACCCCGGCAAGGTTAAAAAGTAACCTGGATGAGCACCGTATTATTTTACTTAACCTGCGGTTAACAAAATTTAGCAACGCTCTTGTTAATTTCATGATTCTTTTCAAGATGAGATAGTATATGGTAATCCGTTCAAAAACATTGAGGTTGGTAATATTGACCAGTACAGTACTGATCACCATAATCATTGCTATCCAACTTATCTGGTTGCAGAAAGTTTATATGTATGAGGAGAAGCAGTTTAATATCAATGTTTCAAAAAGCATCCGTGGGCTTTATACAGATATGGAACTGGTGAATGATGCATCAGATAATGTTCAAAAGAAGATTGACAACCCCAATCCTGATACCTACATATTCAAGATAGATTGTACGCCCAATCTTGATAGCCTTTGGCTGAACCTTAAGGCCGAGTTTACAGATTTTGATGTGTATACAGATTGCAAGGCGGGCATCTACAGCACTGAACAAAACAAGTATATCGAAGAACAGTATATTGATCTGCCGGATGCATATCACCCTTCCGATAAACAAAACCATCTTCCTGTAGTTAAAAAAGATTATTCCTACATTCTTTTATTTTTCCCTCACCGGGGACAATATATTCTCAAGCAGATGATGTTTTGGATCGCTTCCAGTGGCTTGTTGCTCCTCGTATTGATCGGTTTTGGGGCCAGCATTTTTTACCTGTATCGCCAAAAATTCTTCAATGAAACGCAGAGAGATTTTGTAAATAATTTTACACATGAATTCAAAACCCCGCTGGCTGTAATTAAAATTGCTGCCGAAGTACTGCAGCAAAATAATATCACTGAAAAGCCTGACAGGCTGAAGAACTATGCCGGTATCATAAATGAACAAACATCCCACCTGCAGGCACAGGTGCAAAGGCTTTTGGAAATTGCTTACACCGACCGCAGCAGCCTGCCGTTGGAAAAGGAGAATTTTGATACTAATATTTTGATACAGGAAGCCATTAATGACCTTCAACCTTTGATAGAACAAAAAAATACAAATCTTAAAACAACCTTTGCTTTACCAGATGCGATTATTAAAGCAGATAAAGCTTACTTAAGGTTAAGCGTTATTAACCTGATTGAAAACGCCATCAAATATTCAGCCTCTCCCGAAATTTATATAACAACCACCGTGGAGGGAAATGATATTTGCATATCAGTAAAAGATAATGGCATTGGAATTGCCAAAGAACACCAGAGGAAAATATTTGAGCGCTTTTACCGGATCACTGATGGCGAACTGCATACACATAAGGGTTTTGGGCTGGGCCTCAATTTTGTTAAAAAAGTTATTGATACACACAACGGGGAGATCAGGGTTGAAAGTGAGCCGGGGAAAGGAAGTACATTCACCATCAGGATACCTCGTAATTAAACCAGTTGTTTTATGTCAAAAGGAAAAGTGTTACTGGCTGAAGATGACCTCTCGTTAGGATTTGTAATTAAAGACTCATTACAGGATATTGGTTTTGAAGTGACCCACTGCCCTGATGGAGAGGTAGCCTGGCAACAATTTCAGAAAAAAGAATTTGACATCTGCCTGCTCGACATTAATATGCCGGTAAGGGATGGGTTTTCGCTGGCTAAAAAGATCCGCCAGCTTACCGATGTGGTTCCCATTATTTTTTTAACGGCCAAAAGTATGCAGGAAGATAAGCTAAAAGGTTTTCAATCTGGCGCTGATGATTACATAACAAAACCCTTCAGTGTTGAGGAATTGATATTACGTATGGAGGTTTTTTTAAGGCGTACAAAAAAACTGCAGGCCGATACGGTTGAAGAATATCAACTGGGCAAATTGAAATTTGTATTTAACGAATTAAAAATTTATTCCGGCACCGAAACTATTACCCTCACACAAAAAGAATCAGACCTGCTCAGGTTTTTTGCCCGGAATGAAAACAAGGTGTTGAAAAGAGAAGAGGTGTTGCTGAATGTATGGGGCAAAGATGATTATTTCCTTGGCAGAAGCATGGATGTATTCATCACTAAGTTGCGCAAACATTTTAAAGCCGACCCCAGCATTGTACTGGAAACCATTCATGGAGTGGGATTCCGGCTACAGGTAAAATAGTTTATTTCAATTGTGCCAGCAGTTTTTCCTGCACCACTTTTAATTCCTCCATGGAAGTTTTGAGTTTCGGTCTCGTAAAATTCAGGTCGTTTGATGAATTGATCGGCACAAGGTGCATGTGTGCATGGGGTACCTCCAACCCCACTACACAAATTCCGCAGCGTTTACAATTGAAAGTTCTTTCAATGGCATGCGCAACAGGCTTTGCAAATACCAGCATCTCTGCCAGGTAATCATCGGGTACATCAAATATTTTGTCCACTTCAGTTTTAGGCACCACCAATACATGACCTTTTACAAGCGGCTCAATATCCAGGAAGGCAATGAATTTATCACTCTCTGCTATTTTAAAGGAAGGAATATCTCCGGCAATGATCTTTGAAAAGATGGTCATAAAAAAAGTTTTGGTAAAGATAAGACACAAAAAATCCATCCGCCAGCTGGTGGATGGATTGAAATATGTTCTCCGTATATGTTATAATTCTATTTTTTCAATCTTGAACTTGAGTACGCCAGCGGGAACCTGTACATTCACTTCTTCCCCAACAGTTTTTCCCAAAAGGCTATGGCCAATTGGTGAAGTAACAGAGATTTTTCCTTGTTTCAGGTCGGCTTCTTTTTCTGATACGATCTTGTACGTCACATTCTTCTTTGTATTCAGGTTGATGAGGGTTACCCTGGTTAAAATAGAGACCTTGCTCGTATCTATATTACTTTCATCGAGTATCCTGGCATTAGCAATAATGCCTTCAAGATGTTTTATTTTGGCTTCCAGTATACCTTGCGCTTCCTTTGCAGCATCATATTCAGCATTTTCCTTCAGATCGCCTTTTTCCCTTGCTTCTGCAATGGCATGACTGGCTGCAGGTCGTTCTACCCCTTTCATATGCTGCAGCTCCACCTTCATTTTTTCAAATGTTTCCTTGGTCACATAATTAGTTGTGCTCATAAAATTCAATTTAAGCAAACAAAAAAAATACAACGCCCCAGGTTGCCTAAGGCGTTGCATGTATTACAAAAGTAGTGAAATTTTTATATTTCGAGCTTTTCTATAAGCACCGTACCCATTTTGTAAAAAGCCTCTGTTGAATAGCCTGCAATATGTGGTGTAAGTAATACATTGGGGTGCCGGGTAAGGAAATTCATTTCTTCCTTTTCTGCTGCTGAAAAGCTGTCCAATTTCTCATTTTCCAGTACATCTAAGGCCGCTCCTGCAATAATATTTTGTTTCATGGCGCTGATCAATGCCTGGGTTTTTACGATACCTCCCCTGGATGTATTAAGTATAAAAGGCCTTTGTTGCAGAGCATTAAAAAACGCTTCGTCCGCCATATATTTTGTTTCACTGGTAAACGGCACATGAAAACTGATCACATTGGCATAGCGGCAAATTTGTTCCAGATTGGCTTCTTTTATATAACCCTGGCCAAAATCATATTTGTATTTATCATACGCCAATATGGTTACATTGAAAGGTGCAAGCAATTTTGCAAAAGTACTTCCGGTATTTCCATAACCTACGATACCAATTGTTTTACCGCTTAATTCTGTTCCACGATTTTCTTCGCGAATCCATTTTCCGTTTTTAACTTCTTCAAAGCTGCTGCTGATCTTATGAGACAGGTTCAGCAACATTCCCAGTGCATGTTCTGCAACTGAATTCCGGTTACCCTCAGGGCTACTTATACATTTTATTCCTTTCGTGTGAGCATAAGCCACGTCTATCAGTTCCATTCCGCTACCCATCCTGCCAATCCATTTTAATCTTACCGCTTTATCCAAAAGTTCTTTATCTATTTTTATTCTTGTAGTTACAATGATTCCTTCTGCCTGGTCAATAAGCTGTATCAACTCATCATAAGTAACCTTGGGGAGATACAGTACTGTAAATCCTTTTTTCTGCAAATTTTCATTCAATACGGTATGAACCTTTGCGGTAATAATTACTAATTTCTCGGTGTTCATTTTGATGCGATCATACTGATTTCAACATTAACATTTTTAGGCAACCCTTTTACGGCAACCGTTTCCCTGGCAGGATAATCTGACATAAAATAGCTGCCATAAATTTCATTTACCTCACCAAATAAACTCATATCGCTTAAAAATATTGTCGTTTTTACCACATTATTAAAATCCATGGCTGCTTCTGCAAGTATGGCCTTGAGATTCTTCATCACCTGGTGAGCTTCGGTAACTATATCAGCATTGGCCAGGTCGGAAGTTCCCGGTATTAATGCTATTTGCCCCGAGACAAACAGCATATTGTCACTTAATACAGCTTGATTATACGGGCCTATCGGTGCCGGTGCATTTGTTGTGTTGATTATTTTTTTCATAATTATATTTTATTTAAAGAATTGCAAATATATCTTTTCTCAACCACCTATTTTTGCAAAAAGCTAATTATGAAAATTGTGGTGGCGGCAACGGATGAACAATGGAATGAACTTACAAATTCCAGGCCTGAAACAGGATGGCAAAGGGTAAGCGATTGTAAAGATTTCATAACAACCACCGATGCTGATGCTTTCTTTAGTTTAAAAAGTCAATCCATATTACCTGGATTTGCTTCACTTGGCAAACCGGTCTTTATCAATTCTGTGACTCAAACCCTGGTTGACCTAAATGCTCCTGGTAATATTTTACGCATAAACGGGTGGCCTGGTTTTTTGCGCAGACCTACATGGGAGATTGCCGGCCAGATAAATGAAAATATTAAATCTGGTTTAGAAAAAACGGGTATTAAAATTAATGTAGCAGCTGATGAACCCGGTCTTATTGCAGCAAGAATAATTGCTATGATCATTAACGAAGCCTATTTTGCAGTAAACGACGAGGTAAGCAGTAAAAAAGAAATTGATACTGCTATGAAACTGGGAACCAATTATCCGTATGGGCCTTTCGAATGGGCAGCACTTATCGGTAAAAACAATATCCTGGAATTATTGCAAAAATTAAGTTTAACAGATACACGTTATCAGCCGGCAGAACTGCTAATCAAAGAAGTGAATGAAAATAATTAATGAGCCTTATTTTAAATATTGATACAGCATCTGAAAAAGCGCATGTTAGTTTCGCTGATAATGGCATAATACTTTATTGCCTTTGGAACGAATCGCAAAAGGAACATGCTTCATTTTTACAGTCCGGGATTTTACAGTTAACAAAAACCGCTGGCATAAAATTGTCCGATATTGATGCGGTAGCTGTGACAGCAGGGCCAGGTTCATATACAGGTTTAAGGGTTGGTATGGCCAGTGCCAAAGGCTTGTGTTATGCATTAAAAAAACCACTGATCGCCATGAGTACGCTGGAGGTGTTAGCACTCTCAGCAATTCCCCTTTTGCAGGTTAACGATACCCCAGTTTTATTTTGCCCGATGATTGATGCCCGGAGGATGGAAGTATTTACAGCCATTTACACAAAAGACCTCTCCATATACCTTTCCCCATCCCCTTTAATCCTCAATGAATCTTCTTTTGCCAGTGCCCTTTTGGAAAACAAAATTCTCTTTTTTGGTACTGGTTCCCCAAAATGGAAACAAGTCTGCAAAACTGCAAATGCCCAATTTGCCGATGTATCTATACTCCCTGAAATAATGAGTAAATACTCCAATAAACTCTGTTTTCAGCAGCATTTTACTGAACTGGCTTACAGTGAACCGCTCTATCTGAAAGAATTTCAAACAGTTAGCAAAGCATAAAATAATAATGCTTAAAAAAACGTTATTCCTATAAATATATATATCAGTTGCATAAACAATTATTAGTATATTTGCTATGTTCACTATTGTTCAAGCATATTTAAATTTTAATCCTTATGACTGTTGTGTCTCAATCACTTGAGCAGGACGCATTAACCCCTGCTAAAGCTTCAACAAATCCCCCAATTAATGTGGATTACAATGCACTAAAAAAAGCGGCATTGGTACTCCGTGCTTTAAACCACAAGCTTCGTCAACAATTACTTAAATTAATTGAAGATGAAAAAAAGATCACTGTTACAGAAATTTATGTGCGCTTGCGCCTGGAGCAATCTGTAGCATCCCAACATCTGGCTATTTTACGTAAAGCGGGGATCGTAAATACCGAACGTGACGGAAAATTTATTTTCTATACCATCAATTACAAACGTATAGATGAAATCAGCCAGTTTGTAAAAGACCTGGTTGGTTAAATTTCCCTAAATAGATACTTGTAAAGCGTTCTGGCAATTGCAGAACGCTTTTTTATTTTTAACTTGCACTACTAAATTTCAGTACCATGTTCATTAAACAATTATATACCGGTTGCCTGAGTGAAGCAGCCTATTACATAGAAAGCGAAGGAGAAGTTGCTATCATCGATCCCCTGAGAGATACAGATGAATACATTCAGCTTGCCAAAGAAAGAAATGCAGGCATTAAATATATTTTTGAAACCCATTTTCATGCTGATTTTGTAAGCGGCCACATTGATCTGAGTAAACAAACAGGTGCGCCCATTATTTATGGCCCTGATGCTAAAACCGGTTATAAAGTTTACAACAGCAAAGACAACGAGATATTTAAATTAGGTAAGGTCAGCATCCAGGTATTACATACACCCGGGCATACTCTGGAAAGTTCTTGTTATTTGCTCAGGGATGAGAATGAAAAACCATATGCTGTTTTTACAGGCGATACTTTATTTGTTGGTGATGTAGGCCGTCCGGATCTGAGCAGCGGTAATTTAAGCAGCGCCGAATTGGCTGGCATCATGTATGATACTATTCAGAATAAGATTTTGCCCCTGGCCGATGATGTACTGGTTTACCCTGCTCACGGAGCTGGTAGTAGCTGTGGAAAGAATATGGGCCTGGAAACTTACAGCACAATTGGTGAACAAAAAAAGACCAATTATGCATTGCAACCGCAAAGTAAAGAAGAGTTCATTAAAGCTGTTACCGATGGTTTAGCGGTTGCTCCAAAATATTTTGCCATCAATGCACAAATAAATATGCATGGCTACGAAGGATTGGAAACCCTTAAACAAAAAGGCCTCACCCCTTTATCAATTGATGCCTTTAAAAAACTCCAGGGCCAGGATGCATTGGTTCTGGACACCAGGCATGCCACTGTATTCACCAAAGGGTTTATACCAGGAAGCATTTCCATAGGACTGGAGGGGCGATTTGCCGAATGGGCCGGAAGTTTATTGCCTTTTGATAAACCCATGATCATTATAACAGAACCGGGTAAAGAAGAAGAGACTATCATACGTTTATCCCGGGTTGGGTTTGATAAGATACAGGGATACCTTGATGGCGGATTTGATGCGTGGGCAAAATCAGGTGAGCCCATTGATATGATCATTGATGTAGAGCCCGATGAACTGGCAATGGATATATCACATGATCCCAACCTGTTGGTGATTGATGTGAGAAGGGAAACAGAATATGCAGACGGGCATGTAAAAGATGCACAACTTCTACCCCTGAATGAAATGAATGACCTGGCCAACCTTGCTCATTTTGAAGAGAACCAGAATTTATATATTCACTGCGAGGGTGGGTATAGAAGTGTGATCGCATCTTCTTTATTAAAACGCCAGGGAGTTCACAACCTCAGGAATGTTTTAGGCGGATGGAGAAAAATCAAACAACAGGAAAACATCAGGATCGAAAAAGAAACCAGTGTACTGAACTAACCACTCAGTATTTAAATACTTCTTTTATTTTCAGCAGGAACTGCTCCTTCTTCCGGCGACTTACTTCTATTTCGGCATTATTGCTCATGATCACAATGCCGCCTTCACCTCGCTGGTATTCTCTTACATGACGAAGATTGATCAAAAAGGATTTATGTATCCTGAAGAAACTAGTATCCTCCAGCATATTCTCATATTCAAGCAATGGTTTAGAAACGGTAACCGTTTTCTTATCTTCCAGGTGAAAAACAGTATAGCTCCTTTCCGCTTCACAATAAACAATATCATCAAGTTTCAGGATAATGAATCCTTTCATTGTGGGCAGACAAAGCCGCATGTCAGACGGCTGTCCGGCCTTGCCGATATTATACAAAAGCGTTTCCGTCAGTTCTTCCTTTTTATCATCCTGCATTCTTTTTTCCGCTCTTTGCACAGCCTCTATCAACCGGTCTTCATCCACAGGTTTCAGTAAATAATCAGCGGCGCTATACTGCAGGGCCTGTAACATATATTCATTGTGAGCCGTAACAAATATGATCTCAAAATCCCTGTGATCTAACTCACTTATCATTTCTATTCCGCTTTTCCCCGGCATTTGAATATCCAGGAAAATAACCTCAGGTCTTTGCAGTTCTATCTGCCGACGGGCATCCTGTGCATTAGTACAGGTTGCAGCTACCTGCACCATCGGGCAATGAAGCGCCAGCATCTTCTGTAATGTTTTTATACCATCTGGTTCATCATCAATCAAAATAGCTTTCATAAATTGTATGTATTAATGATCTTAAACTGCAGGGTCACCCTTGTTCCGGTTTTTCCCGGCTGTTCATCTTCCAGGTCTTTTATGGTCACACTACAAGCTGTTTCAAATTTTTCGTTAAGTATTTTTATCCGTTTACGGAGATTATCAAGTCCAACAGAATGATGAACTTCTTTACTTTGCTCTTTGTGCTGAATGCTTTTCCTGAAACCAATTCCATTGTCTTCGATGCTGCAAATGATGTTATCCCCTTGCCGGGTGAAGTCAATACGGAGTTTTTTAATTTTTGTTGAGGGAAGTAAACCATGCCAGATGGCATTTTCTACCAATGGTTGTATCATCAATGAAGGGATAAGTATTTCTTCAGCATCCATATCAGCAGCCATAAAAATGTTCCAGTCAAATGAACCTTCGAAACGTAATTGTTCCATTTCAAGATAAGTTCGCAGGTATTCAACATTTTCCTGCAGGGTAACAAATGTTTCTTTTGAATGATTCAATGTCATACGGATCATGAGGGCAAACTTACTCAGGTAACGGGACGCCTTTTCATTATCGCCATCCAGTATCATCCGTTTGATACTGTTCAGTGCATTGAACACAAAATGAGGGTTCATTTGTGCCTGCAGGGCCGATAACTTTGCTTCTGCAAGCTGTTCATTTATATTCACAAGTTCCTTCTGCTTTACTTCCAGTGTTTCTTCCGATTCAAGTTGTTTTAGTTTATTACCGATCAGGGTGGCAATGGTAGTTAGTATTTGCATATCTCTTTCGGTAAAATAATCTGCCTGATGATGTTCAGAATCTATGATCCCTAAAAGTTCATTGTTATGGATGATGGGCACACATATCTCACTCAGGCGAAAAGCCTCATCCACCCGGTAACGGTTATCTTTCCTTGTGTCTCTTATCAGAACCGGTTGCATAGTGTTTATTACATGTCCCACCACCCCCTGGCCCGGCAATACATCAAAGATCTGGGAGGAAATATATTCTGGTTTTCCCTTGGGCCCATAAGCTGCTTTTTGTACCATCTTCGTTTTATCCTCATTCCACAGGTAGATCATACAATCCACATAATTCATCCGGCCTATCAGGTGCCCGGCTACATCCCATAGCACTTGTTCTGGTGTTTTCTTATCCGCCAGTGAAAAAGAAAAATAATTACTGATCTGCTCCAGCTCATAGCGGTTCTTATACTCTTCGGCTTTCAGTTTTTGAACCTGTGTTTTTTCCATTTCTTTTTTTCGTGCAATGCCTGTGCGCCAGGTAATGAACAAATAAAGTAATACTAATAACAATCCCAGCATTAAAATAACAAACCATGTTTTTTGCCAGAAAGGTGGTGATACTTCAACACTGATCTCTTTTATCTGCTCGGGCCACCTGTTATTGAGCGAATATACTTTTAACTGGATACGGTATTTTCCGGGTGCAAGGTTGGAAATATTGAACGAGGGTTGGTCACCAAGCTGCTGCCATGGTGAAGCGTCATTTCGGTAAATGCGGTAAGCATATCCCTGGCCCTGGCCGTTATAAAAATTAATGCTCCCGATAGTTATTGTAAGATCATTATACTTCCAGGATGTTACAATTTTGCTATCGGGCATATAAATATTTTTTTGCCCGTTGATGCTCACATTCTCTGCAAATACAACCGGCTTTGCAGATAGGCCGGAGATCTCATAAGGATTGAACCGGGCAACTACGTTGTAAAAGCCAAGATAAAGTTGTTGCTGCGCCGTATCATAAAAAAATTTTGACCCCCTGAGTACAGGCATTTGCGGAAACCCTTCATCCTTACCAAATCTTTTTATCTGTAGCGATTGGATGTCCATACAGGCAACTCCGGAATAACAGGCGATCCATAATTTAGACCCAACAACAATTAACGAAGCGATATTGTCATCCGGCAAACCCTCATGCCGGGTGATATGATGGAAAACCTTTTTACTGATGTCATAACCGATCAAACCATTATTGAGTGTGCTGAACCAGATGGTATTCCGTTTGTCAATGACCATCGCTGTTACCTGCTTATCCGGCATCTTTATAAACGGAAACGAATCAAGTCTCCGGTCGAATGTTTTCGATATTGTATTATACCTCACTATTCCATGCCCTGCTATCCATATATGGCCCGAATCATCTTCTGCAAAGGCGTTGGGGATAATGGGCATTGAGCTGGCGAAGGGGATCACTGAAAAATTCTTTGAAGCATTACTATAGTGATAAATACTTACAGAACTTATCCACGTATCTCCTTTGCGGTCCTTATAGATATCATTTGTCCAGTTACGTTCTGTCCATTCCGGCGGAGTTAGTTTTGTTCCTCTGCCACTTGCCTCTTTATACAGCAGCAGTGGACCGCCGGTACCGAGCAACAATGTATTGGATTCAAAGGAGGATATTTTATAAACAGGGTAATCCGAAAGTTCTTTCTTAAAAAGAACCTGTTTTTCAAACTGCAGACTTTTTTTATCATAAACCAGCAGTCCTCCCCCGGCTCGGGTTCCGGCATATACCTTATTTTTGGTAGCGTATATGGCGTGAATCCGTATACCCGGAAATGAATCTTCCAATACAAGTGGTATACTTGTGAGCTGTACATGAGATCGTATAATATCCTGCCTGAATAAACCCCTGTCGGTGGCAACCCAAAGGTTATTATCCCTGTCTGTAAGCAAAGTATTGCAGAGATAAGATGAAAAATATTTTTCAGGATAAAATTTTACAGCACCCGATTCGGGATAAAAGCGCATTTTATTAAAACCTGAATGATGGCCTGTCAGGTAGAACAGCGTATCAGAAACGGGTATCAGTTTTGAACGCCATCCAAACTCAGACTTTAATGGATCAATGGGTAGCCGGGAAATAGTTTTTTTATTTTGAGTTACATTAATATAAACAAGTGTATCGCCATTCGTTTTCATAATAAAAAAACTGCCAGGCCCCGGTTGAAAGAATTTATAATCCCTGTTCGGGTAGTTCAGGAATTCATCCAGTGGTGGACAATCGCCAGCTTCCATTTTTTTAAACTCCTGTTTTCTTTTATCATACAGGTAAATTCCGGCAACTGATATGATCAGCAAACGCCGGCTGTCCAACTCCAGCAATTCTCTTCCAAAAACAAAATGTTCCGTAGCCACACTATTCCCTTTGTAATAATCAAACCTGTAAATAAGTTTATTATCCTTATCAAAATGATAAAACCCCGAACGGGTAAGTACATAACTATCTCCATTGGTTTCGCCCAGCGCTCCCATGATCATGTTGAATTTATATTCATACTGCCTGTCATGATAGGGAATAAATACATTTCTTGTTTCATTTGTCCCGGTATTGACAATATGTACCCCCATTGTAAACGTTGCCAGTCGCTCTTTATCCAACCTGTTCATTCCCCAGAATTCTTCTGATGCAGGAGAATGGCTGTCATTGGTACTATGATATTGTTTAAAATGGCTTCCATCAAAGCGGTTCAGGCCATAGAGTGTTGATATCCATATATACCCTGTAGCATCCTGGCTAAGCCCGGTAATGGTATTATCTGACAGGCCATTTACTGTTGTGTATACAGTAAATTTTTTTTCAGAAAGATCCTGCGCAGGCAGAAAGCCGGAGAATAATAATAAAAGAGAAGAAAAAAAGATGCGCCGGATCATGAACAGTGAATGAAATTATTTCATTGTTAAAGATAACAACTTACCCTTCAAAAATTCCTCTGCAAAAGGTCCTGCTCCCCAGTCCCCGCCGTTGGGAGATTCATCTCCACCGTTTGAACGACAGGCGAGGCAGATGGCAAAACCATGACCATAAAAAAAATTTTATGTACTGTTCCGAAAGGAAAAAAAGAGCTGCCGTTTGGAAGAACACCATCTGGTACAATCACCGGGTGTTCTACGTTTGCACCCTAATCAAAAAAAACTAAACAATGAAAAACAAAACAATTCTTATCAGTCTTTGCATGGGCGTTCTCTCATTAACGGCATGCAAAAAAGACAAAGACACGAACATTACCGATACGCCGGCACGACGTATCGTGGAAAGTGAAAACCTGGAGATTCCTGTAGCAGTTGATCTGCCTGCAAATTCACCGGGTGGCAACACAAGGGTAGCAACTTATTTTGCCAGGGGCGTACAGAAATACAAAGCCCAGGTAAAAGCAGGCAGCTTCCCTGTTACTTACGAGTGGGTATTTGTAGCTCCCCAGGCCGATCTGTATGATGCTTCCAATAAAAAAGTTGGCACACACTCAGCAGGCCCAACCTGGCAACTGTCTGCAACGGATTCCATTTATGGCCAGCATTTCACTCCTGCAAAAACATCACCCGCCACCGATGCAAACAGTATTGATTGGTTGTTATTGATGCCAAAAGCAGGAAAAGTTCCAACAGGAATATTTTCCAACGTCGCTTACATACAGCGTATCGCAACAGTAGGCGGTAAGGCCCCGGCCATTTTACCATCAAGCGCTGCTGAAACAGCCGAAGTGGAATACACAGCTATTTACAGGTTTACTCAAAAGAATCTTTAATCAAAAAATTTTTAACCCCAAAAAAGTATAATCATGACAACAACATTTAAAATGAAACATTCTTTCAGTCTTCTAATTTTTGCAGCTGTAACCTTGCTTATTATCCTTGGTTCATGCAAAAAAAGTGACCCCGTCACCGATGCAGGTCAGCATGCATCTTCTTATAATGCAGAAGTGCTGGATAAATGGATGACGATCCAGCTAAGGTTAATGCGTAATGCAACCGGAATCCCCAACCAGGCATTTTCCAGGCATTATGCGTATGCTGGCATTACCGCATTGGAATCTTTAGCTCCAGGCATTCCGGGATTTACCATATGGCGTTCTAAATGGAATGGCCTGAAGGGACTTCCTGAACAGGGCCATACTAAAGACTATTATTTGCCTGCCAATATAAATGCAGCGATGGCCGCTATCAACAGAACTTTATTTCCAAATGCTGCTGCAACAGATAAGGCAGCTATTGATTCACTGGAAAATGCATTGACCCAGGAGTTTGTGCTAACACAGGGAGAATCCAAAATTGATGTATCTGCAAGATTTGGAAAAGCTGTAGCCACTGCAGTATATAACTGGGCCGAAACCGATGGATACAAAAATGCAAATAGTGCATACACACCTCCAGTGGGTAACAATGTGTGGAAACCAACAGCTCCATCATTTGCAGCTCCTTCAACTCCATATTGGGGTAATAACCGTACTGTGATCTTTGGTAGTACTGCCAATACACAACCGCCTATACCCATTACATATTCAACAGATCCGGCTTCGCCTTTTTACCTGATGGTTAAAGATGTGTATGATGCATCTCAAAACCTTACGGAAGATCAAAAAGCAATGGCCATTTTTTGGAGAGATGTTCCGGGTGTAAGTTCACCAGGTCACTGGCTCAGCATATTGCAACAGGTGACCCGTATGAGAAAAATTACGCTGTATGAAGCTGCTCTTGGGTATGCACTTACCGGTGCAGCTGTCAATGATGCATTGATCGGTGTTTTCCAGGCAAAATATCAATATAACGTGGTTCGTCCCATTACCTATATCAGGGAAGTGATGGGTAATTCATCCTGGTCATCTTACCTGGCCACGCCTCCTCATCCTGAATATATCTCTGCACATTCAGGTCTTTCGGCTGCCGCAGCTGAAATATTGCAGAGTTTGTATGGTGGTAGCGGAACATTCACCGATCATACTTACGATTACATGGGTTTTGCGTCAAGAACATATTCTTCATTTTCAGCCATTGCTGCAGAAGCAGGCCTGTCAAGATTTTATGCCGGTATTCATTATTTGCCAAGCATCAACGCCGGGCTTGAACAGGGCAGAAAAGTAGCCAACAATATTTTTTCAAATAAATAATCAATAACCATTTAAATTTTTATCAAATGAGCACAAAAGAATTACAGGGAAAATTATGGAGCGTTGCTCCCCAGTATTGGTCAACTTATTTTGAACCATTCTTTGTACCGATGTACAAAAAAGTATTAGACAATATCCGTCTTTCTGAAGAAACTATGCTACTAGATGCCGGCTGCGGTTCTGGTTTATTCAGCCATATGGCCATTGCTTCGGGGGCACAGGTAGTGGCTGTAGATGCCGCTGCAGGGCTACTTGAAGTAGCAAGAGAAAGAAATCCTCAAAACAATTTTTTAGAGGAGGATCTGGAAGCATTACCATTTATAGCAAACAGTTTTGACGTAGTTACCGGTTTCAATTCTTTTCAGTATGCCGGAAATTTCACCAATGCTCTTGCCGAAGCAAAAAGAGTTTTAAAACCGGGTGGTAAACTGGTTATCGGTATCTGGGATAAACCTGAGTACAGCGATGGAACCAATGTATTAAAAGCCATTGGTTCTTTATTGCCACCGCCACCCCCGGGTACACCAGGCCCTTTCGCTTTGTCAGAAGACGGAAAAATCGAAAATATATGTGAGGCCATTGACCTTAAGGTGATCTATAAAACAAGGATAGCTTGTCCGTTTCTTTATCGCAACGTGGATGAAGGAATAAAAAGTTTCCTGGGTACAGGCCCTGCAGCTGCAGCAATGAATTATGCCAGTGAAAAACAAATACAGAAAACAATTGCCGGTGCATTACAGCCTTATCATTTAACAGAGGAAATGTATCACCTGCAAAACAGCTTCCTCATCTTTATTGCAGAAAAGTAAACTAATCATCTGCGTCAGTTCGTACCGCCCCGATCTATGGATCGGGGCTTTTTATTGAAAGTAGAAAGTACAGGTAAAGTGGTTTAGACAGGTTTTTGATCGATCCATAAATGCCTGTAACCTTCTTCCCAATCATATTTAAACCGCTTATGGCTCCACAGGTACAGATCGGGCTGCTTACGTATTGCATCTTCAATAAAATTGCGGTACATCACTGTGAGTTCACCTTGTTTTAAAAGCGAAGCATCTTTACAGGCGAGACTAAGTATGGTCTCATATTTACCCCTTCCTTTTTTTTCTGCCCGGCCAAAGATGACAGGGCATTTTTTTGAGGCAGCATTTTTTTCTGGTCCTGTAATAAAGGGTGTGGGTTTATTGAAGAAATTGAGCCAGTAACTTGATCCTGCACTTGCCGGTTTCTGATCAGCAATCAATACCAGGCAATGTGTTTTTTTGCGCCATTCCATCATTGATTGCCTGCTGCCCGGCCCTGTTGCAGGAAGGTAAACAGCACCATACCTCGTTCTGAGGTTATAAAATAGCCTGTCAATAGGCTTGCTGGCGATAGGCATATACACAACCACAAATGATTGCCTGATGTGCTGTGACCAATGCAGGCTTACCCACTCCCAGTTGAACTGGTGTGCGGCATGCATCTGGCAACTGATTCCCTGTGACGCAATTTCATCAAATAAAGAAAAGTCTGATGTTAAGTGCTTATCATAAAAATCCTTTGATACAGATAAACTTTTAACGGTCTCAATAAATGAGTCAGTGAAATTGCGGTGAAATTTCCTCGCAATAGCTTTTCTTTCTTCAACTGTTTTTTCAGGAAACGCAATAGCAAGGTTATTATGGATAACCTGCCTGCGGTAACCAAACACCCGAAACAGGAAAAAAGAAACAATATCACTCAATACATAGAGAGCCCTCAATGGAAGGAGAGAAAGAAGATACAACGGAACATAAATGAGATAATACATCAAACTGGTTTGCAATTATAATACAATGTTCTGAATCCTGTCCGACTTGGCCGGGTAATCGGTATTGAAATGAAGCCCCCTGCTCTCTTCCCTGAATTCAGCGCTTTTTACAATTAAATAGGCCACGGTTATCATATTTCGCAATTCACACAATTGAGGCGATACAATTGTTTTCTGGTACAGCACTTCTGTTTCTTCGAATAACAGGTCGAGCCGTTTCATTGCCCTGTGCAACCTTTCATTGTTTCGGACTATGCCCACATAATCGCTCATCAGCAATTTTAATTCTTTTACGCTCTGTGTAATAAGGATCATTTCTTTGGGAACATTAGTGCCATCAGCTTTCCAATCCGGAACCACTTCTTTTGCGTGGGCCCTGCCAGGGATACTAATTCTTTCAACAGCATCTTTATATGCCCGGTGTGCAAATACCATCGCTTCCAGTAAAGAATTACTGGCAAGCCGGTTGGCGCCATGCAGTCCTGTGCTGGCACACTCACCCGCAGCATACAAATTATTTATAGATGTGCGTCCATGTTCATCGGTTTTGATACCACCACAACTGTAATGTGCTGCGGGTGCAACGGGTATCATTTGTTTGGTTATATCAATTCCTATGCTCAGGCATTTTTCATAAATATTCGGGAAGTGCTCGATGAATTTTTCTTTGTTGAAATGCCTGCAGTCTAAAAATACATTTTCAGTACCTGCTACTTTCATTTCGTTATCTATTGCCCTTGCTACAATATCACGTGGAGCAAGGTCTTTCCGTTTATCATAGCGCTCCATGAATGCCACCCCAGAGTAGTTTCGCAAAATTCCTCCATCTCCTCTCACTGCTTCTGTAATTAGAAAATTCTGCCCACGTATTCCCGGCTCATATAATGACGTTGGATGAAACTGGATGAACTCCATGTTCTCAATTCTTCCTTTGGCCCTGTAAACCATGGCTACCCCATCACCTGTTGCAATGGCGGGGTTGGTGGTAGAACGATACACCTGTCCATTGCCTCCCGATGCCAGCATGGTTATCCTGGAAAGTATCTTTTCAATCTTGTTTGTTCCAAGATTGAGTACATATACGCCGTAACATTCTATATCAGGAGTTGACTTGGTAACAAGATAACCCAGGTGATGCTGTGTGATGATATCGAGTACAAAACAATGGCTGATGAGCTGTATGTTATTCTGCTTAGCAATGGCGGCAAGCAATGTCCTCTCCATTTCTTTTCCCGTAACATCTTTATGATGCAGGATACGGAACTCACTGTGGCCACCCTCCTTCCCCAATTTAAAATCGCCACCACTTTCTTTATCAAACCTTGCACCCCATTTGATGATCTCTTCAATACGCTCTACACCTTCTTTTACAACAATCTCAACAATACGTTTATTACACAACCCGTCGCCGGCGATTAGTGTGTCTTCAATATGTTTTTCAAAACTATCATGATCGGTATCCATCACCCCGGCAATACCGCCTTGTGCATACTTGGTGTTGGTTTCATCGCTCTGTGCTTTGGTAAGTATAGTAACGGTTTTATCCGGGCAGGCTTCTGCCACTTTTAAAGCATAGGTAAGTCCGGCAATGCCACTGCCGATGACGAGAAAATCTGTTTGCATAGTATTTGACCTGAGGTTGGAAATAGTTGAATTAATTTTTCTACCTTAGGCTCAGATCAACAAAGATAACTGATATGAAAAAATTATTCATTTCTTTAACGGTTGCCTGTATTTCGCTTGCCGGCATCGGCCAAACAAAATTCAACCCTCCGTCCACAGCAGCAAGACCGGTTACCGATACACTGCATGGCATGTTACTCACAGATAAATACCGCTGGCTTGAGGACAAAGACAATGAAGAAGTGAAAACCTGGACAAAGGCCCAGCATGACTACACACTTAAGTATATGAGTGAAACACAAAAACCGATCAAAGGTTTGCGTGAAGAGTTGGCTGCGGTCATAGATATGGATTACGAAGGACCTGTCACAACAGTTGGCAAACACAAATTTCAAACTATTAAAAGAAAAGGTGATAAACAGAATAAGGTCTATACTATTTTAGATGACGGGGAAGCGAAACTGATATTTGACCCGGTAGCTTATGATACTTCGGGAAAAACGGCTATGTCAGGTGTGAGTTATTCTTATAATGGAGATATCGGCGCTTTTAATATTCAAAAAAGCGGGGCCGAGATAACAACGGTTTATTTTATTGATACCAAAACCGGAAAAGAACTTTACCCGCCGATGGAAGGTGTTTGGGGATTCAACTGGACCAAGGACCAGCAGCACGGGTACATTACTTTACGCAATAAGCAGCTGATAGACAAACAGCAACCGCTGCCAACCTATCTTCATAAACTGGGCGATGACAGGAAGAACGATATTTTCCTCGGCTCACCCAAAGATGCCAAGAACAGTTTTTACATCTACGATAATCGTTATGGCGATGTAACCTTTTTTGGTGAAAGCGATTTCTACAGCAATACGCTTCGCATCAAAAAGACGGGATCGATGGATACGGGTACGGTCATTTACAGCAGCACAAAGTATAGGGCTTATCCTGAGGTGATTGGTGACAAAATGTACATTTTGACCAACGACAACGCACCTAATTATAAACTGCTTACAGGTGATACAAAAGATCCTGATAGCAAGAACTGGAAAGTGCTGATCCCAGAAAGCAATACCGTACTGGAAGATTACAGTGTTACCAAGTACAATATTATTGTGCAGGATAAGAAAGATATCATCAGCCGGTTACGGATATTTGATTTCAATGGTAAGTACATAAAAGATGTGCCTATGCCCGAGCCGGGTAATATAAGCGGCTTCAGTTATGACAGGGAAGAAGACCTGGTTTACCTCACTATCATCTCTTTTATTACACCTGCAAAGACCTTTGTTGCCAGCGCCAAAGATCTCGAATGGAAATTATTCTACTACCGTGAACTGCCTATAGACACAAAGAACATTACCGGCAGCATTAAATTCTATACATCCAAAGACGGCACCCGTATACCTGTTAAAGTGATCCACAAGAAGGACCTGAAACTGGATGGAAATAATCCAACCATATTAACCGGTTATGGCGGTTTCAATTCTGGCATCAGCATCAACTTTGTTGGAACCTGGGCCTCATTCATTAACCGGGGCGGCGTATTACTGGAACCGGGCATAAGAGGAGGAGATGAATATGGTGAAAAATGGCACGAGGGAGGCATGTTGCAAAACAAACAGAATTGTTTTGATGATTTTATTGCAGCAGCGGAATGGGCCATCAAAGAAAAATATACAAATAAGAACAAGCTGGTTACTATCGGTGGCAGCAATGGGGGTTTACTGATGGGCGCTATGGTCACGCAAAGACCCGACCTCTTCAAAGCTGTTCTTTGTGCTGTGCCTTTGCTGGATATGATCAGGTACCAGAAGTTTTTAATTGCCCGTTACTGGATACCAGAATATGGAACTTCAGATAACAAGGCAGATTTTGCATGGCTGCTTAAATATTCTCCTTACCAGAACATTAAGCCTGGTGTTAACGTACCCAATATGCTGGTTACTGCCGGTGCATACGACAGCCGGGTTGATCCCCTGCATGCAAAGAAATTTGTTGCAGCACTTCAAAACAATACTGGACAGAAAAACCCCGTGATGCTTTGGATAGATTACAACAGTGGCCATGGTACCGGACAGCAAACACAGCAGATCATTGATAACAGGACGATGCAGATGACCTACCTGATGAATCAATTGGGAATGCAATAAGAGCGAAGGAATAAATTTGAAATAGGCTGCTGTTTACACGGCAGCTATTTTATTTTCCACCCAGGCATCATTTTCTTTAAGCAGGTTGACGAGTTCGTCTACCGCTATTTCGCTGGGCACATTTCTTTTTACAACTTCCTTTCCTTTGTATAAAGTGATCTTTCCGGGTCCGCTGCCTACATAGCCAAAATCAGCATCGGCCATTTCGCCTGGACCATTTACTATGCAGCCCATAATGGCGATCTTCACTCCTTTCAAATGATTGGTAACTGCACGGATCTTTGCAGTGGTTTCTTGCAGATCAAATAATGTTCTTCCACAGCTTGGGCAACTGATATATTCTGTTTTGGAGATCCTTGTTCGGGTTGCCTGCAAAATGGAGAAGGCTGTATTGTTTGTAAACTGGTAAATATCCTTCACTTCCAAATAAGTACGCCCACTCACTTTAACGGTATCCATCTGCGCCTTACTGCTGTAACCCAGGCAAATACCGTCGCCAAAACCATCCAAAAACAACGCACCGGTTTCTGTGGCAAAATGTATCAGGTGCTCATCAGGCGTTTGGCCAGCGCTGTCTGTCATAAGCACAACCGGGTTTTTAATATTCCGGACCTGCAGCTCTATAAACATTCGGCGAACACTCTGCATTGCATTTCTATTGGTACTGCTTAAGCAAAAAACAACCCTTTTGTCATTCGCCAGTTCATCCAGAAAAGAAAAATCATTTATTGGCGTATCGTCATTGAAACAATCAATCATCACAAAATTCAAATAATCACTTTTTGATCCTGCTTCAATATAACCTTTGTCCGAAAAGATGGGAATGTATTTTTGTTTATCGGCAGCTTCTTCCCAGGTTGCAGGAAAAACAATAACTTTTAATGTACCGGGCAATTCAAAATCCAATAACTGGTTTCCGGTAAACATATAATCGGCTGCACTGTCACTGATATTCCATTTGTCTGTAGCTTCAACATACGTGTAACCTATGCTTTGCAGGTCCTCGTGTGTGATATTTCCGATCTTGCTCAGATCGGCAATTACAACGGGAACATGTTTACCCCCGGTATTTTCCACTTCAAAGGTTTCCCTGCGATTGTATTCAAATGGAGAGTACGGAAGTTTATTAATGGCTGGCAGTTGGTAGTTAGTAGCTTGAGGTTTATAACCCGTATAGCGCCTTACGATATCCTTACATACCGGGATCTCCAGTTCAGGATCCTCTGTAAGTGAAACTCTTATGGTATCACCAATTCCATCTTCCAGCAATGTACCTATTCCAATTGCAGATTTTATCCTTCCGTCTTCACCATCTCCGGCTTCTGTTACACCCAAATGCAAAGGATAACATTCTCCAAATTCTTCCATCATATGATTAATGAGTAAACGGTAAGCCTGCACCATCACCTGCGGATTACTGCTCTTCATGCTCAATACTATATTGTGATAATCTTCTGCCCTTGCTATCCGTAAAAATTCCATGGCACTCTCCACCATCCCCATTGCTGTATCTCCATAGCGACTCATGATACGGTCGCTGAGGCTTCCGTGGTTGGTGCCGATACGCATGGCAGTCCCATACTCTTTGCAAATTTTAACCAGGGGTGTAAAGCGTTCTCTTATCCGCTCAATCTCTTCTGCATACTCTGCATCGGTATATTCTATCTGTTCAAATTTTTTCTTGTCTACATAGTTCCCCGGGTTTACCCTCACTTTTTCAACTATTCTTGCCGCAATTTCTGCGGCGTTAGGCGTAAAATGAATGTCGGCCACCAATGGAGTGTTATATCCTCTTCTTCTCAACTCATCTTTGATGTGCTGCAAATTCTCTGCTTCTTTTTTTGAAGGTGCAGTAATGCGAACCAGTTCCGCTCCGGCTTCAATACAACGGATGGATTGCTCAACCGTGGCCAGGGTATCCATGCTATCCGTAGTGGTCATAGTTTGTACACGAATAGGATGGCCATTGCCCAGGAGCAGGTTGCCAATTTTAACTTCTCTTGTTTTAAGTCGTTTGTATGATGTTAAGGATTCGCAGTAAAGCTGCATGATAAAATAGATTGCTGCAAAATTAGCAAGAAAAGAGAATCTTTTGAGGCTTTAAATTTTTATTAATACTCCACTTTATAAGCCATTTTCTCAGGTTGTTCTAACATTTCTGTAAAAGTATTGGTAAAGGTTACTGATCTTTTATCAGTTGATAGCAGTGGGTTATTACCCGAATATAATTTTATTTGCCGCGGAGCAGTGATGACAGTTTTATAAGTAGGCATCCCCATCATTGCCACCATCTGTTTCATCATTATCATTGATGAATCTGTGAGAAACGTATTTTTCACAGACTGAGGATCGGGTATCCTGTTCTCTATTAACCCCGGCGCTGCTGTAAACCTGTTAGGAACAGTATTTGGATTGAATGCCTTTTGCATTTCATTATCATCTCCCATTTTATCAGCTGCATTTTCCTCCTTACCTGATACTTTTTCAAAAGCCTTCATTTTATTCAGAACGACCATAAAATTCTCCTTGATCTCCGCCAGCTTGTCAATAGATTTAAAAGGGCATGACATGATAATTTTCATTTCCGCATTTGTTTTGTCCAGCTTTATCCTGATAGTACCGTCTTTATATAATTCTTTTTCTGAAGCAGATAAACTATCTGCAGAAGACATCAGGTCCTTAAGATGGATGAGCGAATCCATGTTTTCCATTTTCTTATCTGCATTGTTTTCTGATCCCATCATACTTAGCATGGCGATCATTTTGCTCATGTCCATTATACTTGTGTACGTGCCGCTGTTATCTTCATTAATAACAATATTCTCTTCCGTGTCCACACAGGAACAGATGAACGAAAGGGGTAATAAAGCAAAAAATATTTTCAGGAACTTCATAACGGGTGAAATTTTGCTGTAAAGATGGGGAATCTTTACCAATCCTTTTCCGGTTTTGCTGATGAAGAGGTATTCATCCTTCTCATTTTGTCCTGCAGGTTCTTTTCCTGTTGCAGCAGGGCTTTTAGTTTTTCTTCTGCATCCTGTTTACTAAGTTTGGATGGCTGGGGTTTGGGCTGTTCATTTTTTTCCTGCTCCTTTGGCTTTTGCTTCTCCTTCTTCTTTTTATCTTCTTTGGGTTTCTTCTTTTCGTTATCTTCTTTTTGCTGCTCCTGCTTTTGTTGCAACAATGCTTTCTGCAGGTTCTGCCGGGCATCTTCATCCTGCGGGTTCAGCTTCAGTGCATTTTTATAGGCTGCAATACATTGAGGCAGTTTTTTATTATTCTGCAGTACCACCCCCTTATTGTAAAAGGTCTTTGACCGGTCATCTTTTGAAACAGTATTTGACAAAGCATTCTCATAGGCCTGTACCGCCTCATCAGTTTTTTTATTTTTGTAAAGCGCATTTCCCAGGTTATACTGTGCTGTGGAGTTAGCGGGGTTTTTTTCCGCAGCTTTCATATAGTTGGTTATTGCATTGTCATATTCTTTCTTTTCGTAGGCTTCATTCCCTTTTTTGATCAATGCTTTTTCGTTTTGTGCCATGCCTGCAGCGGGCAACAGACTCCCGATAGTTATCGGGAAGGCAATAAGTAAAAGAGAGGACGATGTTCCTGTTGATTTTTTTTCTTTTACCAGAACTATCCTTTTTCTTTCAGAAAGGAAAAATTCAATCACTAATAAAATAAGTGCTGCAGCCAGGAAATAAGGAAAGTAATTCTTGTAGTTCACCAGGGAGTCTTCCGTAACAGTACGCTGATCCATGCTTCCCAGTTGGGTAACTAGTTTAGACACCAGGTCATCAGTGTTGGCAAATAACTGGTAGGCGCCATTTCCTTTTTGAGCAATTTGTTTAAGTTCTTCTTCATTTAATTTAGTAATGATGGGTATGCCATTATTATCCTTTTTTACTTCGCCGGTCAATTCCTCAATAATGGTTGACCCCTGCGGTGAACCTATCCCAATAGTATTGATGACAACCCCTTCATTTGCCATTTGCTCTGCAACCTTTAATGCGCTTTCATCATGATCTTCACCATCGCTGATCAACACAACGGCTTTATATTTTTTTTCTTTGGCGTTGAAAGAGGTATAGCACATCTTTAATGCATCAGCAATAACAGTACCCTGTGTTGGAACAATCTCCGTTGAGGCAGATGACAAGTACATTTTTGCAGCACCATGATCTCCAGTCAATGGCATTTGTAAATAGGCTCTGCCGGCAAATACCACAATTCCTATCCTGTCATTATCCAGGTTATCAATCAACTTTCCCAATGCCTGTTTCGCCCTGTCCAACCGGTTTGGCTTTACATCCTGCGCCAGCATACTTTTACTTACATCCAGTGCGATCATGATATCAATCCCACTCCTGTTCACTTTTTCCACCCCTTTTGGCGAACGCAGGTTTGCAAGTGCAAAAACACCCAAACCAAATGCCGCCAGGACCAGGATAAATTTCAATGCAAATTTTTGCGAAGAGTAGTTTTTGGTCATTTCCTTCACCAATCGAACGTCGCCAATTTTTTTAATTGTTTCTTTCTTCCAGAACAGCACAAAAAAGTATAATAGTACCAGCGGCAGGAGTATTGCCAGTATTATTAAGTATTCATTATGTTGAAACCGGAACATGTGCAGCAAATTAATGAATCAGTGGGAAGGAAATTGTTAAAGTAAACCGAACTATCGCCTGCCTTCAAAAAAGCCATATTGCTTCAGGATAGATTTTGTAATGTTCATCCTCACAGTTTTGATATCGGTCTTATTATCGGGAGCTTTTACAAAAGTTACAAAAAAGTAAACATGCCTGTTCTCTTCTATCCATCCTGCCACCCATCCAATGCTGTTCCCATCCTCAGCAAAACCCCATCCGGTCTTATAACTCAATTTATATGCCGTATTGTTCTCCCGGAGCATTACATCCCTTAATATTTGCTGGGCACTTTTACGAAAAGGCAATTGGTCAAAGTAGAGTTTTTTAAGAAGCCCCAGCTGTTCGTCGGGAGATATCTTTAGTTTATTGTTTAACCAGAAAGAGTCAATGGGGCCGCTAATATCTTTGTTGCCGTAACCAATACTGTCAATCCATTGCTGCATGGTATCTTTTCCAATGCGCCGGGCAATTTCCTGGTACCATGCCACATTACTTACTTTAAATGCTTCGGCCATATCCATATCCTTATTCCATTCTTCATTCCAGCGTTTAATACCGTCCCATTTGATTACCATTTTCTCATCAGTGATCCTGCCGGTTTGCAGCCCAATGAGTGAGTTTACAATCTTAAACGTAGAGGCCGGGGAAAAACGCATGGTGTCGTATTTCATATTATATACTGTAATCTCCCCATCAGCATTGTTGAGCATGGTAAAGCAGCCATCCACTTTATGCTCATCAAAATATTTTTTTAAGCTATCATCGGTTTTTGCTTTGTTCACCGTGCAGGAGATGAACAACAGGCAATGGGCAATAAGCAAGAGACTGGTATTAATTCGTTTCATTGTTACAGGATGGGTAATTTTTTATTGAGATGTTCGGCAGTTGCTTTGAGGGTATCATAAAAGTTTTTTCCGAATCTGCGGATCAGGGCCTCTTTTAAAAAAACATAGACAGGAACTTTTAGTTTTTTTCCCAGCGCACAGGCTGCTTTGCAATTATCTTCCCTCGGTTCGTAGTTCACATAAACATTATCACTGTGCTTACTATCTTTAACTATAACAGGAAACAAGTGACAGCTGATAGGTTTTTTCCATTTTATTTTCCCATCAATATACGCTTGTTCAATTCCGCACTTTACAATACCTGCAGCATCTTTTATCCCGTAAACACAAATTTTACTATTGATAGTTGGTGTCACCCAGCCATATTCTTTGTCATACACATACCTGCCTTGCCGCTCAAGTTCTTTCTTACTTTCGGAATTTAAATAAGGCAGTACGGTATCATATACTTTATTCAATTTATCCAGTTCCTCTTTTTTCAGCGGAGCTCCGGCATCACCATCTACACAGCAGGCTCCTTTACATTTAGAGAGGTCGCAAACAAATTGTTCTTTAACCACTTCATCGCTTACCAGGATATTATCTATCGCAATCATGATGCGGCAAAAATAGTGAAAGCAAGGGGTTTAGCAGCTGAAATTTGTTGCGGCGAAGCGATTACCAGATTATTTATTAGTCCACCTGAAAGTATTGATGAGGTGGTCTATATCTTTTTGCAGGAAATCCACGACAGGCCTTAAGGAATCAGCGTTGGGGGTTACGTCAAAATACAAGGCACCCCTGAAGAAATTCCTGGTGGTATCGCTCATGAAGAATTGCTTGGCCGTTGCGGCATTGCCACCAACCCGGAAAAAGACACCGGTGATGCCGTTCTGCGTATGAAAGAGACTGTCTTTTATTGAAGAAGCAACAGGTTCATTTTTATTGGTGAGTTTAAATGCATCGCTAACCATATTATCGAACAGGTTGATACCAAGTGAATCTCTGTAGGAACCATCCGGTTGTTTTACTTTATAGGTTGATTTGCCACCAATGGCTTTATAACTCAGAAATATCCTGCCGCCAAACTGGGGGAAATCAACATTTATCCAGTAAGGGTTTTGATTGTCCTGATCGAAGTAAGTACTGTCTTTTACGATCTGTGCATAAACAGGGTATTCAAATGTGTATGGAAAACCTTCTTTTTGAAAACTCACATACTTTCTTTCAGGAAAATCTATATTATAGTATCCCCTTTTTTTGGAGGTATAGGTTGAATTGCAGGAAGAGAACAACAGGCAACAAGTAATGGGCAAAGAGCAAATAAAAGCAATAACTTTTAAAAATATTTTTTTCATTATTCGGTTATTCAGGGTTGGCAGGATTAGCTGGTTTGACAGTGATCTTTACTTTATCGATCCTGTTTTTATTAATTTCAAGAGGAATAAAAGTGAATTCCCCATTAGTCACTTCTTCATTTACCTGGGGAAATTCCCCCGCAATTTCAAGGACCAACCCAGCAAGAGAATCGCTTTCACCCCTTATGGCTTCAAAAGCATCAGCTGGCAGATCCATTGCCTTACATACATCATTGATCATGGTCTTCCCTTCAAATATATAGTTATAGTCATCAATTTTTTTATTCCCGCTTTCTTCATCATCAAACTCATCTTTAATTTCCCCGATTATTTCTTCCATCACATCTTCCAGGGTAACAATACCTGAAGTGCCGCCAAACTCATCCACCACTATAGCAAAGTGCATGCGCCGGTTGCGGAATTCCTGCAACAAGTCTTCTATCAGTTTATGCTCATGTACAAAGTATGGCTGACGCAATAAGGTATGCCAGTCAAAATCAGCAGACTCATTAATATAAGGCAGAATATCTTTTGTATGCAGCATCCCAACCACTTCATCCAGGTTATTACGATATACCGGCAACCGGGAATAATGCAACTCTTCAATCTTCTTTATGGTATCAGAAAAGTTGAAGCTGACATCCACGCCACTTACATCCAGTCTCGTACGCATCACTTGTTTTACCGTTGTATTTCCAAATTTCCGTATCCCCTTTAAAATTGATTTTTCTTCAGTAGTTGCTTCGTGTTCGGGAAGAAGATCAATAGCATAATCGATATCGCTTCTATCAATAGTGGATGAGTTATCAGCTGAAAATCTCTTTTCTATCCTGTCGCTGAAGCGTACCATTCGCTTACTGAAACGGTAAAAAATACTGCTGAATATTTCAATGATCAGTGATGCGGTAGCTGCAAACCATATTTTATGATGTGTTGCCCATACTTTTGGCAACACTTCTCCAAATAGCAACAGTAAAAAAGTTACAGAACCTACTTTTATCAAGAAGATTGGCCAGAAACTCAAGTTCAGTTCAGCAATCCAGCCATCAATTAAAATATTGGAGATTAAAATGATCCCAATATTTACAAAACTGTTGCTGATGAGCATAGAAGCCAGCAATGTTTTCGGATGGTCGAGCAAATTGACAATGCGACGGTAGGCAGGTTGCTTCTTTGTTCTCAGCATATTGATGTCCTTGAACGTAAGGGAGAAAAAAGCAATTTCGGATCCTGCCAGTAAAAAAGATAATATAAAGAGCAGCACCACTAAAAAAATAAGCACAGTAGCAGCAGCTGGTGTTATTGCCAAAAAGGGAAATGAAAAAATATCAGTAAATCCATGAACCGAATGGTAGTCCAATGCAATGAGTTTATGTAAAAAAATATATCCTGTTCCCGGATATTCTAATAGGTCAAAAGAATATAATTATCGCTACCACACTAAAATGTAACAGCACAAATAACTAAAACGGTAATCTCTCCGATCCATCATCTGCTGTTGGAATATCAGTATCATTATCCGGTCCATCAAGGCCTTCAATTCCGTGGGTGACCTGACTGCCATCACTTCTTTTATCCAGCATTATCAGGTTATCGCCAACAATTTCAGTAGCAAATTTTTTATTCCCTTCCTTATCTTCCCAGCTACGGGTTTTCAATCTGCCTTCAATATACACCAGGCTTCCTTTATGCAGGTATTTTTGTGCCAGTTCCGCCAACCCCCGCCATAGAACAACCGTATGCCATTCAGTTTGTGAGATCAATTTTCCACTCCTGTCTTTGTAAGTTTCGGTAGTGGCCAGGGAAAATTTTGCAACACCTATATTTCCTTCCAGGAATTGCATGTCCGGATCCTTTCCCAGGTTACCAATCAGCATAACCCTGTTTACCCCTCTCATAAAATTTGGTTTAAGTCTGCCTACTGTTGATTCGTACTGCGTTACAACAAATTTAAAGATACATTTTTATCTTTCAAATGTTCTAGCCCCATTTTCTGATAAATGACCTGTTATGAATTTGGGGAAAGGAAGTTTTTTTAATTCTTTAAGTGTTACGGCTTTATAGGTCTTTAAAGGCATTTGTTTTTTTGCTTTCAGATGAAAAAACCTACCCCGGATAGTTTGATGAGTCAATTGCTGTTTATACAATTTTGAGCTATCGGTGACATCTATTTTATTGTCGCCCGTTAATTCCCTGAAACCCGGAGTCTTTATAAGTTTTTCAACAGTCAACGGTTTAGTGGATTCCAGTAAAAAAAATTCAAACAGGTTTTCCCAGATATCTCCGGCTCCCCGCTTACGAACATAAAACTTATTGTTATGCTCAATAATGAAATAATACAGCCATCTTGATCTTTTTTTAATTGGGCCATTTTTTACCGGGAGCTTACCCGTTATACCTTTTATATTGGCAACACACCTTGTCTTGAGTGGACAGCTTTTGCAAACAGGATTTTTGGGCTTACAGATAACCGCTCCAAAATCCATAATAGCCTGGTTGTACCTGCCGGGTGATTTTTTATCTAACAGTTCATTAGCAAGTGTTTCAAATATTTTTTTTCCTTTACCACTTTGAATATTTGTTCGTATTCCAAAAAACCTTGACAGTACCCTAAACACATTGCCATCAACCACAGCATGCGGTAAATTAAATGCAAAAGAAGCAATGGCTGCTGCTGTATAGGGCCCAACACCTTTTAATGCCAGTATCTTTTCGTAGGTATCCGGAAATTCCCCTTTCTTTTCCTTTGCAATAAATTTTGCTGTTTCAATAAGGTTTTTGCACCGGGAATAGTAACCAAGCCCTTCCCACATTTTAAAAACTTCTTCCCGGGGGGCTTTGGCTAATTTATCAATAGCAGGATACTGTGAAATAAAACGGTTATAATAATCCAATCCCTGCTCAACCCTTGTTTGTTGCAGGATAATTTCACTAAGCCATATTTTATAAGGATCCTTTTCTTTTTTCCAGGGCATTTTTCTTTTATTATCCTTATCATTCCAAAGCAAAAGGGCTTTTGTGAAATATTTTTCGTTTGTTTTCATATCAATTCTCCAATATTCAGAACCAAATCTATACAATTTGTTTCTCGACTTATTTAGTCGTATTTAATTAATTATCAAAAAGTTAGGGGTTCACAAAATAATTAAACTCCACTTACGTTTAAATACAAAGTACCTGATAATCATCAACTTATTTGGGAAATTCAAATTTTTTGTTGTATTTTTCTAAACATTAATATTATTAAACATAATTAACATGAGAAAAGCCGACCTCATCAATCAAATTTCTGATAAAACCGGCATACCTAAGGTAGATGTTTTGGTTACACTGGAAACTATGTTTAAAGCCGTGAAGAATTCGCTGGCCGCCGGCGAAAATATTTATATCCGTGGATTTGGGAGCTTTATAACCAAAAAAAGAGCTGCAAAGATTGGCCGCAACATTAAGAAAAATATTGCCGTAGAAATTCCAGAACACTTTATACCGGCCTTCAAGCCTGCTAAAGAGTTCATGTTAGAGATAAAATCTTCAAAAAATATCAAAGAGACCACCGAAAAAGAGGAGGATGACAACGAAGACTGATGTACCTTTGCTGCCCGCTATGTGGGCGGTTAAACTCAGCAGGTGAAAAAACAATTCATATTTACTCTCAGCGGACTTATTGCAGTAATCTTACTCTTCTATTTTGGGAGAACTGTTGCCCATAAAGCAGGTAACCCTACACCGGCAACCCCGGCAATCAAGGCATTTGATATTACCCAATTTATTGAAGAAAAAAAACAACAACTGACCCCTTCACAAGCAGTTAACCTCGGCAAATTAGAAAACAGTGTAATACGTGGCGATATTTCCAATCAACAGGTTATTGCCAATACCAGGCTAGCCGAGTTCTGGAAAGACAGTATGCATTCTTTTGAGCCCTATGCCTATTATTTATCGGAGGCTGCTAAATTGGATAAGTCGGAAAAAAACCTCACCTTTGCTGCCCAATTAATTTTAAACAACCTAAGAGCAGAACAGGATGAGGCGAAATTGAATTGGAAAGTAGAACAGGCAATAGCCTTATTTGAAAAAGCAATAGAACTTAACCCCAATAATGATGATTTAAAAGTTGGTTTGGGGAGTTGCTATGTGTTCGGAAGGGGCAGGTTTGGCCAACCTCAGGAGACGATGAAAGGCATTCAGCAATTGCTGGCTGTGGTTCAGAAAGATTCTACCAACATGAAGGCTCAAATGATGCTGGGAGTTGGTGGTTATATTTCGGGGCAATATGATAAAGCCATTGAGCGTTTACAAAAAGTAGTTACTGCTCAACCGGATAACCTGGAAGCTATAGCCTTCCTTGCAGATACATACGCTGCTAAAGGGGATAAAGAGAACGCTGTAAAATGGTATTTGATCAGTAAACGATTAGCCAACGATCCGCATTACGGCAAGGAAGTAGATGAAAGGATCAAATCATTAAGGTAATATATCGAAGTAAAATTCGGTTTACATATTTCTAAAAAATTATTTTAAACAAAAAAAGACTAGTTATGCCTTGTGGTAAAAAGAGAAAACGTCATAAAATTGCAACACACAAGCGTAAAAAACGTTTAAGAAAGAACCGTCATAAGAAGAAGTAATCTTTTTCTTACCCGTGCCGGCAATCCTCATACTGGCACCTATTTACCTGCATTCATTTCAACTTATAATATAATAGTTGCTGATGTATGCTGCTTATGGTTTCCTTCCATGATGTAATGGTCTTACAAAAAAATTGCGCTTGACCAAGGAACTGATTATAAATGCTGCACCGCAGGGGGTTGAAATTGCCTTGCTTGAAGACAAGAAGCTGGTGGAGCTACACAGCGAAAAAGCTGATGCAAGTTTTGGCGTGGGAGACTTATACCTTGGAAAGGTTAAAAAATTAATTCCCGGCCTTAATGCCGCATTCATAGACGTTGGATTTGAAAAAGACGCATTTCTGCATTACACCGACCTCAGCCCTTATGTTCGTTCTATCCTGAAATTTACAAACGAAGCTATCAATGACAAATCTGAGAACGGAGCTGATTTTTCAAAATTTAAAGTAGAGCCCGAGATTGTTAAAACAGGTAAGATCGCTGAAGTTCTGAATGGCCGCCCAAATGTTTTGGTACAGATATTAAAAGAGCCCATTGCAGCCAAAGGCCCACGTTTAAGCTGTGAGTTGTCGTTACCAGGCCGTTTTGTAGTTGTTACTCCATTCAATGATATCATTGCTGTTTCCCGTAAAATTCACTCGTCTGAAGAAAGAAAAAGGCTGCACAAGATCATAGAAGCAATTAAACCGAAGAATTTGGGAGTGATTGTAAGAACAGCGGCTGAGGGTAAGCACACAGCAGAATTACATGAAGACCTGTTAAGCCTGGTTGCTACATGGAAGACAATTCAGACTAATTTAAAAGGCGCTACTCCTCCTGCCAAAATTCTAAGCGAACAGGGCAAAACAACCAGTATACTGCGTGACCTGTTGAATGAGGATTTCAATAAAATTGTTGTAAACGATAAGAACATTTACAGCGATACAAAAACTTATATCCAGCGTATAGCACCGGATAAGGCTGATATCGTTTCACATTATAATAATGGCTCTCCTATTTTTGATAGTTTTGGTGTTACCAAACAGGTTAAAGCAGCTTTTGGAAAAACGGTTAACCTGCCAAGTGGTGCTTACCTGATCGTAGAGCATACCGAAGCATTGCATGTTATTGATGTAAACAGTGGGTACAAAAGTGTAAGTAACAACCAGGAACAGAATGCCCTGGAAACGAACCTGGAAGCAGCTGAAGAGATTGCCAGGCAAATGCGCCTGAGAGACCTGGGTGGTATTATTGTGGTTGACTTCATTGATATGAAGTTGATGGAGAATAAAAAGAAATTGGCTGATGCTATGGATACTTTCATGCGGCCAGACAGGGCAAAACATGCCGTACTGGCTATCAGCAAATTCGGGTTAATGCAAATTACCCGTCAGCGCATGAAGCCTGAAATGAACATCAATACTTCTGAAATTTGTCCAAGTTGCAATGGTACAGGAAAAATATCTTCAACACTTATTTTAGAAGACGAAATAGAAAAAAACCTCAGTTACCTGATCATGCAAAAGCATAAGGGCCTGACCATTGAGATGCACCCTATTTTACATTCATACCTCACCAAAGGGTTTTTGTTTTCTAAACTTTCTAAATGGAGGCGTAAATACAAACAGCGTATCAAATTAAAACCGAACTCCAATTACCATTTAACCCAGTTTCACTTTTTTGATGATAGTGATGAAGAGATAAAATTGTAATTGCCTGGTTTGGATCATGTATTAATTGATATCCCTCCACCAGGCAATTGATTCACCAGGATTCTTTAAATCCACTTCCCCTCCTATCATTGGATGAATAATTGGAAAATTTCTTTTCCTCGCCTCTTCAGTAACACGCAGAATAGGCTCATCCCAGCTATGCAATGAAAGCGCAAATTTTGCCCAATGCACTGGCATTATTCTTTTTGCTCCCAGGTCTTCTCCTGCCTGAATTAATTCCTCAGGCATCATGTGAATATACTTCCAGCTTTTATTATACTGGCCGCATTCCAATATGGCAAGATCAAAGGGGCCAAATTGTTTACCAATCTCTGCAAAGTGGGTATCATAGCCTGAATCGCCACCAATATAGATTTTCAACGTTGGCGTTTGCAAAACATAGGACAGCCATAAAGCTTTCTGTCTTTTGAAACCTCGTCCTGAGAAATGTCTTGCGGGAGTGGTGATCACAATAAACCCTTCATCCAGTTTTATTTCTTCATTCCAGTCTCTTTCCTCTATGATTCCTTTATCAAAACCCCAATGTTCCAGGTGCGCTCCTGCGCCCAGGCCTGTGATGATCTTCTTAACCTTTGGTTTCAATTTCAGAATGGTATCATGATCGAGGTGATCCCAATGGTCGTGGGAAATAAAAAGATAGTCTATCTCGGGAATATCATCTGTAGTATATATATCCGACCCGGCAAAACTCTTTGTAGTAAAATTTAAAGGAGACGCATTACCGCTGAAAACAGGATCAACCAGTATTTTCTTACCATCCACCTGCATAAAATAAGAGGAATGCCCAAACCAGACCAGTATATCCCTGCCAGGATTCAAGGCAAGCAGATCGGTCTTTTTTGATGGTAGTACAACTGAGGGTTTGCCTCTTTTACTTTTACTGAAAAAGAAATCTCTGAGAATAGAATAGTAATTTGCCCCGTTAGTAAGGTCGGGCGTAGGATTTTGGTTTTGGAATTTATCGCCCTTGTAATTGGGTGATGCTTTGATCTTTTGCAAACGTACACCTGAAGGCTCTTTCCCGAATTTTGGCAAACGCATATAGGCATCTCCTGCTATTATTAATGCAAATACAACTATAACAACGATCAGCAGCATTTTATTTCTTTTGCTAATAGACGGGTGAGCAGAAAATTTATTTTAAAAAAAATCCTCCGGGCAAAACCAGGAGGATAAATTTATTCAGTTTACTTTCTTTAATGATGATGGTGGTGTTGCATGGCAGCCAGTTCTTCGGGAGTTACTTCTTTTTCCTTCGGCTTCACCTGGCTTTCAAGAGAGTTGAACAGTTTATCTGTTATCAGCCTGCGGTAGCTTCCGTCAACCTGTTTTTCATCCTTCATCATGCGGTCAATATAGCTTTCGAGCCAACTTGTATCATCTCCCAGGCTCATAGAACCAAAGTAACGCATCACTTCTGCCTTCATATAATCCCTCAGTTCATCATTACTTACTTCCAGTTTATTCTCTTTAATAAGTTTATCGCTTATCAATGTCCATTTCAACTGGTTGTTAAATACAGGAAATTCCGCTTCTACCTGCTCGGCTGTTTTTGCCTGTTCACCTCCGGTTTGTAGCCAGCGTTTTAAAAATTCTGCCGGAAACTCCATGTTGGTCTCATCTATCAGGTAATGATACAATTGATCTTGTAATTGATTGCGGCTCTGGCCCTGCCAGTAATTCTCAATTTCTTCCTTAAGCGCAGTCCTTAGTTCATCTTCTGTTTTAATTTCCTTTGCCGGATAAACCTCCTTAAAAAATTCTTCATTAAGTTCACGTTTTTCAACCAGGCCTATTTTAACTATCTCCAGGTTAAAATATTTCTTTGCTGCTTCTTTATCATCCTTATCAAGACCAAGGTCCTGTAAGATCATAGCCAGCTTATCTTCGTCAAATGCCTTATTCAATTGCACAGTTACTGTTTCCCCAATTTTCTTATCCATGAATTTTTTCTGAACAGCGGCAGTAAAATATTTCAGTATTACAGAATTCTCTTTACTTGCTCCACCCTCAACCATATTACCATCCTTATCACTTTCTTTAAAAAGCAGGTTCAATACGTTCTCTTCGTTGTTTACCACCTCAGGCTCGGTCATTTTACCAGCTTTGATCTGCATACGGCTGATCTCTTCATCTACCATTGCATCTGTAGCTTTCACTTTATGCAATGTTAGTTTTGCTTTTGAAACGTCAGCTAAAGTATATTCGGGCTTCAGCCCAATTTCAAAACCAAATTCATAATCAGATGGATTATTGATATCCATTTTACTAAGATCGCTTTGTAAGGGTAAAGGCTGGCCAAAAATTTCGGGCTTTTCATTATTGAGCCAGGTATATAATTCTTTCTCTACCGATTTTAAAACTTCATCTGTAAAAATTGAACTGCCGTACATTTTCTTGATCATTCCTGCGGGCACCATTCCTTTTCTGAAACCGGGAATATTAGCTGTTTTGCTGTATTCTTTCAGTTTCTTGTCAAAGGATGGGTAATAATCATCCTTGCTAAGTTTTACAACCAGTTTATCGTGCAATAAACCGATATTTTCTCTTACTACTGTTGCCATCTGTTGTTTATTTAATGTTTATTATTGAACAAGGAATAAGGAATGTTGAATTTTAAAGTTCTGCATCCATTATTCCTTGTTCCTTGCTGGTCATTTGTTTGTGCGGATGATAGGGGTCGAACCTACATGGATTGCTCCGCCAGATCCTAAGTCTGGTGCGTCTGCCAATTTCGCCACATCCGCTTCTGTTGCATCTGCTCCCGCCTGGGGCGGGTCCACATCCGCAAAAGGGCTGCAAAAGTAAGGCATTTCAGCAAAACAGAAAACAGAATTGTTTACGTAAATTCGTAAATAATCATATGGAAACAACGGTTGACATACCAAAGTATAATCTCAACGAGGAGGAGGAAAAAAAAGAGATCCTGAGACATTACCGTGGACTTTTACGGGTACTGAAATCAAAGCTTAAACCGGGGGATAAAGAACTGCTTCGAACCGCTTTTGAAATGGCTGCTGAAGCACACGAAACCATGCGGCGAAAAAGCGGAGAGCCATATATACTTCATCCTATTGCCGTGGCTAAAATCTGTGTGGAAGAAATTGGTTTAGGTATCCGAAGTACAATTTGCGCCTTATTACATGATACTGTGGAAGACACCGACGTCACTTTACAGGACATTCAACGGGAATTTGGGCCAGAGGTTACAAAGATTGTTGACGGACTTACCAAAATAAGTACCGTAATGGATACCAACAGTACCCAGCAGGCCGAAAACTTTAAAAAGATATTATTAACGCTCACTGACGACCCCCGTGTAATATTGATAAAACTTGCCGATCGCTTACACAATATGCGTACACTGGGAAGCATGAAAAGAGAAAAGCAGCTAAAAATTTCCAGCGAAACAGTTTATGTGTATGCTCCCCTTGCTCACCGTATGGGTTTATACACCATTAAAACAGAGATGGAAGACCTCGCCATGAAATACATGGAGCCTGACACATACAAATACATTGCACAAAAACTGACTGACACAAAGCGGGAACGTACCAAGTATATCAATGATTTTGTCAGACCTTTGAAAGAAAAGTTAGACAAGGCTGGATTCGATTTTGAAATTTATGGCCGACCAAAAAGCATTCACTCCATCTGGAACAAGATGAAAAAGAAGGGCGTGAGTTTTGAAGAAGTGTATGATCTTTTTGCTATCCGCATACTTGTAAACTCTCCTTTGGAAAAAGAGAAGGAAGATTGCTGGAAAGTATACAGTATTGTAACGGATGAATACACACCATCCCCCGAACGACTGAGAGACTGGTTAAGTAATCCTAAAAGCAATGGTTACGAAGCGTTGCATACCACAGTGATGGGGCCACATGGGAAATGGGTGGAAGTGCAGATACGAACAAAACGCATGAATGAAATTGCTGAAAAGGGGCTGGCCGCTCATTGGAAATACAAGGAGGGCAAGGATGATGAAAGTCGTTTTGATAAATGGTTTCACCAGATAAGGGAAGCATTGAGTAACCAGGATGGGAGTTCAATTGATTTCCTGCAGGATTTTAAAACTTCTTTTCTTGCAGAAGAGATCTATGTGTATACCCCAAAAGGAGAAGTAAAGATGCTGCCAATCGGGGCTTCTGCACTGGATTTTGCATTTGGAGTACATACGGCAGTTGGCAGTAAATGTATCGGCGCCAAAGTAAACCATAAATTGGTGCCCATCAGCCATAAACTACGCAGCGGTGACCAGATAGAAATTATTACCAGTGCCAAACAAAAGCCCAATATAGAGTGGTTGAATTTTGTAGTGACCAGTAAGGCAAAAACAAAAATTAAGGACACCCTAAAAGAAGAAAAAAGAAATACGGCCGAAGAAGGGAAATATACATTACAAAGAAAACTGGAAGGGATGGGCGCTTCCATGAGCCAAAGCAACCTGGAAGAACTGGCTAATTTTTATAAGACGGGATCATCACTGGACCTGCTATATGATATTGCCATAAAAAAAATTGACCTTAAAGAGTTAAAAGAATTCACATTGCATGGTGATAAGCTGGTGGCACCTAAACCGGTTAAGCCAGCCATTGAAGAAAAGCAGGAAAAGGAGATCAACTTTAAACCCTTTGACAAGAAGGATGCAGAACTTATCATTTTTGGCGAGGCCAGCGATAAGATACAATATACCCTGGCCAATTGTTGCAAACCTATACCCGGCGATGATGTGTTTGGATTTGTTACAACCGGTGAAGGATTGAAGATACATCGTACCAACTGCCCCAATGCAGCAAGGCTGTTGGCTAACTATGGGCACAGGGTGGTAAAAACAAAATGGGCGAAAAATAAAGAAATATCTTTTCTTACGGGCCTAAGAATAATCGGGCTTGATGATGTAGGGGTAATACATAAAATAACCAATCTTATCAGCGGTGAATTAAAATTCAATATTTCAGCCATGACTATTGAAGCAAAGGAAGGTGTGTTTGAAGGCAACGTAAAGATATTTGTTCACGACAAGGAAGAACTGGACGAACTTGTGAACAGGCTAATCGCATTGCCCGGCATTGAAAGGGTAGACAGATACGATACAGAATAATTATATTGAATGATAAATGTTGAATTGTTTTTCATTTAACATTCAAAACCTGCCTGCCGGTAGGCAGGTTCAACATTTAAAATAACCATATGCAGGAATTAATAAACAAGTTGATGCAAAATGCAGGCATTAATGAAGAACAGGCTATAAAAGCGCTGGAGACCATTAAAGATTTTGTGAAAGAAAAATTTCCGATGCTTGGTGGGGCAGTGGATAATATGTTTGCGTCTTCAGGTTCTGCTGATGAAGAAGGGCTGTAATTTATTGTCCACCCGAATTATTACAGTATTCTAAAACAGCATCAATTTCTTCATTGGTCAATGTAGAAGGCGTCATCATGGCGTTGTATTTCCTCATTAGTCCTGCCGCATAAGCGTCCTTTTGGATAACGCCCATCGGGTTTCTCATAAATTCATACATCAACTCTTTGTCCTTCCAACGGGAAGCCGCTCCTTTTAACGCAGGACCAGTAAAATCAACATCACATTTATGGCAGGATGCACATTGGCTCATGAACAGGCCCGCTGCATCTATATTCGGATTTACCTTTTTTCCGGCCTGGTCATTGTTGCAACTGATCATCACCAGTAAGGTTACAAAGCAGTAAAGAGTTTTCATTTTTGATATATTATCCAAAAAAACGATTAATGGTAATTAAAATTGTGTTGCCACTTATTTATCTCAACACTTCCCTGCTGATCACCAGTTTTTGCACTTCACTTGTTCCTTCACCAATTGTACAGAGTTTGCTATCCCTGTAAAATTTCTCAACCGGGAAATCTTTGGTATATCCATATCCGCCAAATATCTGAACTGCATCAGTACTTACTTTTACCGATACTTCGCTGGCATAATATTTTGCCATAGCTGCTTCTTTTGTCATGGGCAAGCCCCTCATCTTTAGATCGCAGGCCTGTTTAATTAACAGGTCGGCGGCTTCAATTTCTGTAGCCATATCTGCCAGCTTAAAACTGATGCCCTGGAAATTGGCAATGGGTTGATCAAACTGGTGACGCTCCTTTGAATACTGAAGGGATGCTTCATAAGCTCCCTTTGCAATTCCTACACCCAATGCAGCAATAGATATCCTTCCTCCGTCAAGCACTTTCATACTTTGCTTGAAACCTTCCCCTACTTTACCCAACCGGTTTGCATCAGGTATCCGGCAATTATCAAATATCATTTCGGCAGTTTCGCTGGCACGCATACCCAGTTTATTTTCTTTTTTTCCCCCGCTGAAACCCGGAGTGCCTCTTTCCACAACAAATGCAGTAGCATTGTCTTTGGTTCTTGGTTCTCCGGTTCGGCAAATAACTACAGCCACATCCCCGCTTTTTCCATGAGTTATCCAGTTTTTAGTTCCGTTTAGGATCCAGTCATTACCATCTTTTACTGCTGTGGTCTTCATGTTGCCGGCATCACTTCCGGTATTGGCTTCTGTAAGGCCCCACGCACCTATATGTTCGGCAGTAGCCAGTTTAGGTAAATATTTTTTCTTTTGCTCTTCGTTTCCAAAGGTTAAAATATGCCCGGTGCAAAGTGAATTATGAGCAGCTAAGGACAAGCCGATAGAGCCGCAAACCCTGGACACTTCCTGGATAACGGCGTTATATTCATAATAACCCATTCCACTGCCCCCATATTCTTCAGGAACCAAAACACCCATTAAACCTAATTTACCCATCTCTTTGAAAATATGTACTGGAAATTCCTGGCTCTCATCCCAGTCCATTAAATGCGGCCTGATATACTGGTTGGCAAAATCCCTGGCTGTTTGAGCTACCTGCTCGGTAAGTTCATTAGTTTTAAAATTCATAACAAACAATCGTTGAGGCTGCAAAATAGGGAATTTTAAAATACTAATACTTGTTAGTATATCAACGGATAGAAAGATAGGGTTCGGCCTTATTATAGATATCTTCCGTAACCAGCATTATTTTTTTCAGGTCGCTCAGCGCAATAAAACTTCCGTGCTGATTTCTATATTGAACAATGGCATTAGCCATATTGTACCTGATATATGGATGAGACTTCATTTCATCAACAGTGGCAGTGTTGATATTTATTTTTTTGACAGTTTGGTTGCCAATCACCAGCCTGTCTTTTATTTTTTGAAAAGTTGAATCGGGAAGTGCATAGGTTTCTGCCACCTGATCTATTTTATAAAAGCCGCCTAATTTATCCCTGAATGCAATGATACGGTTTGCCAGCTTGCTGCCAATACCGGGTAAGGCTATAAAGACAGATGTGTCTGCCGTATTGATATCAACAGGAGTATTACTTTGCTTTGGTTTTTCAGTCAGCTTATTAAATTCTTTATTTTCTGAGGCAAGATATTTATCATTAGCCTTTTGCTCTAATCTTACAAAGGGTAAAAGCCTGCTAACCTCATCCTGGTGCAGTCCCCATATCTTGCCAATATCTTCCGGTTTGTAAAATTTACCCCCCTTGGATATATACTTTTGGATAGTTGTAATTGTTTTTTCTCTTACACCAAGCCTTTTCCATCCATCAGCAGGTAAAGTATTCGGATCAAAATAGAATAATTCCCCCCTGGGCTGTTTACCATAAGTATTCTTTTCGGATGGCAGATAATAATTGGCGTAGTCACCTTCATCAGGAGTTTCTTTGTTGAACCCGGCAGCGCTATCCTGTTGCTTTATTTTAAGCGTAGCAATTTCTTTTGCAAACTGGCTGTGGTCATTTTTCTCTTGTGTAACAAAATAAGGAAACAAGAAAGGCAGCAGGATGGTAAGGGTAATAAAAAAGAGCAGGATAAGGATTCCCCATCTTTCTTTTTTAGTGAAATTAAGATAGCCGGATAAAAAATCCTTTAACATTTTACCGATTTAGGACAAACAAATTATCGCTTTGACAATTCGCCTGCAATACCCTAAAGTGGTAATATCAGAACCTTATTTCAAGTCCGTCATAAGCCAGTTCGATTCCCCGGGGGAGGCTTTTATTCACCTCGGTGTGCCTGCCCAACTGGTGACTGATATGTGTAAAATATGCCGTGGGTACCTGTAGCTGATGCACCATCTCAACTGCTTCTTCCAGGGTGAAATGAGAGATATGTTTTTCATTTCGCAAGGCATTCAGCACAATAGTTTCACTACCCTTGATCTTCTCTCTTTCTTCTGCATCAATTTTATTAGCATCGGTTATATAGGTAAACCGGCCAAACCTGAAACCCAATACCGGCATTTTCAGGTGCCATACCAATACCGGCACAACAGGAATATCGCCAATTACGAAGGGAGTTTCGTCAATAGTATTTAAATTGATACTGGGAATACCCGGGTATCTTTTATCGGAAAAGGCATAGGCAAATTCCCTTTTTATAGTTTCTTCCGTAAGCGAATTTGCGTAAACATCCATTGGTTTTTGCTGGAAATAATTGTAGGCTCTTACATCATCCAAACCGGCAACATGGTCCTTGTGGGGATGTGTAAATAAAACGGCATCCAGCTTTTTTACATTTGCCCGCAGCATCTGGTAACGAAAATCGGGTGTGGTGTCAATTACGATGGTGGTGGCATCGCTTTCAACCAAAATACTTGAACGTAAGCGTTTGTCTTTTTTATCAGGAGAAGTACATACAGCACATTCACAACCTATCATGGGTACACCGCTGCTGGTACCGGAGCCGAGGAATGTTATTTTTAAAGGGGGACATCGCACAAGGCAAAAATAAGGAATTGGGAATTAGGGGTTGGGAATTAGAAGAAGCAGTTAGGCAATTTAAAAATTCCAAATTTTAAAAGAGAAATAAAATTTGAATCATTATACAGTACGCCAAATTCCTAATCCCTAATTACTTTGAACTTCCAACAGCCATCACTTCTTCATACATCTTCTGGCTTTCGTGTGTAAGCGTATCAACATTTATATCCAATTGCGGCATCAGGTCAATAAGGGTATTTATCCTTCCTTCTGTTTGAAAGAATTTATTC
>JBGANE010000017.1:0-49766 GCA_044222465.1 Ferruginibacter sp.
CACCGAACGGTGATGGTGCCAATGATATATTCTACCCAAGAGGTTCTGGAATTTTCAGCATTAAATTATTACGGATTTTCAACCGCTGGGGTGAGGTGGTTTTTGAAAAAGCGAATTTTTCGCCCAATGACCAGGCTGCAGGATGGGACGGTACGGTGAAGGGTCAAAAACTAACCAGCGATGTGTATGTATATACCGCAGAGATACTTTGCGAAAACAATACACCGATCATTGTAAATGGAAATATCGCATTACTCCGATAAAAGAAACCACAATGAAAAAATATTTACACCATATAAAATGCTTCACTGTCCTGATGATGCTGTTATTAACGGTTTCTTCAAAAGCGCAGGATATTCATTTTTCCCAGTTTTTTGAAACGCCTTTATTGAGAAACCCTTCACTGGCGGGAATTTTCAAAGGAGATATCAGGGCGCAATCTGTTTACCGCAGTCAATGGAATAATATCACTGATGCTTACCGTACAGGATCTTTTAATATTGAGTATAAAAAATCAATTGGTAAGGCTGATGATTTTCTAACCATCGGCGGACAGATTCTCTACGACAAAGCCGGTACTATTGCATTGACCTCAACACATATTTTACCAGTATTGAATTACCAGAAATCATTGAGTACTGAAAGAAATATGTACTTGTCCCTTGGATTTATGGGCGGGCTTGTGCAAAGAAGGATCGATCAAAATAAAATAACAACCAACAGCCAGTACAATGGCGTTGACTATGACCCCTCATTGAGTAACGGGGAAAATTTTACAAAAACTTCCTACTCTTACTTAGATGCAGGTGTGGGAATGAGTTTCAATACGCAGCTTGGCCAAAATGAAAACAATAATATTTATCTCGGCCTTGCCTGTCATCATTTTAATAAATCGCACCAGGTTTCTTTTTATGGTAATCCCGATATTGAAATGGCCCCCAAATGGGTGGGTTCACTGGGAATACGAATGAATGCAGGTGAAGAATCTTATATGACGCTTTATGGTGACTACAGCAAGCAAAGCAGTTACAAGGAAACCGTTGCAGGTTTTATTTACAGCTACAAGTTAGGAGACCCCGAAGATCCGAGGTATGTATTACATGCAGGAGCACTGGTAAGATTGAAAGACGCTTTAATTCCCACATTAAAAATAGATATAAGTCATATTGCTGTTTCCTTTGCCTATGATGCCAATATATCTCAATTACGAAACGCAAGTTATGGGCGTGGTGGATTTGAATTAGCGTTGGGCTATCAGAATTTTAACAACAAGGATAACAGCACAAAAAATGCAGTAAGGTGCCCATATTTTTAGTTGAACAGTAAAAGAGAAAATAAAAAAGGTTCATTTTCTGTGAACCCTTGTGGAGAGTATCGGGGTCGAACCGACGACCTCTTGCATGCCATGCAAGCGCTCTAGCCAACTGAGCTAACCCCCCATGTATTTTTAAAGAACATTTTTTAACCGACGACCTTCCCGAATCATTTCGGGACGCTCTAGCCAACTGAGCTAACCCCCCAAACGGATTGCAAATATACTGGCAGTAACCCTTGCCTCAAAATGAATTTTAATCCTGTTTATTGGCCGGAGAACTTGGGTTATTATTACCAGGATTTACCTTATTGGCACTGGCTTCCATGGAATTTATAGCCTCCAGGTTTTGGCGGGCTAAAACAAAATTACTATCTAAAGCCAGTGCTTTTTCAAAATATGTTTTTGCATCTGCCTTTTTATCAAGATCGTATAAAGCCAATGCATGAATATTGTAAACTCCTGCCTGCAGGTAGGTCCTGCCTGTTTGATCTCCTACATTATAGGTCATGGTATAGTCCGGTTTATACTCCAGTTTTTCTGCAGTAGTGGCTGTAGCCAGGCATTCAACGAGGCGCCTTATACTATATTGCAGTTCCATTAATTTATACGCATGATATGGACTCTTTGTTTTTGCGAATAATTTTTCGAAAATATCAATTGCCTCTTTTGGCTGTTGTAGTTTATCCAGGCAAATACCTTTCATTTCCATCAGGCCATTATCATCGGGCTTTACTTTTATTCTTTTATCTACCCAATAATAGCATTGCACCCAGGAACCTTGTTGCATATATAACATCGCAAGGGTGTCTTCGTAAACGGAATTTGCAGCTTGTTCACTGATATAATAATTCAGGGCCGATATACCTGTGGTAACATCTCCACTAATCATGGCCTGCCTGAAAACTTTTAAATGCGGATTATTCTTCGTTGCCGGAACATTACCTTTATTTACCTGGGCTGTTGACGAACTACATAAAAAAGATATGACTGATACAAAGATTATTTTTTTCATTTTAATTTTTTAAAGCGTTTTAACGAAAAACCGGAACTGGGTTCCGGCTTCAATATTTCGGTAAGATTTGTTTTACTATTCTCCCCAAATCTCCTCCTTGCCCTCCAGCCAGTCTTTTACCAATTTTGTGGTAACAGATTTTGGCCTCTCCAGCGGAAATCCCAGCGCCCTGGACCAGCAAAGGTTCGCCAATACACCAAGGGCTCTTGATACACCAAATAAAACAGTATAGAATTCGTATTCCACCATTCCGTAATGCACCAGTAAAGACCCGCTATGTGCATCCACATTTGGCCAGGGATTCTTTATTTTCCCAACGGTTTGTAATATAGGCGGCACGGCTTCATAAATATTCCACACAGTTTGTACCAATGGGTCATCAGGCATATGTTTCTTTCCAAAGTCCTGTTGTGCGGTAAATCGGGGGTCTGTTTGCCTCAACACGGCGTGACCATAACCCGGCACTACTTTACCTTCACTCAATGTCTTTCTCACATAGTCACCAATCTGTTCTTTTGTCGGAACGTCGCTTCCTATTTCTTCTCTTAATTCATAGATCCATTTTATCACTTCCTGGTTGGCAAGGCCGTGTAACGGACCGGCAAGGCCGTTCATGCCTGCGGCAAAACTTAAATAAGGATCGCTTAAGGCAGAACCAACAAGGTGAGTGGTATGTGCAGAAACATTACCTCCCTCATGATCGGCATGTATCGTCATATACAAACGCATCAGTTCATGAAAACCTTCATCTTCATATCCCATCATATGGGCAAAATTGCCCGACCAATCCAACAAACCGTTAGGCTGTATGTGCTCCCCGTTTTTATATTTGCGGCGATAGATATAAGCTGCAATTCTTGGTAAACGTGCGATCAGGTCCATGGAATCATCAAATACCGCATCCCAGTAATCTTTTTTACCCATGCCTTTTGCGTAGCGTTTTGAAAACTGGCTTTCGGTTTGCAAGCTCATTATAGCTACCACAAATTGTGTCATGGGATGTGTACTTACCGGTAATGCTTCAATGGTGGCAAATACATGATTAGGTACATGGCTGCGGCGCTGCCAGACACTGCTGACGTGCTGCACAGCATCATCACTGGGTAAAGAGCCTACCAGCATAAGATAAAATAATCCTTCGGGCAGTGGCTCTGTTCCACCTGGTGCTTTTGGAAGTTTCTCTCTCAGTTCGGGAATGGAATATCCACGAAAACGAATTCCATCCTGGGCATCCAGTAAAGAAGTTTCAGATACCAAACCGGTCATACCACGCATTCCCTGGTATATCTGGCTCAGCGTTACTTCTCCAATTACTTTATTGCCGTGTTCTTTCAGCAGGTCTTTAATTTCAATGGCAACACTGTCTGCCTTCTCTTTAAACCTGTCTTTAATAATACCCATAAATTACTTATTATAAATTACTGATTTTTTCCGTGCTTTTCATTTTCCGGCAATGGGGGAGTCGCTTTTCAGCTTTCATCAAAGCCTTGTTAATACTGAACTTTCAGGAGGGCTAAAATTACGATGACTATGCCTCTAAAACAAAAAGTTTTGAAGGAAATTTACTCAATCTTAACAGGGATGAAATGCTATTTAGGGGCTTTTTTATACAGGTAAAAAGCCAGTGCACCGAAGATGATATTGGGTGTCCATGCTGCCAACAGCGGGGTGAAATTTCCTTTAGTTGCAAACACAATGGAAAACCTGCTGAAGAGTATGTAGAATACACTTATTACAACCCCGATCGCCAGGTGTAATCCGCTACCCCCTCTTATTTTCCGGGAGGCCAGTACAGCCCCGATAATGGTGAGTATAAGTACCGATGCCGGTATAGCGTCCCTGTTGTACCTTTCTACCAATAAAGTGTTCAACATTTCGGAACCCCTTACCCTTTCCAGTTCAATAAAATCATCAAGTTCAGGGGTCGGCAACTGGTCTTTAAAATAATCATCTTTACGAAGGTCACGGGGTTTGAAATTATAGTTCATCAATAACTCAGGTGACCTGGTTACCCTTTCCGATATACTGTCCAACTTTCGCTCTACCGGGTTAAGCAATTTCCATTTCCGGTTCACCGAATCCCAGTTGAATTGTGCTGCCCGCAGGTTATACAGTAACCTGGTGTTTGAAAACTGCTGAACAAACAGATCGGATCCCGATTTCTGGGACGTGTCATACCTGCCAATACCAACATAAGTATTGGAGTCCATCTTAAAATATAATTTCTCCTTTACGTTTGAGTTATTATCTATCTGCGAAGATGGCCCGTGCACATATTTGGCGTCAAAATTGGCCCATATCTGGTTGGCCCTTGGTACCACATACTGATACCCCATCCATAAAACAACCGATAAAAAAATTCCGCCAACAATATATGGTAACAAAAACCTGCGATATGATACACCACTGCTGAGAATGGCGATGATCTCTGACCTGCCTGCCATCCTTGAAGTGAAGAAAATTACAGAGATAAAAACAAACAAAGGAAAGAGCATGGCATCTATACGGGGTATGAAGCCAATGTAGTAGTCGGTTATGATTTGAGTAGCCGACAATTTCGATTTTACAAAGTTGTCGGTCTTTTCACTGATATCAACCACTACCACAATTACAGTAAGCAGTATCAAACAAAAGAAAAATGTGATAAGGTATTTAGACAGTATGTAGCGGTCTATTTTTTTCATTCGCAGGACAAAAGTAACTGAAAACCCGTTTAAATCGTTTCAGGCTTTTAAAACGTAGCAAGGTTTAAGAGTTAATTCACAAGTATCAAACGGCTTAAACGACTTATTGCATTCGCAGCAATCCATCCTGTTGTCCACGCATTTTGAAAATTAAATCCGCCTGTAACCCCATCCACATCAATAATTTCGCCGGCAAAAAATAACCGGGGATGCTTTTTACTTTGCATAGTATTAAAATCAATAGCATGTAGTTCTACACCGCCTGCAGTCACAAACTCTTCTTTGAACGTGGTTTTACCATGTACTGCATATTGACCGGCACATAAATTTTTGATCAGTCTATTTTGCGCAGCGACAGGTAAGTCGGCCCAACGTAATTCTTCTTTTACCCCGGATTGCTTTACCAGGTATTCCCACAAGCGGTTGGGTAAGCCAAATGGGTTGCGGTTAATGATCTTTTGCGATGCCAGTTCAAAACGGAGTTTCTGAAATTTTTCCCGAAGAATATTCTCATTAAACTCGGGCACCCAATTTACTTGTATGGAAAATTGCCAGTTGCATTTTGCCAGTTCCCTGGCTCCCCATGCTGAAAGTTTTAAAACAGCAGGCCCACTCATACCCCAATGTGTAATTAATAAAGGCCCTTCCTCCATAAGTTTGGTGCCAATGATCTTAACTGCAACATTTTCTACAGACACACCCATCAATGCAGTGATATCATTGCCCGGCATATTGAAAGTGAAAAGAGATGGAACGGGTTCTTCAATATCATGCCCGGTCTCTATTACCCAATCATATTGTATTAGCCTGGGGTAGCCACCACTTGCAATACAGATAAAATCAGCCTCCATTATTTCCTGTGTTCTTAAAAAGACAGACCATTTACCATTCATTGTTGCCAGTTTTACTACTTCCCTGTTCATCAGGATCTCCACGCCATACCTGTTAGCTTCTTTCATTAAACAATCAATAATGGTTTGAGAGCTATCAGTAACCGGGAACATCCTGCCATCCCGTTCAGTTTTTAACTTCACTCCTCTTTCTTCAAACCAGGCTACGGTGTCGGCAGTAAAAAAATGATGAAAGGCCTTTTTAAGAAAAGATGAACCTCTTGGATATTTTTTGATCATTTCAGCAATGCTGTAGCAGGCATGCGTTACATTACAGCGCCCTCCGCCACTGATCCTTACTTTGCCTAACAGCTTATTCGATTTCTCCAGGATAATTACCTCCAGCAGCGGATCTAGCCTTGCTGCATTTACCGCACAGAAAAAACCTGCCGCCCCGCCCCCTATGACTACCAGCCTTTTTTTATTCATCACTTGTAAATTGTATCTTCAAACTTAAAAATAACGATAAACGTTTTATCCATGGCAGGCCCGGTTACTAAAATGCAACTAAAACAAATGCCTGTGATTGCTTATGAAAAGATAAGGGATGGCTTGAAAACGGGTCATATCTTTTTCAGCAGCGGCAGCTATGCTTTTTCCGGAGTGATACAGAAGCTTACCAAAAGCACCTGGAGCCATGTAGCAGTAATATACAAAGATGAAGAACTGGGCAGGGTATTGGTACTTGAAGCCGAGCCTTATGTAGGGATACGGCTGATACCTTTATCGAAATACCTGCATGATTATAAAGGCAAGAAGCGTCCATATAAAGGACAGATAGCTATTGCCCAATTGAATATTGATGTAGAAAAAGAAAAATTGAACAGGGGTATAAGTTTTGGTTTGGATGAACTCACCCGGCCTTATGATAATTATGAGATCATCCGCATCATGATGCGTATATTATTTCATATCAGCCGCAGGGAAAAGAACAGGAATTATATCTGCAGCGAGCTGGTAAGGGATATTTTCGCAAAGGCTGGTGTCATCATGCAATACAAAGACACTTATATAAGCCCCGATAATATATGGAAAGATGAAAGGGTGCAATTAAAGTACAGGATACTGTAAGGCGTAATCTGAACATAGATCTGCATTCGCTTTTTCTGCTGCTTCAATTTCTACAAAAGAAGATAAGATATCTGCTTTCCCTCTTTGAATACAAACATCATGTTCATAATGTGCTGCAGGCTTTCCGTCTGCTGTGCGGATGGTCCACCCATCTTTGTCATGAAAAACATCTTTAGTGCCAAGGTTTATCATGGGTTCAATGGCGATCACCATTCCTTCTTTTAATTTAGCTCCTGTTCCTCTTTTACCAAAGTTAGGTACCTGTGGCTCTTCATGTAAATGCCTGCCAAGGCCATGACCAACCAGGTCTCTTACCACACCATAACCGTATTGTTTTTCGGTATGCTCTTGTATGGCATACGCTATATCGCCAACCCGGTTACCATGTATTGCTTTTTCAATTCCTTTGTATAATGATTCTTTGGTTACCCTCATCAGTTGTTTGAGTTCATCCGTGATCTCACCAACACCAAAAGTATAAGCACTGTCTCCATGAAACCCGTTCTTAAAAACACCAACATCTACCGAAACAATATCTCCGTCTTTTAACTCATTATTATCAGGAAAGCCATGTACTACAGCGTCATTAACAGAAATGCAACAGGTAAAGGGGAAACCCTGGTACCCTTTGAATGATGCGGTTGCTTTATTATCCCGGATGAATTCTTCGGCAATCTTATCAAGATACATTGTAGTAACCCCGGGTTTTATCACGGATGCAACCAAAGCAAGTGCATCGCTAACCAATAGTGCGCTTTCACGCATCAATTCTATTTCTGCTTTGCTTTTGTAATGGATCATTGTAAATGCTTTTCAAAACAAACCCCGACTATTGAGTCAGGGTTTTCAAATTATTTTTCTCTTTATAGGTCTCCCCTTTGGGGAGATTTAGAGGGGCCTTATACACCTCCTGCAGAAACCTGCTGCCTTCCCTGTATCCTTCCACTACTCATCAGGCCATCATATTGACGCATTAATAATTGCGTTTCTATTTGCTGCAAGGTATCTAAAATTACGGCTACCATAATTAAAAGTGAAGTACCGCCAAAGAAACTTGAAAATCCCTGTTGCATTCCAAAAAGCAATTGGATGATACCGGGCAGTATACCGACAAACGCAAGCAAAATGGCGCCTGGTAATGTTATCCTGTCCATTATGGTACCAATATAATCAGCAGTAGGCTGACCTGGTTTAACACCGGGGATAAACCCGTTGTTACGCTTCAATTCATCGGCCATTTGCTTAGGATTAAATATCAAAGCAGTGTAAAGAAAAGTGAATGCAATTACTGCAACAGAGTAAACGATCATGTATCCCACGTTGGTATGATCAGTAAAATACTTTGTCCAGGTAGCTGTACCGCCAAATGAAAACAAAGTAGGCAGGAACAATATGGCCTGTGCAAAGATGATAGGCATTACACCTGAAGCATTAACTTTTAAGGGCAGGAAATTCCTGGCACCACCAAACTGTCGGTTACCAACAATTTGTTTGGCATAGTTAACCGGAACTTTACGGGTTCCCTGTACCAGTAAGATAACACCCAATATAACTGCAATAAGAAATACAACTTCAATCAGCATCATTAAGATACCACCCGCACCTCTTGTGATCCTGGCTTCCCACTCCTGTACAAAAGATTGTGGTAAACGGGCCAATATACCAACCATGATGATGATAGATGTACCATTACCCAAACCTTTGTCGGTAATTTTTTCGCCAAGCCACATCACGAACAATGTACCTACGGTAAGAATAATAACAGTTGAAATCCAGAAGTAACCACTGAAAGCAGGGATGATGGCTTCTGCATTACCCGGGCTTTTTAAATAGCCGATATATGCTGCTGCCTGGAAAGCGGTAACAATAACGGTGAGATATCTTGTCCATTGATTGATCTTCTTTCTTCCGCTCTCCCCTTCTTTTTGAATTTTTGCCATTTGAGGAACCAGTATGGTCATCAATTGCATGAAGATAGAGGCAGAGATATAGGGCATGATACCCAATGCGAAAATAGAAGCTTTGGAAAAAGCACCTCCTACAAAAGTATCAAGTCAAACCCAGCATACCGGATTTGGTACTGTCAGTAAGGGTGACTAATTTATTGGGATCGATTCCGGGTAATACAATATAAGAACCTGCACGATAGATAAGAACCAACATTAACGTAAATGTGATCTTATTACGCAACTCTTCTATGCTCCAGATATTCTTTAGTGTTTGAATGAATTTCTTCACAGAATGTAAACGATTTAAATGTTTTGCGCTGAATTAAAATGACCCACGCTTTGGCGGGGCCGGGCAAATATCGTAAAATTATTTTACTATCTCGAGTGAACCACCGGCTGCTTCAATAGCTGTTTTTGCTTTTTCACTGGCTGCATTCACTTTAAAACTGAATTTGCCTTTTAATTCGCCGTTACCCAGAATTTTTACAGCATCGGTCTGGCTGATCAGCCCATTGATGTATAAATTCTGCAAGCTAAACTCTGTAAGGCTGTATTTTGCTGCCAACTGATCAATCTGACCAAGATTCAGCACTTTGTATTCAACCCGGTTGTTATTTTTAAAACCACGCTTAGGAATACGGCGTTGAATCGGCATCTGGCCACCTTCATGAGCCATTTTACTCTTGTAACCGGCACGGCTCTGACCACCTTTATTACCTTTTGTAGATGTACCACCCTTACCGCTTGCTTCACCACGGCCAATCCTTTTCTCTTTGTGTGTTGCGCCTTTGGCAGGCTTTAGTGTGTGTAGTTTCATTTTTTATCTGATTTTGTACTTACGGGGAATCACCCCTCGCTTTGTTAATTTGACAATTTGGTGATTTGATGATTTGGTGATGACGTGCAGAAATTTTCAAATCGGCACATCAGCACATCAGCAAATTAAAGTTGTTCTACTTTTACCAGGTGATTAACTTTGTTAACCATACCCAGTATCTGTGGAGTAGCTTCCACTTCAACAGAAGCATTCAGTTTTTTTAAACCTAAGGCCACCATTGTTCTCTTCTGGCGCTCCGAACGGTCTATTACGCTTTTAACCTGTGTTACTTTTATCTTTTTCATTGCTTAATAAGTTTAAAAGGTTTAAGAGGTTTAAGTCGTTTAAGGTTTTTTGAGCTTTACAACTTTAAACCTTTTAAACTTTAAACCTTAAACATTTATTATCCGTTAAATACTTTCTTTAGAGAAACGCCCCGTGTTTTTGAAACAGTAATGGGTTCACGTAATGTAGCCAACGCCTTAAAGGTTGCTTTTACCACGTTGTGCGGATTGGCTGAACCTAAGTTCTTAGCCAACACGTCAGTAATCCCTGCAGCTTCCAATACAGCTCTCATACTACCTCCTGCAATTACACCAGTACCATGAGCAGCTGGTTTGATATACACTTTAGCAGCTCCTTCTTTGGTCAACTGGTCGTGGGGAATGGTACCATGCATGATAGGAACCTTGATAAGATTCTTCTTTGCATCTTCAATACCCTTGGTAATAGCTTCCTGAACTTCTTTAGCTTTTCCCAAACCATGTCCAACAACGCCTGCTTCGTTACCAACCACCACCAGGGCAGAGAAACTGAAGGCACGGCCTCCTTTGGTTGTTTTAACCACACGGTTTATGGCAACCACTTTGTCCTTCAATTCAAGGTCACCGGCTTTTACTTTATTTACAATTAAATTTGACATCTATTTTCTGATTAGAAAGTTTACAATTAAAAAACCAACCCGCCTTCTCTTGCTCCTTCAGCAACTGCTTTAACACGTCCGTGATAGATATAACCACCCCGGTCAAATATCACAGTTGTAATGCCCAATTCTTTCGCTTTTGAAGCAATGGCATTACCAACCAGTTTACTCTTTTCAATCTTAGGCGCTTTTTGAGCCAGGATATCTTTTTGTCTTGATGATGCAGCAGCCAGTGTAACGCCGTTGTTATCATCGATCAATTGAGCATAGATATCACTGTTGCTCCTGAAAATGCTCAGCCTTGGTTTTGCAGACACACCACTGATCTTTTTACGGATGCGGTACCTGATCTTTTGCCTTGCAGTTGACTTGTTGTTCATATTCTTATTTTTTATCCCTGATACTGCCAGGGGACTAATTTGATGATTTGGTAATTTGATGATTTAGTGATGATTGCCTTTAATTGTCAAACCGGCACATCATCAAATTATCAAATTAATTATTTACCTGCCGCTTTACCAGCTTTTCTCCTCAAGACTTCACCGGCGAACTTCACACCTTTACCTTTGTATGGTTCAGGTTTACGTAAGCTCCTGATCTTCGCACAAACCTGTCCGATCAATTGCTTATCTATACTTTCAAAATTGATCATCGGGTTCTGTCCCTTCTCTTGTGAAGTAGTTACTTTTAATTCCTTGGGAATTTCAAATACGATATTGTGCGAATATCCCAATGCCAGGTCCAAAAGATTTCCCTGGTTAGATGCTTTGTAACCCACACCCACCAACTCCAATTGCTTTTTATATCCTTCAGTAACACCTTTAACCATGTTGCTGATAAGGGCACGGTACAAACCATGCATGGCACGATGGCGTATCTGGTCAGTTGGGCGTATAATATTTACAATGCCATCTTTGGCTTCTACTTTAATATCCCTGTCAATAGTTTCTTTCAATTCACCCTTTGGGCCTTTTACTGTAACCACATTATCTGCGCCAACAGTAACTGTTACGCCATTTGGGATTTCTACCGGTTTTTTACCTATACGAGACATATTTTTTTATTTTTCTTCTGACCGGTCAGCCTGCTATAGGTTCGGCTTAATGTATCAGAAATTGTTTACTATTTTTTTTAAGAACAGGCTTAATAAATGTTACACAATATTTCGCCACCTACATTTTGTGCTTTGGCTTCTTTATCCGTCATCACACCTTTAGAGGTAGATACAATAGCAACACCCAAACCATTTTTCACACGCTTGAATTCACCTGGCTTTGCATACGTACGCAAACCCGGACGACTCACTCTTTCTAAGCTCTGTATAACAGGTAATTTGGTAGTAGCATCATATTTCAATGCGATCTTGATGATACCTTGCTTACTATCATCTTCAAACTTGTACTTCAGGATATATCCTTTGTCGTACAGGATCTCAGTGATACGCTTTTTCAGGTTGCTCGCCGGTATCTCCACGATACGGTGGTTGGCCATTTGTGCGTTACGAATTCTAGTTAAATAATCTGCTATCGGATCAGTAACCATTGTTATTTCAGTTAATTGATTAAATAATTTTTTTACAATGCGATATCCCTGTATCGTTGATCGTTGTTTGTTGGTCGTTGTTCGGTTAACGCACAACGGCCAACGTTTTTACCAGCTGGCTTTTGTTACACCTGGTATCTTGCCCTGCAAAGCCATATCACGAAACATATTCCTGGATAAACCAAAATGTCTCATATAACCTCTTGGACGGCCGGTAAGCTGGCAACGGTTTTTTAAACGAACCGGTGATGCATTCTTTGGTATCAGATCCAAAGCTGCATAATCCCCGGCTGCTTTTAAAGCTGCTCTTTTATCAGCATATTTCGCAACCATTGCTTCACGTTTTTTTTGCCTGGCTTCAATTGATTTTTTTGCCATAATTTTTGTTATCTGTTATTTGTTAATCGTTGTTGCCGGTATTTTACGGTTAACGTTTTACTTTTTAATATTTTTAAATGGCATACCCAGTTCTTTCAGCAACTCGTATGCTTCTTCATTGGTGTCGGCTGTTGTTACAAATGTGATATCCAGGCCGGTGATCTTATTCACTTTGTCGATATCGATCTCCGGGAAGATGATCTGCTCGGTAACGCCCAGTGTATAGTTTCCACGGCCATCAAATGATTTGTCATTGATGCCTTTGAAATCACGTACACGTGGTAAAGACACTGAAACCAGCCTGTCCAAAAATTCATACATCTTTACTCCGCGAAGCGTAACTCTTGCACCAATAGGCATATCCTTACGCAACTTAAAGTTGGATATATCTTTCTTTGACATGGTTGGTACTGCTTTTTGACCGGTTATGTTCGATAACTCGTCAATAGCAATGTCAATCAGTTTTTTGTCTGTTACCGCACCGTTCACACCACGATTCAAACAGATCTTGGTGAGCCTTGGTGTTTGCATTACAGTTTTATAACTGAATTTTTTCATTAAAGCAGGTACAACTTCTGATTTGTACTTATCTGCTAATCTTGGAGTGTTTGTTTTTGTGCTCATTATTTTATTACCCCTCCTGATTTTTTTGCGATTCTAACTAATTTCCCGTTTTCCCTGGTACGCTTAACCTTAGTGGCTGCACCGGCTTTTGCATCCCAAAGCATCACGTTGCTGATAGCAATTGGTGCTTCAATTTTCACAATACCGCCTTTGGTATTTTGCGAAGTGGGTTTGGTATGCTTGGTTACGATGTTAACGCCTTCAACCAGCACACGGCTTTTGTCTAAAATTATTTCCAACACTTTACGTGGCTTCTTCAGGTCTTTATCCTCACCGGTAATTACTACCACCGAATCGCCTTTCTTAATGTTGAACTTAGGTTTGAATCTTGTACTCATTTTATTATTTGCTTTACAGCTTTTTCAATTTTATTATTGCGTTCTTACAGCACTTCTGGCGCCAGTGAAATGATCTTCATGTATCCTTTGTCCCTCAGCTCACGGGCTACCGGTCCAAAAATACGTGTCCCCCTTGGCTCGTCAGAAGCACTCAATAATACCACAGCGTTATCATCAAAACGGATATAAGAACCGTCCTTACGACGTAACTTATTCTTTGTTCTTACAATAACAGCTTTACTAACTGTTCCTTTTTTAATACCGCCAGCAGGCATGGCATCTTTTACAGTAACCACGATTTTATCTCCGATCTTGGCATAGTCCTGTCCGCTGTTACCCAGCACACGGATACATAGTACTTCTTTAGCACCGCTATTATCAGCTACGTTTAATCTGCTTTCTTGCTGTATCATCTTTTTATGTTTGTGTTTGATGTCTGAAGTTTAAGATTATACCCCATCATATTCAGACTTGAAACTTTGAACTTTATTATTTTACTTTTTCAACCACTTCTACCAGCCTCCAGCGCTTTGTTTTGCTTAAAGGGCGGCTTTCCATGATACGTACGGTATCACCGATACTGCACTCATTCTTTTCATCATGAGCATGAAACTTGGTGGATTTTTTTACGAACTTACCGTACAGCGGATGCTTTACTTTACGCTCTACACTTACAGTGATGGTTTTATCCATCTTATTGCTGGATACCACACCAAGTTTTGTCTTTCTTAAATTTCTTTCAACCATTGTTGCTTTTTTTATGGATCAATTAAAACCCTAATTGTACTTTCTTTAATGCCGTTTTCAAACGGGCAATATCTCTTCTTAAAATGCGGATGCTCTGCGGATTCTCCAACGGGGAAATGGCATGAGCAAATGAAAGCTTTTTCATACGCAATTCATCTTCGGCAATCTTTGCTTTCAGATCTGCTTCATTTAACCCTTTCAGGCTGTTTACAAAATCAACTTTCTTTGACATCTTTATTCAGTTTGATAAATTTCAATAATCAATTTTAAGCTACATGGTCATGACGAACCACAAACTTGGTAAGTATTGGTAATTTTTGTGCTGCTAAAGCAAATGCTTCTTTTGCAACCTGCTCAGGTACACCGTCGCATTCAAATAATATCCTGCCTGGTTGTACAATGGCAGCCCATCCTTCGGGGTTACCTTTACCTTTACCCATCCTTACCTCTGCCGGCTTTGCAGTAATAGGCTTATCAGGGAATATCCTGATCCATACATTACCTTCACGCTTCATGTGACGGGTCAATGCCTGGCGAGCACTCTCGATCTGGCGACTGGTCATCCAAACACTGTCCATTGCTTTTAAACCATAGGTTCCAAAAGCCAGGGTAGCACCACGCTTGGTATTACCTTTCATTCTTCCTTTCTGCGTCTTTCTGTGTTTAGTTCTTTTTGGTTGTAACATCTTTTTTAATTTGATAATTTGGTGATTTGGTGATGTGACGGTTAAAAGGCCTCATCATCTTCAAATCTTCAAATCGGTTAATCTCCAAATCAATTTCTTCTTCCACCACCACGGTTTCCACCGCCTCTTCTGTCGCCGCCACCCCTTCTGTCGTCTCTCCTGTCATCCCTTCTGTCAAATCCACCTTGTCTTTCGCCCGTTTCTTTTCCACCACCAGCAACCACATTCGGGTTCAGATCACGCTTTCCTAATACTTCACCTTTACAGATCCAAACCTTAATGCCGATCTTACCATAAACAGTCAGTGCAAATACATTAGCATAGTCAATATCCATACGTAATGTATGTAATGGTGTACGTCCTTGCTTGATCTCTTCGCTACGGGCAATCTCAGCACCACCCAAACGACCACCAACTTTCACTTTGATACCTTCAGCACCCATACGGAGGGCAGAAGCTATGGACATTTTGATCGCTCTTTTATAGTTGATACGGTTCTCAAGCTGGCGGGCAATGGTATCGGCAACGATATTTGCATCCAGTTCAGGACGGCGTATCTCAAGAATATTGATCTGCACATCATCCTTACCGCATAATTTCTTCAATTCTTCTTTGATCCTGTCAACTTCGCCACCACCTTTACCAATGATGATACCTGGTTTTGAAGTGTGGATAGTTACAATCAGCTTATTAAGCGTACGCTCAATAACGATCTTAGAGATACCACCCTTGTTGATACGGGCATTCAGGTAATTCCTGATCTTGTTATCCTCAATCAGTTTTTTCGGATAGTCTGTTTTGCTTGCAAACCAGTTACTGTCCCATCCACGGATGATTCCCAACCTGGCACCTATCGGATTTGTTTTTTGACCCATATTCGGTTTTTAATTATTTGTGTTTAACCTGATTATTTTTTTGACTTCGCTGCCGCCTTTGTTGTTTTTTTAGGGGCCGCTGTCTTTGTTTTTTTAGTTGTTGTCTTTTTTTCTTCTGCAACTTCAGCAACAGCCTCTTCAACTTTTGCTTTAGCTACTGGTTTTACCGGTGCAGCATTTGTATCTACAACCACGGTTACGTGATTGCTGCGCTTGCGTACCCTATAACCACGTCCCTGAGGAGCCGGGCGCATACGCTTAATAACCCTTGCACCGTCAACCATAATGGTCTTTAAAATCAATGCTGTCTCATCACCTGATTCATTCTTCTGCTTCCAGTTGTTGATGGCAGATAATACCAGTTTACGCAAAGGAACAGCCGGGTGTTTAGGGTTGTGTTCCAGAACGGCCAATGCTTTTTCAACTTCCATCCCGCGGATCAGGTCGGCCAGCAAACGCATTTTGCGTGGCGACGTTGGGTAATTGTTCAATTTTGCTACTGCTTCCATTTGATTTAGTTATTTGTTATCTGTTAACGGTTAACCATTAACAATTACACAATTTTCTTACTTGAGTGGCCCTTAAAATGCCTGGTTGGTGCAAACTCTCCTAATTTATGTCCTACCATAAATTCAGTAACATAAACCGGGATGAATTTATTACCGTTATGAACCGCAAAAGTCTGTCCTACAAAATCAGGAGTAATTGTACTTCTGCGACTCCAGGTTTTAATAACACCTTTCTTGGTCTTTCCTTCAATCATTGCAGAAACTTTAGCATTCAGCTTAGCTTCCACATAAGGTCCTTTTTTTAACGAACGAGCCATGTTTTATTTTTTGTTGTTGATTTTCCCGGTCTTACAACGGGATATTTTAACAATGGTTATTAAGAGTTCAGACCGCTTTCAGCGTTCCGACCTTATTAGTTACTTAATTTTTTTCCGTTCCTTCTCTGGATGATCATCTTATCAGATCCTTTTCCTCTTGTACGGGTGATCTCACCTTTTGCATATTTACCTTTACGGCTGCGTGGGTGACCACCAGAAGCCCTTCCTTCACCACCCCCCATCGGGTGATCTACCGGGTTCATGGCTACTGCCCTTGTTCTTGGACGGATCCCTTTCCAACGGTTGCGGCCTGCTTTACCCATACTTTCCAGGCTATGATCGCTGTTGCTTACAACACCTACGGTTGCATAACAGTTGATCAATACCTTTCTCAATTCGCCACTTGGCATTTTCAATACTGCGTATTTATCTTCTTTGTTGCTTAATTGAGCAGAAGTACCTGCACTTCTTACCAGGATACCTCCCTGTCCGGGTTGCATCTCAATATTGTGTACGTTGGTACCTAAAGGCATATTTTTAAACATCAATGCATTTCCCAGTTCAGGTGCAACATCATCACCGCTTAAAACGGTTTGACCGATCTGCAATCCCTGTGGGGCTATGATATAACGCTTCTCTCCGTCAGCATAAGCTAGCAGAGCAATGAATGCTGTACGGTTTGGATCGTATTCAATTGTTTTTACAAGAGCCGGGATGTTCTTTTTATCTCTTTTGAAGTCGATAATACGGAACATAACTTTATTTCCGCTACCCATGTAGCGCATAGAACGACGGCCCTGTGCATTACGACCCGCTGTACTTGTTTTCTTTTCCAACAATGTTTTTTCAGGAATATTGGTAGTTACTTCTTCATACGCATTTCCAATTCTCCACCTGGTTCCTGCTGTTGTTGGTTTAAATTTTCTAAGTGCCATTTTTATTTTTTTATTATGTCAAACTTTGCGGTGCTGACCACCATTCATTAATTAATATTTTTTCGTCCACTTATATCCCTGAGCGGAGCCGAAGGGTTATACTGTTCCGTACAGATCGATTGTTTCGCCTTTTGCAACAGTTACGATCGCTTTCTTTTTAGAAGGCTTGCGGCCTACTATAAATCCGGCTTTGGTGTATTTAGCTTTTGCTTTCGATGGTACAACGATTGTATTCACCTCATCTACCTGAACACCATAAAAACTTTCAACAGCTTTTTTGATCTCCAGCTTATTAGCTTTTTTATCTACGATAAATGAATAGCGATTCATCTTTTCAGATTGCTTATTCGCTTTTTCAGATAAAACCGGCTTTATTAATACGTCAGACATTTTCATTGTCTCTTATTTTTTTGTTACTGATTTAATTAGGCTTCCACAGCTTCTTCGCTAAATATCTTTGCAGCACTTTCGGTCATTACCAAAACATTTGCATTGAGTATATCATACGTATTCATGTCGCTTAATAAAGTACCACTCACTGATGGCACATTACGTAAACTCAAATACAGGTTATCATTGTATTCCGGGATAACAACCAGTGTTTTCTTTCCTGCAATTTTCAGGCTGTCTAAAATGCCGGTAAAGGTTGATGTTTTTGGTGTATCCATCTGCACATCTTCCAATACGATGATGGCGTTATCTTTTGCTTTATAAGCTAAAGCGCTCATTTTAGCCAGGTCCTTCACCTTACGGTTCAGTTTGATATCGTAGTCATGAGGTTTTGGCCCAAAGATGGTACCACCACCTTTGTACAAAGGGTTACGCAGGTTACCTTTACGGGCACCACCTGTACCTTTTTGTTTATGCAACTTTTTAGAAGACCCGTGTACTTCCATACGTGTTTTCACCTTATGTGTACCCTGGCGTTGTGCACCCTGGTATTGTTTTACAGCAAGGTAAATAACGTGGTCGTTAGGTTCAATACCGAAGATCTCTTCTGGCAATTCAACCGTTCTGCCGGTCTTTTTTCCTTTTATATTTAAAACATCTACTTGCATTGTACTTATTTTTATGCAACCCTGAGCGGAGCCGAAGGGTTATTTTTGAATTAAAACAACGGAACCGTTATGGCCCGGTACTGAACCACTAACTAATATGTAATTTTTTTCAGCGAAAACTTTTACCACTTTCAATCCTTTCATGGTTACTCTGTCCTGACCCATACGGCCACCCATACGCATGCCTTTAAATACACGGCTGGCGTCAGATGAGTTACCGATAGAACCCGGCGCTCTTTGACGATCGTGCTGTCCGTGAGATTGTTCTCCGACACCGCTAAAGCCATGGCGACGAACAACTCCCTGGAAACCCTTACCCTTGGTTGTACCCACAACCTCAACACTTTCACCTTCGGTAAAAATGTCTACAGTGATGGTTTCACCAACATTCTTGTCTATTTCGCTATTGCGTATTTCTTTTACGAATCTTTTAGGAGCCGTTTGCGCTTTGGCAAAGTGATTGATCTCGGCTTTAATGGAGTGCTTTTCCTTTTTGTCGCCAAATGCGATCTGGAGGGCATTGTAACCGTCGGTTTCAACGGTTTTCTTTTGAGTAACAACGCATGGGCCTGCCTCAATAATAGTAACAGCAGTTTGCTTGCCACTTGCATCAAAGATACTGGTCATGCCGATCTTTTTTCCAATAATACTTTTCATTGTATCTTGTTTTTATCCAGCGCTCCTTTAGTGAAGGAGTTAGATGTTCAATATTTTTCTTTTTAAGAGCTTACCTTTTGCTTTTCCCTGCTATTGCCGGGAAAGTTCATCAGGCTTTGATCTCAACATCCACACCACTTGGTAAGTCTAACTTACTTAAAGCATCTACCGTACGGCTGCTGCTGGTGTAAATGTCTAATAAACGCTTATGTGTACAGAGTTGAAATTGCTCACGGGCTTTCTTATTAACGTGAGGAGAACGCAATACGGTGAAGATTTTCTTATGCGTAGGCAAAGGAATAGGTCCTGTTACCACTGCACCCGTGCTACGTACAGTTTTCACGATCTTTTCGGCTGATTTATCAACCAGATTATGGTCGTAAGACTGTAATTTGATTCTGATTCTCTGTGACATATAAAAAGAACTTTTAAATTACCTTTTTTTAATTTGGAGTGCAAAGGTAGGGGTTGGATACTAAACAGCAAAAGAATATGAAAGTTTTTTTGCAGTATATGATAAAATGCCCCCAGGAGCAGGGCAAAAAGGGTTGGATTGGACTGATTACTCCCGTTTTTCAACACTTCCACTGCTGCTGACACTCTTTGTTACACTGGCTCCTCCATGATAAACAATATCGCCGCTACTGCTGGCACGGGCATTAAGACTTACACTGGCGTGTACATAAGCGCTGCCCGAACTGCTTACAGATACATTAGCATTCTCAGTCAGCAACTCTTCAGATCTTATATCACCACTACTGGAGGCCTGGGCTGTGTAATTCTTTGTTCTTCCGCTAAGGTTAACTGAACCCGAACTGCTTGCCCTGGCATCAACTTCTGGAGCTTCAACCTCCACCTCAATATCTGCCGAACTGGAAGCCTGAAAACTCAACTTTTCATTATTCTTGATTGGATCCAGTACCCTAACCTCGGCTGAAGCCGAGGCATTTATACCGGTCAAAACAGGTGTAGTAATATAAACCTTCATATGCACATTAGAATAGTTATGCAAACCCTCGGTCTTTATCTTTAAAACATCGCCTGAGGTACTTATACGGATATATTTCATGATATTATCATCAGCCTCAACAGTTACCTGGGTTGTAGTACCGGTCTTTACTTCCACATCAAATGACCCACCCACAGAAATTCTTTTAAAATTACCCACAGAACGTGTGTCCGTAATTAAATTGCCGCTACCGGTAGTAAACCGGCAAGAAGACATTATAACCAAGGTGAAGAGGAAAAATAAAACTTGTTTCATGGTTGAAAATTTGTGTAAATATAAAATTTCTTAACATCAAACCCTTGCATTCTCAACCAATATCCTGCAACTAATTATTTACCTTCGCAATTCTATGACGGAAAAAATACTCATCCTCGATTTCGGCTCTCAATACACCCAACTGATTGCCCGTACAGTAAGAGAGGCAAATGTTTTTTGTGAGATCATTCCTTACAATAAAGAAATAATTTATGGACCTGAGTTGAAAGGTATTATCCTGGGCGGTTCGCCCTTTTCGGTGAATGAAGAGAATTCACCGGTGGTTGATATAAAAGCGATGACCGGACGGGTTCCTGTATTAGGCATTTGTTATGGTGCACAGTTAACTGCAAAATTGTTTGGCGGCCGGGTTGACAAAAGTGAAAAAAGAGAGTACGGAAGGGCCATTTTTGAGATAAAAAAAGAAGATATCCTTTTAAAAGATATAAGCCCTACTTCACAGGTATGGATGAGCCATGCCGATACCATCATAAAACTTCCGGATGGATTTGAATTACTGGGCACTACAGAAAGTATACCTGTAGCAGCTTTCAAAAGAAACAATAATGGAACCTGCGCATTGTACGGTTTACAGTTTCATCCCGAAGTTTATCATTCCACAGAAGGGAAAACAATTATAAAAAACTTTTTAATAAATATCTGCAATTGTACACAGGATTGGACAGCGGCACATTTTATTACAGATACAGTGGAAACATTGAAGAAACAGATCGGCAGCAAAAAAGTAATTATGGGATTGAGTGGCGGGGTTGACAGCACTGTGGCAGCCACATTAATTAATAAAGCCATTGGAGATAACCTGTATGGCATTTTTGTAGACAATGGGGTCTTACGTAAAAACGAGTTTGAGGATGTATTGACAATCTATAAAAAACTGGGACTGCATATAATTGGCGTTGATGCAAAAAAACATTTTTATAAAAAACTGAAGGGCAAAACAGACCCGGAAGAAAAACGAAAAGCCATAGGCGGTGGTTTTATTGAAATATTTGATGAAGAGGCTCACAAAATTGAAGGCGTGGAAATGCTGGGACAGGGAACTATTTACCCGGATGTTATCGAATCACTTTCTGTTCACGGACCATCGCAAACCATCAAATCACACCACAACGTTGGCGGGCTGCCCGAAAGAATGAAATTATCATTGGTAGAACCACTACGCACTTTGTTCAAAGATGAAGTGCGGCGTGTCGGTATGGAATTAGGTATTCCCCGTGAAATGCTTTTCAGACACCCGTTCCCCGGACCGGGATTAGGTATCAGGATTTTAGGAGAAGTTACTGAAGAAAAGGTACGGTTATTGCAAGAAGCTGATGCCATATATATTAATGGATTAAAAAAACACAATCTGTATTCGTCCATCTGGCAGGCAGGCACTATTTTACTGCCGGTCAAAAGTGTTGGGGTTATGGGGGATGAAAGAACTTATGAATTCACTGTTGTGCTAAGAGCAGTAACTTCAGTTGATGGGATGACAGCAGACTGGGCACATTTGCCTTATGATTTTTTAGCCGATATAAGTAATGAAATAATAAATAACGTTCGAGGCATTAACCGGGTGGTATATGATATCAGCAGCAAACCACCTGCAACCATAGAGTGGGAATAAAGAGAATGAAGAACCTGCCTGCAGCAGGCAGGTTAAAAATTAAGAATTATGAATAAAGGGTTTTTAATAGTATCATTTTTTATTGTTGCTGTTCTTGGTCTTTCAAATACCTATGCTCAAAATGATACCGCAAAAAAAATACCTGCTTATAAAGTAGGGATTTTTGCTCCTCTCTATCTTGATTCGGTTTTCAACAACAACACGTTCAGATACCGGCAGGGTATACCCAGGTTCATTATGCCTGCAGTTGATTTTGTGCAGGGAGCCCAGATTGCTTTGGATACTTTGCAGGCCGGAAATGATAATATTGATGCAACTATTTATGATACCAAATCCTACACTCAACCTGTTCCTTACTTAATTCAAAATAAAAAATTAGACAGCCTTCAACTAATTATTGGCAGTGTTAAAGATGCCGAGTATTTGCAGCTGGCTGAATTTGCTTTACAAAAAAATATCCCCTTCATATCTGTTACTTACCCTAATGATGCAGGTATTACAGCTAACCCTTTTTTAGTAATTGTAAACCCAACTCTCAAATCGCATTGCGATGCTATTTACAGTTATATTTTACAAAAACATGGCACCGATAATATTTACCTGTGCCGCCAAAAAGGAACCCAGGAAGATATGGTTGCCTCATATTTTAAACAAGCCAATGAGCAGGATGGCAAACCCTTGTTGAATATTCAAACACTGAGCTTTGAAAATAATTTAACTGCAGCACTGCTTAAAACAAAATTAGACAGTAACAGTAACAGCGTTATCATTGGCGCAAGCCTTGATGAAACCTTTGCCGGAAATCTGGTGGGTGCCTGTTATGCATTACCTGCCTACCCGATCACTTTGATTGGAATGCCCACCTGGGACGGATTTTCCTCATTGAATAAAAAAGTTGAAGGTGCCGAATTCCCGATATATTATACCACGCCGTATTTTAATGATAAAGCGGATGAATTCAGTAAAACGGTCACTGCTGCTTACCAGAAAAAATATAAAGGCAAACCAACAGATATGGCATTTAAAGGTTTTGAAGCCGTGTATTCATTTACCAGATTACTGGCCATGTATCCAGGTAACTTTATGAGCCATATCAATGATAAAAATGTAAAAGTATTTTGCGATTATAATTTCCGGCCGGTGATGTTAAAAAAAGGAAGTGGCACAACCGATTATTTTGAAAACAAGCATTTGTATTTTATAAAAAAAATAAACGGTACGGTTTCCAAAGCCTGGTAATTTTCTGCAAACATTATTTTATTGCCACATAAAAAAGTCCCGCTAAAGTAGCGGGACTTGATATTTTCAGAAAACAATATTAATACACCAGGTTTTTCCTTTGCATTGTATACAGTAATATAAACAGCAAGGCAATGCATGCTCCCACAATCATTCCCATACCGCTAAGCGTAAACATTCCTATAAACAATACCTGGATCAGGAAAGGTAAAATTTCACCGATCACATATAATAAGTAGCCCTGTTTTTTGAGTTTACGCATCTGCAGTGCTCCGTAAAAGCAAAGGCCAACAGCAGCAAGTGACAATAAAAATATAGGTATCCTGTTTTCATAGCTCTTAGTGATCATCTCCACTAAGTGCTCAGGATCTCCCATCATTGATTTGGCCCATGAAGGCATACTATCCGAATTCATTTGCTCAATCATTTTATCCATACCCTCATAAGATTTTTGTGCAGAGAAGAAACCCCATGCAGAGCCCAGTAATTGCAAAGCACATCCAATAAAGGTTAAGATGGTAAGTACATTCAGACCGGAAGATAATTTGGGTTTATTATTCTGGTCGTAATTTAAAACGTCGGCTGTGTTTTCCTGATTCATGATAAAATTTTTTGTACAATATAATGCGTTTGTTCTTTATTTCAAAGATAACCCGGCAGGCATTTTATTTTTTGTTTCTTCCTTTCAACTTCAGGTAATCCAGGTAATACACCACTTTAACGGTAATTTCATTGCTGTGTGGATTATCTATTACCTTACCCAGGGTCTTAAAATATTTCACATTTGTATACGGATCTATCATGACGTTACTACCCAGTGCATTTTTCCAGGCGATGGTAAGCCTGCTACCCAATAAAAAATCCCAGGTATAAAACATATCAACATTAAAGGTGTTGAAGTTTACATTTTGATTTGGGATGAATGCAATCTCATTCCAATAACCATCGCTTTTTAAATTGTAAAAATTAGTGTTTTGCAACAACGACCAGTAATGCCGCATGCGGATATTTATATTCATGCGTGAAGTAAAATTATATTGGCCACTCAAAACGGCTGTATTTCTTTTTACGTTACGCCGGGCAATTACCGGCGAACCATTAGGGTTTGTAATAAATGCCCAGCCCCAGTTTCCTCTGTCCTGTTCAATATTCATGCTTCCGCTGATCTGTAATTTATTATTAAAGCGGTAACGCAATCCAATGGTTGTGGTCCAGTAAGGATCATCAGGCAACGGAGACTCTGCTCCACCAAGCGTCCAGTTGAAATATAATTTTTTGCGGCTGTCGGAACTTCCACTTGTACTCAGCAAATAATAAGGTGTTCTGCGGAGAAAATATCCGGTGTACACATTGGTATGTACAAAATAGTCTTTGTTCCAGGTTGGGCTGCTGTGAAATGAGAAAGAGAGGTCCCAGAAATTTTTAAATAAAAAAAATGCGTTGCTGTTTATCTGAAAACTTGTCCATGCAAATGGCTTGTATAAATAAGCATTGTTAAAACTCAGCTTGAAAGAATGGTTCAGAAATTTCCCGGTGGGTTTGATCATGTTATAACTTACACTTCCATTATACTCAAATGAATTATTGTTTTGTATATATCCCAGGTCATTCGGATCGTACTTATCGCTTTCCACACCTATCCCGGCCCTGTACTGAATTACACCGCTCACTTTACCAAAACTGGTTACTGTTGTAATCCCATTTTTATTCTCTTGTTTACCCCAAATGGAACTGTACTTTCCTGTAAATAAAAAACTATGTTTATTCTTCCTGTCAAATAACGAAAGGTCAATGCTGCCTACATTGGCATTGCGGCTATTCCCTTTACGCAAAACATTGGTATTGGTAAAACTTACAGAAGACCGGTTTTTTAATGCCTGATCTAATACGATGATATTATAGTTGGTAAGCGGTTCGGTTAATATACTCGAATCTTTTCCAGTATTCAGATTTTCTATCTTTGCGTACATAGGTGCAGATACTGCATTGAATATTCCAATCCCAAGGTTTCCTTTTGTTCTTCCTGAAAATTTAGTTGCATTATATAACCTCGTTATGCCCGGGTTTTTAATGATCTTATAGTTCGGGTTGTTTCCATAAGTTGTTAAAACATCATCGGCAAGTGCCGGTGCGTCTCCAATCCTACGGGAATAGAACAGTCCTGCTTTATTAAAAAGCTCAGTTCCTTCAGTAAAGAAAGGGCGGTAATCATCAAACTTTACCTGGAACGGTGACAGGTTTAGAAAAACATTATCACTTTGCACCTGGGCAAAATCCGGTATTAATGTCAGGTCCAGGGTAAACCCTGAGTTGAGTCCGTATTTAACATCCATGCCACCGCTTTTTAAAAATTCAGTTACATCTCCTTTCATGGTTGGCGATACCCTGAAACCACCAGACAAATAAGGCAAGAAAGACAGGCGTAATGGCGGAGTAATATCTTTTAACCCATTCCAATCTCCCCATTGGTTTACATCACCATTTATGTTAGGATTAACCGGGTTCCAGATACTGTTCTCATTTTCTTTACGGATAAAACGAGCAAAATTCAACCCCCATTGTTGTTCTGTACTTTTCGAAAACCGTATTGCACTAAAGGGTATTTTTAATTCTGCGACCCAACCATCATTTTTAATGCTTGTCTTGCTCTCCCATACTGCATCCCATGTTTGGTCAAACACAGCGCCTCCATTTGATTCCTTAGCATCACCCTGTACGCCCGCTGCAGTTACCCTAAACACAAATGCATTTTGCCTGTCATGATATGTATCAAAGCCAACTACAAAATAATCTACATCCTGCCGGTCTATCACATCTCTTGCAGTGATTTGCTTACGGATATTTTCAGGCTTGTCATACATGTATGCGCCTACATAAATGGCCGTATTGTCATAGGTGACCCTTACTTCTGTTTTATGGGTAGATGCTTTACCAAAGACAGGACTTGAAGTAATAAAATCGCCGGATGGTTCAATATCTTTCCAGGCAGCATCATTCATGTTACCATCAATCTTTATCGGCTGATTTGTTTTTATTGCAATCATACTCCTTACCTGTGCGTTGGCAACAGGAAATATAAGGCACAGAATAGCGGGGAGCAGATAACGCAAACGTGTTGGTATTGATTTATCGGTCAAAGATAATTTAATATAGCTCAATTTTTAAATTTAACCGGCAATTAGTTTTGCTAAATAAACGACATGTAGCTCATATCTTTCTGCGTTGCATTTCCTTTTTTATCAACATTAATTCCCTGCCGGTTTGGCCAGAGACAGAGCTATTCTCCTGAGCCCTGCGCATTAAGTAAGGTATTACATCTTTAATGGGGCCAAAGGGAAGATATTTGCTCACAGAACAGCCGGATTTGGCAAGGTTGAAGGTAATATTATCACTCATTCCATATAGCTGAGAAAAGTGAACATGATGATGGTTATGTGGCAATCCTTTTTGGTCGAGTAGTTGGGTTGTATAAATATTGCTGTATTCGTTATGCGATGCTACAATTAATGCGATCCTATCCAGGTGTGCAACACAAAATTCCACTGCTGCATTATAGTCTTTATCACATGTTTCTTTATCGGGTTGTATAGGGGATGGATAATTCATTGCCGTTGCCCTGTTTCTTTCTTTTTCCATGTAAGCCCCCCTCACCAGTTTTGCGCCCAGTATAAAATTTCTTTCAGCGGCAGCGGTATAACAATCTTTTAAAAACTGTAACCTGTCATGTCTGTATAATTGCAGGGTATTATAAATGACTGGTTTCTTTGTATTGAAAACATCCATCATCAAAATGGTCAGGGCATCAACGGGGTCCTGTATCCATGTTTCTTCGGCATCAATTAAAATACCCACATTTTTTTTATCCGCTTCTTCACATAGCTGTTGGGTGCGTAACCTGACCTTATGCCATTCCTCTTTTTCATTTGCAGTTAAAGATTCAACCGATGCAAGATACCTTTTCATCAAAGTACCTGCAGCGTTTTGCATGGCGCTATGCAGTTTCTCCAGCAATGCAAAACGTGCAAAACCGGTTACTTTAATACTCATGAAAGGAATATTGGGTTGTGTAGATGCATAATTGATCACCTTACTAAACTCATCCTTTGCATGGTCAAAATTTTCCTCACCATCTTTTCCTTCCACACCATAATCCAGGATAACTTCTACTTTATATGCTTCCAGTTTGTCGGCAACTTTAGCTGTTTCTTCCAGTGTTTCTCCTCCAACAAATTGTTGAAAGATGGTGTTCCGGATCAGCATTTTGGTAAAGGGGATATGCCATTTAATGGCAAGCGGTGTGATCATTAACCCTGCTTTTACCAGCCAGGCTTTGCCCATCATGCCAAATAAAAAATTGGCCTTTTTTAATTCCCTATCGGATTTAGCAGCAAAGGCATGCTCGGTATTGTCAAAAGAAATTATTCTTTGTTCATTCATAAATAGCAATTCAATCACCGAAATTCGAAAATCAATGACGAACTTCCAAATAATTAAACATAACCAATATCATATTGTCAACTGATATGAATAAGTAACCCTGTCGCCAATATAAATGGAGTTGACAAAGGCTTATCTTTGCAAAAAAATACAATGGAGAAAAAAGCAAGTGAATCCCTGGTAGTGATGACAGAAATTGTATTACCGAATGATACCAACACTTTTGGTAACCTGATGGGGGGAAGGCTTATGTACTGGATGGATATTGCAGCCGCACTGGCAGCCATGAAACATTGTGCGGCGCCGGTTGTAACTGCTTCGGTTGATAATATCTCTTTTGAAAGTCCTGTTAAGCTCGGCAACGTAGTGCATATTGAAGCAACCGTTACCCGTGCTTTCAACAGCAGTATGGAAGTGCATTTGAATGTATGGGGTGAAGACGCCATACAGCAATACAAATACAAAAGCAATGAGGCATATTATACATTCGTAGCATTGGATCCTAACGGCAAACCCAGGCCGGTCAATCAACTGCTTCCGGAATCTGCCGAAGAAAAAAGATTATTTGATGGCGCATTAAGAAGAAGGCAATTGCGTCTGGTACTGGGTGGAAAAATGAAAGCACAGGATGCTGGTGAACTGAAAGCGTTGTTTGTAAAGGATTAACCAACGGGTTTAAATTTTTTACTTTGTTCAATGGCATCCATAATATCTTCAAGAATTTTTTCGGTAGATTCTTCAAAATTAATCTGCATGGGTTCTTTAAAAGTGATGGTTAATTTTGTTCCCTTTTTTAAAAACTTCAACCCTTTTTTATCAAATGCCTTATTGAATCCTCCAATAACAACAGGCACTACAACCGGCTTATAGTGTTTAATAATAAAAGCTGTGCCTTTGCGGCCGGGGGCAAAGGGTGTAGTAGTTCCCTGAGGAAAAGTAATCACCCAGTTTTTTTCAAGCGCTCTCGAAATTTTACGGGTATCGCTGGGGTCCAGCCCCTTTCTTACTTCTTTGGCATCATCAACCCAAACACGCTTCACCATTATGGAACCTGCCAGTGCAAATAATTTACTGAGCCAGTTCTTTTTCATGGTTTCTTCGGCCGATACAAACTGCACACGTGTAAAGGGCCAGAGTAAATAATACGGAATTCCGAGCCTGTTTTTTTTTCGCCAGCTTACTGCACAAAAAATATGCAGGAAAGCAATTACTTCAGCAAAATAAGTTTGATGGTTACTTACAAACAGTACATTTTTTTTGGGCAGTTTATGCAAACTTTCCATACCAATTACCTGCAATTTATTAATCATTGCTAGCCCGGGATAAGAAATTGCACCAACACTGGTATATACCAACCCTTTCACAAAACGGGACTCCTTGAACCGGGCAAGCAACTTACTCATTTACTGATTTTATTGTAATAAAAAAATTTGGTGCAATTTATATAATCTCTTTATCAATAACAGGCAATAAATAATTAGTACAATTTAAAACCACAACTAAAGTAAAATTGAAGGATATATATTTGTGAGTATGAAATTGAATACAGTGATTTTCGACATGGATGGTTTGCTTATTGACTCAGAACCCTTATGGAATCAAGCTGCCAGCGAAGTATTCAGGAGTTACGGTGTTCAGTTAACCGAAGCACAATATGCTACCACCACGGGTTTACGAACAAAAGAATTTTTAATTTTCTGGTTTGGTCACTTTAAAATAACGCATGAAAAAATTGCGGAAGCAGAAATAAAGATTGTTGACCGGGTAATTGAACTGGTAAAACAAAAAGGTAAACCCTTACCGGGAGTACCGCATATTTTCAACTTTTTTACGGAGAAAAAATTCAATATTGGGTTAGCTTCTTCATCATCACCTGGTTTGATAGACGTGGTGACAGGCCTCCTTGGGATCGACCGGTATTTACAGGCCATTTCATCGGCAGATGACCTGGCTTATGGAAAACCGCACCCGGAGGTTTTTTTGAATTGTGCTCAAAAGTTGTCCGTTTCGCCCGAGCAATGTGTTTGTTTTGAAGATTCATATAATGGGATGATTGCCGCAAAGGCCGCCAGGATGAAATGTGTTATAGTTCCTGCTGCCAGGGAGCGTAATAAACCAGAATGGGAGGTTGCAGATCTCAAAATTTCTACCCTACAGAATTTTAATGACCTCTTACTTCTCAGGCTGTAAAACCTGTATATCCCGAATACCCAAAATTGGGCTATTTAATTCACAATTGTGCCTAATTAAATTCAGTCAAAAGCCTCAGATCCTCAATAAAAAAGAGGAATATTTGCCCCTGTTTTCATGTCGAAAAAATTTTGACAAAAATTTCTTAATGTTAAGTTAAAACCGCTATCTTTAGGTTTCTTACTATAGTTAAATACAAGCACTGACCAAATTCCTCAGCATTTGTATTATCTGTAATTAACCAAACTAAATCTTTAATTATGCACAAAACAACTACCTTAAAAGACTTCAACGTCTTCCTGCTAAAGGCGTGTCTGACAACCCTCATCCTGGGTTTTTCTTTTTCGGTTTCTTTTGCACAGAAACAATCGGCTAATGTTGCCAAGCCTACTTCTGATGAAAAGCGAAAGCAGGCACAAGCTGCAAACAATGCCAACGCATCTGCTGCTTTCAGTGATGCCATCAACAGTGAATCAGCTTTAAAAGCTAATCCTTCTGCTGTAAACACACCATCAGCAAGTGTTCCAACCACTAATGGTGTTGTAACTATTGAAACAAGGAAAGCCCGAATGAAAGCTGCCGGCAAGAACACCAGTGCTGATTTAACCCCTGCTCCAACCGACAAAACTGCTGCGCAGATTGCTGCAAAGAAATCGGGGCAGAGTCAGAATCAGAATAATGCCGCAAACGCTGATCGCTTTTTAAAAGCTAAAGGCAATTAATTGATCCTTTCGAAACTAACTATTTTACCAAACTAAAATTGAGGTATGAAACAAACAACTACTTTAACTAAATTATGGCGGCTCTTCGGGAAAACGCTACCAGTATTGGTTTTACTGGCTTTTTCCATGAGTACGGTTAAGGCCCAGTTCGTGAACGGTAACCTTGGCACCGGTACTACGTCGTTAAGCGGAGTAGCAGCACCAGCTGGTACCCAATGGCACGAAATGCAGGGCGCTAATAATACAGAGGCCAACGTTTCGATCGCCTTTGACAATTCCCCCATATTGGGCAGCTCCAGGGTGGCAGATAACTTTACAGTGCCTGCCGGAGTACAATGGGGAATTAACAAGATGACTTTTTATGCAGTGGTTTTACCACCGCCTCCCGGCACTTCACCTATTACTGCTGTTAGGGTTGTAATCCGTAATGCAAGCCCGGTAGGCGCCTCCACTGTAATTTATGGAGACCTTACAACTAACAGGCTTAGTGCTACATCCTTTGCAAATATTTACACAATACCTAGTTCTGTGGTAGGCGGTGGAACTCCACCCAATCAAAACTTTGTAGTGTGGAAAGTGGAAGCTGCCGTATCTGTTAACCTTGCTCCTGGTACTTACTGGGTAGAATGGCAAACAGTAGGCGGTGCAGGGCAAAGGGTTTTTGCTTTAATGAGCCAACCCATTGGCGCAAGGTCATTACCTGGTTACAATGGTGTAAACACCTTTAACAATGGCCCATGGCAGGCCACTTTAGATGCCGGAAACCCTGCATCACTTCCTAACTTACCAGTTGACTATTGTTTTGGGGTAGATTATACTGCATTACCTTGTGATGCACCTACATCTTCGGTTTTAAGCCAGGTACTTGGTGCCCCGGTTCCTACAAACCTTTACAATGAAACCTTTAATACTGTTGCTCCATTACCAGCTGGCTGGGCTTCTCAAAACCTCAGCAATCCTGTTGGTGCAACTGGTTGGTTCCAGGGTAACGTAGGCGTATTCCCAGGTAACACACCTCCGGGATATATTGCTGCAAACTTCAATAACACTACTGGTACTAACATAATCAGCAACTGGTTATTTGCACCTTCTGGACAAGAACGACGAATGGTACATTCCCCGACAGGCTACAGGTGAGAATGAGTACGAATGGCGCAAGTACAAATGCGGGTGCTACTAATACGAGTGTGGGAGATTTTACCACATTGTTGTTAGATATAAACCCGACCTATACATCAACCGGCTATCCAACTGCCTGGACGCAATATAACCTTACTCTATCTGGTTTACCTGCGGCGGGTATATCAGGGCGTATTGCATTAAGATACTTTGTTGAAGGAGCAGGGCCAACCGGTGCTAACTCCGACTATATAGGTATTGATGATGTTATTTATACCACATTTAACCCGGGCCCTGTTACTACCTGCGTTGGCTCTGTTGCCAATCTGAAAGTAGATATCACAGGTGGTAATTCACCATATACGGTAGTTATAAACCGTACTCCGGGCGGATTGTTACCTCCTATCACTAACTATGTAAGCGGATCAAATATTCCTGTTACTCCTGGTGTAACTACAACTTATAACCTTGTTTCTGTAACAGGTTGCGGTGTAGGTACAGGAAACAGTGGTACACCTACCATTACTGTTTCACCAGCATCAGTTCCTGGAATTATAATCACTGACAACCCAACCGGCCCACTTTGCGCAGGTAATCCTAAGTTGTTAACTGTGTCTTTAGCACCTTCATTCTCAACTTTTGCAAACCCTGCTCTTATTACAATTCCTTCAGTTGGTACTGGTACACCATATCCTTCTAATATTGTAGTTGCCGGTATGCCTGCAACAGGTGTTAGTGTGCAAACAGTAAGATTGTTTGGTGTAAACCACACATGGGGTAATGATGTTGATATCTTATTGCAATCTCCAACCGGTCAGAATGTAGTTATTATGGCAGATGCAGGAGGTACAGCAGGTATTCCAAATGCTACTTATACTTTCAGCGATGCAGGTGCAGCAATGAGCACAGGTGGCGCCAACCCAACTGGTACTTATCATACGATTGATTTTGCAGACGGTAGTGGTGTTGATAACTATCCTGCTCCGGGTCCAGGTTTGTTCTCACAACCCGGTACTGCACTATCTCTGTTCGGTAACGTGGCCGATGTAAATGGTACCTGGAAATTATTTGTTGTAGATGACGTAGGTGGTGACCAGGGTTCCATCAACGGAGGTTGGGATATTACCTTCTCTGTTCCTGGCGGCCCTGCTACAGGATGGACATTCTTATGGTCTCCTGCTACGGGACTTAGCTCTACAACAAGTAACCCAACTGCTGCTTCGCCGATGGTAACAACTACCTATACTGTACTTGGTACGGCACCTGGTGGTTGTATGACCACTGCAAACATCCTCATAACGGTTAACCAGCTTCCGGCTGTAACAAGCAACCCTGTTAACAGAGTTGCCTGCGTTGGAGCAACAGTAACCTTTGCGGTGGGAGCTACGGGTTCTAACATAACATATCAATGGCAGGAAAGCACGGCTGGTGCTGGAGGTCCATGGAACAATATAATTAATGGAGGTATTTATGGTGGTGCCACTACATCTACCCTGACACTTACAGGTGTAACGGCACTGATGAATAACAATCGTTATCGTTGTGTAATTAACGGTATTTGTCCTCCTCCTGCTACTTCTAATAATGCCCTGTTAACCGTTAACGGTTTGCCTGTAATTCAAATTACACCAACCGGCCCTGTTTGCGGTGGTGTTCCGGGCATCAGTGGTACACAGATCGTAGCTGGTTCAACAGCTCCGCCAATTCCTGGTTCAGTAACGTTTAATTCAGGACCAATAAATGTTCCAATTCCTGAAGGTGCATTCCCTAACCCACCGGCTACTGCAGCAACTAATACTATTGCAGTATCTGGTATACCTGCTAATGCTACCATTACCGACATACATGTTACATCTAACATTACCCATCCCTGGGTAGCTGATGTGGTTATGGTATTAAAAGCGCCAAACGGACAAGTATTTAATCTTGATGCCTTGCTTAACTATACCAATAATCCCGGAGCAAATTTCCTGAATACAGTTATTAGTTCTGCAGGTGTAGCAACCCTGAGCTCAACTGCCGCTCCGCATACAGCTACTCATAAAGCTGACGCATCTGGCCCTACTTTCACTTTTGCAGGATTTACACTGGCAGGTGGCCCTGTAGGATATACGCCAACAACTACCAACTGGGGTGCTTTATATACAAGCCCCGTTAATGGTAACTGGACAATTGCTGCTTATGATGCAGGAGCTCCTGATATTGGCGATCTCACATCATGGACAATTAAGATTGATTATACAACTCCAGGCGGATCTGGTAACCCTCTTACCTATACATGGTCTCCTGCAGCCGGCCTTTACACAAATGCCACTGCAACAAATCCATATATAGCCGGTACCCAGGCTTCTACTGTTTATGCTGCACCTACAGTAAATACAGTGTATACTGTAACAGGTACAGATGGTACTACAGGTTGTTCTAATACAGGAACTATCGGAGTAATTTACACACCACCTGCACCAACCGTTGCTCCTCCATCAGTTGCAATGTGTTTGGGTGATGCCGCTGTTGCTTTGTCAATCACTTCATCATTACAGCCTGCAACTGCATCATTTACATCAGGTCCCATATCAGTGGTTATCCCCGATGGTCCTTCTCTACCACCAGTTCCGGCTTCATATCCGGCTTCAGTGAGTACAATTCCTGTTACCCTTCCTGCTGGTGCTGCTATATTATCAATGAGTGTTAGACTAAATATTACTCATGCTTATGTAGGAGACGTGGTTGCTGTTTTAAAAGCACCAAATGGCAAAGTGTTTAACCTGGATGCAATGCTTAATAGAACTAATAACCCCGGTGCTAATTTTGTTAACACCGTAATCAGTTCTACAGGAACCACCCTGCTTAGTGCAGGTACAGCTCCCTTCACGGGTACCTTTAGGCCTGATGCAGTGGGTGCTACTTTTACCGCATTTGGTTTCACTTTCCCCGGTGGCCCTACCGGATATATACCTGATGTGACCACATTTAGTGGTTTATATTCTCAACCTTCGGGTAACTGGACATTAGCTTTATATGATGCAGGTGCACCAGATGCCGGATTACTTACTAACTGGAGTTTGGACTTTACATATGGCGTTCCTGCTTCAGGTATTTGGTCTCCGGTAACCGGTTTATACAATGACGCAGCAGCAACATCAAACTATGTTGCAGGTACGTCACAGAATACGGTTTATGCCAGACCCACAACTCTTGGAGTTAACCCATACACTGTAACAGTTCAAAGTCTGGGTTTTGATGTATTCCCTGCGTTCACAAACCCTGCTCCAATTACTATACCTTCTGTAGGTACAGGAACCCCTTATCCATCTAATATTTCGGTTACGGGTCTGCCTACAACAGGGGTTGGTGTTGAGAGCGTTGTACTGAGAAGCATCAGCCATACCTGGAGCGATGATATAGATGTTCTTTTACAATCGCCAACCGGTCAGAATGTAGTATTAATGTCTGACGTTGGTGGCGCTAATCCTATTACCAACGTAACCTATACATTTAGAGATGGTGCCGGAGCAATGGGTACAGGTGCAAATGCAACCGGTACTTATCGCCCAACCAACTTTGATGTGGCCGATAACTGGCCTGCACCAGGTCCTGGAGCTGTTGCACAGGCAACTCCTTCTCTGGCTCTGTTTGGTTCTACTGCTAACGTAAATGGTACATGGAAACTGTTTGTAGTTGATGACGTTGGTGGAGACCAGGGTCAGATCGCAAATGGATGGGGTATCACTTTCAGGCATCCTGGCCCAGGTTGTGTTTCACCTGCTAGGACTGTTAATGTAACCGTTAACTCTCCAACGTTGGTTTCAACTCAACCTGTTAATCAGACTATCTGTACTGATAAGGTAGCTACCTTCTCAGTAGTAGCTGGCGGTACTGGTCCATTCAGCTATCAATGGCAGGCAAGTTCCGATAATGGTAATACGTTCAGTAATATAAGCAATGGTGGTGTTTACAGTGGTGCAACCACAGCAACACTTACTATTACTGCACCTCCGGTGTCAATGAATGGTTATGCTTATCGTTGTATAATTACCGGCGCAGCGCCTTGTGCTCCTGTAACATCGTTCTTCAGGATACTGACTGTTAATCCTCTTCCAACAATTGTGATTGCAGCCAATCCTACCAAGCTGATGCCTGGTATGAGGACAAACCTGACTTCTACAGTTACTCCTAATGCAGCCAATCCTTCTGGTGGTTACCAGTGGCTAAGGGACGGTGTTGCGGTAACAGGTTCAAGCACAGGTATTGTAAGTGGTGTAGGTACTAATACACTTACTGTTGATGTTGACGGACAAGGTACTTACCAACTTAGGGTTACGGATGTTAACAACTGTACAAATGTTTCCAATTCAATTGTAATTTCCGATTCTGTAAGTGGTAAGTGTTTCATCTATCCTAATCCAAACTCTGGTAAATTCCAGGTTAGGTATCACAGTGTTGCAAACAACGTGTTGCCAAGAGGCGTACAAGTTTATGACGCCAAGGGTGACAAGGTGTTGGCACAAAACTACATCGTAGGAAGACCTTACGACAGAATGGATGTTGATTTGAGGAGATATGGAAAAGGTTTGTACTGGGTTGAAATTGTGGATACCAATGGTAACCGCCTAACCATGTGCAGAGTGGTAGTTCAATAAGAATAACTAGCAAATAGTTATACCGTCCCCCCGCTTTATGGCGGGGGGACTTTTTTTGTTCCCTCGTTTCAAATCCATTGAGCCTCATATACTTTATATGGGGCCCCCTTTAAGTATCAACTTCTGCCATGCCGGTATTCTCCTGAAAATGGCGCTGAGCAAGAAATAACAGCCATTTTAAACGCCAAAATCAGCCATCTTTTATTACCTTTGCCCTCCCCGTTAAAAAACCACGGGTTATATTATGTCATTCAATATTATTAAACAATTAAACGCAGATGCACAGGAAGGTTCAGTCCCGATGCAAGATCGGGAGGAAACTGCTGCGACAACAAATGTGCCTGTAGAAACTCCCAATGTAGTTGACATTGAAATTAAAAAACCTGTTGCTGAAACCGTAGTAACAGCGCATGATGATTTTGACTGGAGTGTTGACAAACGTAACGTAACCAGTTACACAGCTGATGAAAAAGCAAAGTACGACACGGTTTACGACAACACATTCAAACAGATCAATGATGGTGAAATGATACAGGCTACTGTAGAATCATTAACTAAAACTGATGCTGTTGTTAACATCGGATTTAAAAGTGATGGCCTGATCTCTTTAAATGAATTCAGGGACATTCCCGGTGGTGTAAAAGTTGGCGATGTAATTGAAGTAATGGTTGTAGAGAAAGAAGACAGGGAAGGTAATTTACACTTGAGCCGTAAAAATGCACGCACTACCAGGGCGTGGGAAAGAATTGTAGAGGTTCACAGAACAGGTGAGATTGTTACCGGACTTGTTACCAGCAAAACAAAAGGTGGCTTGATCGTTGACGTATTTGGCATGGAAACCTTCCTGCCAGGATCTCAAATTGACGTTAAGCCGGTTACCGACTACGACCAGTTTGTTGGTAAGACAATGGAATTTAAAGTGGTTAAGATCAATGAAGCCATTAAGAATGCTGTTGTATCGCACAAAGCACTTATTGAAAGTGATATTGAAGCTCAAAGGGCCGAAATAATGGGTAAACTTGAAAAAGGCCAGGTATTGGAAGGTACTATCAAGAACATTACTGATTTTGGTGCATTCCTTGACCTTGGTGGCTTAGATGGTTTATTATACATCACAGATATTTCATGGGGCCGTATCAATCACCCTACAGAGGTGTTGAAAATGGATCAGAAACTGAACGTGGTTGTGTTGGATTTTGATGATGATAAAAAACGTATCAGCCTTGGTTTAAAACAATTAACTCCACATCCATGGGATACCCTTACAGAAAACCTTAAAGAAGGTGAGATCGTAAAAGGTAAAGTAGTTAATATTGAAGACTATGGGGCATTCCTTGAGATCATGCCGGGTGTGGAAGGCCTGGTTCACGTAAGTGAAATTACCTGGGCCAATACACCGATCAATGCCAAAGAGTTTTTCAAATTAAATGATGAATATGAAGCTAAAGTTGTTACTCTTGACAAAGAGACCCGTAAAATGAGTCTCTCTATCAAACAAATGACTGAAGACCCATGGAGTTCTATTGAAACAACTTTCCCCGAAGGAAGCAAACATACCGGGGTTGTTAAAAACATTACGCCATATGGTGTGTTTGTTGAATTAACAACCGGCATTGGTGGAATGATCCATATCAGCGATCTGAGCTGGTTAAAGCGTTTCAACAACCCAAATGAATATACCAAAGTTGGCAATAAGATCGATGTTGTTATCATGAACATTGATAAAGAAAGCCGCAAACTTCAGCTTGGCCATAAGCAAATTGAAGAAGATCCATGGAACACTCTGGAGTCTACATTCCCTGTGGGTAGTGTACACGAGGGTACTGTCATAAGAAAAGATGACAAAGGCGCTATTGTACAATTACCTTATGGTTTGGAAGGATTTGCTCCGGCACGTCACCTGGCTAAAGAAGATGGTAAAACCGTTGGTCTTGATGAAGTGGCTAAATTTATGGTCATTGAATTTGACCGCAATGATAAACGCATTGTATTAAGCCATGCCCGTTTATGGGAGCAGGTGATTGAGGAAGAGAAACAGGCGGTGATGAAAGAGAAAAAAGCAGAAGCCGAAATAACCAAAAAAGCAGTAAAGACCCTGCAAAGCAAAGTAGAGAAATCAACTTTGGGTGACCTGGGTGTGCTGGCAGGCTTAAAAGCAAAAATGGAAAGTGATGCAGCTGATAATTCTTCAACCGAAGAACCAAAAGCAGAATAAGCATTTATATTCTTAATAAAAAAACCATCCTGCCAAAAGCAGGATGGTTTTTTTATTTCGTTTCGTTTGTGAATCTATTATTCCAGTATTTTCACTTCGGTTCTCCTGTTTTGTGCCCGGCCTTCAGCCGTGGCATTGCTTGCAACAGGCACGGTAAAACCATAGCCTTTTGCAGTCACCCTCAACGGGTCAATTCCTTTCATTATTACATAGGCCCTTACTGTATTGGCCCTGGCTTCCGATAATATCAAATTACTTTTAGCCGAACCCACATTATCGGTATGCCCTCCCAACTCAATTCTTTCATCTTCCTTTCTTACCAGGTAAGCAACCAACTCATCCAAAACGGCATAGGATTCAGGCTTCAACTCAGCTTTTCCGGTCTCAAAATTACAATCTTCCAGTACAAAGCTTTTGGCAGGTAAAAACTGTATATCTACTTTGAAAGGGTTCTTATAATATGCATTCCCCGTAAGAGGTGGAATGTCCAGCACAATGTAACTGGTAGAGTCTTTAAATCCTAAAATAAAGATCTCGTACTTGTCGCCTGCCGGCAACCGGGTAGAAAATTTCCCCGTACTGTCTGTTAATCCCTGGTATTCCCTGCCATTTAAAAAACTCCGGAAAATAACAATCTCGTGAGGGAGTATGTTGTTCTTAAAATCCGTCATGGTTACATTCACCGGGGCGTCTTTGGGAATATTTGCATTTTGAACGTTGCCATTCTGGCTAAAAGCCATATAAGAGACTAAAAAAGTAAAGGAGGTGAGAAGAAATTTTAGTTTCATTACAAAGAGTTTTACTGATTTAAAGATAATTAGAAAAAAACAATTTTACTTTTTTCAATTATTGTGCCGTGGTGATGGCTTTTTGTTAAACGCTTGTAAACGCATTAAAGGCGCTGCTGTAACTGAACAACCATTTCTCCCTTCCAACTGCTGAAATTACCGTCAACAATATGGCGACGGGCCTCAGCAACCAGCCACATGTAAAAAGCAAGGTTGTGCACACTGGCAATGGTTAACCCAAGGATCTCTTTCGATTTCATTAAATGCCGGAGATAGGCTTTACTGTAATAGTTACTGATTGCACAATCAATCCCATCGTCAAGTACAGAAAAATCCTTTTCCCATTTTTTGTTATCAATATTAATAACACCCTTGCTGGTAAACAGCATGGCATTACGACCATTACGGGTTGGCATCACACAATCGAACATATCAACCCCCAGGGCAATACTCTCCAGTATATTCCATGGAGTACCTACACCCATTAAATACCTTGGCTTTTGTTTGGGTAAAATATCGCAGCAGAGCTCAGTGAATTCATACATCATTTCCATAGGCTCGCCAACACTGAGGCCGCCAATGGCATTGCCTGTTGCATTTTTAGAAGCCACAAATTGAGCGGATGCAGTACGAAGATCCTTAAATGTACTTCCCTGAATGATAGGAAACAGGTTTTGTGTATATCCATATTTCTCAGGGGTTGAATCGAACCTTTTAAAACACCTGTCTAACCAGCGATGAGTTAGCTCCATACTTTTTTGAGCATATTTATGATCACTTGGATAAGGAGGGCATTCATCAAAAGCCATAATAATATCCCCGCCGATTATTCTTTGAATATCCATTGCATACTCAGGCGTGAATAAATGTTTGCTTCCGTCAATATGGCTTTGAAACATAGCTCCCTCTTCGGTAAGCTTCCTGTTGGCGGCTAATGAAAAAACCTGGTAACCACCGCTGTCGGTTAATATGGGTTTATCCCATCCGTTGAATTTATGCAAACCACCGGCAGCTTCAAGAATTTCCAGGCCTGGGCGCAGGTACAGGTGATAGGTATTGCCCAATATTACCTGGGCTTTTATATCAGTTATTAATTGTTGCTGCGTTACAGCTTTTACACTGCCTGCAGTGCCAACAGGCATAAAAACCGGAGTACAAATTTCTCCATGATCCGTTTTTATCTTACCTGTTCTCGCCTTTGTCTGGCTATCGGTTTTTTGTAAGTCAAATTGTAATGCTGCCATAAAAAATCTAAGATACTAATTCTAATTACCGCTATTTTTGTTACATGAATTTTACCCAGTACTGGCAAATAGTTTTCTATTCTTTTTGCCTGGTAACCCTGATACAGTTGTTTTATTACCTGTTCTTTTTTATGCGGCTTGCTTTTTATAAAGCAAAGCCAAAATCTGTTTCGCAAACCCACCCAGTATCCGTAGTTATTTGTGCACGTGATGAGGCAGCAAATTTAGCAAAAAATCTTCCGGGAGCATTGGTTCAGCAATATCGCACTACACACGAGGTAATAGTGGTAGATGATAACTCCTATGATGATACCAAATACCTGCTTGAAGAATTTCAGAAAATGTATAAGCAATTGCATATTGTACAACTGAAACAGGAAGCCAAACTGATCCCCGGTAAAAAATTTCCTTTGAGCGTAGGCATAAAAACTGCCAAATATGAGATTGTATTGCTTACAGATGCAGACTGTGTTCCGGCCAGTGAGTTCTGGATCGATAAAATGCAGCAGACCTTTGATGATAAAACAGAAATTGTTCTGGGCTATGGAGCTTTTCACAAGCAAAAGGGACTATTAAATAAGATTGTAAGGTGGGAAACTTTTCACACTGCCCTTCAATACTTCTCTTATGCACTTGCAGGTAAAACATATATGGGTGTAGGCAGGAACCTGAGTTATAAAAAAGCTGTCTTTTTCAGGCATAAGGGGTTTACGGCACATAATAATTTGCTTAGTGGCGATGATGACCTGTTCATTAATATGGCGGCAACCAAAACCAACACAAAAATAAACATTGATAAAGATGCATTTACTTTTAGCGAATCACCAAAGACCTGGCAGGAATGGGTAGATCAAAAAAACAGGCATTACAGCACAGGCAAATTTTATAAAACCAGCCATAAATTCTTACTTGGACTGTATTCATTATCCCATTTCTTGTTTTACCCGCTATTGGCTGTTTCCATGCTTTTCTACAATTGGCAGCTTGCATTGATCGTTTTCGGTATCCGTTTTTTTATACAAGCTATCATTTTGTATTCCTGTATGAAAAAACTGAATGAGCTAAGCCTTTATCCCTGGTTCTTGTTTATTGACATATGGATGTTCTTTTATTACCTGATATTTGCTTCTACCATCTTTAAAAAACCAAAAAAGGTTTGGAAATAATCACGAGATATTTTGACGAACTTACCGATACCCAGTTAAGGCAACTGGCTGCTTTAAAAGAATTGTACGAGGAATGGAATACTAAAATAAATGTGATCTCAAGAAAGGACATGGATAATTTCTATGAGCATCATGTATTACATTCGCTGGCCATTGCTACACAATTTAATTTTGTAAATGGCATGAAAGTAATGGACCTTGGTTGTGGTGGTGGTTTCCCCGGAATACCTTTAGCTATATTCTTTCCTGATACAAATTTTCATTTGGTTGATAGCATTAATAAAAAACTGAAAGTTGTTACGGAGATCGCTTCTGCTATCGGGCTCCATAATATTACCACACAACATTCGAGGGCCGAAGAAATTAAGGACAGAAAATTTGACGCAGTAGTTTCCCGTGCCGTGGCTCCGTTAAAAGACCTCTGGCAATGGAGCAGGCCTTTGTTACAAAAAAGCAAACGAGCCAGTGATAAACCCGGTATCCCTAATGGTCTTATCTGCCTTAAGGGAGGTGACCTTACCCATGAGATCTTTGAAAGTGGCTGTAAACCAATGGTATGGGAGATAGAAAGACTTTTTTCAGAAGAGTTTTTTGCAGGAAAATTTCTGCTTTACGTTCCACTAAGGTGACATCTTGCTGATATAAAACCTACCAGTTTGTGGTATTGTTTTTTTGAAGTATTTAAGTCAGCTTTGCAGCAATATGACAATATCAGTAGCTATAGTAGAAGATAATAATGATATCAGGCTCGCCCTTGAGCAGATCATAGAATCGGCAGAAGAATATACACTTTCCGGCTCCTGTGTAAGTGGAGAAGAGGCTCTTGTTAAATTGCCCATCCTTAATCCCAAAGTAGTTTTAATGGATATAAGCCTTGGCGGCATAAACGGCATTGAAGTAGTGAGGGAATTGAAGGCGACACATCCTGAGATGTTATTCATGATGTGTACCATTTATGATGAAGATGAAAAGATATTTGAAGCGTTAAGTGCAGGCGCCAGCGGATATATTTTAAAAAAGACTTCTCCTGCAAAATTGCTGGAAGGTATCAGGGAATTAATAGAAGGAGGGGCGCCCATGAGCAGCCAAATCGCCAGGAAAGTGGTTGATGCTTTTCAAAACAAACCTGTCACCACCTCTGTAAGTACATCATTGGATGTGTTATCCAAAAGAGAAAATGAGATACTGGAAATGCTGTCAACCGGGTTACTTTACAAAGAAATCTCCGACAGGCTTTTTATCAGTTCGGAAACAGTTCGTAAACATGTGTACCACATTTACGAAAAATTACACGTAAGCAACCGCATTGAAGCCGTCAATAAATATTTTGGGCGCTGAGCCAACCATCAAGCACAAAGAATAAACCCCGGGCCTTCCGGGGTTTGTTTTATAAAAATTTCCAGAACCAGTTATCTGTTTGCGGGGTGTTACCTATCGGGAAATCATGGGTGTGACCAGAGTTTACAAACCCGTACTTCCCATAAAATTTTTGTGCCCGGTAATTATGTTCCCAAACACCCAACCAAACTACTTCATATTTTCCCTCTTCAGCAAAATTCAGAATATAATCCATGAGTTTTTGGGCAATCCCCTTTCCATGAAATTCTTTCACTACATAAAGTCTTTTCAACTCCAGCGCTTTCCATTTTTTCATCAATGGAAACCCACTATAGTCTTCCATGAATTGAAGATAGCCAACAGGCGCCCCTTCTGATTCGGCAAAGAAATAATAATTATCAGCATTACTTAGCTCCGTTGCAAATCGCTTTTGATTAAAATATTCTTCCAGGAATGACTGCATATCTTCCCCGGTGCAAGTGCCGGTAAAAGTATCATAAAAGGTCTGCTGTGCAATAGCAGATAAAACCGGTACGTCGTCAGTTGTTATCCTTCTAATATTAATTTCCATAAAAGTAAGCGAAGCTATGTTTACCAGTTCAATTCAAGTGTATTATTCTTCCTGTCCACATCAGCCATACGCTTAGTGGGGTCTATGTCCACAATCTTAATATCAGTGAGCCTGTGTTTTACTTCAACGATATAAGTAGGGTGTGTCCATTTCCATTCTTCCATTACATCCCTGTTTTGAGGTGGGTTCTCATTTGGTTTTGCACCAAACATCAGGTTCAGCGGTATATTATACATTTGGGTGTTGCCATCTTTAAAGGTTAATTGCATATCAACTGGCATAGGCATTTGTCCTACCCTTCTTAAGCGGATCTTTGAAACACCATTTTCTTCCCAGAGGCTGTCTATCTTATAGTCAATGGTTTTAGTTGTACTTACCCAGTATTCTTTATACCAGTCTAATTGTATACCGCTTACCTGTTCCGCCACACGTATAAGATCGTTTGCATTCGGGTGTTTAAACCGCCATTGATTATAATATTCCAGCAGGATCTTATTTCTCACCCCGGCCCCAACAATATATCCCAGTTGCTCCATAAACACTTCTCCCTTTGAATAAGCAGCAATGCTGTATCCATAATTTGAATTATAATGATCACTATGTGTTGTCATGGGTTCTTCAAAACCACTTTTTGCCAAAGCGTAGTAACCCGAATAAGCACTACCATGATCCTCAGGTGCGATATCAATAAGGTCCTTTAAATTTTTGCTTGCAGGATTTTTCTCTAATAATTCCCTGTATCCCTGTAACGATGATTTTTTATTATAGAATTTTGAAACAAGGTCTTCGGCATAACTGGTAAAGCCTTCATCCATCCATGCATAAAGGCTTTCGTTTGTTCCCAACATCATCTGGTACCAGCTATGCATCCATTCATGAAATACAGTACCCAGGCCAGGGCCACTCAGCAATGTAGCCATTGGATATTCCATACCCCCATCTCCGCCTTGTATAAATGAATACTGCGGGTAAGGGTATTTCCCAAAATTATTCTCAATAAATGGCAATACTGCAGAAGCCGCCGTGAGCACAACATTCCATGCAGAGTCATTTTTGCTATTATCGGGTTTGTAATTATATATCACATGCAAAGCAGGGCCTCCGTTTGGCATTTTAGCGGTCAAGTGTTTGTAGTCGGGATCCGCCGCCCAAACAAAATCATGCACATTATTGCCTACAAAATGCCAGCTGCGTTTTTCCTTGGTTGTGGGTTTTAACTCAGTGCCCGGTGCATCATAACCCCAACCAATTTCATTGGCATTTACCAACACACCTGTTCCACCCAGTTTGTATGTTTTATCAATATTTATGGTTACATCAAAATCGCCCCAAACACCATAAAATTCCCTGGCGATATAAGGAGTAGGATGCCATCCTTCATAATCATACTCACACATTTTGGGATACCACTGACTCATACTATACCGTACACCGGTTGTTGGGTTATCCCTTCCACTCCTGCGTACCTGCAGCGGAACCTGTGATTCAAATTCCATTTCAAAAACAACCTTGCTTTTTGCAGCAATTGGTTTGGTTAGATTTACTTCCAGGATGGTTTCATGATATTTGAATGGCTGGGGTACCCCATTCATTTTAAGAGAAATGATCTTTTGATAACCGATCTCATCTTCTTTAAGTTTCGAAATACGGTCTCTTACCCTTCCATCCCAATCTGGTCTGCCATTTACCAAAACCTTACCCAGTTCCTGGCTTCGCAGATCCATATTGCTGCCGGGCTGAAAGGCATTAAAGTATAAATGGTAAAATACCCTGTTCAAAACATCAGGAGAATTATTTGTATACTCCAGCCTTTGTTTGCCGGTAAACCGGTTGGTGTTGACGTTCATGTCAATATTCATATTGTATTTAACCGCTTGTTGCCAGCGGCTGGTTTGGGCAAAGGAGGAAAGACCGATACCTAATAAGACAACTAAAGCAAAAGAAAATTTCTTCATTTAAAATAATTTAATAGCGGTAAATTTCGGCAAAATAACGGTATGAAAAACACAAAACTGATAAATGGCTACCCCTTTATAAAGTATAGCAGGGAAAGCTATGAAGCGGATGAAATGATGGACCGGTCGGCTTCCTTTGCTGCCTGGATGGGCAAGAGAAGGACCTGCAGGGATTTTTCTGAAAAACCCATACCCCGTTCTGTTATTGAGCATATTATTATGACAGCATCCACAGCCCCAAGCGGAGCACATAAACAGCCCTGGACTTTTTGTGTGATAAGTGATCCCGTGATAAAAAAACAAATTAGGGTTGCTGCTGAAAAAGAAGAAAAGGAAAGCTATGAAGGAAGAATGAGTGAAGAATGGCTGAAAGACCTTGAGCCTATTGGCACCGGCTGGCAAAAACCTTTCCTGGAAACAGCTCCTTACCTTATTATTGTTTTTAAACGCAGCTATGAATTTGAGATCAATGGGCACAAACGTCAGAATTATTATGTTACCGAAAGCGTAGGCCTGGCCTGTGGTTTTTTGCTGGCTGCCATTCATCATGCCGGGTTGGTAGCGCTTACCCATACACCCTCGCCAATGAATTTTTTAAGCAAAATATTGAACAGGCCGGAGAATGAGAAACCTTTTCTGTTGATCCCGGTGGGTTATGCGGCTGAGGAATGCTGGGTACCTCAATTAAAAAGAAAAGAATTGAATGAAGTTGCAGTATTCTATTAATGGCTATCAGGCTTTTCCTTCTACTACGATCACTATCTCGCCTTTCACAGGTTTTGCATTAAAATGGTCGTGCACTTCCTGTAAACTACCTCTTTTATTTTCTTCAAATTTCTTGGTAAGCTCCCGGCTCACACAACATGGCCTGGTTGCTCCAAAGTACCGGATAAATTCATTCAGCGTTTTTACCAGTCGCATGGGACTTTCATAAAAAATCATGGTTCTTTCCTCTTCAGCCAATTTTTTCATCATAGTTTGCCTGCCTTTTTTTAAGGGAAGAAACCCTTCAAAGCAAAAACTATTCATAGGCAGGCCACTATTCACCAATGCCGGCACAAATGCAGTGGCTCCGGGGAGGCTTTCAACTTTGATATTATTTTTGATGCACTCCCTTACTAATAAGAAGGCAGGGTCACTGATGCCTGGTGTACCTGCGTCGGTAATGAGCGCCATTGTTTTGCCCGCAGCCAGTTGTTCAACCAAATGAGCAAGTATCTTATGTTCATTATGCTGATGATAAGGTGAGACCGGTTTTAGAACCTGGTAATGATTAAGAAGTATTGATGAAGTACGGGTATCTTCAGCAAGAATAACATCAACAGTTTTTAATACTTCAATCGCCCTGAAAGTAATATCGGCAAGATTTCCAATTGGTGAAGGAACAATATACAGCATGCTGATTTGAAAATTTAGAGATATGATAATTTGAAGATTGTCCAAATCTCAACCTGCAAATCATCACACTTAATTAACGGTAATTTCAAAAACTTCCATTACAGGATTTGCCAGCAGTTTTTTTGCTGCGTTTTCGCCGGCAGCTATTGCTTCTTCTTTATTACCTGCTTCTACCTGCAGGTCAATATGCTTGCCAATCCTTACATCCGAAACATTATTCAACCCTAAATTCTGAAGGCCGCCCATTACTGCTTTGCCTTGCGGATCCAGCAGGTCTTTCAGGGGCATTACTTTTATCTGTACAGTAAATATCATGAGGAAGTTTGTTTAAAGAACAAAGATAAAATAATGTACACTATAAAAACTATGGGAACAGCCAGCCAGTGAAAAATAAATGCAGCAATGATGGCAATCGCCAGCAATATTATTTTAGGCAGATTACTTTTAATTCCATAGTCTTTGAACTTCAATGCCATGATAGGCAGGTTACTCACCATAAGCCAGCTCAATAAAAGGATGATACCATACAAAAACCACTTATTGAATAGTATATCAACAACCTGTTGACTATGGTTATTCCAGTAAATAAGCGGCAATGAAGCAACTACTAAACCAATGGCAGGAGTAGGAACACCTTTGAATCCATAAGACTGCGATTCATCTAAATTGAATTTTGCCAGTCGCCACGCACCTGCACATGCAAGGATGAATGCCGGGATCAACCAGATGATGGAAGTATTCAATCCATCCTCTTCCTGAGCAATACTCATTCTTAAAAACTGGTACAAGATCAGCGAGGGTGCCACAGCAAAACTTACCACATCCGCCAGTGAATCCAGCTGCTTACCCATTTCGGAACTAGCCTTAAAAAGTCTTGCAACAAAACCATCTAAAAAGTCGACTACTGCTGCGAGGCCAATGAACAGTGAAGCCATCCATATTTTTTCGGGGATATCGATCAGTTGTGTGCCATCTGCTGCATATTGAATAACAATACCATTTTGCAGCGTGGAAACAATCGCAAGGCAACCAAAAAGTAAATTGAGCAGGGTAAATAAATTAGGGATCTGTTTGGTCATTGTATCGTTCTATTTTTTCATCAATGCTTCTATTTCTTCAACTGTTATCGGAATATTTTTCATGAGATCCTTATTACCATTTCTGGTTACCCAAAAATTATTTTCTATTCTTACACCCATTTGTTCTTCTTCAATATAAATACCCGGCTCAATGGTAAATACCATTCCTGCCTTAATTGGCTCTGTTCTTGTACCCAGGTCGTGTACATCAATACCCAGGTGATGCGAAATACCATGGTATAAATATTTTCTATAGGCCCTGTTCTCAGGGTCTTCATTTTTAACATCTGATTTTTTGAGTAATCCTATCTTTTGAAAAATAACGGTAGCCTCATCGCCAATCTTTTCAGTGTAGTCAACAATGCTGATACCTGGCTTTAAAATACTGGCTGCATAGTGATGCAGGTGAAGGCAGGCATTATAAACCGTTTTTTGTCTGCGGCTGAATTTACCATTTACGGGAACGGTCCGGGTAAGGTCGGCATTGTAACAACCATATTCGGCACCAAAGTCCATTAATATCAATTCCCCATCATTACATTGTTTATTGTTCTCTACATAATGTAATGTCCTTGCCCTGTCACCGCTAGCAATGATTGAACCATACCCAGGCCCTGTTGCTCTTTGCGACAAAAATGAATGATATATCTCTGCTTCAATTTCATATTCCATTACCCCGGGCCTGATAAACTTAAGCAACCTTCTGAAAGTGTTATCCGTGATATCAATCGCTTTTTGTAAAACTTCAATTTCAAGAGCAGTCTTGATACCTCTCAGGTCTTTTAATAATCTTGCACTTCGTTTGTAATTGTGCAATGGAAACCTGCGTTTCATCATTTTGGCATAGCGGTAATCTCTCACCGGAACCCAATTTGCCTTGCGATCGTTCTCATTGGTGTTTAAATAAATGGTTTCGGCTAAATGCACCCAGGGCAACATCAGAGCATCTGCCGTATCTAACCAGATGATAGTTTTGATACCGGATATAACAGTAGCCTCCCCTGCCCTCAACCTATGCCCATCCCATTTTTCTTTTAACTCATTAGGGCGAACCAATATCAGTACTTCCCTGTGTTTAGGATCGGGGTTGTCGGGAAATAAAACAAGCATCGAATCTTCCTGCTCAATACCCGTTAACCAGAACAGATCGGAATTCTGCTTGAATTTAAACAACTGGTCACCATTGGTAGGTAATTCATCGTTGCTGTTGAAAATAGCAATGGAGTTTTTTTCCATCCGTTCAGTAAAACGCTTCCTGTTTTGTGTGAATATTTCGGGATTTAGGGGAAGATATTTCATATATGCCTGTTTATGCTGCAATATACATTTTAAAAGGGTTTGATTTTTACAAAGCAGGCTGACCGGCCCAGCCGGTAGTTCCCTGAAAAAACCTCTTTTACAACATGTGCCGACTAAACAGCGGTTATGTGGATATTTTTGAGGAA
>JBGANE010000018.1:0-49199 GCA_044222465.1 Ferruginibacter sp.
TGTTGCAGGTCCTGGAGCTGGTGGCAGAAGACCAGCGAGTAAATAAAAAACAAAAAGTCAAAAGTCAAAGACCTTGCTTTTGAAATTTCTTGTTTTTAATTTTTAATTTTTAATTTTTAATTGAAATGAGTGTAACAATAACAGCAGCAGATATAAATAAATTGCGCCAGACTACAGGAGCCGGTATGTTGGATTGCCGCAAAGCATTAACAGAAAGTAATGGCGATTTTGAAGCAGCTATTGACTGGTTGCGTAAACAAGGGCAGAAAGTTGCCGCCAAGCGCAGCGACCGTGAAGCAAAAGAAGGTGTGATCATTGCACAAACCAATGCAGAGAACAATAGCGGTATCATTTTATGTATCAGTGCCGAAACAGATTTTGTTAGCCGCAATCCCGAGTTTGTGGCATTTGTACAAAATATTGCCAATGCAGCTATTGACCGCAATGCACAAAGTATTGAAGAATTGAATGAAGTAATGATCGGAAACGAAAAAGTTTCTGAACTGATCAATGATAAATTAGCCGCTATTGGCGAAAAGATTGGCATCACCCGTTTTGAAAGGGTGAATGCGGATTATGTTGCCAGCTATATTCATGGCGCATACCGTATGGGTGTATTGGTAGGAATGAACAAACATGCTTACGAAGCAGGCAAAGATGTTGCTATGCAAATCGCTGCAATGAATCCTTTAGCTGTTGATGAAACATCAATTTCTCCAGAAACCATTGCAAGGGAAAAAGAAATTGCTATTGAGCAGATCAAAGCTGAAGGCAAACCAGCTGAAATGGCCGAGAAGATCGCTGTAGGTAAAGTAAATAAATTCTTTAAAGAAAATACTTTACTGGCACAGGCCTATGTAAAAGATAACAGCAAAAGCGTGGCTGACTTTTTGAAAAGTGTGGATGCAGACCTTAAGATTACTGAATTTAAAAGAGTAGCATTGGGATAATGCTCATGCTTAAAAAAATACCAGGCCCCGGATTTATCCGGGGCTTTTATTTTTTTTAGATAAATTTTGAAAGCGTATTTTCAGGTACCGTTACAGATCAACCTACATACGCTATGCACCGGTGCTTTTTCTTTTTTATTTTATTGTTGACCAACAGTTTTTTGTTTGCTCAATATAATGATACTATCCCTAAACTGGTGGAGCGTCTTGAGAACAGTAACAAACATGATGCAGCCATTACGCAAATAAAAGGGATACTGGAAGATAAAAACTTAACCACCAGGGACAGGCTGGCTCTTCAAACCACATTAGTCCATAAATACCAGGAACTGCAAAAATGGGATCGATGCCTGAGTTATTGCCAGCAGCAGATTATTCAGGCCCATCAGCAAAACAACCCATTAGCCGAAGCAACATTTTATAAACTGATCGGCAATACCTACTATCATATTCCTGATAAGGATAAGGCAGTAACTTATTGGGAAAAATGCATTGAAATAAGTGAACCCAACAAATTCAATATTTTGCTGGAACATTGCTATCACAATATTGGCTCCTTTTATATAGAGAAGGCTTTGCATTATGAACTGGCGGAAAAATACTTATTAAAGTCAATTGATTTAAGTATTGCCAATAAAACAGCAGAAACCGCACTGGGCAGGCTGCATTACCGGCTGTTGGCCACACTTTATGAAAGAACGAACCAGCTTGCCAAAGCAGAAAATTTATACGAAGAAGTGATCAGGAAAAGCCGTGTGACGAAAGATTCCGCCAACCTTTCTGAGGCCCTGATGTTTTATTCAAATGTATTAGCTAAACAAAAAAAGTATAAGGAAGCACTCCAGGTCAGTGAGGAGGCGCTTACTATATCCAAAAAAGTCGACCGGCTTGATATGGTGCAAACAGCTTTGGAATTCTATTCAAAAAATCTATATGACGCCGGGAATTACAAAGCTGCGTATGAGTATAAAAATAAGTTAACGGAAATAATTTCAAAAAGATACAATGGGGACCTAAGTGCCAAGATAACAGAAGCAGAAGCCAGGTTTAAAACGGCTGAAACAGAGCATGAAAAAAAACTTGCCCTGGTGAGGGCGAAAAAGGAAAAACAAATATATATACTGGGATTCATTGGGTTGTTCGCCATTGCGGGGCTTTTGCTTTTTACTTTTTATCAAAAACGAAATGCAAAACAAAAGTTACAGATGCAGCACCAGGTGCAGGAAGAAAAGGAACGGTTAAGCCGCGACCTGCACGATAACCTGGGTTCTCAAATGGCGCTGCTGTCTAACAATATAGAAAACCTGGATATCAATTTTAAAAAACAGTCTGGTATTGATGAGAATATTGAAAAGGTTAAACGTACATCAAAACAATTGTTGCAAACGCTGAGGGAAACGATCTGGATATTAAATAAAGAACAGGTAACTGCTCAGGATTTTTTTGATAAACTGGTAGACTATACACATCGCTACCTGCAATCATACCCCAACATACAGTTAAAAGTGGAAGAAGATTTTTCAGGGAACAGGTTGCTTAATTCAAATGAGGCATTGCAACTTTTTCGAATTTGCCAGGAAGTCATTACCAATGCATGCAAATATTCAGGAAGTGAGTCTTTGCTTTTGCAGGGGAATACCAGGCAGGATTCATTTATCGTGGCGATCAGGGATCTTGGAAAAGGATTTTCCGGGAACGATGAAAATACAGAAGGGCATTACGGATTAAAGAATATGAAGCAAAGGGCTGCATCTGTTCACGCAGTCCTGGAGATCAACACAGCACCCGGTAATGGCGTTGCTGTAACTATTAAAGTATAATTCATGAAATGCCACACAGGGGGTATTGGCATTCTATAACCTCAACCTATTTTTGCATTATGTTACTTGCCATTGTTGATGATAAGCCATATTTACGGAATTCACTGAAGGAAAAACTTGCGTCCATAGAAAATGATTTTTCTGTTATCATGGAAGCAGGGGATGGCGCTGAGTTCCTGAAGCTGATGAAAACCGCTTCTGTAAAACCTGATGTGGTGCTTATGGATATTGAGATGAATGAATTGGGGGGCATTGAAACAGTGCAACGGGCAGCGCCGCTTTACCCTTCTGTAAAATATATTATGCTTACCGTGTTTGATGATGACGAACGGATCTTTAATGCGATCAAGGCGGGGGCGCATGGGTATTTGCTTAAAGAAGAAACTGCACAAAATGTCATTGACTCTGTTTACCAGGTTCACCAGGATGAAGGGGCGCCTATGAGCCCGGGTATTGCCCGTAAGGCCTGGCGCTGGCTTACTTCTTTACCAGTGCAGCCTGCTGCAGAAAAAACTGCTGAAAAAAATAAAATAGAGCCCCTGAGCGAACGTGAAAAAGAAATTTTGAAATGCAGCATGGAAGGAAAGGAATACGCACAAATAGCCGAACAGCTCTTTCTCAGCAAACATACGGTGCGCCAGCACATGAAGAATATCTACAGTAAGCTGCATGTAAGCAGTAAAGTAGAAGCGTTGCAGATCAGTCTTAAAAACAAATGGATCTGAATCCTTTTTTCACCTGGCCAGCCTTTAAAATGCCGCACAGGGGGTATTGTCCTTGCTCTCCATAACGATCATTTTTGTATGGTATAAATATTATTTAAACCATACCGGCATGAAGAAGCTATTTACCCTGTCAATTTTCTTACTTACTGCAGCGATCAGTTTAGCTCAATTCTCTTCTAATAACAAAACTGTTCATTTTAGTAATGTAACTGATGAAGGCATATCCATTCCTTATAACAATGCACTTACGTTTGGCGCTGCGCAGGATTTTACCATGGAAGCGTGGATCAAAACAGCCGATGCCGGCAGCGTAATGATTGTATTTGCCCACCAATATTGCCCTGGCCCTTCCACCGGCACTTTGCTTTTTGTAGCTGCAGGTAAAATAAATTTTAATATCCAGGATTTCAATTTCAACAGTATAACAGTTACCAGCAGCTGTTCAGTTGCTGATAACAAATGGCACCATGTTGCAGGGGTGAGAAATGTAACCACTGACAGTATTTATGTATACATTGACGGGGTTTTGCAGGGACAGGTAAAAGATAATACCATATCCGGACTTACCAATGTAAATGCCACTAACTGGATCGGCCGCCGAGCTCCCTGTGCAGGGCCCAATAATTTCTATGGTGATATTGATGAGGTACGTGTATGGAACAACTCAAAGACTGCCACGGAAATAAGCGCTCAAAAAGATATAGAACTTGCCGGTAATGAAACAAGCCTTGTAGCTTATTACAACATGAATACTGCAGCCAACGGAAACGGGCAGGCTGTGACAAATAACTGCAGCAATACAGGTGCTGTCTTAAATGGAACAAACCAGGGTAATGCAACAGAACCGTCTTATTCTTCTGCGCAGCAACAAAGTGTTTTTATTCCCTGCGATCCTGTGTTGTGGCTTAAAGCAGATGCCGGTACTTATACCGATGCCGGGGTTACATTGGCAACAAACGGGCAAACTGTTCAGCAATGGAACGACCAGAGCGGAAATAACAAACATGCAACGCAGGCAACAGCAGCAAACCGGCCTAAATTAATTACCAATGTACTTAATGGAAAGCCCGTGATGCGCTTTTCAACAGCCAGCGGATTTAACCAACTGGTTGTGCCTGCCATTGATCTTTCTGTAACCAATAAAACAGACCTGTTCATTGTTTATAAAATAAACAGCGGTAATGTTTTTTTTGAAAACACAGCAGATGCGAATGTAAGCACTACTGGCTTTACTATGTATGATAATCCGCAGGCAGGAAGCGGGGCATCTGTTACATTGAGGGGTGATGTGGGGTACAGCGCTGTTTTCAGTCATAAGGATTGTGATAAATATATAGTGGCTGAAGGAACATTTGATAAATCAGCATCCACAAATGAAGCAAACGTTCGTGTAAATGGCGTGCTAAATCCGCCGCCTGTATCACAGCCTTTTAATTCTGACAACACAAATAATTTTGGCAATAACGTTTCTTACATCGGCTATCGCGGAGCAGGCGCTGCAAATGGCGCTTTGCCCATGAGTGGCGATATTGCAGAGATCATTCTCTTTAACCGCCTTCTTACTTCAGCCGAAAGGGTGAATGTCGAAAGCTATCTTATCAATAAATATGATCTGAATAATCCCGGCAATGCCGTATGCGGCCCGGTGCTTTGGTTAAAAGCCGATGCAGAAGTTTATACCGATGCAGGAACAACCCTGGCAACAGACGGCCAGTCGGTACAACAGTGGAACGACCAGAGTGGCAATGGTAATCATGTAACACAAACAACAACTATTAATAAACCGGCATTCAAATCTCCGGATGCTACAGCGCGGCCTGCGATATATTTTGATGGCGTTAATAGAAAAGTGTTTTTAAACAACACTGTTTCTGATTTGGTAACTGCCGGAACTGCAAGAACAGTATTTGTAGTTGCAAGAAGAGATTGTAATGCACATGCCGGTGGTGTGCTGGGCGGAACACTATTTACTTTCAGAAGGGGTGGGCTGATAAATACACTTACTTATGGCGCTAATTCTTATGGTACGCCGGTATATATTTATTCAGACAATAATGGCGTGGGAAATAATAATGCATCCATAACCGGAACCGCAATTGACAGTGCATTTAGCCCTACTGTAGTAACGTACAAAATTCCGGCAGCAGGCAGCCAGGTGCAATGTAATTTAAACGGTGTTGCACAAACAGTTAACCAGGGTGCAGGTTCTGTTACAACAGAAACGGGGACCACCGGATTTACCGTTGGAGACCGGGAAGACCAGGTTGATCTTGACTGGAGCGGATGGATATATGAAGTGATCGTCTATAACCGGGCATTGGCCGCTGATGAAATCACGCAGGTAGAGAATTATTTAAAGAGCAAATATGGTACGGGCTCATCAGCCCCTTTTACCGCATTGCCATCTGTTCAAACCAGCAGCAATAGCTTGTATGATGACGGTTTTTGGAAACACAGTTATAATAGTTCAGACAATTCTAAAATAATAGCATCTGTAAAAGATTATTGCTTTGACCTTGGAACAAGGAATGATGTAGTATATGAAGACGCGACAGCGGGCCTGTATAATGGCCAGCGTTATATGCGCAGGCATTATGTAATTAAACCAACACTTAACCCGGCAGGCCCTAAAAAGGTAAGATTGTATTATAGCAATGCCGACTTTGCCGACCTTCAATCATATATTCCATCGCTTACATCAGCAAGCCAGCTGGTTGTAACAAAATATTCAGGTGCAAATGAGGATGGGGTTTATGATCCATCAGGAGGAACAGCAATACTTATCCCTTCTTCACAGATCAGCACAGGCTCTTTGTACGGAAACAATTACCTGGAATTTAATGTTACCGGTTTCAGCGAATTCTGGATACATACCGGTAATTATGTACTGCCATTGACCTTCATCTCATTCTCAGCTTATAAATGCAATGCAAATACGGTTTGCCTGAATTGGAGAACGGCAAATGAACAGGATGTTTCCCATTTTGAAATAGAAAGAAGCTTTGATGGAAGGGTCTTCACCGTCATTGCAACCATACCTGCCAATAACCAGGCAGCCAATAATTATTCACTTACCGATGATACCCGTTTATTCTCGGCTAACCAGAAAATATATTACCGGGTTAAAAAGATCGACCGGGATAATAAGTACAGCTATACCAACACACAACTGGTAAAATTATCCGGGAACGGGATCATTGATCTTTATCCAAACCCGGCAACTGATATAGTAAATATCATTGGCTGGAATAGTGTAAAACAGATGTGGCTGTATGATATGAGCGGCCGCAAACTAAATGAATGGCAAATCGCACAACCTTCGATCAGTATAAAGAACCTTTCAGGCGGGTCTTATATTTTAAAAGCAGAACTGAGATCGGGAGAAGTTGTGACACAAAGGCTGATGATAAATAAATAAGATCAATTTTTTTTGATCCACCCTTCTACATAGTTAACATATAATAACATGCCTGTCGATTGACAGGCATGTTTATTTTCCACGTAATTTTAGCGTATGGAAATGTATGAATCTTACTTTGAAGAGAACAAAACATCCTGGAATAAACGGACTGCCATACATAAAGACTCGGCCTTTTATGACCTGGCTTCTTTTAAAAAAGGAAAAACTTCGCTGAACAAAATTGAACTGGAAGAACTGGGTGATGTAAAAGGAAAAACCCTGCTGCACCTGCAATGCCATTTTGGAATGGATACCATGAGCTGGGCAAGAGAAGGCGCAATAGTTACCGGGATTGATCTAAGTGATGAAGCTATAAACCTTGCAAAAGAAATAAATGGAGAATTAAATCTGAAGGCTGAATTTATCTGTTGTAATGTATATGACCTGGAGCAGCAACTCGATAAAAAATTCGATATTGTTTTTACTTCTTACGGTACCATTGGCTGGTTGCCCGACCTGGATACATGGGCTGAGATTGTTTCACATTTCTTAAAACCCGGCGGCATATTTTATATAGCCGACTTCCATCCCGCCATGTGGATGATGGATAATGATTTTGAATATGTCAAATACAGTTACTTCAATACAGAAGTGATCACAGAGGAAATATCGGGTTCTTACTCCGACCGCAATGCGCCCATCCGTTCAACTGAACATAGCTGGAATCACCCTTTCTCAGAGATCATCAACTCCCTTATCAGTCATGGGTTGCAGGTAACACAATTCAACGAATTTCCTTTTTCGCCATATAATTGCTTTAATAAGATGGAACAGGGTGAAGATGGCATGTGGCGTATCATTGGCATGAATGAGAAACTGCCCGTCATGTATTCTATAAAGGCTGTTAAACAATCCCGGTAGAAAAATATATCTTCGCTAAAATAATAACGACAGATGCTTCCAAAATATAAACGGATCCTGCTCAAACTTTCCGGCGAATCTTTAATGGGCGATAAAAATTTTGGCTTAGACAGTGATGTGATTGCCCGGTATGCACAGGATGTTAAAAGTATTACTGAACTCGGGGTACAGGTAGCCATTGTAATTGGTGGCGGCAATATCTACCGGGGAATGAATGAAGCAGAAACCGGGATAGAAAGAGCACAGGGAGATTATATGGGAATGCTGGCAACTGTAATTAATGGTATGGCATTACAAAGTGGATTAGAAAAGGCCGGTGTTTATACGAGGTTACAAAGCGCTATTAAAATGGAACAGATCGCTGAACCTTATATTCGAAGAAGAGCTATGCGGCATTTGGAAAAGGGCCGGGTAGTAATATTCGGAGCAGGCACTGGTAACCCATATTTTACAACAGATACAGCGGGTTCACTAAGAGCTATTGAAATTAAAGCCGATGTTATTTTAAAAGGAACAAGGGTCAACGGGATCTATTCGGCCGACCCTGAGAAAGATCCCAAAGCCACAAAATATGAAACCATCTCTTTTGAAGATTGTATTCAGAAAAACCTGAAAGTAATGGATATGACCGCTTTTACTTTATGTATGGAAAATAATTTACCCATTGTTGTATTTGATATGAATACATCGGGAAATCTCCTAAAGGTGGTTACCGGCGAAAAGGTGGGGACCTTGGTAAGCTGATAATAAGGCTGGTTCCTGTTGTAGGTAATGCCGTAACAGTACTCTCGAAACCTAAATAATAATCATTAGCCTGCCTGGAAATAACTACTACAGTAATTGCTTTGCCTACAGGCAAACCGCCTGAACTGAATTTCCTGGTATTTATATTTCCATGCATACCTGCTACCGAACGCATGTCTTTAAATACAGCAAATGCTACTGTATTGGCATTAGTAAAATAAGGAGCAAGGTTAGCAGTAACATTTACTTTGGCAACAGCGGCCAGGTCAAAACCATATGCAACACTTGTCCAGCGAAGATGATTGGTGTATATTTCATAATTCTGTGTACCAATATTAAGAATACTGTTTGCAGAATTCGGGCTGGGTATCCAGTTAAACTGTTGCGGATTTGATTCATCACCTGCAAATAACTTCATCAATTGGTTTGTTGGAAAATCTGTATAGCGGATATTTATTTTTGCATTGGGGGCCAGTTGTACGGTCTGCCCATCTTTTTTTAGGGAAATGAAAATTTGACCAGCAGCTACTAATAAACTATCGTTGTATGTGGTAGGTTTCGACAATCGTACCATATCTCCTTTCTTTTTCAGCAGCATTATCTCTACCCGTACCTTCCCTGTAATGGGTTGGCCGGTAGAATTTACACAACTGTTTGCGGGAAAATTAACCTGTATGCCAAAGGGGGTTAATACAGTGGCGATATTGTTGTTTACTTCAATACTGTCTATATAAGGTAAAAAAGATAAACTGGCTTTAAGATTTGAAACCGGCATGGCAGGTGTGATGGTATTATGCCAGGTGGTGTCCGGGCCATTTGTTTGCCCTTGATCAGGTACAAAAATATCAGTATTCTTTTCACAGGCGCTTAAGAAGAGGGCGCCTGTTATTAATACATGTATGATTGTTTTTCTTTTCATCAGTCTCAATTTTTTATTGTGGTCTTTATTCAGATGCTTCAATAATAATTTATGCTGCCTGTTATTTTAAATCTAATCTTACACCTAACCGCAGGCCGGCAGTATGATACTTTTGTTTTAATGTAATGCTTTCTTTATTTATTGGGCTGAAATTGTAACGAAAATACGGTTCAGCCATTACATGTATCCTGTCATTCAATTTATAATAAACAGATACTGCACCAATAAATCCAACCCCTGCATTTGTTTTAAACTGGTAAGGTGAAGAACCTTTTCCGGTGGTTATGTTTACGGGATTTAAGGCAGTGTCCAAAATCTCTCCCTTTTGCCAGCTATATATATTAACTATGGCTCCGGCATTGATATTGGCATGCAATTTTCCATTGCCCAACTCATAACCTACCACAAGAGGCACATCAATACTCCGGTATTTATTGATGGTGGTTTTGTAACGGGTACCTGTTGTTGTGTAACTGCCCACAGTATCACCACTGGCATTAATGATATAAGTTACCTGCACCAGGTTGCCCTGGGCAAAAGTGAATTTCTCATTGATCTGGCTATAGTTGACACCACTCCGTACACTCATAGAATTGTTAAATACTTTGGTGTAGCGTATCCCTGCACTAAAACCCGACTTGAATTTTGTACTCTCTTTTCTTTTTTGCAGGTAAGCAGAGTTGCCTGTATCACTAAAACTGCGGAATGTATAATCAGGGCCGCCATATATTTCCAGATATTTCTTATTGCCGGCCGCATCTTTTTCAAGCGAAGGGCATCCGGGCAAATAAATAATAGGATTGAAAGACAACGCCGAAGGATTTTTCTTTTTTCTTGCTGCCGCTATCTTTTCAGCATTGAATGTCAACCGGCCTAGCAAGGTGCCGCTCATTGCAAATTCATCCTCTGTTATATCAGGCGACTGGGTGTTGACCTTTAAAATACCATCCAGGTTAGTATTCCTTTTTTTATTAGAAGGATCATTATTTGTTGTGCCATCCTGTTCCTTATCAGTCAAAGGAGAGTAGATATTCGCTTTTAACTTGCCGGTATTTGACAATAAAGAATTATTATTTGCAGATGTATTATGGCTTGCTGAAGTTGTGTTATCCGTATTTATGACTGAAATAGTATTTGCCTGCTCAATGATATTGTTCGAAGGCAATTCGCTTTTATTTACTCCTGGTTCATTTTTAGATATTGCATCATCTTTCCCGGTAACGCTTGTTGTTTTTGTACCGGTAAAGCCATTATTCATATACATCCAGGTAGCGCCGGTACTTATTGCCAATAGCAGACCAACCAGCATCAACCTGCCTTTATTATTGAAAAGTGTGAACCAAAAACCAACAGGCTTTCTTCTCTCTCTTTCAGCAATGATATTCTCCCAAATGCGTGGGTGCACATCTGGTGAATAGCTGCTGAACTGCTCTCTTATATGTTCATCAAACTGCTGGTTATTGATCATACCGCAACTTTTTGTAATTGTAAAATCTGTTTTTGCAACATACTGCGTGCTTTTACCAACTGGCTCCTGCTTGTTCCCGATTGTATACCCAGCATCTCTGCAATTTCATCGTGCTGGTATCCTTCTATCACATACAGGTTAAAAATGATCCTGTAACCGTCGGGTAAACTATTTATCAGGTCTAAAAGTTCTTTTTCCGTCAAGTGTGAATAGGCCGATGGTTCCATACCGCTTTCGTCCCTGTCTTTTATCTCGTAGCCACTAACCTCTTTTTCATATCTGCGCAATGAATATTTTTTCAGTGCCGTATTTACTACTATCCTTCTTATCCATCCTTCAAAAGAACCTTCGGATTTGAACTGGTAGATCTTGTCAAATACCTTGATAAAAGCATCCTGTAATATGTCTTCTGCATCTCCGGCGTTTCGGGCATAGCGGTTACAAACACCAAGCATACGGCCGGCGAAACGGTGAAAGACCTCCTTTTGACAGGAGCCATCACCCTTTATACATCCACGTATGAGTTCGTCTTCCGTCAATTATTACTAAGTTTACATCGGGCATTTATAGGTTAAGATACCCGGATACTCCTATACGCTGCCCAACAGGGGATTATTGCTTAAAAGGTACAAAAAACGCCTGGTTTTATTGGTTTTAGCCCCTAAAAACTATAATTTGAACTGTATATCAATTAAATAGCAGCTATGGCCATTTTATCAGAGGAACAGGTAAAAAAAATACTCTCGGCAAATGAAAGCCTGCAGGTACAGTTGCAGGACATAAGCCTGGTGCTTAGTGACCGGGAAAGGGAACTCGATATCCTGAAAAACAAGATTGCCGAAGCCACAGCTTTGCGCAGCAAACTTGACGGTCAACTGCATGAAATTGAAAGCATACAAAACCGGCTTAACGAAAAACAGCAGCAGGTAAAAGGCGCCGAAGAGCGAGAAATAGAACTACAACAGGAATTAACCGAAGCCGCCCGGCTGCAAATGCAGTGTAACGATCTGTCGAAACAATACGCCTACTTACACTCCCAGTTTACCGATATACAATCTCAGCTCACCGAAGTAAATAAAAGAAACCTGCAGCTTCAGCAAATAACAGGGCGTGTTGGCGAACTGGAAAGCAAATTAGAGAATACAGAGAGGGAAAGAGATGACCTGAAGAGCAGGATAACTGCACTGGAGTCACAGCAATATTTAAAAGAGGTCAAGCTGTAGCCAAACCGGTATTTACTTTGTCAAATAGACCGCTAAAGCCTTGCATTGCTGAAACCATTTTTCTATTTTACTACTCTAAAACTTATTGCATATGAACTTTCAAACAATGAATAAGCAGCGTAAATTCATTTTAATTGCTGCAGTTGTTGGCATTATATCCATGTTTTTGCCCTGGGTAAGGATATCTTTTTTTGGGATAAGTACCAGTGCAAACGGAATGCATGGGAGTGGGATACTTGTTTTTTTATGTTTTATTGGCGCAGGTGTGGTGGCCTTTTTGGGCGATCAAACCAAAAACCTGGACAAGACATTCTGGTTTATCGCTTTAGCCTGCGGAGCACTGGCATCGCTTATTATGGTTTGGAACCTGATTGATGTTATGGGTGGCGGCATGTCGTTCTTGAGCATCGGGTTTTATTTAGCCGTGTTGGCCGCTGTAGCCGTATTATTGGCAGCATACATTTATCGTAACCCTTCAGATAGCATCAAAAGCGGTTTCGATAGCCTTAAGCATGATATTGAAGAAAAAACTAAAACAGATTCCCCTAAATAATTGGATCATTTACAAATAAAAAGCATCCTGCAATCGGGGTGTTTTTTTATTTGTGTTAAATAAGTGAATTTTGCGAAACAAAACTACACAATGCAAAATATCGCCGGTATAAGAAAAGACTATAAATTAGAAACCCTTTTAGAAACAGAAGTGGAAGCTGAACCTGTTGCACAGTTTACAAAATGGTGGGATAATGCTTTGCAAAGCGAAATAGATGAAGTAAACGCAATGACGTTGGCAACAGTTGATACAAATGGTATCCCGGCTGCAAGGATCGTTCTGCTGAAAGAATTTTCTGACAAAGGCTTTGTTTTTTATACCAATTATAGTAGTCACAAAGGAAGCGAACTCGAGAAGAACCCAAATGCCTGCCTGGTTTTTTTCTGGAAGGAATTGGAAAGGCAAGTAAGGATATCAGGCAAAGTGGAAAAAGTAAGTGCAAAAGAAAGTGATGAATATTTTAATTCCCGGCCCGAAGGAAGCCGTATCGGGGCATGGGCCTCTCCGCAGAGTAATGTGATCGGCTCCCGAGAAGTTATTGAAGAAAACCTACAGGCATATCAGCAGAAATTTAATGATGGAAATATTCCCCGCCCACCACATTGGGGAGGCTATATAGTAATACCTGCTGTTGTTGAGTTCTGGCAGGGCCGGCCCAACCGGCTGCACGACCGGATCCTATATACATTAAGAGAGAATGGAAGCTGGACAATTGAACGCCTGGCGCCTTAACTTAAAAGGAATTAATAATTTGGAACCCCGTCTGCCGGACGGGCAGGTTGGGGTTAAAGTTCGAAACTCTTTCCTGGTTTCTAATCCCTAATTCCTAATACTTATCAGGCTTTCTTTTTAGAAGTTGCTTTCTTTTTAGGCGCTGCAGCAGCAGTTGCTGTCACAACTTTTTTGGCACGTTTTGCAGGCCTTTTTTTACCGAAAGAGCCGCTGAAGATTTTTCCTTTTTTTGTTTTGATATCGCCACGTCCCATGATAATAGATTTTTAGTGAGTGAATACAAAGTTTACAAAAAAAGCAAGGCACAACTGCACCTTGCTTTTTTAGTGGTTGACACAAAATTACATTTTAGCTGATAACTCTTTACCGGCTTTAAACTTAGCAACTTTCTTTGCTTTAATTTTGATAACAGCACCAGTTTGAGGATTGCGGCCGTTACGGGCAGCTCTTTTTGATACAGAAAAAGTACCAAATCCAACTAATGTAACCTTACCACCACCCTTTAAAGTTTTAGTAACTGCTTCTACAAAAGAATCTAAAGCATCGTTTGCCTGTGTTTTTGTAATACCTGCATCGTCAGCAAGTTTTGAAATTAATTCGGCTTTGTTCATGATAATTTTTTTTGAATTTTTTAATTGCGACAAATATAGAAGGTTTTTAATTGCAACAAAATTTTTTTTGTAAAATATTTTTTTTGTATTGAGGGGCTGAAATCCACAAGGAACAAGCATTTTGGCAATATTCAGCAATTACGAACGAAACTGTATATAAATACTCAATTGTATAAAACCCTTTTCCAGTAAGGCTTTCAGAAGAAGGGCCTTTGAAATCCTTTGCCAAAGCGGCTTTTAAGCAGGTAAAGAAATGGTGGAATTAATGAAAACTTAAAGTTTAATTGTTTTGCACAATTAGTTAACAACCTGCATTACCGACCTGAATGCAATGAATTTATCACCCCATTTATTAAAACTTTTTTGCCGCATTCCTGGTGCATGGTTTTCGATATAATTATTGTAAAGCGCTTTGCTTTGGGCATGATATTGTATGGCATAAGTGGGCCCTTCCGAATCATCTACTTCCATCAGTCGTAAAATAACGGCATGAGTAAAACAACCCGTACCAACCACTTCAGGTATATGTTCTTCTTTTAACCAGTGAAGCCATTCGTTCTTTATAGACTCCTGCACTTTTATAGTAACGTTATATATAAACATAGCAGGGAACTATTTTTTTATTTCTACATAAATGGGACAATGATCGCTGTGTTTTACATCAGGAAAAATATCAGCGGCTTTCAATTGCTTTTTTAATGGCTCGGTTACCGTGATATAATCAATACGCCAGCCTTTATTATTAAGCCTTACACTCGGAAAACGCTGGCTCCACCAGCTGTAGCGGTGTGGTTCTTTGTGAAATTCACGAAAGGTATCGATCCACCCATTGGATAAAAATTTTGTCAGCCATTCCCGCTCTTCAGGTAAAAAACCACTGCTGTTCTTATTCCCTTTAGGATCATGAATATCAATTTCCTTGTGGGCAATATTATAATCACCCACCAGGATGATTTTCGGGAACTTCTTTTTTAGTTTATTCAGGTACGTATGAAATTCATCCAGCCACACATATTTAAATGCCTGCCTTTCGTCGCCGCTTGTACCAGACGGGAAATAGGCATTGATGAGTCGTATATCGCCAAAGTCCAGTTGCAAAACCCGCCCTTCATCATCACTGGCTGAGTGGCCGTTTCCATAAACTACATTATCTGGTTTTATTTTGGAGAAAACAGCAACGCCGCTATACCCTTTTTTTTGGGCGCTGTACCAGTAATGATGAAAACCCAACGCTTCAAATTGTTTCAGGTCCACATCATCTTTGGTAGCCTTGGTTTCCTGCAGGCAGATGATATCAGCAGGGTTTGTTTTAAGCCAGTCAATAAAACCTTTTTTAAGAGCAGCACGAATGCCATTTACATTGTAGGAGATAATACGCATGTGACTATTTGTTTGAAAGGCAAATTAAGGATAAGATTCAACTTACTCTAATATTGGCCTTAACCACCTGGTTGCATCATCTATACTCATTCCTTTTCTTCTGGCATAATCTTTCAATTGGTCTTTTTCAATTTTACCTACACCAAAATATTTACTCTCGGGGTGGGCAAAATACCAGCCGCAGACAGAAGCAGCCGGGTACATGGCCAGGGATTCGGTAAGTTTAATACCCGTTGTTTCTTCGCCACCAAGCAACTCAAATAATTTATATTTTTCCGTATGGTCGGGACATGCAGGATACCCTGGCGCAGGGCGGATTCCCAGATACTCTTCCTTAATCAACTCTTCATTACTGAGTTGTTCATTTTTTACATAACCCCAATATTCGGTCCTTGTTTTTTTATGCAGCAGTTCTGCAAATGCTTCAGCCAGCCTGTCGGCCAGCGCCTGTAAAATTATTTTATTATAATCATCATGGTTGGCTTCAAAATTTTTGATATGTTTTTCAATGCCCTGTATCGTTACACTAAATGCACCGATATGATCCTGGTAATTGGTTTCTGCCGGAGCAATAAAATCAGCCAGCGATAAATTGGGTTGACCCGCCGCTTTTTTAACCTGTTGCCGCAGAAATTCCAGTTTCATTGTTGAAGAATCACTTTTCACATCAACCGTATCAGCAGCAATTTTATTCGCTGGCCAAAATCCGACAGTTCCCTTCGCCGTCAGCCATTTTTCATCAATTACCTGCTGCAATAACTTTTTCGCATCGTTGTAAAGCTTTGTGGCTTCGGAACCGATAACAGCATCGGTTAATATCTGCGGAAATTTTCCATGCATTTCCCAGGCGATAAAGAATGGCTGCCAGTCGATATATTCAGCTATCTCTTTTAATGAATAATTTTCCAAAACGGTTGTTCCGGTAAATGTTGGGGTAACCGGTTTATAATTTTTCCAGTCAATAGTTGCTCCGTTCTTTTGTGTATCTGCAAAAGGTAAATATTGTTTTACAGATTTCTTATTGCCAAAATCTTCCTGGAGTTTTTGGTACTCTTTCTTAATGCTATTTAAAAAATCCGGTTTCTGTTCTTTACTCAATAAGCTTCCTGCTACAGTCACACTGCGACTGGCATCCAGCACATGCACCACGCCTTCGTCGTACTGGGGCGCTATCTTTACTGCAGTATGCATACGGGAAGTGGTTGCACCACCGATCAGCAGGGGAAGTTTTATATCACGCCTTTTCATTTCATGCGCCACATGCACCATCTCATCCAGCGAAGGAGTTATCAGGCCGCTTAATCCAATAATGTCAACTTTTTCCTTTACGGCGGTCTCCAGTATTTTTTCTGTTGGAACCATCACACCCAGGTCTATGATATCATACCCGTTGCAACCAAGTACAACACCTACAATGTTCTTTCCAATGTCATGCACATCTCCTTTCACAGTAGCCAATAAGATCTTTGCAGCACCCGTTGCTTCTTCATTTGTGGTACCCGCTGCTATATGTGCTTTTTTTCTTTCCTCTTTCTCCTGTTCAATATATGGTGTTAACACGGCAACGGCTTTTTTCATTACCCTTGCACTTTTTACAACCTGTGGCAAAAACATTTTTCCCGAGCCAAACAGGTCTCCCACAATATTCATCCCATCCATCAAGGGGCCTTCAATTACATCGAGCGGTTTTGGATATTTAAGCCTTGCTTCTTCTGTGTCTGCATCAATATAATCTGTTATTCCATTTACCAGCGAATGCGACAAACGGCTCTCCACCGATTCTTTTCTCCAGCTTTCGTCTTTAACTATTTCTTTTCCCTTCGCTTTAACCGTTTCGGCAAAAGCGATCATTTTTTCTGTGGCTTCGTTGTTATCATTGTTCCTGTTGAGGATCACATCTTCGCAGAGCGCTCTCAGGCCGGGTTCAATTTCATCATACACCACCAACTGTCCTGCATTCACAATACCCATATCCATACCGGCTTTAATGGCATGAAGAAGGAATACGCTATGGATAGCTTCCCGAACATGATCGTTTCCACGAAAAGAAAAAGAAACATTACTCACCCCTCCACTCACTTTGGTAAGGGGCATTAGTTTTTTTATCTCACGGGTTGCTTCAATAAAATCTACGGCATAATTATTATGTTCTTCAATACCGGTGGCAATGGCAAAAATGTTGGGATCGAAAATAATGTCCTGCGGATCATACCCAACCTGTTCGGTGAGTATTTTATAAGCCCGCTGACAGATCTCTACTTTACGTTTTTTTGTATCTGCCTGCCCCACTTCGTCAAAAGCCATTACAATTACAGAAGCACCATAGCTTTTACAGGTGAAAGCCTGCTCAATGAATTTCGCTTCGCCTTCTTTCATTGAAATGGAATTGACAATACATTTTCCCTGCACACATTTCAATCCTGCTTCAATGATCTCAAACTTGGAGGAGTCGATCATGATGGGGATCCTGGCAATATCAGGCTCGGATTGAACAAGATTCAAAAACGTGGTCATGGCCTGAACGCCATCCAGCAAGGCGTCATCCATATTCACATCAATCACCTGTGCGCCATTCTCTACCTGCTGGCGGGCAACAGATAAGGCTTCTTCGTACTTGCCCTCACGGATAAGGCGTGCAAACATTTTACTACCCGTTACATTCGTTCTTTCACCAACGTTCACAAAATTACTTTCGGGGCGAACAATTAAAGGTTCTAACCCGCTTAATCTTAAATATGGTTTGATCGTACTCATTTTGTTTGGAACCACTAAGGCACAAAGGCACGAAGCGGCACTAAGTTTTATATAATTATTCTTTTAATCCCGTCTTTCATTAATGGAACATGAAAGTTTATTAAAAACCCCAAACGCTTGTCAGTTAACTTTAAATAACTCATTAGCCGGGCTTCCCAAACGGGATGATAGTTTTCCTGAGCTTTAAATTCAATAATAACCAATTCTTCTACTAAACAATCTAATCTTAACCCGTCATCAATCTCAAGTTTGTTATATATTATCGGAACCGGTTTTTCCCTCTCAAAATGTAAAGGCCTGTTTGATAATTCGCAATAAAAACATTTTGCATAAACACTTTCTAACAACCCCGGCCCCAGTTACTTATGAATGCTGACAGCGATATCAACTACCTGTTTTGCTATCCACTCTTCTTTTTCTGATAATTTCAGATACATAAACTTCGTGTTTCTTTGTGCCTTCGTGGTTCAATTAACCCAGCTCCAATTCCACCACCGGCAATTCTCTCGGTTTATATTTTTTTACTTCTTCAGCAATATGTTTGATATGATCCGGCGTAGTACCGCAGCAACCGCCAACAATATTTACAAAACCTTCCTTCGCCCATTCTTCAATAATATGTGCTGTCTGGTGAGGCAGTTCATCATACTCACCAAATGCATTGGGCAGGCCCGCATTGGGGTATGCTGAAGTATAACAACCGGCTATCTGGCTCAGCTCTTCTATATGCGGCCGCATTTCCGATGCACCTAAAGCACAGTTTAATCCTATGCTTAACGGCCTGGCATGCATCACAGAAATATAAAAGGCCTCCAGTGTTTGCCCGCTTAATGTACGGCCACTGGCATCCGTTATGGTTCCTGAGATCATGATTGGCAATTCGGGAATGCCCGCAGCCCTGAAATAATTTTTGGTTGCATAAATAGCAGCTTTTGCATTGAGCGTATCAAAAATGGTTTCAATTAAAATGATATCCACGCCGCCGTCAACCAATCCTTTTATCTGTTCGGTATATGCCGCTGCCACAGCATCAAAGGTTACCGCCCTGAACCCCGGGTTATTTACATCCGGAGAAAGCGATAATGTTTTATTCAACGGGCCAATAGCGCCTGCAACAAAACGAGGTTTAGTTGGGTCCTTTGCCGTGTATTCATCAGCCGCAGCCCTTGCACATCTGGCAGAAGCCACATTCAGTTCATATGCCAGTGATTGCATATCATAATCGGCCTGGGCAATAGAGGTACTGCTGAAAGTATTGGTTTCAATAATGTCGGCACCTGCTTCCAGGTATTGTTTATGTATCTCTTCAATGATATGGGGCCGGGTTATGCTCAACAGGTCGTTATTACCTTTTACATCGGTATGCCAGTCTTTGAATCTTTCTCCACGGTAATCTTCCTCCTGCAGTTTATAACGCTGTATCATGGTGCCCATGGCGCCATCAATGATGAGGATACGTTCTTTTAAACAGTCTTGTAATGTTTTCATTCGCTTCAATTAAAGTTAATTTATCAGGTAAAAGCCGAAGTGAGCCCTTCTTCCACTGGAAGAAGCGAAGACAACGATGATGACCAAAGCTGCTTAGCTCACTTCAAAATATTCGCCGCAAAACTTTAAACGAGAATCAATCTGGAGATGTGTTGCAGAATGGCTTTCGTTTATTAGTTCAATTGGTGGAATGATCAACAGGCTGAACAATAAACAAATCTGCCTGTAAACTGATGCAAAAATAAAGCAAGTGAATGATAATACAAAACCCGGGTAGTGCCTGGTAGTGACCTGTTTTGAACCACATAGAACATAGGAAACACAGAAAAAGGCATAGGAGATTCTATGTGAGCCCTGTGTTCTCTATTGTGCCTTGTGGTTCAGCTTTCCTTTTGACCAATGCAAGGGCTGGGGCGGTCTGGCTGTATGAAGCAGCGGGGGTCTAATTCTTTTTTTCGTATTTGCAGCTTACGGTCAGTTCAATATCCTCGGCAATATTATTTTTTACCCCGCTTTGGATACGGATATTGTAATCTTTGACCTTTACTTTAAAAACAGCCGTTGCTGAAATATTACCCGATTGTATGGTTATGGTACCGGGTACCGAAACAATTTTTGTTACACCGTGAATACTTAAACTTCCGGAAACCGTTACTTTATACACCCCGTCGGCAGTAAAATTCACGCTGCCGGCATTGGTAATGATTCCTTTAAAAGTTGACCTGGGGTATTTTGCACTTTCTATATAATCGTCATTGAAGTGTTCTTCCATCAGCGCTTTTTTGAAATGAAAAGCATTGTTGAGCAAAGAGAACTGCATCTCCCCGGTGGATGTATTGATGATGCTTATCACCTGGTTATTATCAGCCTTGATGTCTTCCATTGGGGTGGAAGAGAAAAAAGATATTTTACCGTTCTTGGTAAAATACAACTGCGCTGCACCATTGATGTACGCTAAACCTGCAATTAGAATGAAGAGCACTGATTTTTTCATCTTGCTTTTTTTATTTTCCTTTTAAAATATATCCTCTTACTAAAAAAACATCACCGGGCAAACCCATGTCGGCATCTCCGCTGATGTAGCCGCTGCAGATGCCTTTAATGGTAATATCATCCCCGGCTTTTACAGCATCAGCCTTTGCCTCCATGGTACAGTTGATATAAGCGCCGCTCACCGGCGTTTCCATATATATCACCTGCTGGGCCTGCAGATTTGTTGAAACCCTGTTCACTTTACCCGAAACAAGTAACACCTTGTCGGTATACAACAACTTTGCCTTTGCCGTGTCTGTTATATAAATGCTATACAGGTCAGTTGCGGTAATGCTGACCGCATCGGCAGCTTCCACATCTTTGTGCGGTTTGTTCCATAACATGTAACCGGTAATGCCTGTAATGGCAACCAGGGCTAGTACAACGGCCAGGAGTGTCTTCTTCGTTTTGCTTGTCATACAGGAATGCTCATGTATGGAACGAGAATTAAAATAAAAAGGTTGCTGACTAATTACCGGGAACCATAAAATTTTCTACCGGTATGCGGTTGCTGATGCTTTTGGCCAGGGTCATTTCATCGGCGTACTCCAGCTCGCCGCCAAAGGCAATGCCCCGGGCAATGGTAGTGATCTTTACCGGCTGCGATCTCAGTTTCCTGCTGATATAATATATGGTGGTATCGCCCTGTATGGTGGGGCTAAGTGCAAAAATGACCTCACTGATATCTTCTTTTGATGCCCGGTCAACCAGGGCATCAATGGTAAGCTGTTCGGGGCCAATACCATCCAGCGGGGAGATGATACCACCCAGTACATGGTAGATGCCGTTGAACTGCTGCGTACTTTCAATGGCAATCACATCCCGTATGTTCTCCACCACGCAGAGCATATCCTGCTTACGCAGGGTGTTGCTGCAGATATTGCAAAGCGGCTTATCGGATATGTTATGGCAGCGGCTGCAGAATTTTATCTCCCTCCTCATTTTGGAAATGGTCTCGCTGAACAGCGATACTTCGTCGGCATCCTGTTTAATAAGGTGCAGTACCAGGCGCAAGGCCGTTTTTTTACCGATGCCGGGTAATTTGGCAAATTCATTAACGGCATTTTCCAAAAGCGAAGAAGAGAAGATCATGAAGCAAAAATAGGGGTTATTGGCCGGGATGCCGGGGAAGCCTGCCGGTTTTTTGTATATTGTGAGTAATGATTTTTTGTATAACCTGATGTTGAATATGAGATGTAAATTATACAAAAAGTTACGGCAATACAAATGTTGCCCGCCAGCATTTTGACCACCTCACATGACAAAGAAATTTTACAGAACCATAATTTTTAGCAAGACACCGCTGACAACACACTTAAGGGTTGGCGACTATTTTCAAGTTTACCCTTGCGATTTCGCTAATGCACCTAAATCAAGATATTGTCATGACTTTCCTTTAGTCATTGAGTATTGGGTTGATGAAGATGAGAAAATTGAGGTTTCAGACGATTGGGAAGATTTAAAAGATTACGTTTCAAAATCATCTTTACAAATCATAAAACTCAACCGACTGATACGGTTATTATCTGCAATAACAAATCATAGATTTTTTAGCTACGGAGAAAGTGAGTTTAAATGGGGAGTTGCTTTACCAGACAAAGAATTAGATGAGGAGGAAAAAGAGAAAATAAATAATACGCCAAGCCAAGCAATTTTAGGGATTTACACATATCCAAATATGTGGAAAGATTTACAGCTCAAAGATTTTTCAGAGCAACGGCATCCAAGTGCAAAACTTGTCAGACACATTTTCTATTATATTCATGACCCAGTTGATGATAAAACGAAAGAGATAACATTTCCAGCGACAATTGAACAGCTAGTAGATAAGTATTTTAATTCAGACGCAAAGACAACAAAAATTATAAACTCAATTACCCATCTAATCTGTAATGGTAGTGACATTAAACCTAAAATGAAAAGCCTTTCATTTTTATCATTTGTTTCGGCAGTAGAAACCATAGTGAATTTTGAATTCAAAGACAAAAAAGATGAAATTGAATTTGAATGCACAGACTGTCAAACAGTAAAAAAATCACCATTGACTTGTCCTAAATGCGGAAGACCAATATGGGGAGTAAAAGCAAAATTCAAGGCATTTTTGAAAACGTATGTATCAAAAGGTGAAGGCTCAATAAAAAAATATAATCGTATTTATAATCTTAGGTCTGACATCGTACATAACGGTATGTTGCTATTGGGTGACGAACAACTTAATTGGGCGAAGTCAGACAAAGCAGATAGTCAGTACATGACACATCTTGAGACAATGCAACTTGCAAGACTAAGTTTAGTTAATTGGCTAATAATGGGACCAAACAAAGAATTGGTTGAATAGTCTCTTGACTATGCCAGCAGGCAACATTGGTATTGCCAATAGTGGGGCTTGACATTGGAGCAATCAGCAGCGGTAATTCTGCTGTACTGCAGTTCGGGGCTTGACGAATAAAGCCCAGCTTTAGTTTGTATAGTCCTGAAATAGGTTGACTCCCAAAAAGTGGATAAGTCAACTAAAAACAGGACACAAAATGAGCAAAAAACAAAGCGTAAAGCGGTCAGGCCCGCAACAATTATTCTACACCGAAGCCTTTAAGCAAAAAATCGTCAACGAAGTATTGAATGGCAAACTCAGTAAGCGACAGGCTCAACTGATCTATGGCATCAAGGGCAATGCCACCATCCTTTACTGGATCAATCAAAGCCGGGGTTTGCGGGGTTATGAAAAAAGAACCACTCCCCTTGCTAACTTTGCCGAAATGAAAAAGAACATCCACGACAAAAAACTGGAGGAAGAAAACAAAGAGCTGAAAGAACTGCTTAGGGTGGCGGAACTGCGTGCCGATCTGTGGCAACACGCCATTGAAATTGCGGAGAAAAAGTTTAACATCGACATCGTAAAAAAGCATGGTGCCCAACAATCAACTCCTTCCAAAAACAACGGCCAAAAGAAAAAGTAACTGAAATGTGCCAGGTGTTTGGGCGCAGCAAACAGGCTTATTATAAACTGTTGCATCAAAACGCCAACGCAGCTGTAAAGGAAGAAGTCATTGTTGGGCTTATCAAAAAAAAAACGGGAAATATGGAAACGTGGCAGCGGCAGAAACCTGCACCAGTGTTTACAAAAAGAATTTAAGACCCATGATATAAAAATGGGCCGGGATAAGTTCTTTCATCTGCTGCGAAACAATCATTTGCTCATCAAATCAAAACGTTGCAGAACGAAAACAACCTGCAGTTATCATCATTTCAACAGATACAAAAATTTAATAGAGTCCACTACCCCATTACGTTCCAACGAAATATGGGTATCGGATATCACCTACCTGTGGCTAAAGCCCCAGGACAAATTTTGTTACCTGAGCATTATCACTGATTTATATTCCAGGAAGATTGTAGGTCATTGTGTTCATGATTCTTTAAGCGTAAAAGGTTGTATAGATGCTCTAAAACAAGCTATCAGAAACCGAAAGGATAAAAGTGAGCAGTTAATTCATCACAGCGACAGAGGCGTGCAATACTGTTGCCATGCGTATGTAACACTCTTGCAGAAACAACAAATACGAATCAGCATGACACAAACCGGTGACCCTTTGGAGAATGCAGTAGCAGAACGCATACACAAAACCATCAAGGAAGAATTTACCAATGACAGGCAAATAAATTTTTGTAATATTGATGAAGCAAAAACAGAGATCAGAAAGTTCATTGAGTTTTATAACAAACAGCGGCCTCACCGAAGTGTACAATGGCTAACACCCAATGATGCTCACCAATGCACAGGTGCTTTAAGGCGGGTTTGGAAAACCTATCGAAGCAAAGCACTCCAATGGGGAGATTTGGTAGAGGCATAGGCTCCAAAGTATTTAAACAAAAATGGCTACCGATTAAAGTAACCATTTTGTAAAGTATAAACACTTCGTCGCATCAGTTTATTCCTTCCTGGCTTCAGATCTCCCCAGAACTAAAACACCAGGTCTGCTTCAACTGATGGAACAAAGATGAACAACTAAACTCAAAACGTAAAACACAGCCACCTTATCCAGCTGTGGAAAACGTGAAAAAGAGTCAACCAATTTCAGGACGACGCAACTTCATTTAACCTGCGTAACAAAACTTTAGAAGACTTTTATTTCTTGAACTAAACATAACCTAAAGCCATGAAATACTTACTTTTTTTACTTCTTATACCATGCTTGGGCAACAAAAAGATAAATAGAAAATATGAGGATTGTACTTTTTTAGCGGGTGTTTATGAAATGAGTACCGGCGAAAAATGGAAACTTCGAGCCACTAAACATTCTCCAGAAGATTACTTTGTGTTTGAATGCATTGAAAGAAATTGCGATAACGATATTGACCAAATAACTTTCAGATATAAGGATTGTGATAATGATGATGATAACGGAATTGTAGTGCTGTGTCCAGAAGACAAGTCAAAAAATACAGATTTGACTTTTATGAATTGCACGTCCAATATTTGTGATAAATATGGAGAGGAGCATTTTGCTAAAGTCGCTTTTCACCGCAGAGGCAAACCTACTTGGACTGGAAAATATTCCTGTTCTGATAATTAATTTTTAACTTATGCTGGACAAACTCAAAGAAGCAATATCACAATCAGATAATACTATCTGGAACAAGTGGATGAAAACAAATCAGGAGCAAGTTGTTTTTGAAAAGGTTAACTTTTTAGAATTCGGAACTAAACCTATTCGCAGCTACAATTTTACTGGTGCTAAGTTTATTGATTGCCAATTTAATCACGTTGATTTTTACAAATGTCAATTTGAAAGAGCAACATTCGAGGGAGTTATTGAAACTACGTCTTTTTACGAGGCAAATTTTAGACGGTCTACATTTTACAATGCTATTATTCAGGACGTAGATTTTACTGGTTCGATTTTCAACAATGCAGTTTTCACCAATTGCGATTTGAAAAATGTGGTATTGTATTGTGCTTCGTTAGTTTACTGCGATTTTTTCAAAGGCTCGATTTCTGACAGCTCTGTTTATGGAGCAAATGTTTGGAATATTAACATCAGCGAAACCAAACAAAGCAATTTGATTGTGGAAGCATATTCTGAGGTAAGTGAAAAAGAAAGGTATGGCGTAGTAACCGTTGATGACATAGAACTGGCTCAATTTATCAATCTGATACTAAATAACAACAAGGTTGCAAACGTGTTTAACACCATGTCTTCAAAGATTGTATTGATTTTAGGAAGGTTTACGACTGAACGTAAAGCTATTTTAGATTTAATGCGTACAGAGTTGCGAAATAGAAATTATTCACCAATACTTTTTGATTTTGAAAAACCTATCCAAAAGGATTTGACTGGAACTGTCATAGCCTTATCTCAAATGTCAGGATTTATCATAGCGGACTTAACTGACGGAACAAGTGTGCCTTGGGAATTAGCATCAATAATTCCGCAACTCCGTCTAACTCCATTGTTGCCAATTATTCTAAAGGGGTCTAAGCCATTCAGTATGTCTTCTGACATGCGAAACAATATGTGCGTTTTGAAGACTTTTGAATATGAGACTATCTCAATTAAAGATGACGTTCAAAAGCTTATTAGCAATGCAAAGAGCAAAATTGAGGAGCTAAAAAAATTGAATGAAGAATATTAGGTGCAAGTTGAGAAAAGCTGCACACAAATTAGTATTTGCAAAAGCTGGGCGGACGGAAGCCGTGTTTCAACTTTTTATTTTTCAATTTGGCTTCATATAGGGCAGACGAATAACTATTTAGCTATGTGCATATCATCATCTTTTTTATCTTTACTCAGCAGCGGTCAGCCGGGCGGACGGAATTCTATTTCCTGCACTTCGGCAATACCTGGCCGTTGGGCGAAATCTTATACTAAATGCAATTCAAACGAGGTTTCTACAGGATTAACGACATACTGGGAACAGATATATTAACCCCCAACACACCTCAATCAAATTTACCAATGAACAAACCAGTCAAGCAAAAAGACGTATTTATCTGCTTTTCCAAGGCACGTCCGGGGGAAGCGAAGGTCGCCATTGCGCTCAAAGATGAGCTAGAGCGACTCGGTCTCTTTGCATTCGAGTACGAAGATTGGAGTTGGGTAGCTTCCGACATAATGAATGAGGAGCCTGAGGTAGATCGGTCTACACTACGACATATGCTCACCTATATTTCCGTAGTAGTGCTCATCTCTCCACATAGTGGCTTACCAAGCGAGGGGGTGCAAAAAGAAATTGAAGAACTTCGGTCATGCAAAAGCCCAGTAATACTTCTGCACTGGTCTCCTGGTGGATGGCATCCGCTCTTGGATCCACTGGAATTTGAAGGACTCAACATAGTGTGGAGTTATGAGGGTAAAACCTCAGGCCAGCAGGATGTAGCGCAAAATCAATGTGAGCATATTGCACAACAATTGGCTGAAGGATCGTGGCTCTCATGCCAGTTGTGTTTGTTCAGGGATAAACACCCAAATACTGCGGCACGACTTCTGACGATGATTCCCTGCACGGAAAATTACCCACTACTTAACTTTCGGCTCAACTGCTCCGAGAACGATATCAGAGAGTACCAGGAAATTCCGAACATTGATGTACTATGTGCATCGGTAGCTGGGGAAGCAAATTTAGCAGACTTAAAGGCTTATGCATACGACTGGCGTGCCGGGACTGACATCCTTGCACAAGCGCTAGCTGAGCAAGCAAGGTTTTCGCTTAAAAGGCCTATGCGAAGCCTCTACACGATATGTGAATCACTCTATAAGCATGCGAGCAATCGAGTTCCTGAAGTACAACAGTTACCCGGAGAATTGCTGCTTCAACGAGGCAGGATCTCTCATTCGCACATGAGAACACGGATATTGATGAAGCAATCCATAACGCTGGACTTGCCATTGAATCCACATTAGACTTACAAATACGCGACACACTCACCTACAATCGTGGCGTATTAAAAGTCAATCACTCCACGGATATTGCATCCGCACTGAAAGACTTTACGTACGTTTGTGACCATAGTGAAGATTTGGCTCTGCGTCACGAAGCCCTCAAGGGAAGGGCCTGTATTCATAGCAAAAATCATGACTATGAAGCAGCAATTTCAGACTTCACGCAAATTCTCGCTGACGCAGATGCCACTCCGCGTACAGCCGTTTCAACCTGGATGGATAGGGGAGCTTTATATAATATTCAGGGAGATCGGGCCAACGCAATCGCCGACTGGACAAGAGCAATTGAGCATGCCGATGCAAACCATCGGCAGCGATTTCGGGCACTTGAAGCTCGTGCCGGAGCTTTCGAACAAATCGGGTACACGTTGGAGGCAGCAGCCGACTACGAGGCTATGATCCGTTATTCCTTTATTAAACCTGACTATCGAAACGAACTGAAGCACAAGATCACTAAACTTTGAAAGACAAGACTTCGCCAACATTGGATTGGCAATATAGCGGGGCGACGAATATATTCTCAGCTTTTTGCAAATCCGGGCATTGGCTATTGGCTGGACCATCAACTGATCCGCCAGCGGTGTTTAGCTACGCTCCCAGTGCCACTGGCTACTTTACGATAAATTCAAAATTTCGTTCCTTTATAGCCAGTTTTTGGCATCATCTGACATATAACCGCATTTGAGTTAAACAAAATGAGAAAGCTAATTGCAGCAATGAATATGACACTTGACGGGTTTTGCGACCACACATCAATGATGGCAGATGATGAGATACACCAGCATTACACCGAGTTGTTAAACAGCGGCGACACCGTTCTGTACGGAAGGATAACCTACCAGCTGATGGAGTACTGGCCAACAGTATTAAACAATCCTACGGGCATCAAAGCGATGGATGAATTTGCAGTAGCAATAGACAAGATATCCAAAGTTGTTTTTTCTCACACCCTAAAAGATATTCAATGGAAAACTGCAAGGCTGGCAAAGCAGGGACTTAAAGAAGAAATTCTGGAACTTAAGCAACAACCAGGCAAAGACATTTTTGTTGGGAGCCCCGGTTTAATTGTAGCCGCAACCAATCTTAATTTGGTTGATGAATACCAGCTCTCTGTTCAGCCAACTATAGCAGGGAAGGGGTTGCCATTGTTTAAGAATATAAACGACAGGGTTTATCTTAAACTCATAAGAACGAAAACCTTTGGTTGCGGCGCAGTACTGTTTTATTATGAACCGAAGAAAGGATAGCTAACATGAAACACCAGCTTTGACCCGGCACTATAATTTAATATCCTGTTCATTATCCCAATTCGCTCTTACCGACAGTTTCTTCGAAAGAGAGAGTACTTTTTCGGGCTGTAATTTTTTAGAGTAGTCACCGGGATCCCATTTGCCGTTATTATTATCATCAAATAAGATACGCATATCGTATTCGCCGGGGTTCATTAATTTTTTACTCCATTCCAAACTTGTAAGTGGATGGCTCTCTTTTATTTCTTCGCCCTGCACAAACTGTAAGACCGGGCGCCTGGTAAGGTCAATATTGCTGAACCGCAAAACCACGTGGCCATAATCAGCTTCCTTTTTTGTAATGAACCTGATGGTATCTGCTTTGCCAATACTGTTATTGGAAGAATCTGAAACAGCGGTGGTATCCATTACCAACAGGTACTGCGTTTCTTCCTGCCATGTTGCAGTAAGGGAGATCTTTGTGCGGCTACTGTCGATAGCCCATGATGTTGACGGAATGGGTTTGTGGTTTGTATCTGTTAAAATTAATTTCTGTGGCTCGAACTTTTTTAAAGGCTTATTAAAACCTATCTCCAGGGGGCTTTGCAGGTCCTGCATTAAACTGGTGGGCGCTAAGCTATACCTCAGTTTTTTTTCAACAGGAGGCCTGGTTCGGGCAGGGGCCTGGCTTTCTTTCTCAATGGCCGATGCATAGAGTAAAATAGTATCCGTACTTGCAGAAACGGTTGTGGTTGATCCTGTGAAAGCAAATAATTCTTTTTTCGAATTATAGGTCTTACCACCATCTCCGTCCTTTAAAGCATACACATTAAAAACGCCCGGCGGTAAATTTATAAAAGTGAAATTTCCTTCGCCATCCAGTTTGGCTATATAATCGGGCTTTCTTTTTTGTACCGAAGAATCATCGGCATTGCGGTAAAGCAGGGCAATTAAGGTACTGTCATACTTTCCGGTTTCGGCAATGATGACCCTTCCGCTGAGCGTTAATGAATCAATAGTACTGCCCGTAGAAAAAACATACGTAAAATCTTTTAACGGGTTCCCTTCATTATTGTCCACAATGGCGCTGCCAAAATTTATGCTGTATGTTGTATTGGGCATCAGGGTATCCCTTAGTTTTACGGTTACCGTCTTCAGTTTATGATCAACAGAAGGAGATCTTTTGGGATAAGGCGATATTAAAACATTGGTTTGAGCTTCCCTTACTTCAACATATTCATTGAAGGTGAGGGTGATCTTGTTCCCGGTAACATTGGTGCTGTTCAATTTGGGAGAAGCGCTTACCAGCTGTGGAGGAATGCTGTCCCTGGGCCCGCCGGTGGGGGCGCCTATCTGGGCACAACCTGCATTACTTATTGCCATACCATACAAAAGGGAACCAATGGCAAGCGTATAAAAAAAATGAATTAACCTCATTCAGCTATTTTAAAATACAAACTTAACGGGTTTGTATTGTTTGTTTTGTTTTAAAATCATAAAAAACCTTTAATCTGCAATTTCTTCTTCCAGGTCGTGAAGGGCAACGGCCAGGTTATTGTTCTTTACAAAATTGCACCAGTGGCAATCGGGTTTTCCGCAGCCGGTATAAAAATTACGGGCCTGTATCTTATTCCACACTTCGATGATCTGCTGTTTCACAGTTTCCATATCCTGCGGGGTGATGATGATCTTTTCCTTGCGGTATTCTCCTTTTTTGTCAGGTTCAATAAAATCAAACTCGGTACTGATGACCTTCCATTCTTTTTGTTCATAATTGTCCACTAAAATCTTATAGAAAACAGCCTGCCTCCAGTAATCCCCGCCATTGCGATCTTTTTCATGCGGCGCTTTCATTTTGGGTATGGCATTATCTATATTGCCGCTTTTATAATCCACCACATTTACTTCCTTCCCGTTAAACTCCAGTTTATCCAGCTTTCCTTTTAAGGGAACCCCGTTATACACAACTCCTCTTATATTACGTTCCACTGCCACTACTTTATTCCAGCTATTTATATACTTATCATAATAATTGCGCAATACCTCATCGCCGTATTCCATTCTCCTGTCAAAAGCTTCCTTGGTAAAATTTTCCCGGTGGCGGTGCATATACCAGTTAAAGTCTGCAATCATTTCTTCTTTTGGAGGAAAAATTTCTTTTCTGCCCTCCTGCATTTTGCGGAATAATTTTTCCAGTGCATGATGTATGGCGCTGCCAAATTCGGTGGCCTCGCTTTTACCCGATGGAATGCGGATGAGGTTGCGGTAATAAAAATTCAACGGGCAATTCAGGTAACTGTTTAACGCTGTAACATTCATTACAAATTTATCCAGCAGTTCGCTGATGAAGTCTTCCTCGGCCTGTTCGATCTCGGGAGCCTGTGCGGTAAAATGCAGGAGTTCAAATTCCATTTGCTGCGCTTCTGTAAGCGATATTTTTTCAACAGGCAGCTCATGCTCCTCCAGTATCTCAGCAATGAACATGGAAGGTTCCAGTTCTTTTCCGTCGTTCCTGAATTTTGAATAGGAGATATACAGGTGTTTTTCGGCACGGGTCAATGCTACATAAAACAAGCGGCGCAATTCTTCTTCCACCTCCCCCTGACCCCCTCCGAAGGAGGGGGAAGAGCTAAACATAGTGTCCGGGAATTTATAACCGCCGCCGGGTTTTCTTTTTTTCTCCCACAGGGAGGCATTAGCGCCGGCAAAGAAAACATGCTCAAACTCCAATCCTTTGCTACCGTGTGCTGTCAACAGGTTCACGCCCTTGTCGGTTCCGGCAACCTGGTTCATGGATAAAGCAATCCCTTCTTTCTCCATCAGGTCGAAAATATTGACCAGTTCTTTTAAATGCAACAAGGGGTCCCTTGCTGTTTCTTCCTTGATGAAATCGAATAAGGCAGCCAGCAACTGCATCAGCGAAACCTTGTCGGCACTTTGCATGATATAGTTTAGTACACCTGCGTGCTGAACGATGTGTTCAAAAAGCTGTTGCAGGGTAATGTTGGGAACATCGGCAATTAAGTTTTCAATGATACGGCTGAAGTTTTTCAGGCCTTCATGTATGCCGCTATCGAATAAATTTTGTGCAGGGGTATTAGCTTTATCTGATAATAACCTGCGGATAGAAGTGAGCTCGCCATTGTATTTTTTATTATTGACCTCTACGGTAAGTTTGGCAATTTCAATTGGCGGAATATTATAAAAATCATAGTGCATGATCTCAAACAACATTTCATCGCCGCCATAGGGAATATCATGCTCGGCATCCAGGTAGCGCAGCAACTGGATGATCTTATTGGTAAAAGGATGCGTAAGTACATCGATACTCCGTTTGCTGTATACCGGAATATTCTTCAGGCGGAAATAGGCAGCGAGCTCTTCGCCATATTTATTTTCCTTGTAAATAACAGCGATCCTTCCCGGCTCGGTTTTTTGTTGCAGCAATTCATGAACCCGGTTGGTAATGTCGGCCAGTTCTTCTTTGGATGAATGGTATTCACGAAGAGCAGGATCATTTTTCAGCCCTGCCAGTTCTTTTTTTGAGGTGATCAATTCTTTGCTTAATCCATCAATTTGTTTTACCAGCCGTTCTTCATTCCTGTTGATAAGCGTTTTGGAAATATCCAGAATGGGCTGGGTGCTGCGGTAGTTATTTGTGAGTACAACAGTCCTCAGGTCTTTGCTGTATTTGTTTGCAAACTCAAGCATGTTCTCCACGTTGGCGCCCTGGAAGCGGTAAATGCTCTGGTCATCATCGCCAACTACAAACACATTGGGCTTATCCCAGTAACTGATGAGCAGTTGCACCAGCTTGTTTTGTGTACCGCTGGTATCCTGGTACTCATCAACAAGCAGGTATTGAAATTTTTCCTGGTAGTTGGCCAATACGTTTTTATTTTCTTCAAATACAGCGATCACCCAATTGATCATATCATCAAAATCATAGCGGTTTCTCTTGCGCATCAGGTTTTGAAAATTATCAAACTCATGTACCGCTGCTCTCAGTTTTTCCATCTTTTCTTTTTCTTCCGCTATCTTATCTGTGCGTACATCTCCTTTTTTAAAATCTTTCACCGCTCTTTTGGCAATATACTCATCCCGGTTCGGCAGGTCATTTATATACTCATCAATTTTTTGATTGATGAAGGCCGGTGCCCAGCCTTCCTTTTTCATGGAAGAAAATAAATTCCGCAGGTTGTTGATCTCAAAATACACATCGCCACGGTATCGTTTCAGCGGATGATTTTTCGGGAAAGCGTCAATGAGTTGTTTAAAGAGTTCAATACTTTCCAGTTCCGAAACAGCATCCAGTGTATTTTTTTCAAAGAGGTTGAGATTATCCTGGATAACATCATTACAAAAAGCATGGAAAGTATAGATGTTTACTTTATAAGCATCTGAACCAATGAATTGCTGCAACCGCTTGCGCATGGCAATGGTGCCGGCATCGGTATAAGTAAGGCAGAGAATGTTTTCCGGCAGGGCGTCGGTCTCCAGTAATATCTTTCCTATTCTTGCGGCGAGTATCTGTGTTTTACCTGTGCCCGGGCCAGCAATAACCATTACCGGGCCTTCAATAGTATCCACGGCGCTGCGTTGAGCCTCGTTGAGATTCTTATATTCCTCCTCGAATTTTTTCTGTAATATTTCCCGGTAGTGGGGCATTAACCAAAGATACTGGATAGCCCATAGCTGCCACCAAATTTTCTAAACAAAAAACAACAACGGCTGTTATATAAGCTATGAGTAAAGTTTATTCATTTAGAACAGTTCAATCAATTCCTGTTAGCCTGGATGCTGCATGGGATTTTTTTAGCAACCCGGCTAACCTGGCAACCATCACACCGGCTTCGTTGGGCTTTAAGACCATTTCTCAATTTCATGGCAGTAGGATGTATGCCGGCCAGGTCATTGAATATAAAGTAAGCCCGCTGTTGGGCATTCCTTTATACTGGATGACTGAGATAACCCATGTGGAAGACAAAAAATATTTTGTAGATGAACAGCGCTATGGCCCTTACAGCATGTGGCACCACCAGCATCACTTTAGCGCTGTTGATGGCGGAGTTGAGATGACAGATATTGTACACTATAAACTTCCGCTTTGGTTTTTGGGAGATATCGCCAACACCTTGTTTGTAAAAAGGCAGTTGAAGCAAATATTTGATTACCGCTTTAAAAAAGTTGAAAAGCTGTTTGGAGTTATAAACTCTTAGGTTCCCTCTTGGGGGGGCTTTACCCCGGCATCCTGGTAATGTATTTCTCTATCTGTTTGATCTGGTCAACGATCTGTGGCGTGGTGGGTTTAAAACCCTTTGCCTTTTTAAAATATTCTTTGGCTGCCCTGAATTCTCTTTTATTCATCATGATAGAACAGAGCTGTAAATAGGCAGCCGCATTATTTTCATTATCAGGCAAACCCGCTCTTATTGCCTGGCGGATATAACTTTCTGCTTCTTTGATATTTCCTTTTTGCATACTGAGCATTCCCAGTTGCAGCTTGTTAGGCCCTTCGGCCTGCTTGGTTAACGAACCGCCGCCAAGGGCAAGGCTTTTTTTCATGAGCTTTTCTGCCCCGTCATAATCCTGGTCTACCATCGCAAGGTTGCCCTTTATGGTGTAATACACCGAACGAACAGGCTTGATGAGCAAACCGGGAAACCAGATGGAATCCACTACTTTTTTTGCACCTTCCATATCGCCTTCTTCCATATAGGTTTGTATCAGCCGCATGGGGCCAAATAAAAAATGTCCTACAATGGCGATAACCGCAATAAAATATAAAACAAATGAAGGCCAGAAACTGGTTTGCATATGGGTAAATATGGCAAGACCCAGTAGAGCTATACCCAGCCAAAGACGGTATTTAATAAGAAAGTTCAGCCACTTCATGATCGCAGAATTTTTTTACAATCCCGGTTTTTCGGGAGGAGGGCAAAGATAAGGCAAGCCAATCAGTCTTTGGCGTCATTTATTTCGATCCAGTAACCGTCGGGATCCTGTAACCATATCTGTTTTACTCCGTCGGGCCGGGTGCTGATGGCCATCTTTTTACCATCCCGGTCCTCCCAGTTGATCTTGAGAATTTTTAATAACAGGATAAAATTATCTACAGAAGCCACACTGAAACAGGTATGCTGGTTTTTATAATATTCTTTCTTTGCTTCGGCACCCTCTACTATATGTAAGGCGGTACCCGGACCGGTTTTTAGCCAGGCATGTTTACCATCGTGAAAGGGCTCGGGAATGGTATCCAGTCCAATGACATTTTTGTAAAAAATTACGCTGGCTTTCAGGTCAGTTACATAGATGGCCGTATGGTTCAGCCGGACTTTAGCTTGCTGGGAAAAGCCCGTATAATATAAGATGCAACTAAAAAGACAGCTGATAAGCAATTTTTTTTGCATATTTAGAAGGTGTTTGGCCATAAAAGTAGCTAAAATTCAGGCTGAGTTTATTGCCGGAAATAATTACTTTTGCCATCCAAATTTTTTGACCTTGTAGTCCTCCCGATAGCTATCGGAAGAATAGAATATCCTGCCGGGGCGGGACTAAATTTTAGATACAGGTTTAAAAAAATATACTGGCCCTGTAGTTCAATGGATAGAATAGAAGTTTCCTAAACTTTAGATACAAGTTCGATTCTTGTCGGGGCTACATGAAGCGGAAATAAACCTCCGCTTTTTTATTGTACAAATATAGAGCTGCCTTTGGCGACCTGTCTGCATGAAATAACCCCCAATGTTTTTCAGGCTCTAAAGGATGTGATGAGCCTTTCCACTTTTCATCAAAGGCTTCAAAGAAAAATGTGAGCACTTGATTTTTTGCTGACCAGTCCATTAAATCTTCGTAATATACTTTCTGATTTTCTTCATTCACATGTTCGGGATGAATGCCACGGCCGTTGGAATTGGTAGCCCAACCCGCTTCGGTAATCACTATTGATTTATTGGGATAGAGTTTTGCTACGGCTGCATAATTGTCGTTGGTGTATTCAATGGCTTCATGTATATGTTTATACTCCCACACGGGATAAGTGTGGATAGAAATAAAATCAATCACTTCCACTAATGGGTTGAGTTTATTTAACCAGGGCACATAGTTTTCACAAAAGGTAACAGGTTGTTTTGCTCCCGCTTTTACTTTTTTTGCAAATTCAACCACACGGCTTACGGGTACATAATTGCTGCTCCAGTCAACACAAGATTCGTTGCCAACGGAGAGTGAAAAAATAATTTCAGGATACTGATTGGCCCATTCAATCAGGCGCTGAATTTTTTTATTGTTGCTTTTTTGATTGGCTTCCAATTGTTCTTCTTCATATACACCGCCACCCCACGGACAACCAAAATTGTTCATCTCTGCTTCTATGTAAGCACCGAGCATGATTTTAAAATCCAGCTTTTCATTTTTAATTACCTTCAATACCGTAGCTGCATGTTCATCACAATCATATAACCGCAAATACTTCCAGTGTGGCTGCAGCAGCAATAAATCTTCTTTTACTTCTTCATATGATGGAATAATGCCGCCCGGTTGCTGCCCATCTCTGAAACCGGAATAGCAGATGGCTTTTGCAAAGGGTAATTTGAATTGTTCAAAAAAATTCATGCGTCAATTTTGTTATGGTGTTTTAATTTGCTAAGCAATGAACAGAACGTTGAAGTGTGCGACGCAACGATGTTTAATAACAGTACTCATGCTTAGTACATAAAAATATTATGTCTTTAAAATTTTATTTTCTCATGCTTATCCCATATTCCCCAGTAAGCGCCAACGGTTCCTTCGGCGCCAACTTTCCAGCTTTCATCAAAAGATGAGAAATAGAAAACAGGAATGTTATCATTCACCGACCACAACTGCGTATTGATAAAATAATCTCTTGCACTTTTTTCAGAAGGAAAAGAGCCCTTGAGATTTTCACCCTGGCTGGGCCATCCTGTTTCAGTGATGATCACTTCTTTGCCATTGCCTGCCGCTTTTGCCTGGTAATACATCTGCTTCATATAATCCAGAGAATTTTCAAACGGGCAACCTTCCCAGAAAGGATAACAATTGCAAAGTATCACATCACATAACTCAGTAACCCGTGGCCGGTGAGAGAATTCATAATAGGCATCCACATACCCCACAGGTATGTTCGGAATTTCTGCTTTTACTTTTTTTATAAAATCAATCAGTTGTTCTTCAGTTAAATCTTTGCGGTACATTACTTCATTACCCACTGCTGCAATATCTACAAAGCCTTCTTTTGCTAATTGTATTAATCCGCTTATTTCACGTTGATTAATTTCATCATCATTACCAAGCCATGCACCAACAAGAGTCTTAATACCAAACTCCTTTGCTACTTTGGGTATAAACTCATTTCCCTCTGTGCATGAAAATGACCGAATCCATTTGGTGTACGGTTGTAAAATTTCCATTCTCCGCCGCACCTGTGTTTCTGATATAATATCACCGGGTTTTTGCCCATCTTCATATAAGCTGAAACAAAAACCATGAACGCCGTTATTCAGAATTTCGGCAAACAAATCTTTTAAAACCTCTTCTGATTCACCCGACACATAACTGGAGTGTGGATCGGGCTTTAATGAAAGGACATGTTCTTTTCTATACGACATAACATTAAAATTAAATTAGTTAAGTTTAAAATTCTCATTTCCATCCCACAATCCCCATGATGTTCCCGCCCAGCCTTCAAAGTGTATTTTCCATGCCTCATCAAAGGAAGAAAAATAGAACAGCTTTACATTGGCCTTCGCTGCCCATAATTGTGCTTCCATATAATACAACATCAGGTTTTCTTTAGATGGAACAGCTTCATCCACCACTTGTCCATGACTGGGCCAACCTGTTTCCGTAATGATTATTTCTTTTCCACCGGATATTGCTTTCACTTTGTTATACATTTCCTGCAAATAAATTCCCGCATGTTCAATATTTGCACCTTCCCAAAAAGGATAGCAATTAATCAATAGTTTATCACAGGCATTTACCAATTTTGGATGATTGATAAATTCGCTGTAAATATCCACACAGCATACGGGAACGCTGTTTGTGTTTTTTTTCACTTCACTAATATAACTGATTAAAGTGCTTTCATCCTGGTCGCCCCTGAATAAAACTTCATTGCCAACGGCCGCCATATCTACATTGCCTTCATTAACCAGTTTTATCAGCGACTGAATTTCCTTTGCATTCTGTTCCTTGTCTTTGTCAATCCATGCACCCATAAGAACTTTAAAACCCATTTTTTTCGCAATGCCCGGAATGAGCTCATACCCGTTTGTGGCGGAGAATACCCGAATCCATTCTGTATGACCTGCAAGCACTTTCAACCGCTTCACAATTTGTTCTTCTGAAATCTGGTCTCCGGGATTTTGGTCGGCGGTGAAAACAGTAAAACAAATCCCATGCATTCCTTTATTAAATACTTCGTCAAATTTTGCATTTAAACCGCCTGCATTAACCGACGCAAAATCAATTCCCGTATTGATATAGGAAGGATATTTTTTTAAAAGTTCTGGTTTGGTTAAGCCTTTTAAATTTACACCGGAAAAAACATTGCCGCTTCCATATCCTGAAGACTTTAGGACCTTTCTCTTTGCCAGCTCCTGTTGAATGCTTTTATGTTTTTCTTCCGAAATTCCATAATTCCACATAAAATAAATAGCTACCAATGTGCCCGCAATAGGTATGGCTGAAAAGAAAAACCGTAACCAAAAAATAGTTTCAGGAGCTTGTGTTGGTAAATTGCCGTCAAAATTTATTGCCGCTAAAATCAAGTAGCTTAATAATCCTGCAAAAGCAAAACCCAATTTTACCACCCACCAGTAAATGGCGCCAAAAATTCCTTCCCTTCTTTGTCCGTAATTGAGTTCATCCACATCACATACGTCGGCCGTCATACTCATCATGGTTGTAAACAATCCCCCTATTCCAAACGAAAAGAACGGCAGTGCAATTGTAAACAACCATGGCTTACCGGGAACAAAAAGAAAAAACAATATAATATAACCAAAAATTGAAATGGCTTGTGATAATAAAAATGCCCTTTTCTTTCCAATCAGCTTTGACATCTTTACCACTACCGGAATTACAATAAAGGTGGTTACCAATGCACCACCGCTGCCAAAAACAGCCGCCCAAACGCTGCCATTTTTCTGGTCGCCGCTAAACAAATAATACACAATGATAAAATAAGTAAACTGTGCAACCGTATTAAATGCATTGAATGTAAAAAAAGTGGAATAGCACAGCTTTCTGAAATCTTTTATTTTAAATGCTTCTTTAAACTCATGTAAAAGGCTGGTGAAAATTCCTTTTATATTACGAATGCCAATAGGCTTAAAAGATGTTTCATGCAGCGTTGACTTGGCCTTAATAAAAAATGCGGGTACCATGGCGAAAAGCATACAAATTATAGCTACCCACACCGACAATTCTCTTGCGCCGGATTCAGGAGTAGCAAACCAATCTTTGTCATAAAGTATAATCCAGAACCAGGGAACAATAACCCAGGCCCATTGCCCAATCCATTGAGATATGGCCATGATTTGTGTACGTTCATGAAAATCCTCACTCATTTCATATCCCATTGCAACAAATGGAATACTAAAAATAGTAAGCCCTACATACAGGCATAGTTTGAAAAAAAGAAAATAGAAAAAATTAAACGTAATGCCATTCTCTTTATGAATCTGCCACATGAAAAAAAAGCTGATGCCTAATATTAACGACCCGATAAATACATAATGCCTTCTTCTTCCCCATTTTGACCGGGTATTGTCTGTAATAAAACCCATAATCGGGTCTATAATAAAGTCCAGTAACCGCGGGGCAAATGTCAGAATACCCACCATCCATACCGGAAAGCCAAAACCGTTTACCAGCACCACCATGAAAACTCCGAGAGCTGCCGGAAACATTTGGTTGGCCAGCATACCAACGCCAAAAGCAACTTTTTTATACATGGGCACTTTAACTGCCTGAATTGAACTACTCATATGGCATCGTTTGGTTTTGAAAATTCTATTTTATTACAATTGTTTGAATGGCACTGGCACTTATTATTGAATTAACATTTTGTTTTTTCAATGAAACAGAAAATTGTTTTTCTTTTTCTGTTGGATTAAAAACAATCACCGCAACAGAGCCATCAGGGTTTTGTGCTGCAGAAATTTTTAATTCATCATCGTCGCTTCTAAAACCAATTCTTGTTGCACCAGCCCTTACGTATTTGCTGAAATGCACCATCGTATAATACAAGGGTGTGAAATACACTTCATCATTTTCTTCATCAACAATCACAGGAGCGGTACACCAGTTTTTAAACCAGTTGGGGCCGCCCTGTTTGTTCAGCACCATATTCCAGTCAATCCAGCCATCCACATAATTATTCAAACAACCAATGATATCTGCTGCATAGCGAAACACAGGGACATATTTGGGGTGCAGATACTTTTCTTTTTCACTTGCCCAATCCCAGCCCCAGTCTGTTGCTTCTTTGTTCCAGTACCAGCTATCATCTTTCCAATGCGGTACATCTGCATCTATACATGCTTCTGTATTGATTAAATGTTTTTGCGGATTTTTCTTATGCCCATATTGCAAAGCCTCCCCAAAAGAATCATACGTACTCTCATACCAATGCACAGCGGCTCCTCCAAAATACTTAATTGATTTTTCGGACCGGTACATTTCATCCACCCACTCTTTTAAACCAGCACGGTTTTGATCGTAGCCTAAAATTTTAATTTCCCCATACCCATCTTTTTCTAATTGAGGTCCAAGATGAAACTCAACAAAATCTGTCATTTCTTTTGGGCTAAACAACATGCTTTCCCAATTATTGCCATTGCCATGCGGTTCGTTTTCTACGGTGATGCCCCAAATATTTATTCCATGCTTTTTGTAAGCAGTAAAATATTTTGAAAAATACAGAGCCCAGGTATCATAATATCGGGGCAATAATTTTCCGCCCACCCAACTGTTGTTATCTTTCATCCAGGGCGGCGCAGTCCATGGCGATGCTATTATTTTAAATCCGTTTTTAGATATCTTTTGAGCATCTTTGATCATCGGAATAATTCCCCTTAAATCTTCGCCAATATCAAACTGGTTCAAAGCCGTATCGCCTGCAGTGGTATTGTAAGCATATTGATGAGTGCTAAAATCGCAGGAATTGATATGGGTTCTGGTGAGGGAATAATCAGCCCCTTCTTCACTAAAATAGGCTTTGAGTATTTTATCCCGGTTTGCTTTACTTAGTTTATTAAGAAGATATGCCGATGCCTGGGTGAATGAGCCTCCGAAACCTGTAATTTTTTGAAAACGTTCTTCTGGCCTGAGTAAAATATTTATGCTGTTTTTAGTTGCCGGAGCCTGGTTTACCGGTGTCAACTTATTTCCGGATGCAGATGTTTCCACAATTGTAATGTTGTTCTTTCTGTTTTGTGCAGCAGCAATCATTGTTATGCAGGTGAGCAGTATGAAACAATCAATAAATTTTTTCAGCATGGCAGCTTCATTTTAGCCTTGATTCATTCAGATACACTTTTACTTGCTTTATGGCGCCGGTCCTGTTTAATACCGATGCGGTATCTCCTTCATTTAACTCAAACCCTGTATAGGTATTTTTTGATCCGTTGCTTCTTTCAACATCAACCCCTTCTCTGTTGCTGATGATATATATAACCGGCACCTGGCAATAAGTAAACAGTAAAGAATCTTTCTCCAGTACAATCTTTTCTTTTTCGCAACTCACATTTATCAGTTCAACTTCTTTTTCTTCGTTTAAAAATTCATTGCTGCGGAGTATTTGCGGATGAAATAACAATTTTCCATTCTGCACATGCACACCCAGTTCACCAATGCGGCTGAGAATATCTTCTTTCACCTGCCCCGTCATGCCCGGTTGTTGTGCACCTTTATTAAATGGTGTGTGTGAGTAAGGCGTGATGGGAAATGCACCAAACAACTCCGGTGATTTATGTACGCCGATGCCGTCGTTTATTTCGTAGTAATGTGCAATCAGTTTGCTGATGGTTTTTTCATCAGCATTTTCTTTAATAGCGCTGATACATGTTTCCATTACTGCCAACAACAATTTAGAAACCATATGCCAGTAAATAGAACCCAATCCTTCATATCCGTAAAATGTACCCGACCGTCCGGTAAACTCCCTGTGAATAAAAACATCTTCAAAAATCTGAAGCACCAATGTTTTTTCTTTTGCCAACAGGGATTGATATTTTTCACCCAACGCATTCAATCCATTCAGCACATCACCTGCATTTTTAAAATTGCCATTGAAATGATAATTGCCTTTTACATCCTTTTCAGCAATGGTAGTATTACCCTCCTGCAGCAACTTTACAAGCAATGAAGAACTTTCAAATGCTCTTTTGGAAATATTATTTCTCTGTAAAAAACCTGCCAGGTTTTTGTTGGGATATAAAATATAACTGTACTGGTCTTTGCGGTACAGAGAACTTTGTTTTAAACTATCAAGTAGTGAAAGACTTTCTTCCGCTGAAAGATATCCGGAGCTTAGCACACCCACCTGCCCTTCCAGCATTTCGCTTAAATGAGAAACTTTTATTCCTTTATCTTCATAACTCAGCAAATTATAGGAGTGGTATAAATTATCCTTTCTTTTGTTTGCTTTAATGGAATGTTCCAAAAATAAAAGTGATATATTAACAAAAACGGATAATTCACTGGCTAAAATTGTTTTCTTTTCACCGGAAAACTTGAGCGTATAGATTTGATTCCGGTAATAACTTCCTGCCATGCCCAGTGCATCTGTTATACGTTTTCTCGTGCCATCGTTAATGGAAGATGAAAGAACAGCAGCATGATTGGTAAAAGCTTCTTTCAGTGTTGTAAAGAATGTGTGTAGTTCAGCTGAAACAGTAATGTTTTGCTCTTTGGTATTTTGAAGAGTGGATTGTACAAATTTTAAAAACCGGCGTAGATAACACAGTGTAACCATTGAAAGCCCGTTACCTACTAATGCATTGTTGGCATCATTCCATTCAGGACGCTGTGTATTCATCCATATACCACCTTCAGGAACAAAATTGGAAAGCTTGGATAGCACGGTTGCTAATATTTTCTCTGCGAAGTTTACATAATGAATTTTATCACTTGTATCTGTAAGCAAGGCGCCATCAGCACCCATTTCCTTTATCCGCAGGTGTATTGTCTTTTCATTTGCATGATCAAACTCAATTGTGTCTTTCGGATTTTTTACAATATCGCTGTATCCTTTTATACGGTAAGGTACATTAGCATATACAAAATCATTTTTTGCATATAAGTTTTCAATAGCACCTTGCTGATGCTGTTCAGCAAACTCCAAAAACTTTAAGAGATAAATAATTTGATGATCGCCCCAATAACCAATATAACTCCAGGGATTATCCGGTTCAATCGTTTCCCAGTCAAAACCATCTTTGGTAACACGGTAAGGATTGTATCCATCAAAAGTAGAAGCGTTGAGAAATTTATAAATCATCCCTTCAATAAAAGCAGGATAGGAATGTACCAGTGCTTCCCAGTTTTGAAAAATATCACGCCAGTTTCCCTGGTAATCTAAAATTTTTGAACCATCTTTTTCACTTTTTGTATTGATGGAAAACTGGTTCCATGGTCTGCTGGGGTCACCGTGTCTTCTGCTGAATTTTAATGGAAGATATTCAGTCGCCAGGCGGATGAAATCATTGTTGCCTGACTGCTGTGCAATGTTTTTTAATTCAGCCACAGAAAAATTTTCGCCCAATTTATTTATGTGTTGTGCAGGTTCTTCGAAAATTTTTTTATTCGCTTTTTGCACGTACTTTTCAAAATCCCATTTTTCAATTTGATAGTTGTTATCAAATATGCCGCCACGCATGATATTAAAAAGTACATTGGAGAAGTGCCTGGTATCTTTCAAATCATCGGCAGTGTATTGCAAAGCATCTGATGCGGCACAGAGCCTAATTAAATTTTCTGTGCCGAGTTGAATATCGTCTTCAATTTTTTTGCTCAGCGCTGCATTGTTCTTTATACTTTCACTTAACTCAACTACAGCAGTTTGTGTTTGATTTACATTTGCAACAATCATCCATCGCTTTTTTTCGCCAGCTTCAAGCGTAAAGTTGGTTACATTAAAATAAGCACCCTTCTCACCTTTTACATCTTCTTCCTGCATAATTGTATTGCCATTTCTGAAATCTTGCAGTTGCAAAGTTGAAAGCAGGTAAGTTGGTTTTTCAAATCCAACGCTCCAAACCACATTCGCTTTTAAGGCTTCGCTAGGTTCTGCTTTGTCAACAATGATAGCACTTAGTGCAAAAATTCCTAGCCCGGTTTCAGCAACTAACTCAGAACGTTTATATGCATCAACCAAATTACTGGTCTTTGTTTGCAAATCACCTGGCACACCATAAGGCAAAATATTTTGCAAGCCATCCAGCACTTCAACCTGTATTGAATTGCCAGATATATTCTGCAATCTTGATTTTTTTACAAAGCCATAAAGATTGCTGCTGTTCCACTCGTATTGAAACTGTAACCCCAAATCATTATTGATTTCTTCAAAAATGATCTTGTTACTGTAACGGCTTTGATAGAGATTGCGGCTGATAGAGAAATTTCCTTCGCTGCGGATGGAGAAAGGCTCCCACAAAACCATTTCACCATTTTGATGAATATGGAAAATGGTTTTGCTTCCGGTTATTTCTGCTGTGTCCGTTATTTTATCATCCGTATAATAAGGGAACAATGCATATTCCGAATTTTTTCTTCCGGCACTGATGCCGCCGTTACTTGCTACAAAAAGCCAGTGGTTGGAATCACTGACAATGCTCATGAAGAAGGGACGCATTGCATGCACATCAGAAATCTTATAAAACAGCTCACCGTTTATTTCAACGCTGCCAAGACTTTTTGGCTTTACAGTATTTTTATCTGTAACCACTACATTCAATTTGTTTCTGCTTTTACACTAGTAAAAAAGGAGTGATATTGACTAAGGCGGTATTCATAGCGAAATTTATCCCTGCTTCTGCATATACGAGTATAAAAATTATAAGCTCTATACCGGAAACGAGAACTATTTCTGCTTATATACTTTTACATAATCCACATACATGGATTGTGGAAACGGTGTGCCGGTTGTTGGGAAGCCAACAAATGTGCCGCCTACTGCAACATTTAGTAAAATGTAAAAGGGCTGATTGTATACCCATTCACCGGTTACATTTTCTGGTGTAATGCGCTGGAACAAGAAATTATCAACAAAGAAATCAATATAGCCTTCTCCCCATTCAACAGCATAGATATGATAATCAGTATCAAACCGCCCACTGGTTAACCCATAAGGTTTGCCGATTGAATTACCCCCTGAATAGCCCGGGCCATGCACTGTACCATGTGTAACAGAAGGTTGTTGACCTCTTTGCTCCATAATGTCAATCTCGCCGCATTGCGGCCAGGGTTTTGTATCTATGTTTGAACCGAGCATCCAGAAAGCAGGCCAAAGGCCAGGGCCCGTTGGGGTTTTTATTCTTGCTTCAAAGCGTCCGTATGCCTGTGCAAATTTTCCTTTTGTTTTTATTCTGCCGCTGCTAAATGCATTGCCGCTGCTAATAGCAGTGATAACTAATTTACCGCTGCCATCTAATTTAACGTTGTTTGCATTGCTGGTATAGGTTTGCAACTCCTGGTTGCCCCATCCGCCGCCGCCAAGATCAAACACCCACTTGGAAGCATCGGGAGCAGAGCCTGCAGTACCAGTAAAATCATCGCTCCACACAAGCTCCCAGCTTCTTTGGGGTAAAGTTTGTACTGCATCCCTTTTGCAGCCGTTTAATATCAGCATAAATGCCAGCAAGCATGCAGCAGGCAACAGCATTTTATTTTTTATATTAAAGTTCATGTTTTTATTTTTTTTGATTAACCAATTGGGGTTTTACCTGAATAAAATATTATCAATATAGATGGTACCGTTACCATCAAACTTGAATTGAAATACATTGTTTAATGCTACAATGGGTGTAAAGTGCGATAATGGAATGTCCACACTGTTCCAGCCGTTGGCTGTTGGTATAGGTAAGGCATATGCTTTTTCCCATGGAGATGATCCGCCCGGAGAGCCCGGCGGGCAAATGAGGTAAACATTCAGCGCTGTTGAGTTGGCTGTATAATAATCTATATGCAGGAATGTTTTACCAGATACGTTTTGATTGCTGCCAATTTGCAATCCCTGGTAATTAAGCCCGGTATATAAAAGTGTGTTGTTGCCTCCTATTGGTGTTTGTGTAACCACGGTTGCCTGTCCCCAGTTAGGATTAAGGTCGCTGCCAGGCACATTGGTATAGCTATCGCTGAAAATAGAAATTACACCTGCTGCAGGATATGTGGGAACCGGTGCTGCTACCGGAGGCACTGGCGGAATGCGCCAGAAATAAATATTATCTAAATAAATATCGCTTCCTGTGCCGCCGTCAAATTTAAACTGAAACACACTGCTTAATGCCACTTGCGGGGTAAAGCTTGATAGTGGAATATCTATACTGTTCCAGCCTGCGGTTGGTACAGGCAGGCTAAATGCTTTTTCCCATGGAGCTGTTCCGCCGGGCGAACCCGGAGGGCTTATTAAAAACGCATTCAGGGTACCGGCGTTGGCACTATAATAGTCCAAATGCAGGAACTGGTAAGAAGTAAGATTTTGATTGGCGGCCAACTGTAGGCCCTGGTAGTTAAAATTGGTGTAACGCAGGGTGTTGTTACCGCCGATAGGTATTTGTGTTACTACGGTGCTTTGCCCCCAGTTAGGAAAAAAGTCGGAACCCGGGATGTTTGTATAGCTATCGCTGAAAACAGAAAGCACATTGGCCGCCGGACGGGTAGGTACCGGCGCTGCAACAGGAGGAACTACAGGGTTGCTCCAGAAATAAATATTATCGGCAAAGAAGTTTGGAATGTTTGCACCTTCAAAAATAATCTGGCCAAAATGCGCTTTGGTTGTCAACAAAGGCAGGCTCGAAAACGGGATATCAAAACTAAGCCATGTTCTTGCTGCCAAAGCCGGGTTTGTAAGTGTAACAATATCACTCACATCATCGCCACCGCCGGGAGCGCCATTGGCACCAAAATCCAAGACCCTTACTTTAAAAGCAGCGCCGGCATTGATATTATCCGGAAAGTATAAATCCAGGTGCAGGTTTGAGCGGTTGCCTATACTTACAGTAGGAGATGTAACCTGGATACCCACAAAATTAAAATTGGTATAGTTCAGCACTTTATCGTTACCAACCTGAAAATCGGCAGACTGTGTAGTTTGAAATGGCTGCCAGTAACCATTGTAATAATCTACATTGATATTGGTATATGCATCACTAAAGACAGATGTTACATTAGCGGCGTCCCTTGTTGGAACCGGTGCCCCAACATAGTTTCCGGCAGCGTTCAGCGTCAGGCTTCCTGCTGCACGGATGGTATCTAAGGTTGCCGTAATTTTTGTGGTACCACCACCAATGGTAGTAACAATGCCTTTTTCACTAACAGAAGCCACAGACGGAACAGAGGATGAAAATTTAAAATAGTTTGGAGAGAGGCTGATAGTACTGTTAATACCGCTTGGCAGGTTATAGGTAGCTGAAAAACCGTCCAGGGTGGTAGTTACCCCGGTAAATGAAATTTGCTGTTTGTCAACTCCGTTTAAAATAGTAGCTGTGGCCCGGCCAAGATCTGTCAGTTTTTCAAATCTAACTTCATCGATCCAAAAAGTATAACCCCTGCCATTTTCCGGCCCGGTAGAATAATACATCAATCCCTTTTCTGCTATAAGCTTTGAGGGGTCGGGTATAGGAATGATTACTTTTTTCCAGTTGCTGTTTACCGGCAGGCTGTTGAGGGTTACCAGGTATTTATTCTCCCCAAAATCGTTACCAAAACCAATTACGCCAATGTTGGCAGGCTGTGTGGCTTTTATGTAAAAAGTGAGTGCATTATAGCCCGACAGATTTCTGCCTGTTTTACTTAAAAACACGCCGCCGGCATAAGAACCGTTGGGACTGTTTGCGTCCGGCACTTCAAAACGCATAGATTGTTTGGTACCACCATAGGCCACCTGGTTATCTACCTGAAAAGCCTTTACATCTGAACCGCCAAAGGCTGCATAGGCCAGATCGGGTGTAAAGTCATCAATAAAAACTTCTGCCCTGGTAGAAAAGGACGGGGCCTGCAAATCTGCAAGGTCTCTTTTTTTGCAACCAGCAAAAAGCAGTAATGCTAATGCAAGCAGGCTGCTGTAAAAATTAATAAGTGATTTACGCTGTTTCATATTAGTTTCTTTATTGTTGATGGGCTGCCCCAATATTATTTACCTATGTTTATTTGAATGTAAGTACGCAGTTCCCACTCGTTGCCATTGGGGAATCCGATGGCATTGGGGTCGGGTACCCAATTACCTGCTGCATCAATGGTTTTAATGGGCGAATACCTGGGAGAATATTTATTAAGCGTGCGGTATGTTCCCCTTACACCTATTTTGGTGCCCGGCATTATAAACCAATCGGGCTTTCCTATTTCTGTTGAAATATCTGCTATTAACTGCACAGGAAAAGTGAGGTTAAAATCACGGTGATAGTCAAAAGGACCCCAATCGTTAAACTTACCGATGGTTGTTAATTTTACTTTTTTGTAAATGGTGCGTATATCAAAGCCATAGCGTTTGATGGTTCTTTTATCGCTGCCATTTGCCTGGCCGTTGCCGGCATACAGGTTGGCTATTAAGCCAAGGTTGGTATTTAGTTTTGAAACAATTCTGGTACTTGCTTCCCACAAATCCTGCGCAGGTGCCGATCCGGGGAATACAAATGTGGTGCGGCCGTTACCCAATATACCAATGGCTGCGTCCTGCACTGTTGGTAGATGGCGATAAACAAAATCGGCACTGATGGCAAATTTTGCATCTTCCTGCCTGTCATTATCCCACTCATACATCCAGGTGGCGGGTGTTGGGTCGTAAGTAAGTAAGAGTTCGCCGCCAATTGTTTCCCTGTTGCTGCGAACAGAGAAGGGGTCGTCTAAAATATTTCTTGGCCTGCCGGGTGCTAACACATCTGATGGTATAGGGCCTTCAATGGGTTTTTGATATAAAAAGTTGGGAGCTATTTGTAGTTTGCCAACTGCCACTGTAAATCCGCTAAGTACATTGTACATATTGCCGCTGCCTATATCTTTTAAGCGCCAGCCGGTAAACGTTCTGGTTTGATCTACACCGCCATTGGCTACCAGGCCCATGTAAG
>JBGANE010000081.1:0-6205 GCA_044222465.1 Ferruginibacter sp.
CAGGTAGCTCAAAACCACCTGAATTCTTGTCTACCCACCCCTCAGACGAGAACCGTATAGCCAAGCTGCAAAGCTACATGGACGAGGCCTTAACCTATTATAAACCAGGGGGTAAATAAATATGATTAATAAAAAAAACTCCATAGAATATGGAGTTTTTTTTTGCTCAAAACTTTTATCTGCCAAACATTATCTTTAACTTTGCCCTTTGGAAGCAGCTATGGTAAAAGCTTCTAATCCTTTTCATGCGGAAAACGAATGACTCTTTTTAGAGATTGGTTCGTCCTTTTTTAATTAATTATACTGCTTATGTCTTCTCAGTCATTGTTAGAAAAATTACAATTGAGCGATGAAAAGAACCTGCTTATACAGGGCTTGCCTTCATCAATTGAAAAACAATTTGTAAAGCTGTCATTTTCAAAAAACGTAACTCCATTATTAAAAAGCAGGAAAATAGACTTTGCACTTGTATTTGCCGTAAGTCAAAAGCAACTGGTCGCCATTTTAGATGATATCATTCCTCTTTTGCAGCCGGATGCGAAATTATGGATCGCCTACCCAAAACTTGCTTCAAAGATCTCCAGCGACCTATGCAGGGATAAAAACTGGGATTTTGTCTCTGATTATGGATATGAAGCTGTTTGCATGATAGCCCTGGACAATGTATGGTGTGCGGCCCGTTTTTGCAAACCTGAAGGGCAACTAAAAAAAAGGCCTCTTTCTGCAGCACTAATCCTGCACCCGGCGTAGATTATAAAAACCGCACCATGCAGGTTCCCCAAGAACTGCAACAATTGTTTAATACAAATCAACCTGCTGCTTCTTTTTTCGATACACTGTTATTTACCCATCGCAGGGAATATGTGGAGTGGATCATCAGCGCCAGAAAAGAAGATACAAAGAACATGCGCCTGGCGACTACCAGGGAAAAGTTAAGCGCCGGCAAGAAGAATTTCTACAAAAAATAACAGCTACCTATCTTGCAGTATATCATCCTTACTCTTTTTAATTTATGAATAATAAAAAGCACATCGTTGTTCTATCCGGTGCAGGTATCAGCGCTGAGAGTGGGTTAAAAACTTTTCGTGACAGCGATGGTTTGTGGATGGGTTATGATGTATATGAAGTAGCATCGCCGCAAGGCTGGCAAAAGGATCCACAATTGGTGCTTGACTTTTACAATGCCCGCAGAAAAGATGTGACAACCGCTTCACCCAATGCAGCACATATCGGATTAGCTGAACTGGAAAATGATTTTGATGTAACCATAATTACACAAAACATTGATGACCTGCATGAGCGGGCCGGCTCTACCAATGTACTGCATTTACACGGCGAGATATTTAAGATGCGTAGTGTAGCTAATGAGAATTCAATTTTCGATATCAGGGGCGATATTAATTTGGGTGATAAGGCCAGAGATGGCCACCAGCTTCGTCCGCACATAGTTTGGTTTGGAGAAGCCGTACCCATGATGGAAAAGGCTACAGCTATTGTACAGGACTGTGACTATTTTGTAGTAGTGGGTACCTCGTTACAGGTTTATCCTGCAGCTTCGCTTTTATATTATACCCCGCCTTACTTGCCCAAATTCATCATTGATAAAAAAATACCTGCAACGGAAAAACAAAACAACCTGCATTGTATAGAAATGCCTGCTACGGAAGGGGTGAAGGAGCTTAAAAGAATTCTCTCAGTGATTTAGCTTTCTGTAAAAATTATTCCTGCTGTTTCTAATTCTTTCAAAACAGGAGCATAAATTTCTTTTGCCGTAGGAATATGCAATCCTTTTAATTGAATTGTTTCGTTTAAAATTAATTTGGCTGCAATACCCAATGGTAACCCAACCGTTTTTGCCATTGCTGTACGCAGGCTATCTTCACCCTTTACCACAAGACAGCTTTTCAGGCTATCCGTTTTTCCGTTCATTGTGTATTCAAATTCGTGCAGCATAACGATCATGTCTTTATCATGCGGCTGCATGGCCAGTTTTGTCTCAACAAGGTATTGTAAGATATCAGCAGAGTTTTTGGCAGTGGGTGGTACAGCTGAATTATCAAATAAGCCAAGCCATTCAAGCATCTGCCTGTTATTATCATTTACAAAAGCTAAAATGGGAGCTGACCATTTTAAAAATGTTAACCCGTTTACATTAATTGGATTTGTTTCATTAGTAAGCCCTGCATGCACAATTGCATTCCACCCTTTAAAAAAATCGATGTGACGTAACGTGGTTCTTATAAAAGTTGCTGCACCGGGTAATTTATAAGTGGGTATATAACTCAATGAATCCCGGTTAGGATAGAAGGCCAGGTTATCCAATCCGTCAAAATCAATTTTGTTGGAAGAATCAAAAAGATCAAAGTATTTGACCGTTTTTGTTGCATTGTCCTGCCTGTAAACTGCTCCTGACTGGCCGGCCATAACAATATTCCTCGGGTTCCAGCTTATTTTATAGTGCCAGGGGTTGTTATCGCTTTCAGGTGCAATTAAGCCACCACAGTGACTTTTAAAGGAAGTTATTGTTCCGCCCTTTGCCTTTATCTCATCAATGATCTTCATAGCACTCATGTGGTCAATGCCTGGGTCTAATCCCATTTCACAGAGGAACAAAAGCTTCCTGTCGTTGATCTCATCTTGCAGGCTCTTCATTTTATCATCCAGGTACGATGCGGTCAATAAATGTTTGCGGTACTCAACACAATCCTTAGCCACTAAAAAATGCAGGGCAGGGGGCATCATTGAAATAACAACATGTGCCCGCTGAATCAGGTCGCTTCTCTGCTTATCGTTGGTAACATCCAGTTGCACTGCTTCGGTAAAAGGAGAGTTCCTTGTTTTAAGGAGTATTTGCTCCCGGTTGGAATCTGCAACTATGAATTTCCAGTTATGCGTTTCTGCTTCAGCAACCAAATAATCTATCAAAACCGTAGCCGATTTTCCGGCGCCAATCAAAACAATCGTTTTCAAATAAAAATTTTTTACGCAAGTTAACCGAATTGAAGGATAGAACACGGATGACACTGGTCTGAACAGATCTGCACAGAATATCAGTGCAAAATCTGCCCAATCCGTGCTATCAGCGTTCTATCCACAATCATTCAAAAAATGTGTGAAAATAGCCCCGAAAAAGACCAGTTTTTAAGCCCAAAAACGAGGCATTTTCGGTATCTTCGCAACCTATAAATTTATATGGGAAATAACGAGAATTTAAATGAAGAAAACCTGCCCTTAGATGGTGGAGACCTTAATAACCGTGGCCGCATAATCCCGGTTAATATAGAGGAGCAAATGAAGACTTCTTATATCGATTACTCCATGAGTGTGATCGTTGGAAGAGCCCTGCCAGATGTTCGTGACGGACTTAAACCCGTTCATCGCCGTGTGCTTTTCGGCATGAACGAGATGAGCAATAACAGCAACAAGCCCTATAAAAAAAGTGCCCGTATTGTGGGTGATGTGATGGGACGATATCATCCGCATGGTGATACCGCTATTTATGATACCATTGTTCGTATGGCACAGGGATGGAACATGCGGTATAAACTGGTTGACGGCCAGGGTAACTTCGGAAGCCAGGGTGGTGATCCACCGGCTGCTATGCGTTACACAGAAATACGCATGGAGAAACTGGCAGAAGCCATGGTGGAAGATATTGAGAAGGATACTGTGAATTTCCAACTGAATTTTGACGATAGTTTGGAAGAACCAACTGTGTTGCCAACAAGGGTACCCCAGTTACTTATTAACGGAAGCAGTGGTATTGCTGTGGGTATGGCCACTAATATGATGCCGCATAACCTTTCGGAGGTGATTGATGCCTGCATTGCTTATATTGATGATAACAACATTTCAATAGAAGATCTTATTAAGCATGTTAAAGGGCCCGATTTCCCAACAGGGGGAATCGTTTATGGTTTTGAAGGAGTGAGAGCAGCCATGCATACCGGCAGGGGAAGATTAGTGCTGAGGGGTAAAGTGAATATTGAAACAGGAGCACATGGAAGAGAGAAACTGGTCATTTATGAAGTACCATACCAGGTTAACATAGATAATCTTGCGGCAAGGATAGGGGAGATAACTGCAGAAAAGATAGTTGAAGGTATTGCCAACGTAAACGACGAGAGCAATAACAAAGAAGGTACCCGTATTGTAGTGGACCTGAAGAAAGATGCTGTGGCACAGGTGGTGATAAATCAATTGTACAAATACACTGAACTACAAACTTCTTATGGTATAAACAATGTTGCTATTGTAAGAGGAAGGCCCTATACACTCAGCCTGAAGGATATCATCAAAGAATTTGTTGAATTCAGGCACGAAGTGGTGGTGCGGAGAACAAAATACGAACTACGCAAAGCAGAAGAAAGAGCACATATACTGGAAGGCTATATCATTGCGCTGAATAACCTGGATGCAGTGATCGCATTGATCCGCAATTCAGCAACGCCGGCCATTGCACAGGAGGGACTGATCAGCGAATTCAGCATGAGTGAGATACAGGCAAAAGCAGTACTGGAACTGCGCCTCCAACGCCTTACCGGTATGGAGATCGAAAAGATAAGGGAAGAACATGCCGAGATCATGAAGTTGATCGAACACCTGAAAGAGATACTGGCAAATGAAAGCATGCGCTTTGATATCATCAAAACAGAACTTACCGAAGTAAAGAATAAGTTTGGTGATGAACGCCGTACCGAGATCACTTACCTGGATGATGAGATAAAAATGATAGACCTGATAGAGGAGGAAGATGTGGTTGTTACTATCTCTCACCTGGGCTATATCAAGCGTACATCAGCTACCGAATATCGCCAGCAACGCCGCGGAGGCCGTGGCGCCAAGGGCAGCAGTACAAGGCAGGAAGATTTTATTGAACACTTGTTCGTAGCATCCACACACCATACATTATTGATCTTTACAGAAAAAGGAAGATGCTTCTGGCTGCCGGTGTATCAAATTACAGAGGGAGATAAGACCAGCAAAGGAAGAGCAATACAAAACATGGTGCAGATACCACCGGATGATAAAGTAAGGGCCGTGGTTGATGTGAAGAACCTTGACGATGAAAAATTTGTGGACGAACATTATATTGTTTTGTGTACCAAGCAGGGCATCATCAATAAATCAAGACTAAAAGATTTCAGCAGGCCAAGGCAAACCGGTATCAATGCCATCCTCATCAGGGAAGGCGACCAGTTGCTGGATGCAAAACTTACTGATGGCAATTGTGAGATAATGATGGCTGTAAAAAGCGGAAGGGCAATACGTTTCCCCGAAGAAAAAGCAAGGCCAACAGGACGTGGCGGTATTGGTGTAAGTGGTATTGATGTGGATGATGAAAATGATGAAGTGGTTGGAATGATCTGTGTGAACAAAGAAGATAAGACCAAAACTGTATTGGTGGTAAGTGAAAAAGGATTTGGTAAGCGTACCTTCCTTGACGACCCGGAGACGGGTGAAAATAATTACCGCATCACCAACCGTGGAGGTAAAGGTGTAAAGACCATTAATGTTACTCCCAAGACCGGTTCATTGGTTGGATTACTTGCGGTGACCGAAAAAGAAGACCTGATGATAACCTGTGTTAGTGGGGTAACCATCCGCATGCCGGTGAACCAGATCAGCGAGCAGGGCAGGGCTACCCAGGGTGTAAAACTCATCCGTGTGGATGAAGGCGATGCCATTGCAGCCATTACACAGTTAGAAGAGAAGGAAGACGAGAATGGACATACTGAAGATACTGCTGATGAAATAACAGAAACACCTGAAAGTTAATGGATAACTAAATATGTTGAATATAAAAACCCAATAGTGATATTGGGTTTTTTGTTAAGAAAAAAGATTCTTACCTCAAGGAGTGATAAAAGGTAGTATTGGGCCGAGCGTTCGTCCTGTGTTTTCTTTTTTTGGGTGTTTCTGGGTTGGTGTTTGAGATAATTGTTGGCATTTGGTTTTGTCTGAGTTGGTTTTTTGTAGATCATAAGTCCTTTTGGTATAACAGGTTTGTATTGCAGAAGCGACTGCAATTACAATACTAAGAAGTAAAATACCCCAATTATGCCACCATAACTGATTGTTTAACGATTTTTGGATTTCATTAAGAGCATCTTGATTTTCATTCCTAACTAGAGTGGTGGAGTATTCTCTTCCCGATAATGTTAGCCAAATGGCGATTTGGTTTGCATTATCCTTCACATGGTCA
>JBGANE010000019.1:0-48639 GCA_044222465.1 Ferruginibacter sp.
GGCGAAGGGTTTGAATGGTTTGTTTTTTATCCCAGGGGCATTTTTCACGTAGGTCATCCATAATGCGGATAAGCCGGTTAAATTCATCAGCGCTTGAAAGGGGCATAGTGTATATTATAATTTAAAAAACGAAAAGAAGACAAATACCGTGAACAACAGGCTTAGCACCACCAGGAACATGAGATTAAGCAAAATAAATTTAAGGATGGTCTTTGCCCGGCGCTGCTTATAAAAATTACGCATGGCCTTGTATTCATAAAAGAACAAACTCAGGTACAATAAAAAATTTAGGGCACTGATGATCCACCAGTGCAACCCTGAATTAAGTTTGTTTAAACTGAAGATGGCCAGCAAAGCAATAAAAATAAAGATGTAGATGTGCAGGCTAAAGATGCCGTGGTTCACGTAATAGAATTCCTTTCTTCTTATGTAAAGCAGTTTAAGCAGCAGGGCAAGCAGTGGCAGTGAGATGAAAAGCAGTTGCGGAAGGCTGTGTAATAGCAGTTCCCTGAAATCCTTAAATGCATCCATGCCCCTCCCCTTATATTTTGCGTTCAATTCTATCAGCCTGTACACAATTTTTCGTACAAACCAGTTATCCTTTTTACCTGCTTTTAAAGCAGAGTCATACTGTTCCCTGGTCTTATATGCTACCCCTATCAACTGTGAACCGCCGAACAAGGTTGTCGTGTCAAGATAGTTTTTGAATTCTTCCCGGGTCATGGGTTTGTCGGACTTATCATCATTTTTATTGATCCCCCTCGTAAAATCTGCAAATGCCGCCGAATCCATTTTGGCCACTTCGGCCAGTGTTTTTTTATTGATAGTAATATTATCAGTGGGAACATCCGATTTATCTGCTTTGAAAAAAGTAAAGAACAATAAAAAGAAAAAAGCCGAAGTAAAAATGTACATCCGTACCGGGTTAACATAGCTTGCCCTGCGGCCTATCATATATTCTCTTGATAAGAACCCTGGCTTGATGACCAGGTATTTTACAGTGCTAAAAAAGTTGCCATCAAAATGTGTGATATCCCTGAAAAAATGAGAAACAAGGTCCCACACAGATTCTTTTGTCTCAATATTCTCCTGTCCGCACACATGGCAATACCTGCCCTGCACCTCGCTCTTGCAATTCAGGCAGTTCTTTTCTTTCCTTTCCTTGTGACGGCTCATGCGCATTAATTTTGTTAAAAATAATAAAGTTTGGCTGTTTATTCAGCAGCGGGCACAATTTCGGTTGCGAAACATGCATTACTTTTGAAAAAAGAAAATGGTTATAATGAAGAAAGCATTTTTGGGCTTGCTTATCCTAACGGGTTATGCAGCTACCGCCCAGTATTACTATACCGATATCGTCAATAACAAACAGGCTGTCGCCGAACTGGCCGTTTTAAAGGAGAAAAAAATAAAAGGGATCAAGATAACATCGCTGGAATCAACGGGTGAAGAAACAGAGGGTTTTATTTGCCAGAAAAAAATAAACGGGGATTACACCGAGGTGGAAATCTATACAGAGACGAATGAATCGTACCCCAACACATTTATATCATATTTCAACAAAGCAGGACAGTTACAAAGAACAGTTGATTCATCCGAGGCCGGTGCCACCACCGTTGATTATTTGTACGATGCCTCTGGCAAGACGGTAGCAGTAAATTCTTCCAAGCGATTTGCAACTGATGATGATGCAGGCCTGGTAACCGAAAAGCACATTTATAATTACAATAATGCCGGCATACTGCACCAGATGCTGCTTATTAAAAATAACCGGGATACTACCGCCTTTGTTTTTGAGGCTGATGAAACCGGCAATGTCATCATTGAGAAGAATAAGAAAACAGCCGAAGTTTACTATTATTACTATGATGAAAAAAACAGGCTCACTGATATAGTACATAAATACAGTTATCAAAAGCAGCTTTTTACAGAATCGTCATTTGAATATGATGATATGGGGCAGCTTGCCAAAATGGTAAGTTCCGAAAAAGAAGGGGCCTATTATTTTACCTGGCGTTATAATTACGAAGACGGCCTGCGCATAAGCGAAAGATGTTACTCAAAAGAAGGCCGTATAATGGGTTCGGTTGAGTATAAATACAAGCAATGATTTACCCTTTATTCACATTAATATTCAGTAAACAACAAAGCCGTTCTGTTGAACGGCTTTGTACTCGGGATGGGAGTTGAACCCACACTTGCATTGCTGCAAACAGGATTTTAAGTCCTGCGTGTCTACCAGTTCCACCACCCGAGTATCGCTGGTATAGAAAAAAAATCCCGACAAGTCGGGATAATTTTTTGAGCGGAAGACCGGGCTCGAACCGGCCACCCCGACCTTGGCAAGGTCGTGCTCTACCAAATGAGCTACTTCCGCAATTAATGTTTAAAGTTTAAAATGTTTAAGGCTTAAAAGGTTCGGAAACCTTAAACCTTTAAACCAGTAAACATTGAACATTTTAAAAGAACTTCTAATTAATACTAAATTCTGCCTCTATTTTTCGGAGGGCAAAAATAAGCGTTGCGTTGCTACTATAAAAATTTTATTTGTAAGAAGGGTTGTATAGGGTATTTGAAGGTACCTCCACTTTTGGCTTGCCCTTATAACGGTGCGTATATAAATTATAACAGCCTCCCAAAATAAAAGCAACCACTAAAAAAACCTGGCAAAACCAGATAAAACGAGAAGTGGATACCCAGTTATGAGTAAAATCCTTGTGACTGTTGTCTATAACTTCCTGGCTCATAGTATTATAGTTTGCTGTGCAAAAATAAGGGCTGAAACCCAAAAAATCTTATTTGTTACCCACAATTTCTGAAAAGGTTTTCTTCTTCTGTATAAAATAAGCCCAAACAACAGACCCTTTGTACCATCCAGCTATTTTACCATCCTTTTTCGCCGGGAACACAGAATGCTTTTGTTTACTGAGTAACCAATCACAAAAATGCAGGTGTGCTTTGAATATGGCTTTAAAATATCCTCCATCGCCACTCAATAAAGCCCGCCATGCAGCCACGGCGTCAAGGAATATCCGGAACGGTATCTTCCATAGCGCTTCGGCAAACGATAAATTTTTTGCCAGCATCACCAGGTTATTACGAAAGTTGAGAAAGGTTTTTTGGGTGTTGCCTCTTTGCAATGTGCCCCCGCCAACATGATATACAACCGATGCAGGCTGTGCAAAAATTTTATACCCGGCCAGTTGCATACGCCAGCAAAGGTCAATTTCCTCCTGGTGTGCAAAAAAGAATTCATCAAGCCCTTTTAGTTCATGGTAAACAGATGCCCTTACAAAAAGGGCGGCGCCCCCTGCCCAAAAACATTGATGCACTGTATTGTATTGACCGGTATCTGCTTCACATGAATCAAATACCCTTCCTCTGGAAAAAGGATAACCAAATTCATCCAGCCATCCGCCACAGGCCCCGGCATATTCAAATTTAGTTTTATCATTAAAAGCCAGTATTTTGGGCTGGCAGGCTGCAATGGCCGAATCTGATTCCATTAAATCGATAATAGGCTCTATCCAATTGGGTGTAACTTCCACATCGCTGTTCAATAAAACATAATAATCGGCCTGTACCTTTTTTAAAGCGCTATTATATCCTTTGGCAAAACCTTCATTGGTTTTGTTTTGCAGGATACCCACCTGCGGATATTGTTGCTGCAAAAAAATTATCGAGTCATCTGTTGATGCATTATCGGCTACCATTATTTTTTTATGCACTGCATCCTGCGGATTGGTATAAACAGAAGCTATTACCGAAGGCAGGAATTTTTCCAGGAATTTCTTCCCGTTCCAATTTAGAATGACGATTGCAACAGATGGTTGTGGCATTTAGCTTTACATGTGAGCCCTACAAACATACTTATAACTTATAACTTATAACCTATAACTCCTGACTTATTTCTTATTTTTACTCCATGTTTACTTCCTTATTCAACTGGCGTTCGTTACTGGCATTGGTTGCCATAGTTATTGTTACGGGAACAATATTCTATTCACAATACATTGCAAGGAAGCTTGCAGCAGATGAAAGAAAGAAAGTGAATGTGTGGGTGCAATCGCTGAAGACGAGGGCTACCACAACAGATGTATCTGCCCTCACCCTCACCAATACCATAACATCTGAGAATAATGATATCCCCATTATTGAAACAGATGAGCAGGGTAATCCCTCCGGCGCAACACTCAACCTTGATACTATTCTTATTAAATCAGATACGAATTACCTGAGAAAAAAAATAGAGCAGTTCAATAAAGAGAATGATCCTTTGTCTGTAGAGATAAGCAAAGACCCGCTCATCATTAATAAATATTATTATGGTGATTCGGAGCTTTTAAAGGAAGTGAGGTATTATCCCATTATTCAACTCATCATTGTTGCCCTGTTCATCATCATTACCCTGATTGCCATCTCCACCCGTAACAAATCAACACAAAACCAGGTTTGGGCAGGTATGGCTAAAGAAACAGCCCACCAGTTAGGCACACCGCTTACTTCGCTGCAGGGTTGGGTTGAAATGCTGAAGGAAACACCGGGCACGGAAAAGATCGTACCTGAAATGAGTAAGGATGTTGACCGCCTGAAATTAGTAAGTGAACGTTTTGGAAAAATAGGAAGTACACCTCAGCTTGAGGAAAACAATATTGTTACCCAGGTTGAGAACATGGTTGCTTACGTAAAAAGAAGGTCGCCAGACAGGGTTGGATTTACTATTGATACACACGGTGAAACAGAAATAAAAGTGATGAACAACGGACCGCTGTTCGATTGGGTGATCGAGAATTTATTAAAGAATGGCCTGGATGCTATGGAAGGGAAGGGCAATATCAACGTCAGTATTAAAAATGAAACCACACAGGTAACCGTAGATGTGACCGATTCGGGAAAAGGCAACAGCAAACAAAATATTCCCAAAGTTTTTAAACCGGGATTCACTACAAAGAAACGTGGCTGGGGCCTTGGTTTAACGTTATGCAAACGTATCATTGAGCAGTACCATAAAGGAGAGTTATTTGTAAAGCATTCGGAACCTGGAAAGGGAACAACCTTTAGAATTGTGTTGAAGAAATAATCCCCTTACATTTGCACACTCAAAGCCCGGGTGGCGAAATTGGTAGACGCACCACCTTGAGGTGGTGGCGCTGGAAACGGCGTGCTGGTTCGAATCCAGTCTCGGGCACTGAACTAAAGACTCAAGTATTTGAATCTTTTTTATTTTATTCATTGAGATGGTGGCCCCCCAAAGGCGGGATGCTGGTTCCCTGCCTGCATAATGAAGTAAGGCAGGGAATCCAGTCTCGGACACAAGGGTCCTGACAGAAATGTCAGGACTTTTTATTTTTAATTACCTTGTAAAAAAATTGTAAATGGCGAACGAAATTAAATGCCCCAATTGTGGTCACCAGTTCGAACTGAGCGAAAGCCTGAAAAGCGAAGTGGAAAAAGAATTGCGGGGCAAAATGCTGGACTGGCAGAAAAAGAAAGAAGAAGAATTTGAGAAACAGAAAACCGCTATTGAGTCTGCGGCTCAAAAAAAAGCGGGTGACGATCTGGCCGCTAAATTAAAAGTGCTTGAAGACGAAACTAAAATAAAAACACTGCAACTGCAGGAGATGCAGAAAAAAGAACTGGAGCTGTTGAGGGATAAATCGGCGCTGGAAGAAAAGCAGAAAAATTTTGAAATGGAATTGGAGAAAAGGTTCCTGGAAAAAAAGAAAGAGATTGAGGACAGTACAATCAAAAGAGAACAGGAACTCTTTGACCTGAAGACAAAGGAATTTAAACTGCAGATGGAGCAGCAGCAAAAGCTGATAGAAGAACTCAAGCGAAAAAGTGAGCAGGGCAGCATGCAACTGCAAGGCGAAAGCCAGGAAATTTTACTGGAAGATATCTTAAAAGAGAATTTCCCTTTTGATCTTATTGAAGAAGTGGGTAAAGGCGTGGAAGGTGCAGATTGTATTCAGACAGTCAGAAATAATGTAGGGGTTGCCTGCGGTAAGATCATTTACGAAAGTAAACGCACCAAAGCCTGGAGCAATAACTGGATAGATAAATTAAAAGCCGACAAAAGAAATACCGGCGCCGATGTGGCTATACTGGTAACACAGGCCTTGCCTAAAGACATGGATAGGTTTGGTGAGAAGGATGGCATATGGGTGTGCAGTTTTTACGAAGTTGCCAGTCTTGCACATGCTTTACGTGGAGGCATCATTAAAATATCAGAAGCATACCGTTCGCAAGAAGGCAAGGCCGATAAGATGCAGATGCTGTATGACTATCTTACCGGCAATGAATTTCGTGGACAGATGGAAGCAATTGTTGAAGGGTTCATGTCGCTCAAACAGGGGATCATGAAAGAAAGAGTGCAGATGGAAAAGGTCTGGAAAGAAAGGGAGAAGCAAATTGAAAAAGTATTGCTCAGTACCAGTGGTATGTATGGCTCGGTAAAGGGAATTGCCGGTGCATCTGTTAGTGATATTCCGTTGCTGGAAGGAAGCAGTGAAGAACTTGCCGATCAATGATCAGTTAACACCCAGGTTAAAAAATTATTATTGAATGCCAGGTAATGAATCACCAGTTCTGTTTCATTTTTAAAAAGGCAATGAACGGTTCCTTCTGTCTTGTCGCCGGTCATACTTTTTAAAACAATACTTCTTTTAAAATCCACCGAACCCCTTCCCCACCATTTGTAAACAGACTCTTTCACAGACCAGCAAAGCGTAGTAAAGTGAATATTGCTCATCGCTGATCGTTCATTGAACATCTTAAACTCGGCCTTACTCATAAACTTTTGCTGTATCTGCTCAATCTTTTCATTCACCAGTTCCACATCAACCCCTACCCTGAATGTCTTACTTACAATTACCGAAGCATAATCACCACAATGCGAAATAGAAAAATGATAAGGTTCATTTTCCAAAAAAGGTTTTTTAGTATCGGCAACCTGTATCAATGCCACCGGGAAATCTGGATAAAGTTCTTTCAGCAGTAATCTTCCTGCCAGGTGTTGTAACCTTTTATGCCAGTGTCGTATCTCTCTTTGCAACGAAACCTGTGCTAAAAAAAAATCTTCTGGCTCGGTAATATGCCATACAGCCATTTTTGTTGTAGCGTTAATATTTTGTTGATAAACCAGTGGCATTTCCCGAATTAAAAATTAAAAATTAAAAATTGAAAATTTAGTTTTACAAATTAACGAATTAACCAATTAACGACTTAAAGAATGATCCTAAGCGACAAACGTATCCTGGAAGAAATTGCAAAAGGTACTATTAAAATTGAACCCTACGACAGGGAATGCCTGGGCAGCAATAGTTATGATGTACACCTTGGAAAACACCTTGCCCGTTACGTGAACAAGGAGTTGGACGCTAAAAAGCACAATACTATCGAACATTTTGATATCCCCGAAGAAGGTATCATGCTGTATCCACATGAATTTTACCTGGGTGTTACCGAAGAGTACACCGAGACCCATGCCCATGTGCCCTTCCTGGAAGGAAAATCGAGTACCGGCCGGCTGGGTATAGATATACATGCAACGGCTGGTAAAGGAGATGTTGGTTTTTGTGGCAACTGGACACTTGAAATTTCAGTTAAACAACCGGTAAGGGTTTATGCAGGCATGCCCATCGGGCAGTTGATTTACTTCCCTGTTGAAGGAGAGATTGAAGTACGGTATGACCAAAAGAAGAATGCAAAGTACAGTAAACAGATAAACAAACCCGTAGAAAGCATGATGTGGAAAAACAATTTTTGAGCATTTTGCCCCGTTTATAATTTATCTTTTAAATGGCTAACCTGATGAACTCAAAATCCTTTTACAAGAAAAGCTATTGCCTCATTTACCTCTTTAGCTTTGCATTGGTTAATGCTGCAACAGCCCAACTGAAGCCTGCACTGGCCGATTCATTCTTCAACTTTATCATAGCCAACAAGAGCAAAGCCTCGGTTTATATTACCCGGAACGATGAAGTAGTTGCCAGCCTCAATGAAAATAAATTAATGCCGCTTGCCAGTACGGTGAAGATCATAGTGGCTATTGAATTTGCACAACAGGTTGCCCGTGAAGTGATCAATGAGAACAGTTATGTGGCTTTACACGAACTGAACAGGTATTATATTCCGGATACAGATGGAGACGCTCATCCGCAGTGGTTAAAGTACGTGAAAGATACAAGGGTGATGAAGGGAGATAGTGTAAAATTAGTTGATGTGGCCCGTGGTATGACCATGTTCAGCAGTAATGCCAATACAGAATATTTAATGGACCTGCTGGGCTTTGATAATGTTAAAGACAATATCGCTTTATTCAATCTAAAACAACATACAGCTATCTATCCGCTGGTTGGTTCGCTTTTTCTTTACCAGGTTCCAAATAAGTCAACAGAAGATAAACTCATAAAATCCCTGAGCAACCTTTCAGAAAAAAAATACAGCATGGAAGCTTATGATAAGCACCTTGACCTGAAAGAAGACAGTAGTTTCAGGTCAACTTTTAAGCCCGAACAACTTTCACTTAAGTTGCAAAAGCTGTGGAGCGACAGGTTGCCATCATCTACCACAAAAGAATATGCAACAATTGCACAGGCTTTAAATAAAAGAGAAGTACTGGATGAAGAAGCTTTTTTCCCGATCGCAGAAATATTGGAATTCCCGATGGAGAACAAAGCATTCCAGGCTGTATTCAAACACTATGGAGTAAAAGGCGGTAGTACGGGTTTTGTACTTACCCACGTTATTTATTTTACAATGAAAGACGGTACCCGGATGGAACTTGCTATTTTCTTCAACAACCTTTCACCGGAAGAAGAAAAGAAATTAGAACAATGGCTGGATCCTTTTGAAGCCCAGGTGATGTTTGACCCGGTCTTCAGAAACAAAGTGAGGTTCTAATTAAGTTTCCAGATTGCATAGTTCAATACAGAAGCAAAACTCACCCAACTTATATAGGGCACTAATAACCAGGCTGCCACCGGTGAAATTTTTCCAAACCAAAGGATAGTAAAAAAGATCATGACCCACATAAGAATGATCTCGGCAAAGGCCCAGCCCGGCAACTGCAGTTTGAAGAAAATAAATGACCAGAAAAAATTCAGGGTCAGTTGAACGGCAAATAAAATGATAGCGGTTTGTTTAAGTGTTTTATCTGCCCCTGACTTCCAGACTAAATACAATGCAATGCCCATCAGTATATAAAGTGTGGTCCATACCGGGGCAAATATCCAGTTTGGCGGGTTGAACCAGGGTTTATTGGCTGTTACATACCAACCGTTCACTCCCGAAGAAGTAAAGAAACCTGAGAAGGTACCCACTAAAAGCGGAACTAATATGGAAATTAATAACTTCACCCTTGTTCAACGTTTTGAATAACGAAATGTTCAGATTCTGCCATTCTTTTTATGATAGGCAATTAAAAATCCCGTTACCTCATCATAACTCTGCAGTCCCTGTGGTTGTTGATTCCTTCTTAAATATATTCCGTATATCCAACGAAATACCGGTTCAAAAGGATTTTGATGCCTGATATAAAACTGCTTCCATTCTTTCAGATCATCCTGAACACCGGGTATCAATTGTTTACGATATTCTTTTGCTGCAACGGAATCGGTTTCAAATAAATTGCGGTTACTGTACATGAACAGGTCGAGATAAACAGAATAGTGAAGCAAGGTATCGGTTGATGAAGCCGCTGCCAGGTAACCCGCAAAATTTGCTTCCATCTCTTTGGCATATCCAAGCTGGTGTGCTACTTCATGGCTGGTGGTGAAAGGCTGTAAAAATTTTGGTACCAATGTATTTACCTGCGCTTCGCCTGTGAAGGGATTATAATAACCGGTAAAGCCCAAATAATTTCCTAACCAGCTCCACATAGATGGTTTGAGCGACACAGGCCGATACTCAAGAAAAGGATATACCGTTTGAGCATTTTCATAGGCTTTGCTCACCCGGTCAAACAATTTCTTTTTTGAAGGATATCCTGACTGTGAAAGCTGCAGTGCCTGTTTTGATTCATTTACTTTTGATACCAGCAACTCATTCATCTGCTTAAGGTCGTTGGTTGAATATTTTTCCATTCGCATGTTCAGTTTGCCGGCAATACCTGGCTTATTATAATTCAAACCCCATAAAAGATTAAAGCAGATATAAACGATCAGCAGAAAATTAAATGCATTTCGCAAGGCGGCGAAAAAGCTTTTACCGGTAACCCGTCCTTTATAAACTGCCCGTATTCCTATCACCAGTTTTGTAATGAGCCATAGAACCAGGGCACCATAAATTATATCCCCGACACTGAAAGGAAGCCAGCCCGTCAAATACCTTAAAGACCGGCTGATATGTGGATATACCCGGTTAAAATAGAGGCTTTCCACCAGCGAGGAATCAAGCGAAAAAAGATGAATAAGAATGGCCAGAATGACCAAAAGCAGGGTAAAAAACAGGGATCTTGTAAACTTCATATCTGCCCTAAAAGTAGCAAAACCCCAAACATCAGCTGTTAAGCCAACAAAATCTGCTTTTGAACCCGAAAATTGCCAATATTCCCTTACCTTTGCCGTCCTTTAAACCAAACGTAATGGCGGGCAAACGGGCATTTGAGATAGCATTTGTGGGGTTGAAACCGGGGATCCATGAGTTTAATTACGTGGTTGATGATAAGTTCTTTGCTGAAAAAGGAGATCCTGACTTCACCAACTGCCAGGCAAACATTAAGCTTTTACTTGATAAGAAGAGCAGTTTCATGCTGCTTAAGTTTGAGATCGGCGGTAAGGCTGATGTAACCTGCGACCGTTGTGGTAATCCATTACCGATGGATATCTGGGATGAGTTCAACATGCTGGTTAAGCTGGTTGAAAACCCGGATGAGATGAATGAGCAGGAAGAAGACCCTGATGTATTTTATATTTCCAGGACTGAAAGCCATATCGATGTGGGTACCTGGATCTATGAATTTGTACTGCTGAGCTTTCCTTTGCAGAAAATGTGCAGCGAAACAGAAATGGGCGGGCCGCAATGCAACAAGGAAGTACTGGAGAAACTGAAAGCTATGGAGGTAAAGGAAGAGCAAACCAATGCTAACCAACTATGGAAAGGATTGGAACAATTTAAAAAGACAAGGAAAGAGAAAACTAAAAAGTAATAATTCTTAAAATTTAAAATAAAGCGATATGCCAAATCCCAAAAGGCGCCACTCACAACAACGCAGTGCAAAAAGAAGGACGCATTACAAAGCAGTTGAAACAACTTTGAGTGTTGATAAAACAACGGGTGAAACCCATGTACGCCACCGTGCACATGTGAGCGAAGGAAAATTATACTACAAAGGAAAGCTGGTAGCAGAAAAAGCACCGCTTAAAGCATAATATTTTTTTCAAAGTATCAATTCTAAGTCCGAAATTCGATGAAAAGAGTTTTGGACTTAGAATTTTGTTTTTTAAAGTACTGTCAGGTTGTCCCGATAGTTATCGGAACGAAACCGGGTTCACTACAAAAATCGCCTTCAACAAGCTCAGGCTGACATTAACCTGATTGAATGTCTACCTAAACATAAAAAGCAAATCGAAAATGAATATTGGCCTGGACATGATGGGTGGCGACTTTGCACCGCTGGAAGCAGTGAAGGGTGCCGCCGAATTTATTAATGCTGCCACAGCCGATGTTCACCTTACTTTAATTGGCGATGAAGAAAAGATAAAAGAACATCTTAAAGATCATCCCATTCCTGCAGGTAAATACACGGTCGTTCATGCCGCCGAGGTCGTTGAAATGAACGAGCACCCAACCAAAGCTTTAAAAGAAAAAAAACAATCTTCCATTGCCATAGGTTTTCATTTGCTGGCTACAGGCAAAACAGATGCATTCATCAGTGCAGGTAATACCGGTGCTATGATGGTAGGTGCCCTGTTCAGCATTAAAGCCATTGAGGGTGTGATGAGACCAACTATTGGTGCATACCTCCCCAGGGAAGACGGCAGCCTGGGTTTATTGGTTGATGTAGGATTGAATGCTGATTGCAAACCCGAGAACCTGAATCAATTTGCTATACTTGGCTCTTTGTTTGCAAAACATATCCTCAACTTTGATGAACCAAAAGTTGGTTTGGTAAACCTGGGCGAAGAGGAAGGAAAAGGAAATATTCTTGCACAGGCTGCTTATCCGCTCTTAAAAGAAAATAAGCAGATCAATTTTATTGGCAATGTTGAAGGAAGAGATATTCTGCTGAACAAGGCCGATGTTTTTGTTTGCGAAGGGTTCACCGGTAATGTGGTATTAAAACTTGCTGAAAGCATCTATGATATTGTAAAACGTCGCAACATCAATGACGAACATTTCAACCGCTTTAACTTTGAACAATACGGCGGTGTTCCTGTCCTGGGCGTTGCTAAACCCGTCATCATAGGCCATGGTATCTCTCATGCACTTGCATTCAAGAATATGATCCGCATTGCCAGCCGTATGTTGGAAATTGATCTGATGGGAAAGATGAAAGCAAGTTTCCTGGAGCAGGACTGATACTGATCAATGTTTTTCAACAGGTATCGTTACAAACAAGTCGCATCCTTTACCCGGCGCAGAATCCAGCAAAAACTTACCTGATAATGATTCTGCTCTTTTCCTGATATTACTGAGGCCAATACCGTTCTTAGCAGCCTTTGGATCGAAGCCTTTGCCATTGTCGGAAACCCGTAGATTGATAGATCCGTTCACCCGGGTTACTGCTATATCTATTTTCTCTGCATCGGCATACTTCACTATATTTTTCATTTGTTCCTGCACTATCCGGTACAGGTTTATCTGTATATCATCACTGGCTTTATTGCATATATCATCAAAACTGAATTTTATTTTGTACCGGTTATTCAGGTTGAAGTCGTCGAACAGGTTTGAAAACGCTTTTTTCAGCGAAACATTATCAAAGGAAGCAGGCGCCAGTTCATGTGATAGTTTTCTCAGCTCTTCAATAGCATCATTCACATATCCCCTGCCCGTCTCAATGAATTCAAGTGTCTCTTTCCTGGTCATTTTTTCATTCTTGATCATACTCATTACCAGTAATGCACTCGCCAGTATCTGGTTCACATTATCATGCAGTTCGGCGCCGATATACTGACGTTCTTTCTCCTGTGTATCTATGATCGCTTTTGCCATCCTCAGGTCTTCCTCCACCTGTGAACTGATATCCTGCATGGCACCGATCATCCTGCAAGGATTATTATTTTCATCAAACATAACATAGGCCCTGTCAAAAACATATTTATACGATCCATCGGCACAGCGGAAACGGTATGTGATCTGGAATTTCTGCAACCCTTTTTCATAGACCTCTTCCACCAGTTCAGTTACTTTCTTAAAATCGTCAGGATGCAGTTTTTCGTTCCACCAATCAACCACATTCGAGACCTCATTGGCCTGGTACCCGAACGTCTTGCTGATACCATCATTATATAGCATCGTATTATGTACAATATCCCAGTCCCAAATGGTATCACTGGTAGCCTGCGAGAGAATTTCGTATCTTTCAATGGCTGATCTTATCTCCAGTGTTCTTTCCATCACCCTAATCTCCAGTTCATCATTCATTTTCTTCAATGCCTCAGCCGTTTTTCCTTTCTCAATATTATCCGCCCTCACTTTACGGGTAAAAGCTATCAACAATAAGACGATACCTGCAATGACGAATATTAACATTCGCTGCAGGCTTATCACGCTGCTGTTATTGGCATCACGGTACTGTCTCAGCAAAGTATTTCCCCTATCCTGCAGTTTATCCACCAGCAAGCGGATACGGTCAGTGTATAATCTGCCTTCACTGATCTCCACCATTTTCTTCACAGCATCTGCTCCTCCTGCATCGTAGTCTGATATAGCTTTGTTTGAAAAAACAATTCTTTCATTAATGAAAGTAAACATGGAATCGGCACGGGCTTTTTGTTCAGGATGTTCATGTGTGAATTTTTCCAGGCGCCCAAGCCCGTTATAAATCTCCTTTTGCAAGTTTTCCTGTGGCCCCAGGAAATTTTTTTGCCCCGTTAGAATATAGCCCCTGAAACGGGATTCATTATCCAATGCATGCGTCAGCACTTTTTTAGAATACTTCATTACATCCTGTGTTTCTGTAATGCGCCTGCCGGACCTGATAACCCGGGTGGTTTCATAAATGGTAATACCCAATAAGATAATGAGAGAGATCAAAAGCAACTTAATGCCCCTGCTGTAGTTCCTTGCACCAGGTATATTAAATTTCATAGATATTGGTGTTGCTTTCTTAGATGTTGGGTAAGCAAAGCATCTAAAACAATGCCAACTGCGATTTACCCCCAAAATATGTAAAAAATACTATCTAACCCCCCCCTGTAACGCAGAAAATGGGGGTTGTATTGTAAGCAGGTTTCATTCCTTTGGGTATTTTTTACCTCGAACAGCTTAACCTTTAAGCCTGGGCAATACAAAAGCCCTTGCCGGATGCCAGAAACTGGCCAACAGGAAGATAAAGGCAAGTTTCTGGAAAGGCGAGTATCTGATATTTGATCTGTATTTCTTTAACTTCTTTTAAATATAATATTCGATCAATTTTCCGGATTCATTATCAAAGTAATTATCAGAAAATACAGATGACTACAATAAAACCATTGGTAAAAGCCATTTACCACTCAACGCCTGTCGCTATTTTACACCAGTCCTGCTATATATAATTATCGCCCTTCATCCTTTTTAAATTTTTTGCACGAAGGGTTTAGTACATTTTTACACAGCCATTTTATAAAGTATAAGCCTAAAATTATCAGCCATGAAAAAATTTTCACTGCTTGTAACAGCATTGCTGTTCTCTTTCCTGCTCTACGCACAAAACAAACCCGGTAAAATCTCAGGTTCTGTCACTAACACTGACAAGAAACCTGTGGAATCTGCCACCATTCAATTACTGAAAGCCGAAAACAAAGCTTTGGTAAAAGCAGCCATAACCGATAAAGCCGGAAATTTTGCATTCGAAAAAATTGCCGAAGGAAAATATATCATCAGCATCTCTGCGGTAGGTTTTGCAAAAAAAATGAGCGATGCCGTTGAAATTACCGCTGCCAAACCAGATGTTTCTGTAGCTGCTGTAGAATTAAACGGTCAGTCAAGATCAATGGAAGGCGTAACAGTTACTGCTCAGAAACCATTCATAGAACAAAAACTCGACCGTACGGTAGTAAATGTGGAAGCATCGCCAAGCAATGCAGGAGCCACAGCTTTGGAAGTATTGGAAAAATCTCCCGGTGTGAGTGTTGATAATGATGGTAACATCAGCCTGAAAGGAAAACAAGGCGTTATCATTATGATGGATGGGAAGCCCACCTATCTTTCAGGTGCCGACCTTGCCAATGTATTGCGCAATATGCCTGCATCTGCATTGGACCAGATCGAGATCATGACCAACCCTTCTGCAAAATATGATGCATCGGGCAATTCGGGAGTCATCAATATCAAAACAAAGAAGAGCAAAACAAAAGGCTCAAACGGAAGTATCACATTCGGAAATACAAGTTCACTGTTCACCAGGGATGGCAATACGGAAATGCTGTGGAAGCCTACCCTATCCCTCAACTATAATTACAAAAAGAACAAAGTGAATTTCTTCACCAATGCGGTATATAACTACCGTGAAGGAAGGGGATTGCTTGATATCACCAGCCGCTACTATGAGAATGGTAAACAGCTCGACAGCATCAACAAAGTGAACACTGCCTTCCGTTTCCGGAATAATAACTACACAGTAAAAGTTGGAATGGACTATACACCAAACAAAAAGAATTCATTTGGCATTGTGCTGAATGGATTCCTGTTTGCAGGCCGCCCAACACCTACAACGTATACTACTTTTTCAACGCTTAACGGGGATGTGTTCTCCCGGTTGAATTCTCATACAACTAACAAATTAAGCTGGAAGAATTTCAGTACTAACCTCAACTATAAACATACATTCGACAGCACCGGTACCGAACTTACTGTTGACCTGGATTATTCCGTCTATAAAAATGTATCCGATCAATTATTACGTACCGGGTTCTTCGATGGTAGCTACAATCAAACAGCAGATTCTATGTTCCTGAAAGGGCATCTTCCTTCGGAGATCAGCATCTATTCACTTAAATCTGATTTTACAAAAACATTCAGGAGTGGTTTACGGATAGAAGCCGGTATTAAGACAAGCTACGTGAAGTCGGATAACCTGGTTGACTATGTACGCAAAGCGGGCAACAACTGGGTGGCTGATAAAAGGAACAACCATTTCATTTATGATGAGATCTGAATGCAGCTTATGTGAATGTGGCCAAAGAGATCAGGAAGTGGAATATGCAGGGCGGCCTGCGGATGGAGAATACCAATACCAAAGGCGTCCAGATCTCGAACAATTCAACCGTAAAACGCAGCTATGTGAGCCTGTTCCCTTCTGCATTCATAAGTTATAATGCCAGCAAGAAAAATATGTTCACTGTTTCAGTGAGCAGGAGATTGCAAAGGCCAAATTACCAGGACCTGAACCCATTCACATTCTTCCTGGATTCACTAAGCTACCGCCAGGGTAATCCATACCTCACTCCCCAGTTCTCCTGGAACTATGAACTGAAACATACTTTTAATGGAAAGCTCACTACTACATTGAACTATACAACTACCAATGATGTGATCTCACAGATCATTAAACGTACAAAAGGAACAAATAATGAGATCATCGGCTTCCTTACTATTGACAATATCGCCAGGTTCGACAACATGGGCATAGCTGTAAGTGCACCGGTGAAGCTGGCAAAATGGTGGAACGTGAATTTATTTGGCAATGTTTACCGCAACCATTATACAGGTACTTATATTTCTAATGAAAGCGGAACATCGCAGGTTGTAGACCTTGATCTTTCTTATACTTCTTTTAGCTTTAACGTGAACAACAATTTTACCATTGGTAAAGGATGGACAGCAGAGGTTAGCGGCTGGTATAATTATAAGAGTGTTCAGCAATTATCATTGAACTACCCGATGGGCCAGATGAATTTTGGATTAGCAAAGAATAATTTATTAAAAGGCAAAGCAAGTCTCCGTATCAATGCCCGTGACCCATTTGGCTGGCAGTATTACCGCGGCATGACCAAGTATGGTAATGTAGATATTAATATCAGTAACCGCTGGGACAACCGCCAGTTTGGTGTGAACTTCACTTACCGTTTTGGAAAACAGCAGGGGCAAACCCGCCGCAGGAATGCAACCGAAGAAGAGCAGCAAAGAGTTGGCGCCGGCAATTAATAAGGCTTTATAGTTTATCCATAGAACCATCTGCAGATTGGGCAGGTGGTTCTTTTTTTATAAAATACTATATTTATATCCAGCGTAAAACAACATCTATAACCTAATGCTCATCCATGGCCAGGTTCCTGATCTTTTTTCTTCTCTTCCCATTGTTATCACCGGCTCAAAAGCGTTTACCAAGGTTTGAGAACGATACGCTGCACACAACTACAGGATACCGTATCTACAAAAACATTAAACTCCGGTTTGGAAAAAGTGTACGTGGCGAAGCAGAAAAATTCAAGTACATTAATATAAAAAGCGGCCACTACAGTTCTGTCCTTTCGGGCAGCACCCTTATCGTAAAAAAAATGCACAATTTTGGTGTATCGCAACTTAATAATTCATACATAGAAATATTCGGAACGGTTGTGTACAAGAGTGGCACTAAAGCTGGTGTGGATGTTCATATAGCTATTGACAGCGCTATAAGATTTGGCGAAATAATAATGCCCGAAGACCAGTCACCTGAAATTTCTTCAACAGGCGGCCCTCAAAAGAACCTACCCAGGTTTGAACAAGATACACTCTTCACTACTTCAGGACCTCTGATCTTCCCTGGTAAAGAATTACAAATAGGTGAGGGTTCGGGAAAAAGAGGATCTCATAAATATATCTCTGTTATTTCAAATGGCTTTAGTCCCGATCTTACCAACAGCAGGATCAGCGTAACAAAACTGAGCCGTTTCGGCATTGATGACCGCAGCGAGTCGTTTATTGAAATACATGCGGTCGCAAATTTTAAGGACGGGAGTACAGGATCTGTACATTTGCGCATATCTTTTGACTATGCCATTGCAACTTCAGAATTGATAATACCAACTGACCATTAATGGTAACACACCTATGACCTATAAACCAACCATATTGAATGTGTGCGCAGGCATTTATATTGCAAGCTGCATAGCCTATACCATTATATATTATCCCGTACTCTCTGCTAATGAAGGCTGGGGTGTTGTTGCCATGATCGCTCTCCTGGGATCGGGATTTGTTTTTTTATTGATTGACCTGTTACTGCAATACTTTATAAAAGACAGGAAAACGATGAATATTACCGGGCTTATTATTGTTATTGTTGCTACACTGTTATATATAACTGCTTAGCTACTTTCTTCTAACTTTCCTCCTTAGTCTGTGTCTTTACAAACAGTAATACAACACACTCAACAGTTTTATTTCTTCAGATATTTTACCAGTTTATCTATCTTTAAGTTAAAATCTATTTACAGCTATCAAAATATTTACGGATGTGCTTTAAGAGAAATATTCGCTTCCTTGCTTTCGTAAGCTTTTTAGCCTTACTAACAGCTAATTATGTTTTTGCACAAATAAATCCTGCCACCATGTTATGGTATAAAACGCCAACAGAAAAATGGGAAGATGCATTGCCCATCGGCAATGGCAGGCTGGGTGGAATGTATTTTGGAAATATTAATGAAGACCGCTTACAATTTAATGAAGACACGTACTGGAGTGGTGGTCCCTATTCTACTGTGGTAAAAGGCGGTTATAAAAAATTACCGGAGCTTCAGCAATTATTGTTTGAAGGAAGATCGGTAGAGGCCCACTTACTTTTTGGAAGATACTTTCTCGGTAATCCCGTAGAACAACAGAAATACCAGAACATGGGCAACCTTGTTTTGAATTTTGGCGAGAAGAAAGAAATAACTGACTACATAAGGGAACTTGACCTTTCAACAGGAGTAGCCAAAATAAGTTATAAACATGATGGTGTTACTTATGTGAGGGAGTTGTTTTCATCACATCCCGGTCAGGCTATTGTAATGCGTCTATCAGCAGATAAACCGGGCAAGATTAATTTCAGTTGCCAGTTGCAGGGAGTAAGAAATCAAACTCACTCCAACTATGGTACCGATTATTTTGCTATGGATGATTGGGGGAATGATGGTCTGAGACTGAGTGGTAAAAGCGCTGATTACCTGGGTGTGCAGGGAAAACTTAAATACGTTGCCTTATTAAAAGCAAATCTAAAAGGAGGAAAGTCGTACACCAAAATCAGCACACTATTTATTGAAAATGCTGATGAAGTTGTTTTAATGCTGGTTGCTGCCACCAATTTTAAAAATTATAAAGACGTAAGCGGAAATGCGGAAGAAAAAGCAAACCAATACATGAAAAAATTATCCGGCCGTTCATTTGACGAAATGCGGCAGGAACATATAAAAGATCATCAGCAATTTTTTAACCGGATGAATATTGAGCTACCTGTTACGGAAAACTCCTTGTTGCCAACCGATCAGCGAATGGCCAAAGTACAGGAAGCACCTGATCCTGCGCTGGCGGCATTGGGTTTTCAGTTTGGCCGTTATATCATGATCAGTTCATCAAGACCCGGCACACAGGCAAGCAACCTGCAGGGAATATGGAATAACGACCAAAACCCCTGGTGGGATTCCAAATACACCACCAATATCAATACGGAAATGAATTACTGGAATGTGGATGCCGGTAATTTAGGTGAATGTGCACAGCCGTTGTTTGATCTTATCCGTGAAGTATCTGACCAGGGAAAACAAGTGGCCAAAGAACATTATGGAGTGAACCAGGGTTGGGTCTTTCATCAAAATACTGACCTGTGGCGGGTGGCAGCACCCATGGATGGTTCTAACTGGGGCGCTTTTACAACGGGTGGCGCCTGGTTATGCACACATATATGGGAACATTACCAGTACACAAAAGACATAGAGTTTTTGAAGAAGAATTATCCGCTTATGAAAGGCTGTGTGGAGTTCTTCCTGAAATTTCTGATCAAAGATCCTATAAAAGGCTGGCTCGTTACCAACCCCTCCACATCGCCTGAAAATGCACCGGGCAGCCCGGGCAATACAAGATTCTTTGATGAAATGAACGGAGCTTATTACAACGGTTCGCAGATCTGTTATGGTTCTACCATAGATGCACAGATACTTACCGATCTGTTCGGTTATATGGCCAATGCCAGCGAAGTACTGAAAACAGATGAGCCTTTCCGTAAACAGGTGTTGGTTGCCCGTTCGCAACTTTCACCTATGCAGGTTGGTAAAGATGGTTCTTTGCAGGAATGGATTGAAGACTGGCCGCAGACAGAAAAAAATCACCGGCACTTTTCTCATTTATATGGTTTGTACCCCGGCCATGTTATTTCTCCTGTAAAAACACCCGGCCTGGTGGAGCCGGTAAAAAAAGTGCTGGAGCAAAGAGGAGATGGCGCAGCCGGCTGGAGCCGTGTATGGAAAATGTGTACATGGGCAAGGTTATTTGACGGCAACAGGGCCAATAAGATTTTTAAAGGTTATATAAAGGAGCAATGCACAAAATCCATGTTTGGCAAATGCTATGCAGCTATGCAGGTGGATGCTTCATTCGGATTGGAAGCTGCGGTAAATGAAATGCTGGTACAATCACATGAAGGCTATATACAACTGCTGCCTGCCTTGCCGGATGAGTGGAGTTCATCCGGATCAATGCAGGGTGTGGTAACCAGAGGAGCATTTGTGCTTGATTTTTCCTGGAAGAACGGCGTGGTACAAAATCTTTCTTTGTTATCAAGAGCTGGAAGTGAATGCAAAATAAAAAGCAATATGAAAATTATTGTAAAGAGAAATGGTACATCTATTCAAATTGCAGAAACAGGAAACGGTATCTACGCATTTAACACAGAGAAGAATGGAAAATATGAAATAGAATTTTTGCCGTGATATTATTTTATGGTTGTAATAATCTTCATCACTAACAAATTTTAAACCCTTTTTTCACCGCAGTTTCCTGGTTTTTATTCAGCATCGCTTCAATCTCTTTGGCTGTTTTGGTAATGGCTAAACCACCCAGCCCCGTGCAGCGAAGGGTGTTGGGAATAGCATCGCCCACTCTCTTCATGGTTTCAATCACTTCATCTAATGGTATTAGTTGATTATAATCTGCCAGAGCCATATTAGCACAGGAGATAGCTGTTGTAGCCGCCATTACGTTTCTGTTAAGGCAAGGCGCTTCCACTCTGTCTGCAATCATATCACAAACCATTCCTAGTGATGACTGCAGGGTGAGTGATGCAGCAGCGATTGATTGATCCAGTGTCCCGTTTTTCATAACTACAATTCCTGCCGCAGCCATTCCCGAACCGGAACCACACTCCGCCATACATCCACCCACTTCGGCAGCAAAAGTGGCATGCGCTGCAATAAAAACACCAATGATACCGGCAGCCAGCATCGCTTTCACCATTTCACCTTCTGAAAGTTTTAAACATTTTGCCGTACCTATTACTGCGCCGGGCAAAGCACCGCATGAACCGGCGGTAGGTGCAGCCACAATTACCCCCATCGAGCTTTTTACTTCCATGATGGCTGAGGTAAACATCACCACATGATTCAGCACATCGCCTTCCACCAGTTTTCCTTTCAGAAATTGTTTTTTATAATTCACCGATTGAGGCCCCAGTATCCGGTCGGCATATTCAGTTCCATTCAACCCGGTTTCAATTGCCTGGTTCATTATTCGTACAATACCCCGCATTTTTTCAAACACTTCATCATGGCTGATATTGCCCCTCATACTTTCATAATGAACAGCCAGTTGCCACAGGGAAAGATCTTTTCCGGTATTATACGCCAGCATTTCTGCACAGGTGATAAATGGAACCTGCAAGTCCTTTCGGGCAAGAACCGGAAGGACCGGTGCTATTTTTTTTATAAAAAGTACATCATCGAGACCTGCCAATTCTTCCAGTAGACCTGCATCGGGAAATTGGCCGGCTTTGATCTCGATAAAATTCAAATCACCCTGGTGAACACATTGTTCATCAAAAGAAGCGGAGCTGTTTAAGAATTGAATAACTGCTTCCGGTGATTTTACATAAATAAGGGTTTCAAAAAAATCTCCGGCCATGGAAACCGGTGCCCCGTCAATTTCCAGTATTTCAATCATACCTCCGCCTGTTGAAATAGCAGTAAGCGTTCTCGTTTCTTTTTTATTTTTTAAAGTAAGCTTGTAAGTATTCGGGTGTGTGGCACCGAACGAGTGAATATCAATAGTGATTTTTATACCGGCTTCATCAATAGCCTGCAAATAATTCGGCAATCTTTCATCATGTGCTTCCCATCCTAAAAAGCCGGAGAACAAACCCATATCAGAACCCTGGCCTTTGTGAGTAGTAGCCAATGAGCCATTCGTATCAAATTCTACCAGCACTTCCTGTATATCACCATCCATCAGATCAAGGCACATACGGCCAATGCGGAGTGAAGCCGCACAGTGAGAACTGGATGGCCCCCGCATCACCGGGCCAATAACATCGTTAAATATGCTGGGATAACTTTTCATATTGCCTGTTTAAAATGAAAACTTTCTTAAATCTAAGAAATTTTTATGGCTTTGACATATACAAAAGGTACTGAACCCGCTTCAGTAATTTTTTTAACCGGTATTGGCATTGCACACTTGTACAACAGAATAAAATTCAGCATTTAAACAATAGACTGTTGCAGGTGCCGGCACTCTAACCTGCTGTGGGCTTTTATTGATGTTACGAATGTAGTTAAGAGGTCTTTCAGATATCACCCTGGGCAAAGGGTCAAAAAAGTTGCCCACTTATGCCGTCGCATTCCGGCACAGAAGAAAATAATTTTACCGCCAGCCAGGGTTTAAAAAAGATCATAAAGAAAAGTATGTTTGAGCGTAACTTCATTCTTTTTATATTAACCTGGTTTATTTATAAAAAAAACAATACTAAATTTCAATTGACAACTGTATTTATTGAAACCGGTTTTCCTAATCGCTAAAGAAGGAACAGCATGATAAAATTTATTTGGATTTCACTGGCAATATTGACTATCTGGTATAGTTATGTCTTCATCAAAGATTTTTTGAAACACAAAAACAACCTTGAGCCTGTCAGTTGGTGGAAAGCGGGACTGATTGGTTTTGTAGTTAATTTTTTTGATGTATTGGGTATTGGCGCTTTTGCTCCGCAAACTGCGTTATTGAAATTTACCAAACAAACAGAAGACCGTGTTCTTCCCGGCACATTAAATGTGGCCAATACACTCCCTGTATTAATACAGGCCATTATTTTTATCTCGGTGATCAAAGTTGAACCTGTTACATTGATATTAATGCTTCTTTCTGCTGCTGCCGGGGCCATATCAGGTGCAGGCATTGTTTCAAAATTACCTGAGCAAAAGATCCGCCTGGCCATGGGAATAGCTTTATTGGTTACGGCAGGTTTTATGCTTGCTGGAAAAATGAATTGGATCCAGGGAGGAGGAACTGATATCGGGCTGCATAATATGAAACTGGTAATAGCCATCGTTGTAAATTTTATTTTAGGTGCATTGATGACTGCAGGAATCGGGCTTTATGCACCCTGTATGGCGCTGGTCTTTTCTTTGGGTTTATCTCCACAAGTTGCATTTCCGATAATGATGGGGTCATGTGCTTTTTTAATGCCGCCGGCATCAGTAAAGTTTATAAAAGAAGGGGCATATAACCGGAAAGCGGCTGTTGCAATGGCCCTGCCAGGGATAATTGCCGTTTTGATTGCTGCACTTATTGTAAAGTCATTACCATTAGATACACTTCGCTGGCTGGTGATTATTGTGATTATCTACACATCGGTAGTAATGTTACGGGCTGCTTTTTCCAGGTGACACAGTTGGAGTCATATTTTCGGAGCTGCCATTGGCAGTATGTCAACGAATATTGGTTAGCCACATAGAAAAATAACGCCCGGGGAAAACCATGGCCGCAGAACAAGTTTTTGTATCTGCACGAACGCAGGCATGTCTCATTCTCCTAACTCGGAAAACGATACCATTTACCATTCACTTCAATAAGCACATCGGCTGCGCTGGGCCAAAGTGGCGGTACCGAATTTTTTTGTTCCCAGTCTTTCAAAGCATCCTGCAGTTCTTTTAATTTATCAGCATGTGTTTTAGATTGATCATATTTTTCAGCCGGGTCGTTGGCCAGGTTAAACAGGAAAGTAATTTTGTTTTTCTCATTCACATACAATTTCCAGTCGCCACGGCGAAATGCTTTTGAATATCCGCTTCTCCAGAAAAAATCCTGGTGAGGCATTAAAGAATCATTGCTGAGATAAGGAAGCAGGTCTACCCCATCATAGGTTCTGTCAGCAGCCAGTAATGTATTAGTTGCAGCGGCGATGGTGCTGAAGATGTCAACCGAAGAAACCGGGTGTGTATAGGCTTGCCTTGCTTTTAAACCATTTGGATATTTAATAAAGAAAGGAACCGAAATACCCCCATCAAAATGTGTTGCCTTGCCCCCACGGAGCGGTGCATTATCGGTAGCACGGGTATAGGTAGCGCCACCGTTATCGCTGGTAAAAAAAATAAGGCAGTTATCTGTAAGCCCTTCCTGCTCCAGTTTTTTTAGTACGGAGCCAACAGCATCATCAAGCGCTTCTATCATGCCGCTGTACACACGCCTTACCGAATCTGTTTCGGTTTGTATACGGTTGTAATATTTTTTTGGTACCTGGAAAGGGTCGTGGGGCGCATTAAAAGACAGTGTGAGAAAAAAAGGTTTTGATTTATTGCGTTCAATAAAGTCAATACCTTTTTCGGCCAAAGAAAAAGTAAGGTAGCCGGAATCCTTTACAACCGTTCTGCCTTCTTTAATGGCAGTGGAACCATACCTGGGCGCCCATGCAGGAATTTCTGAGAAAGCCCAGGGCAGGTGCATATTGATGTACAGGCTTGTGTCAACCGGGTCATCTACATAGCGGCTGAGAGCGCCATCAAAATAATAGGCATAATCAAAGCCATGCATATCAGGATAAACCGTTGGTGAAGAAGTAAGGTTCCATTTGCCTGCATAACCGGTTGCATAGCCCTTTTGTTTCAGCATTTCGGCAATGGTTATTTCACTTTGTGGCAGGTCGGTAACATATACCGAACGGTCTAAAAAGAAATCGGGCTTTAAAGTGGCAATGCCAACAGGCTTCTTTTTAAAAGATAAAAAATGCCGGGTTATTTTTTTCTTTACCGATCTGTCGAATTTATCGTAGAGCATAAACTCGGCGCCAAAGCGTTGCTGGTAGCGGCCTGTAATGATGCCCATACGTGATGGCGCACATATAGGCGATGTTACATAGGCCTGTGTAAACCGGGCGCCCTTGATACCCAGCGAATCAATATTAGGTGTACGCACAGTTTTGTTTCCATAGCTGGCCAGGTCGCTGTGGCCAAGGTCATCAACAATAATAAGAATGATATTGGGAGGCGTTTTAGTTTGAGCTAATGAGGAAGTTATACAGAAAAAAAATAGCAGACAGGTAAGTGGCAGTTGTTTTATCATTGAAGCATGGAATTAGTTTGGCTGCAAACAAGATAAAATAAAATGCTTAAAAACAGGGACTCAGCCCAACTCAATAAAGAAAATAGTGAAGTCATGCGAAGGCGAACAGGCATTGATCCAATTAATATGATTATACTTTTTACCGGCCTTTTTTCAGTAACTCCATTTGTTTTGTCAGCTCAGTATTTTTTTTGTCGAGATCAATAATGTAGAGTGTCAGTTCTTCAATTTTTTCAGTCAGTTTAGTAACCATTTCGCCAAGGTTAATGCCATTTTTTTCGATGTTTGGTGCATCGGGAATCTTAGGCAGATGTTTTTGTTCTTTCACATATTTTTCCAGGTGTGAAAGGGGCATGAGCTGGTAATCATTCTCAAAAACATAATCCGGCCAGTTAGTGCTGTTCAATGTAGTAAAAACTTCTGCAATTACCTCGCCATCCACACTTAGCTCATATCCTGTAGCCGGGTTGATCGAATTGCTTCCAATAAGCATAGCCCCGTTAAGGTGCAATTTGGCATTGGGTGTATACGAACCTATGCCTACATTGCCCCAGCTAGGCTGAAAAACAAGATAGTTATTAGAATTACTGTTTGACCAAAGTATCAGCGAAGTATCAGTGGGAAAAACAGCACCGCCAAAGGCAACTTCATTGGCGGTATAAAAGTTGATACCTGTACCACCTAAGTTGATCTGGCGGCCGTAGGTGGTACCATTGTAGCCAATTCCCATGCGGCCATCGTCCCTCATACGGAGTAAGGTATCGCCATTTGAATTTCTTAATAACATGGTATTGGTGGAGGAAGTTGTACCTGCTCCTATCACATCAATGCGTCCTTGCGGAAGGCCGGCGCCTGAAAATCCACCAATACCAATATTACCATTCTGGCTGAAATAGTGCCGGGCGGTTGTGACACCGCCGCCGTTTGTTGTTGTGTACCAACGCATATCAGCGCCCCCACTGGTAGTACCCATTTGCCATTCATTGGTTCCCTGATTACCAAGACGTATTAAGCCAGTGTTTGATTCTACAAACAAATTGCCCCCATTTATATGCAATAAATGGCTGGGAGATGTTGTGCCGATACCTACCTGGCCGGAAGTATTAATTGTCAGCTTAGGCGATGCCTGTATGGTAAAGTGCAGTTTACCTAAGGTATTACCTGCTCCGGTGCCAAAATCCACATCTTCAGCAGCACCAGAATACGAACCCCAATAGCCGCGGTACACATCGCTTTCATAAATACTCATATACATTGGTGAAGCACCGTTAAACTGGCTTACATAGTTACTTGCGGATTTTACATCCAGTTTTGCTGCAGGAGTAGCAGTTCCTATACCCACATTTTGTGAAAAGGATATAACTGAGTAAGGAATTGATATGATAATGAAGAGGAATTGTCTCATGATATTAACGTTTAAAATTTTCATTAAAAATGCATTGAACCATCCGTAGAGAAATATAGCACTTTTCCCCCGCTATTGCAACCTATTTTTTCCAGTTCTCAGCAGTATTTCAGCTTAATGCCCTTGCTACTATTGCACTACTTTACAACAAATCTTCAGCTTTTTTTATCTTGTACCATGATCTCCTTCTCCGCCACCATACTCAAATTCGGCAGCCAGGGTGAAAAGACCGGCTGGACCTATATTGTAGTTCCGGCTAAGGTTGCCAAAAAGCTGAACCCCGGTGTAAAAAAATCGTACCGGGTAAAGGGAAAATTAGATGATCATAAAATTGAGAAGACATCGCTGATACCGATGGGCGAAGGAGATTTCATTATACCGATCAATGCGGCTATAAGAAAAGGCACAGGTAAACGCCTGGGTGCAACATTAAAAGTACAACTGGAGATCGACAAGTCGCCCATACTGCCGCCCGGTGAACTGATAGAATGTTTGAAGGATGAACCGGAAGCGTACAAGTATTTTAATTCACTGCCGCAAAGCCACCGCAATTATTTTACCAAGTGGATAGATACCGCCAGGACAGAACCCACCAAAACAAAACGCATTGCATTAGTGGTAAAAACCATGGTGCGTAAAATGGATTTTGGCGCCATGCTGCGTGAAGAAAGGGATGAAAGAAAATTATTGGGAAGATAAACTGGTTAGGTGTTAATAGTTATCGGTTAAAAGTTGAGAGTTAATGGTAAATAGTAAATCAGTTGGAGGTATCCCACTGTTTAATGTAATAAGATCGTCGTCCCCTTCTGTTCCATTCTTTTACCTGTATCAATATGAGTGTACTGTAATATCCACACATAGGTTCCCATGTCAGCAGGCTGTCCTTTAAAACTTCCATCCCAACGCTTTATCCAGTCACGGCTTTCAAAAACCAATTGGCCAACCCGGTTATACACCCTGAATAAAAGATCGGTTGCTTTATACGCATTTAACGGATAGAGATAATCATTCAACCCATCCCTGTTTGGTGTAAAGGCATTGGGTACCGCTATATAACAATTATTGGGTACAATTATTTTTTGTATGGCAGTATCAAAACAGCCTAAATTATTTTGTACGATCAGCCTTGGAAAAACATCTCTTGTTATGGAAGAAGTAAGATAGGATTGCGGCGAAGGGTTTGGTGAGTTACTGCTGATGCCGTTCCCGAAATCCCAGTTCCAGGAAACAATATTACCGATGCTGTGATCTTTAAATATGGCAAGTTCATTGGGGCAAACGATTGAAGTGGCTTCAAAAGCCGCATTCAGTTCATTGTCGAGTAAAATAGGGATGACAGCGCTTGTGTCGGTACACACACCATTCGATACGATGAGTTGTGTATGCTTAAGCCCGAATGAACCATATACAATAGATGGGCTTTGCAGCCTGCTGGTACGCAGGTTATCAAAATTCCATTTCCATACATTCACTTCATTTCTGCCGTCATGAAAATAGTTGATGGTGTCCCTTATGCAACCCAGGTTAATGGCATAAGTAAAATCGGCGTTCACCGTATCCTTTGTGTTAAAGCTGATCACAGAACCTGCAGGTGTAAACTGGCTGCACTCATCTCCTATGGTATTACCATCGCTGCCCGTTACCAGGCGTATTTGGTAAGTACCCTTTGTTTGAATGGGTGCAGATAATTTCACTTTAATGACCGGTGTCAATCCATTGCCTGAGCAATTACCCGAAGCGCCAATTACAGTGACCGGGGTTGTGCCCGAAAGTAGGGTAACTACAAAATCAGTTCCATCAGCAGCAATCGTATTGCACTTCATGTTTTTCCTGAAGACCAGTTCTATTTCATCAGGAGAACAACCGGGTTTGGTGAGGCTGTCCATGGGTGTTGGTAAAAGCGGGTAAACGATCAATTGAATAGTTTCCCCAACAGGGACATCCCTGTCGCAGTTATCTCTTACGGTATTACCATCCGTTCCATTTTTTATGGTGATATCGTAGGTTCCCGGTGGTAAAGGATTATCCAAAGTAATGATCAGCGAATCCATATCAAATCCGTTACTGCAACCAAAACCAACAGCCGAAATAATATTGGCCACTGCAGGAGTAATTGTAAATTCAGAACCGGTACCGGTGAGGCTGTTACACTTCATCCGTTTGTTCATTTTAATGGTGGCTTGCGTACCATCACAGGCAGCTTTTGCATTAAGCAAGTGAGGTTGTTTGGGATCGGTGATGCTTCCACTTCCTCCCGTGAATGTGAGATCGTACCCGGTTGTGCTTTTTGTCCAGTTGGTAACCATTAATAAATAATCACGCCCTGCAGTGATGGTGGGCATGGCATTAAAAGGGGTATTATTATTTAGATATCCTTCGCAATGAACATTTCCGCTGGCACCGGGTTTACAACCTGTAGGTGATTCAGGAAATCCTGCGGCAGGATTGTTGCCTGCTCCATAAAGATTGATAGAGATAGCCAATGAAGGATCCGTAAACACGTCATTAGGATTATGTCCTGTTACATCAAAGAGAACCCAGTCATAATCATCCGTACTGGAAATACCGCTGATCAGGAATCCCAGTGTGCCGGTTTGATAACAGGTAAATTTATACCAGAAAGAACTGGACGATGTAGCTCCAATGGGACAACTCGTTTGTGCCACATTTGGCCCGGTACAATTGGTCACCTGGGATTCGTGGAAAACAGAGGTGCCGCAAACAGGAAAGGCACTACCGGGTGTCATTCCGGGGAGGGAACAGGTCTGGGCATAAGCGCCCGAAATAAAAGTAACAGTAATTATTACAAGCGTAAAGGTTTTTCTGATCATAGCTGCGGCAAAGTTATCATAAAGACGCTTTATATGGTCTTTATGCTGCAAGTGTTAATACTATTTAACAAGTAGATGCTGGTGAAGGGCCGGATTACATAAATTAATAAAGAATTCCCTTTTGTAATTATTGGGTTAAGGTTGTATTTTGCTTTTACAACAAACTGTTTATGGAAAATCCTGCACTGGGGCGGCAACGCATTCAATCTATTGATATACTAAGAGGGTTAGTGATGGTGATCATGGCGCTGGACCATGTACGTGACTTTTTTTATAAAGTGCAGTTGGATGATGCAGGTGCTGCTGCTACAGGTCCAACTGACCTGGCAACCACTTATCCTGCGCTGTTCTTTACACGCTGGATCACTCATTTTTGTGCCCCCATTTTTGTTTTTCTGGCAGGCACTTCCATCTACCTTATGGGTAAAAAGAAGGCAAAAGCGGAACTCAGCCGTTTCTTAATTACAAGAGGCCTGTGGCTCATATTCGTTGAAGTGATCATCATCACATTCGGCTGGACGTTCAATCCATTTTACAATCTCTTTATCCTACAGGTCATCTGGGCCATTGGCGCAAGTATGGTTGTAGTTGGTTTGCTGATCTACCTGCCGTATAAAATTTTATTTGCTATTGGCGCCATCATTGTATTCGGACATAACCTGCTTGACTATCCCTCCATCAATGAGGGGTTAAAGGGTTCTGCCATCGCTAACCTGTTATATTTCTCCAATTTCTCCGTGTATGAGATCTTCAGCGGCCATTTCATCCTTATTGTATATGCCTTTTTACCATGGACTGGTGTGATGCTGATGGGCTATTGTTTTGGAAAACTGTATGAACAGGGAGTTGATGCAGCATGGAGAAGGCGAAAATTGATACAAATGGGATTAGGCTTACTGGCCCTCTTCGTTGTGTTGCGATTCATCAATATGTATGGAGACCCTGTTCCCTGGACAACACAATCACGTGGCTCCATATATACTTTCCTTTCTTTCCTGAATGTAAATAAATATCCGCCTTCACTTTGTTTCTTAAGTGTAACCATTGGCGGCGGCATGTTATTCCTTGCGCTGATAGAGAATGTACAGAACCGTTTTACATCTGTTATGAATATCTACGGCCGGGTACCCATGTTCTATTATATCCTCCATTTCTATATCATACATACATTGGTGGTGATCGTATTTTACCTGCAGGGATTCAGCAACGGCGATATTGTTACAGACGGTGTTCCTTTCCTGTTCAGGCCAAACACATTCGGATTTAATCTTTGGGGAGTATATGCTGTATGGGCCTTTGTGGTCATGGTATTATACCCGCTTTGTAAAAAGTATAATGCTTATAAAAGCACACACCAGAAATGGTGGTTGAGTTATTTGTAAGATCATTTCACTTTGCCCTTTATTTCCTGCAGTTTCAGTAATGCTTCTACAGGTGTAAGGCGGTTGATGTCCGTTTCTTCCAGGAGTTTCCTTATTTCATCAAATGTTACAGAATGGGAATCGAAAATGCTTAGTTGCATTTTGGAGGCAGATAATTTTTTTATATTCTCATCCATACTTATTCCATTTCCACTTTCCCTGCTCTCTTCCAGTTGTTTTAATATTTCGTTCGCCCTTCCGATCAATACAGGCGGCATACCTGCCATACGGGCCACATGAATACCAAAACTATGTGTACTGCCACCGGGGGCCAGCTTGCGCAGGAAGATGATCTTATTACCCGCTTCTTTATTGGTAACATGATAATTTTTTATGCCATTGAATTTATTCTCCAGTTCATTCAGCTCATGGTAATGCGTGGCAAATAAAGTTTTGGGCTGGTGCGGTGAGTTGTGCAGGAATTCGGCAATGCTCCAGGCAATGCTGATACCATCATAAGTGGAAGTTCCCCTGCCTATCTCATCCAGCAATATCAAACTTCGTTTTGTAAGATTGTTGATGATGCTCGCTGTTTCATTCATCTCCACCATGAAAGTACTTTCGCCGCCGCTCAGGTTGTCGCTGGCTCCTACTCTTGTAAATATTTTATCGGTCAATGGAATTTTTGCATCGCTGGCCGGAACAAAACTACCCATGTGAGCCATTAAAGTGATCAAAGCAGTTTGTCGTAACACAGCGCTCTTACCACTCATATTGGGCCCGGTGAGAATAATGATCTGTTGTGTTGCCGGATCCAGGTAAATATCGTTGGCAATGTAACTTTCACCAACAGGTAAATTTCTTTCAATCACCGGGTGGCGGCTGTCTTTCAGGTCTAGAATAAAATTGTCTTCCACTGCTGGCTTCTTATAATTATATTGAAGTGCATTACCAGCAAAACAACAAAGACAATCCAGCACAGCCATAACGTGGCCATTCACCTGCATGGGAGCAATATAATCCTGCAGTTCGTTCAGCAACTCCTCAAAAAGCTGCATTTCTATCTGTAGTATTTTGTCTTCCGCTCCAATGATCTTCTCTTCGTATTCCTTCAGTTCGGGTGTTATATATCGCTCGGCATTCACCAATGTTTGTTTTCGTATCCAGGTTTCGGGTACCTTGGTCTTGTGTGCATGTGTTACTTCCAGGTAATAGCCAAATACATTGTTGAAACTTATTTTTAATGAAGAGATGCCGGTTGCCATCGCTTCTTTCTGCTGTAGTTCTATCAGGTAATCCTTACCGCCGCTGGCTATTTTTCTTAATGAATCCAGTTCTTCATTGATACCCGCAGCAATCACATTTCCTTTTGTTGCCGCCACAGGCGGGTTTTCATTGATCTCCCTGATGATCTTGTCTAAAATATATTTACAGGGGTTTAATGAATCGCCCAGGCGTTTTAAATAGTCGTTTGATGAATTTTCGCAGATGGATTTTATCAGTTCTGTTTGCTGCAGCCCCCTGGCAATTTGTAAAACCTCTCTTGGATTGACTTTCTTCAACGGCACTTTGCTTACCAGTCTTTCCACATCACCCGCCTGTTTGATATGCTGCGATATTTTATTCCGCTGATCCACTTCTTTTATTAAATACTCAACGGTTTGCAGGCGCTCATTGATCTTTACAATACTGTTAAGCGGCAGTACCATCCAGCGTTTTAATAACCTGGCCCCCATGGCCGACACGGTATTGTCCAGCACTTTCAATAAAGTATTGCTGCCATCTGTTCCGCCAAACAATTCCAAATTACGTATGGTGAAACGGTCCATCCATAAATGTTCTTCCCTGTCTATTCTTTGTATGGAAGTAATATGGCCCAGGTTTGGATGTTCGGTATCTTTCAGGTAATGGAGTACAGCGCCTGCAGCTATAATACCCAACGTCATTCCTTCTACACCAAATCCTTTCAGGCTATGTGTGCCGAAATGTTTTAATAAACTTTCCGTGGCATAAGCTTCAGCAAATATCCATTCCTCTAAAGTGTACGTGAAAAATTTAGTGCCGAAAGTCTCTTTAAAATATTTTTGCTGGCTGCGCTGAAAAATAACTTCGGCAGGCTTAAGGCTCTGCAGTAATTTATCGGCATATTCCTTATCACCTTCAGCAATAAAAAACTCCCCGGTGCTAATGTCTAAAAAAGCAATCCCCACTCTCTCCTGCTCAAAATGAATTGCGGCTAAAAAATTATTGCTGTTATGTTCCAGCAATTTATCGCTGGTGGCTACACCGGGAGTAACGAGTTCCGTTACGCCTCGTTTAACAATGCCCTTTGCCAGTTTGGGGTCTTCCAACTGGTCACAGATGGCAACACGGTAACCGGCTTTTACAAGCTTATGCAAATAAGTATCCAACGCATGATGAGGAAAACCCGCCAATTCAGAAGCGGCAGGGTTGCCATTATTTCTTTTTGTCAGAGTAATACCCAAAACTGCAGAAGTAGTGATGGCATCCTGTCCGAAAGTCTCATAAAAATCACCCACACGAAAAAGCAGGATGGCATCAGGGTATCTGGCCTTGATGGCATTGTGTTGTTGCATTAAAGGTGTTTCGGCTGTTGCTTTCGCCATGTTTCTCCCGCTTTACCGGGGGGGCGACAAAAATAACAAACCAATCGCAGATTTATTGATTAAAGGACTTCGCCGATGAAAATCAGCGAAATCCTGTATAATCTTTATAATCTGCGATTTAGTTTTCCTGCTTGGTCAGTATCTCTTTTTTCATCTTTTCCCAAAGCCCGTCAAAGGTTTGGTGGTTCTCCTCTTTCCATTTTTTACTGAAGGCTCTCATTTTTTCATGGCGGTCGTCTTTGCTCATGGAAAAGAAAGCCGTTATGGCTTCATGGTCGCTTTCGAATGCCATCTGGTTGTATAGTTCTTTCAGTTGTTGTTCTTTGCGGATATTGCTGTTGGCTATATCAATTTCCATCTCTTCTCTCAGCATAACTTTTTCATCGTAACTCCCTGTGGGCAATAATGTTTTTGCGATCACCGGCATCAGTTCTATCAGCATCAAAATAAAAACGATGAGGTAATACCGAAAGGCCAGTGCATCATTGTTCTTAACAAGATTGTTCAATGCTTCTATCCGTGTAAGGAACCCATTATTGAGGTATAAAGCAAATGTGGCTTCTTCGGCTTTCATTGTATTATCTATCACTTTCAATGCAGCTTCAGTACTATCCAGTTTGGGTTGGCTCAGTTTTAATAATGACTGGTATTCTGCATCCAGTTTCTGGTATTCATTTCGTTTGGCAATAGCAATATCTTTGATACCTATCTTTCCTGTACCGCCGCTGCCATCCGATTCTGCTAAAAAATTTTCCCTTGCTTTTGAAACGGCATCGTACTTAAGCGCCAGTTCATTGTTTATATCAGCTGCCTGCTTTAACAAAGATTCTTTCTGGCTTTTGAAGAGTGTTTCCAGCTCCTGCCGCTTCTGCATTTTCTTTTTTTCATTATCCAGGGAGGTTTGCAGTTTTATTTCCTTATCGAACATGTACAAAACAGCTGGCTGTGCCATAAATGTGCCGATGGTTATTGCCAGCATGCCCCTGAATAAAAGAGGTGCAAATTTTTTCTTGTTGAATTTGGTGATGCCTTTTATCAATGCCCTGTCAATAGTAAGGATGATAAACCCCATGAACAGCCCCAGCCCAACATACACTAAAGCAGAGTCAACAACCGTACTGAAAAAATACGACCAGGTGAAAGTAGCAAAGGTCCAGGTTGCCAAAACCGTCATTCCAATGATCCGGTAACGGTTCCTGTCAACAACAGAATCCACTAAGATCTCTTTTTCGGCAGTAGATAACCACCATAAAAATTCTGTGAATTGCGAAGGAGTATAGTTTTCCCGTTGGGAAACAGCAATATTTTTTTCCATGATATGAATTAATTAAATGATCCTTAAAAATGAATCAATAGTGGAGTTGAGCTGAAGAATTGCAAAATAGCCATTCTTTGTTGGATTAACGCAGGGCAGGATGAGTTATTTTCCCGGTTCCTTCACATTAACAGTTCCTTAGATGTAGCCTTTAAACCCGGCTTGTTAAAACCCATCTATTGATTTATCTTTGCAGCCGCTTTACAAAGCGTATTATTTTATACTAAACAGGCAAAATGAAGCAAATTTTAAGTGTGGTGGTTCTGATGACGGCAATGGTTTTCACGCTCTCGGCCCAGCCTCCCAAAGGCATGGGTAATAGCGACCCGGAAGCAAAAAAGATATTGGATGCAGTAAGTGCTAAATTCAAAAGTTTTAAGACAGTTCAGTCCAAATTCAATTTAAAAATCGAGAACAGCAGCAACAAACTTTTAGGAAGTAAGGCAGGTACCGTATTTATGAAAGGAACCAAATACCGCATCAATGTTACCGGCCAGGATATTTTTTGTGATGGCAGTAATGTATGGACGGTAGATAAAGCCGCCAAAGAGATAACCATCAGTAAACTTGACCCTTCAAATAATACCATTACCCCGCAAAAATTATTCACCAACTTTTACGATAAGGATTTTTTGTATAAGCTGAACAGCGATGCTAAAGGTGTGCAGGAGATTGAACTGACTCCTATAGATAAAACAAAACCTTTCCATAAGGTAATTGTATATATCACTAAGGCTACCCAAACAATAAGCTCCACCAAAGTTTTTGAAAAGGCCGGTAACCGTTACACCTATACAGTTAGCGGAATGAATACCAAATCGGTAATTGCAGATGCAACATTTGTATTTGATCAGAAAAATTACCCGGGAATGGAAGTGGTTGACTTAAGGTAGAGTTATCAGGAAGATACAGACAGCAAAAAGTATTTATCCCGTTGCAATTATTGTAACGGTTTTTTATTCCCCCATCTGAAAGTCTTAATATCAATTCCAGCCAGGTCAAGCACCCGGTCAACAACCGTAGATACCACTTCTTCAATCGTTGTTGGTCTGCTATAGAAAGAAGGAGTTGCCGGGCAAATGATACCTCCTGCCAGGGTAATGGTTTCCATATTTCGAATATGGATCAGATTATAAGGTGTATCTCTTACCACACAGATCAATTTCCGCCTTTCTTTTAAAACAACATCGGCTGCCCTGCTGATGAGGTCATTGGAGATGCCCGATGCAATTCGTCCAAGCGTTCCCATACTGCAGGGAATGATGATCATGGTATCATATTGCCCTGACCCTGATGCAAAGGGTGCGTTAAAATCCTGCTGGCTATAAAATTTTACGGGCAATTTTTTATACGTGTCATCTCCAATTTCAAGCTTCCACACTTCTTTTGCATTCTCCGTCATTACCACAGATAATTCATTCCACTGGTCTTTAAGCAATATCAGTTTATTAAGTAATATCTGGGTATAAACAGATCCACTGGCACCGGTCACTGCTACTACAATTTTTTTCATTAATTTTCCGTTTAGTCGTCTAAGCTACAAAACAATTATTTATGCAAAAGGTTCTTCGTTTAGTGTTCATTTTATCACTGCCGCTGGCACTGGCCTCCTTTCATACTCCGGAAAAAGAAAAGCTCAAATGGTTAAGCCTTACCGAACTGCAATCAGCCTTTGTAAAACAACCCAGGCCAATAATCATTGATGTATACACAGATTGGTGTGGCTGGTGTAAGGTAATGGACAGGGAAACATACAGCAATGAAAAAGTGATAGCCTACCTGAACAAAAATTTTTATGCGGTAAAATTTGATGCGGAATCTAAAACCGAAGTTGTTTTTGCAAATAAGAAGTATGCATATAACCCGGCCTATAATGCCAACGAACTGGCTGTTTACCTGCTGGGCGGCCGTATGGGTTATCCTACAACCGTTTTCCTTTCGGCATTAGATGCACAACCGGCACCACTTTCAGGATATCTTAAACCATCTGAACTGGAGCCTCCCGTAAGATACTTTGGTGATGGCGCTTATAAAAAACAGGATTATCCAACTTTCATGAAAGGTTTTGCCGGAACCTGGTAAATACAGTTTGCAAGATCATTGTTCTTCATATTTTTCCGGGCTTCGTAAACAGGCCCGGTTTTATTTATCAGGCCGTATCATTCTAAATTGTAATTTCCCTTTTCAATCTTTTGAATGACTGCACCAAAACTACAACGGAGCCTGGGCCTGTTCCAGTCTACGGTACTCAACATGATCGACATGGTGGGCATTGGTCCCTTTGTAACCCTGCCGATCGTTATGGGATTGATGGGTGGCATGTTCCTGCATGCCTGGATAGCAGGCGCTGTTCTTTCCTTAATTGATGCGATGATATGGAGTGAACTGGGAGCGGCTTATCCGCTTGCTGGTGGCAGTTATAATTTTTTAAAGGAAGCATACGGTAAAAACGGCATGGGGAGAATGATGAGCTTCCTATATGTTTGGCAAACAATAATACAGGCGCCACTCGTTGCAGCTTCTGCAGCTATCGGGTTTGCTCAGTACCTGGGATATCTTGTTCACTTAGATGCATGGCAGCAAAAATTAGTTTCTGCAGCAGTGATTGTTTTCATTACTTTTTTACTTTATCGCAAAATCGACAGCATAGGAAAGATAGGCGTATTGCTTTGGATGGGTGTGATACTTACGCTTGGCTGGATCATTGTTGGCGGAGTTGCTCATGGAAATTTTTTACAACCGCTCAAAGATATCAACAGCGATTTCAGCTGGGGGCAACTGGCTTCATTTGTATTTGGCCAGGCCTGTATAAAAACAGTGTACAGCTATTTAGGTTATTACAATGTTTGTCATTTGGGTGCCGAGATAAAAGATCCGGGCAAAAATATCCCACGCAGCATGTTCATCTCTGTTATTGGCATCGCCATTCTCTATATATCCATGAACATGAGTGTGAGCAGCGTAATACCCTGGCAGGAAATAAAACAATGGCAGGATGCAGGCATCAATAACTTTGTGGTAAGCACATTCATTGAAAGATTATATGGCCATACTTCAGCCAACATCATCACTGTCATGATACTTTGGGTTGCCCTGGCTTCTCTCTTTGCTGTAATGTTGGGCTACTCCAGGGTGCCCTATGCTGCAGCTATTGATGGAGCGTTCTTTAAAGTGTTTGGAAAACTGCACCCTACAAAAAACTTTCCGTATGTTTCCTTGCTGGTATTAGCCGGCTTTGCATTTGTCTTCAGCATGTTATTCAAGATGAAGCATGTGATCGACGGCATACTGGCCATGCGTATCATGGTTCAGTTCATCGGGCAGGCAGCGGGAGTTATTTTACTGAGAAAACGAAACGGTACAAAGGACCTTCCATATAAGATGCCGCTGTATCCTGTTCCTGTTATATTGGTTATTGCCATGTGGTTATTTATTTTTTATGCCACTGGCCTTACTATCATTCTTTCTTTCCTCGTTGTTTTCATCAGCGGCCTTGTTGTTTATTTTATTTATGCAAAACTGCAGAACCAATGGCCTTACCAGGCTAAGGCCGATCATTTATCATAACAACGGTAACTCATTTAACTCTGTTAACTGTTTATTTGTACATTCCATTGCCATACAATAACTACCATTAGTAATAACAAGGTATGGAACCTGCAGCGTTATATTGTACCGTAACACCTGGTCCAATACCATTTCATTGAGCGGCACATCCATCTCTTTACATTCAATGATCATCCATGGTTTAAGTGCTTTATCATGTACAACTATATCAAAACGCTTCTTCAGTTCTCCCAGCCTTATCTCTTTCTCAACGGCTATCAATGAAGCCGGGTATTTTTTTACATGGATAAGATATTGCAGGAAATTCTGCCTCACCCATTCTTCGGGTGTGAGCATTACCCAGCGTTTCCTGGTATCGTCAAAAATGAACTCTTTGTTGCTCTCCTTTTTTATTTTAGGCTGGTATGGCGGGTATTCTATCCTGATCATGCTTCAAATCTTAAAGTCGGCGAAGAATTTTGTATATTTAATGTCCCGAAAGAATTTAACGGAAAGATATGAAGACAAAAGAAGAAATAGTGCAGAACTGGTTGCCCAGGTATACCGGCGAAAAAACTGAGAACTTTGGTGAATACATTTTGCTTACCAATTTTGCCAACTACGTAGAACTGTTTGCCAAATGGAACAAAGTAAAGGTTATAGGAACGGGCACCGCTATGCAGTGTGCCACTGCTGACAATATCACCATCATCAATTTTGGAATGGGCAGCCCCGGCGCCGCCACCATCATGGACCTGCTGAGTGCTATTGAACCAAAAGCAGTTTTGTTTTTGGGCAAATGTGGCGGTTTAAAAAAACGGAATAAACTCGGCGACCTTATATTACCTATTGCCGCTATCAGGGGCGAAGGAACATCGAATGATTATTTTCCTCCAGAAGTGCCGGCATTGCCTGCCTTTGCCCTGCAAAAAGCCGTATCAACTACCATTCGTGATTATGCGGTTGATTACTGGACAGGGACAGTGTACACTACTAACCGCAGGGTTTGGGAACATGATGAAAAATTTAAAACATACCTGCAGGATGTGAGGGCTTATGCAGTGGATATGGAAACAGCAACCATTTTTACCGTTGGTTTCTATAATAAAATACCAACCGGTGCATTGTTATTAGTGAGCGACCAGCCCATGACACCCGATGGTGTAAAGACCGCAGCCAGCGATAAAAAAATTACAGCAAAGTTTGTAGAGGTGCATTTGAAAATAGGTATTGATTCTTTAAAACAATTAATGAATAACGGATTAACTGTAAGACACCTTAAGTTTTAAACACGGATTATACGAATTACACTAATTCTGATACAAGAAGAAAATAAATTTGCCTAAGCTTCTTACTATAAGGAACCTTTCTATCCAGTTCTGTAACGGAGATGAGAATGACTATGCGGTTAAAAATATCTCCATTGAAGTAAAGAAAGGCGAACTGGTTGCCATTGTGGGCGAAAGCGGATCGGGCAAATCGGTTACTGCATTGTCTGTAATGCAATTGCTCCCCAAAGAGGCAGAGGTGAATGGCAATGCTGTTTTTTTTCAAAGAGAAAAAAGACCTGTTGATCTCCTTAAACTCACCCGTGGTTCAATTAACCAGATACGTGGTAAGAATATTGCCATGATCTTCCAGGAACCGATGACCTCCTTAAACCCGGTATATACCTGCGGCGACCAGGTAATGGAAGCCATACGCCTGCACCAGCAGGTTACAAAAAAACAAGCCAGGAAAAAAACCATTGAACTCTTTGAAAAAGTAAAATTGCCTGAACCAGAAACATTTTTGAACCGCTATCCTCACCAGGTAAGCGGCGGGCAAAAGCAAAGGGTGATGATCGCTATGGCCATGAGTTGCGACCCTACCCTCTTAATTGCCGATGAACCTACTACCGCTTTGGATGTGACGATACAAAAAAGCATATTGGAACTCATCAGGTCGTTACAGGAACAGAACCACATGGGAGTTATTCTTATTACCCACGACCTGGGTGTTGTTGCAGATGTTGCCGATAAGATCGTAGTAATGTACAAAGGCGAAATTGTTGAGCAGGGAGAAACATCCCAGATACTCAATGCCCCAAAACATCCTTATACAAAAGCACTTTTGGCCTGCAGGCCATCGGCACAAAAAAAGGGAACCCGGCTTGCCGTGGTGAGTGATTTTATCGGGCCTGACGCAAAGGATGATAGCAATAAAGAAAAAGACAGCAAGGTAGTGGCTATTGATCCTGCCCGTTTAGATTCAAATTTCTGGATGCCTGCAGTGAATATTTACCAGGAAGCGCCAACTGTTTTAGATGTAAGGAATCTTACCATTTCATTCCCGCTGAAGAAAAATGTATTTGGCAAGACGACCAGGTCATTTAATGCAGTTGATAATGTAAGTTTCAAAATTAAACAGGGCGATATTGTTGGCCTTGTGGGTGAAAGTGGTTGCGGAAAAACTACATTGGGCAGGAGTATCCTGCAACTGATAAAGCCCAATTCGGGAACAATATTATTGTATGGAAGTAATATTACAAATGCAAAACCTGCGGTGCTGCGGGCCATGCGTAAAGACCTGCAAATTGTTTTCCAGGACCCATACGGTTCGCTCAACCCACGTATCACTATTGGTGAAGCCATACTGGAACCATTGAAAGTGCATTCTCTGCTGAACAATAACAGTCAGCGCAAAGAAAAAGTGATGCAGCTTTTGAAAAAAGTGGATTTAGATACAGATCATTACAACAGATACCCTCACCAGTTTAGTGGCGGCCAACGCCAGCGTATTTGTATAGCCAGGGCCCTGGCGCTTGATCCGTCGTTCCTTGTTTTTGATGAGGCGGTATCGGCGCTGGACGTTAGTGTGCAGGCGCAGGTTTTAAATTTACTCAACGACCTGAAAAAAGAATTTGGTTTTACGGCCCTCTTTATTTCACACGACCTGGCGGTTGTACATTATATATGCAACCGCATATTGGTAATGCATAAGGGAAAAATTACAGAAGAAGGAGATGCCGATGAAGTTTATTACCGGCCCAAGGATGAATATACTCAAACGCTTATCAACACCATACCGGGTAAGAGTATGGCTCAGTCTTCATACTCATCAAAACTCCTGATAGAACCTTCATAATCGTTGTAGCCGTAAAAATTTTTTCCACTGTTATGAAAACTGAACAGTATTTTTTTCAACTGCTTTTGTAACTGCACATCCAACGGTTCATCGGGTTTTATTTTTTTCTCGGTCATGGAGGTCAGTTCATGATCACTGCTTATATCTTTTTCATTTTCGGGTTGCAGGCCACTGATACCTATTTTCCAGTCATCTTCTTTCTTTACCCTGTACTTGAAAAAATACACGGTTCCTTTTTTGCCCTGGTAAGCCGCCGGTTGTTTTTGCAGATAAACGATAGAATCCACCTTATCATAATTTTTGTCAGCTACAAGGTAGCTTCTTGCTATGTCAATTTGATTTTTGTATGTAGCCGGGAATTTATCCAACCGTTTCGATTTCTCCAGCTCAGAAAACAATTTAGACCGGTATTGGTCTGTGGCAGCCAGGTTCAGCAAAATACTGTCAGCAACAGGCAGGTTATTCCGCAGTAATAAAACCGCTGCATTAAGCCTTACATCCGGTTCTTTGGATTGTAACAGGTGTTCAAAAAAAGATGGCACATTTTTGTTCTTCGTATAAAAGGGCAGTAAGAGCACACTGTATTCATCCAGGTTTGCCTTATCATCATTATAGTAATTATAATTTCGTCCGCCGGTCGCATCCTCATCTTTCAATATTTCCTTTTCCATTATCTTTTCGTCCTTCAGGCGTTGTTTTTTCAATTCTATTTTAGCATCAAAGTAGATCTTTGAAAAATAACTTTCGTATTCCGATGCCTTGATGATATTACTGTCGACCAGTGTTACCAGCAGCGACAATACATTACCCTTATAATCGCTCAATGATGTTAATTGCAGCAGTTCGGGAAACAGGCTCCTGGCAAGTAACAAAGAATCTTCCAGGTTATCGAACATGGATGAATATTCATAATCGCTTTCGAAAATAGGCGGGTCTTGCAGGATCAGTTCTTTAAACAGGTCATAGGCGGCCTTTGTCTTATGCCGGGCCAGTGCATTGAATACTTCGTTTTGAAAAAAGCTGGTATCCGCAGTGCGTTCGTAAATTTTTCTAAGGTAGTTCACGACCACTGGCTTTGTGGTGTCTTTGATATAACCCAGTTCGGCAATCAATTTACTCTTTGTGTTAAAATATTCTTTGTCGGAGTGATTCAGCCTGTCAATAGCTTCCATGATCTTAGGCACGCCTTTCTCACCGTAATAAATATTTGAAACGGATTGCTGTGCACGGGCTTGGGTAGCGCTGTCTTTACTGAAGAGATCGGTGAAAAATTCATCCAGCCGGTTTTCGTAAATATTGCGGCCCAGTTTTTTTTCAGCAGGTTTAAAACTGTTAAAGAAAGAACTGATAAAAGAACTTTCGGTGGTCAGCGTATCGCCCATGGTAACTATGCTGAAGGTATAATTATCCTTGAGCATCGCCATTCTTGTGATGGTCCTTGATGAACCCGTATCCCTGAGTATGAATTTATACCCCTTCACTCCATTGTTCAATAAAAGAGGCTCGGACTTGTAGAGGAACAGGTCGGACTGTTTATAAAACTCATCTATTTCATCAATCCAGAACTTGGCGGAATCCTTTACGTAATAATATTTGGGGTATTCCTGTATGCTCACCGCAACCATTTCGCCTGTGGAATCGCTTTTAAATAAACCATTCTTTGTTTTGGGCCAGTAACTGATATAGCCAGTGTAATTACTTCCGTTGGCAATATCATTGGCTGCTTTCTCCACCTGTTGCCGCAGGTCTTCGTTCATTAGTGGCACCACCGCCGATGAAACACTAAAGTGCATGAACGTGTCTGTATATACCGAACCCAGATCGTATTTATATGGCGTAAAGGTGAAAGAGTTGAAGAAAGAACTATGGTCTGCAGCTTTATCATTGCTTTTAGCAGCTACTATGTAATAGTGCGGACCTTTAATGATAAACTTTGCCTGCATCACAGAACCGTCTTTCATTTTTTCTTTTACATCAAGGCATGGATACCCTTTGAATGAACTTTGAACACGGTTTTCCTGTTTATCAAAATGATCAGGATTCCTGAATGATTCTTCCATCAGGGCAAGATCAAAACTATCTTCTTCGAGGAAACGGAAATTGTAAACCGATTTTTTAAAAATGAAATAAGCGTTTCCGGTTGTTTTATCTACGGCTTCATATTCCCACCGATCCATTCCATCGTCCGAAAAACTGTTGAGGTATTCTATTGGCTGCACCGGGAAGTTGGCTGAAAATCCACCCTGGCCAGGTTCAAACAACACAGGTTTATTTACCGTTTCTTTTAATTGTATGGATGAAAAGAACTGGTGGGCTTCTTTTCCCTGCACATAATTCTCTTTACCGCTCATTTTAAAAAAAAGTATCTCGTAGGGGGTTACAAAAATATTATACCGCTGCAAGTCACCACGTCTTGTACGGTTACTGATATCGTAGCCGGCATACCCGTTTTTAATGATGGATTTCTGAGACAAAATCTTGCCAGGTATGTTCTCGTATAAAATGCTGTCAACTTTTTTTAAAACATCCGTTTCATTTTGCCCCAGGAATGCGGCATGGGTTCTTACACGGGTAACTAAGTAATAAGATCCGTTACTCATATCAGAGTATTGCCTCCTGTCCAATTGCTGGTATTCATCAGTGAGTTTGTATAATGGCCCTGGCATAGCTACGCTGTAAAATCCATCATCCGAAAACTGCGTGGTAAACTTTACCGGCACATTTATTTTATCGATTGCTTCTTTTTGCAACGCATCCCTGTCGGGCATTTGAATGGGCCTGAGGCGGTAACCCTTTTTACGAAGCAACTCAATAATGCCACGTGGCCCGGGCAGGTGGGCAGCGCCTACGCCAACAAAAAGCGAATTCTTTTTTATGATGGTATCAATGGAGTTTGCCTGTACCTCATTACGTTTGAACAGGAATTTCTCGGTAAATGCATCGGAGCGGTCCATCATCCTGTCTAAAGAATCCATAAGGTCAAGGTCGCCCCTGCGATAAGCATCCTGCAATTTCTCTGCAATTTCATAACCCGACTCTTCATCTGTGTCAATTGTCTTTCTCTTTTTTTCCTTTGCCATATCGGCATAAGCTTCCATCACAATTTTTTCCGTTTCAAAATAATCTTCCACCCCGGTTGCTCTTTTGCCTAATTTTTTCCCCGTCTGGTATATATACAGGTCGAGAAAAGTATCTTCTTCAAAATCTTCCTTTTCTTTATACGTACGGTATAATAAACTGTTGACAATGGTTGGTTCGCTGCTCATTGCCATTTTTAATTCATCGTTGTACTTGTTTATACGAAATGAATTTTCGGTGAGATAATCACCCTTGGGCGCCTGTACAAAACCGGCATAACTGTTTTTCAGTTTATTCAAACTCACCATTTGTCCCTGCCAGAGTTCGGGGTTAAGTTCCAGCGCAACAGCGTCCACATTTTTCAAAGCCATATAAAATGAATCGCTTAGATGAAATACCATCTTACTGCTCACATGCATAGTACCGAATAAATAAGATGGCTTTGTAAGGCCATTACCGGTGATCTCCCAAAAAAGGCTTGGATATTTGGTGGCCGGTTTTTTTTGGCCATAACTCCAAAAAGAAGAGATAATGAAAAGCAGGATCAGGAGATGAACGGGTCTTTTGAACATTACAGTTTAATTAATGAAGGGTACTGCATAAAGATGCAGATAACCGGAGAAATCACAAAATTATCAGCCATCATTTAACGGTTTACCCAGGGCCGATGGTATGACATCTCTGAACCGGGCCGGCCGTTTGCAGGAACCAAATATTTGTGCCCGATTTTTGAATTGTTTGCATTACCTTTGCCCACTTTAAATCATGCCGTAACATGATAAGCGCCTCCGGAAAGGCTATATAGTAAGTACTCTTGTATACGGCATGTAACCATTAAAAACATATAGTTACATGAAATTATCCCAATTCCGTTTCGACCTTCCTCTTAACTTAATTGCCCAAACCCCTACTAAAAAACGTGAAGACAGCCGTATGATGGTGATACACCGTAAAACCGGGCATATAGAGAACAGGCACTTTAAAGAAATTATTGAATACTTTGATGACAAGGATGTGTTTGTGGTAAATAATACCAAGGTTTTTCCTGCACGTATGTACGGCCGCAAAGAAAAAACAGGCGCCAAGATAGAAGTGTTCCTGCTGAGAGAGTTGAACAAAGCCAATAAACTTTGGGATGTAATTGTGGATCCGGCCCGTAAGATACGTGTGGGCAACAAATTATATTTTGGAGAAAGTGATGAACTGGTTGCCGAAGTAATTGACAACACTACCAGCCGTGGCCGTACAATCCGTTTTCTATGGGATGGTACCGATCTTGAATTCCGCCAGATGCTGGAAATACTTGGAGAAACACCATTGCCAAAATATATAAAGCGCAAGCCCGAAGAGGAAGACAAAGAACGTTACCAGACGGTATATGCAAAGCACGAAGGCGCCGTAGCTGCACCAACTGCCGGCCTGCACTTCAGCCAGGAACTGATAAAAAGACTAGAGATAAAAGGGATACGCTTTGCCGAAGCTACGTTGCATACCGGTCTCGGCACTTTTCGCCCCATTGAAGTGGAAGACCTGAGCAAACATAAAATGGATGCTGAATACTACCGCATTGAAGAGAATTCCTGTGCAATAGTCAATAAAGCCAAGACAAATGGTAACCGCATCTGCTCGATAGGAACCACAACCATGAGGGCGATGGAATCTTCTTTTACTGCACAGAAATTATTAAAACCTTCAGAAGGCTGGACCAACCATTTTATTCACCCACCTTACAATTTTAATATTGCCGATGCGCTGGTAACCAATTTTCATCTGCCAAAAACAAGCCTGTTGATAATGGCTTGTGCATTTGCCGGTTACGACCTGATGATGGAAGCCTATAAAAAAGCTATTAAAGATATTTTGCTTTAGCTAGTTATGGAGATGCTATATACTGATCACGTATAATAACACTACTATATAATTTCTAAAACTCCCCTGACCTTGTGGAACTTTTTTGTGCACCATATAAACAAGGAACCCGGATAGAGATCCAGGTTCGTCTAATCCAATATCTATAAAAAACCAATTCAGTTACGGTATTACACTACCGGCGGTTTTGCGCTGTAAAATAAAAAGGGCCTCGGATAGAAATCCAGGCCCGTTTAAATCCAATATCCTATGAAAAACCATTTATAAGACGACAATTTGAAGGAGTTTGTTGTAAATGAATTGTTAACAGTTTTAATTAACTTTAGGATGATCAAAAATTTTGATGATGAAAACCATTCAGCAATGGCTTAGCGAATATGGCGAAAGCCACCAGGACCACACCAATAAAACCATTCACTGGATATGTGTGCCCTCCATTTTCTTTTCTATTACCGGGCTGTTATACAGTATCAAGCTTCCTTTTGTCATTTCAGGTATTACCCTGAATGTAGCTATGATAGTTATGGTTTTGGTGATATTTTATTATCTCTCCCTTTCCAGAACACTCTGGATAGGTATGTTGTTGTTTGCTTTGTTCTGCCTTTGGTTATGTTATCTTATTGAGAATTCCGGCATCATTTCATTGTGGCTTTTTTGTGTGATCGTTTTTGTGGCCGCATGGATAGGGCAGTTTTACGGGCACAAAATTGAAGGGAAGAAACCTTCCTTTCTCAAAGACATCCAGTTCCTGATGATCGGTCCGGCCTGGCTGATGAGTTTTATTTATAAAAAACTGGGAATAGGATTGTAAAATCAAAATTAAAAAGGCAAATTAAAAAAAAGAGGCCTCAATTAATAGCGCCTCTTTTGAATTTTTAATTTTGCCTTTTTAATTGCTACAGTCCAAACAACCCTTCATTCAGCAGCAAAGTTTGGTTCTTTATCGGCCCGGTCTATCAGCAATGAAACATTATGCCGGCTGCCGCCATAACTTACCATACGAACCGGCACTGGTTCAATGGCATCAAATATTCTTTTCATCACATCCTTGGTAGCTTCGATCTCATTACCCACAATGGAAACGATGGTTTGGTTGGTATCGATTTCAACGATACCAAAAACTTCCAGTTCTTTGGTGATCTCCGGAAGATGAACATCATTATCAATGGTAACAGAAACCGCAACTTCTGATGTGGTGATCATATCAATGGAAGTACGGTACTTCTCAAATACTTCAAAAACCTTGCGCAGGAAACCATAGGCCAGTAACATGCGGCTGCTTTTTATCCTGATTGCAGTGATACCATCTTTTGCAGCAATGGCTTTGGCTCCAACGCTTCCTGCTTTTTCGGTGATCAGTGTTCCTTTCGCCGAAGGATCCATGGTGTTCAGCAACTTAACTGGCACATTATAAAAATGCGCCGGCCAGATACTTGCCGGGTGAAGTATTTTGGCACCGAAATAAGCCAACTCGGCTGCTTCTTCAAAACTCAACTGCTCGATAGGATAGGTTTTCTTCACGATACGGGGATCGTTATTATGCATACCATCAATATCGGTCCAAATTTCACACACACTGGCGTTAATGGCTGCAGCAATGAGGGATGCTGAATAATCACTTCCTCCTCTTTTCAAATTATCTACTTCTCCCCTTGCGTTGCGGCAGATATACCCCTGGGTGATAAAAATATTTTTGTCTTTGTTGCGCTGAAGAAGTTGTGCCAGTTTCACTTTAATGGTACCTATCTGTGGTTCATCATGACTGTCGATGGTCATGAAATCAAGCGCAGGTAATAGTATATGATCTATCTTTTTTTCTTTGAGGCAG
>JBGANE010000082.1:0-5770 GCA_044222465.1 Ferruginibacter sp.
AAGCATAGGAGATGGAAAACTGATCCTTGAAATATTTCCTCAATAAGCTTTGGCCGTTTTTATACTCATAGCCGGTGAGCAAATGATTAATTCATTTATTATGAAAAAGAAATCTATACTCTTTGCAATCGTATTAACGTCAATATTTACCAATGCACAAAATGTTGGTATTGGTATTACCACACCCGTTGCAAGATTACATGTTGCAGATAGTAATGTTGTATTTACAGGGCCTGCCACTCTCCCGTCATCAACCACTTATGCACCACCTATTGAAGGGCCGGGCACACGCATGATGTGGTATCCTCAAAAGGCGGCATTCAGGGTTGGAAGTGTCCCCGGCACAGGCTGGAATAAGATGTATATCGGCAATGCTTCATTTGCCTCGGGTTATGGCACCATAGCATCAGGTAATTATTCAACAGCTATGGGTGCCAACACAGGCGCATCTGGTAATTATTCAACCGCCCTGGGTTACTGGACAAGTGCATCTGGTAATTTCTCAATAGCAATGGGTAACCAGGCTGCCGCATTAGGCAATTTCTCAATAGCAATGGGTTATCAGCCAAACTCAACAGGTGACTATTCAACTGCAACGGGCTTACAGACAATCGCATCAGGCGAAATTTCAACTGCAATGGGTTTCCAGACAATCGCAAAGGCCCATACTTCTACAGTTATTGGTGCTTTTAATGATGTTAGTGATAATCCAAATTCTATCGTCCCGCAGTTAACTGACAGGATCTTCCAGATAGGAAATGGAGATCCTGTAGCCTCAACCAGGAATAATGCAATGACAGTACTTCGAAATGGTAATGTGGGTATTGGTGTACTGAATCCATCTTACCTGCTGCATCTGGGAAACGGTGCATTGCGGGTAGAAGGGCCATCCGCTTCAGGAGGCACAGCATTCAGTATTGGCGGATATGGAGATGTTACCGTTGACAAACCAGGAATTAGCGCCGGAAGGTTTATCATTAAAGAGAATGGCGATATAGGCATTGGTACCACCACACCCAATGCACTATTACAATTTCCCAATACTGCCGTCAATCGTAAATTGGTATTATACGAAACCGCCAATAATGACAACCAGTATTATGGTTTTGGCATCAATGCCGGCAAGCTGCGTTACCAGGTAGATGGGATTACATCAGAACACACTTTTTATGCAGCCACTGGAGCCGGTACATCTCAATATGTTTTTGCTGTGCATGGAGATGGAAACATTTTTGCGCCAGGCACATTTACCTCAACCAGTGATGCCAGGCTGAAAAAGAATATCACACCGCTTGGTGCTACCCTTGATAAAATAAAGGAATTGAATGGCTATACTTATAACTGGATAAGCCCTACGAAAGATCAGCGACAGCAAATAGGCCTGCTTGCACAAGAGGTGCACAAGTTATTCCCGCAATTGGTTACAGAATTTAAAGGAGATAATGATGAACTTGTTTTGGGAATAAACTACCTGGGATTGATACCCGTGCTGATAGAAGGCTTGAAAGAACAGCAAAAACAAATTGATGCATTGCAAAGATCAATTGATCAACTATTAAAGAACAAGCAATGAAAATACGGTCACAATTTATTTACCTTCGCAGCAATGAAAGATTTCCGATCGCTGCGAATTGTTTTTATGGGAACCCCGGAGTTTGCTGTTGCATCGCTGGATGCACTGGTAAAAGCCGGTTGCCATATTGTGGGTGTTATTACAGCACCGGATAAAGCAGCCGGTCGTGGGATGCAGTTGCAGCAAAGCGCTGCAAAAAAATATGCTGTTGAAAATAATCTGCCTGTTCTTCAACCCGAAAAATTAAAGAGCCCCGAATTTTTAGAACAACTGCGATCATTGAAGGCTGACCTGCAGGTGGTAGTTGCCTTTCGTATGCTTCCGGAAGTGGTTTGGAATATGCCACCGATGGGTTCTGTAAACCTGCATGGGAGTTTGTTACCCCGGTACCGTGGCGCAGCTCCCATCAACTGGGCTGTCATCAATGGTGAGAAAGAAACTGGTGTGACCACATTTAAACTGAAACATGAAATTGATACGGGGGATATTTTATTGCAGGAAAGTTTCCGTATCGGTGAAAATGAAACGGCAGGTGAAGTTCATGATAAGATGAAAGAGATTGGTGCACAATTGCTGGTAAAAACAGTCAAAGGTTTAGCCGAAGAAACACTGAAAGAAACACCACAACTTCAAACCTTAAACCTTAAACCTCAAACCTTAAAACATGCTCCAAAAATTTTTACCGAAACCTGCAAAATTGACTGGAACAAAACAGCAGACGAAGTATTTAATCTCATCCGTGGTTTATCACCCTACCCCACCGCTTTTACTTTTTTGAATGGTAAGCAATTAAAAATATTTAAAGCAGAGAAAGTAAAGAAGACAGTTTCCTCTGTACCATGTAGTTTTGAAACCGACCATAAAACTTTTTTACATTTTGCCTGCAGTAATGGTTATATCTCCATTCTTGAACTTCAGCTTGAAGGCAAAAAGAAAATGCTCATCGGGGATTTTTTGCGGGGCTATCGTTTTACGGCATAAAAAACGCCGCAACAATTGCGGCGCATTTATATCAATTTATCGGTTTACTTTATTTTCATTTTTTCCAGCATTGCTTTACTCAAAGCTGCTTTTGGAACAACAAGGCTTACGGTATTGATGGCAAAATAAGACTCTGAAACGTTTATGTAACCATTATCCGGTCCCACTTTACCCCACGAATTTTTAACTATGAAAAAGTCTTTTCCGTTCTTCGATTTCTCCAGACCAGTAATATGCATCAGGTGGTCGTCTTGTGTGGTTAGATTTTCAAACAGTGCCTGGCGAAGGTCAGCATCCCAGGCCACTTCTTCTTTTGTTCCATCTGCATAATCAGTCTTATCATCAGCAGCGTCCGTTTTATTTTCTGTGGCCTTGTTTGCTGCCACATCAGTCAATCCGGTCTTCTGTTGCCTTTCATTTTGCGCCTTTAACTTACGCATGTTCATTTTTCTCGACGAGTTGATGGTTGTATCATATAGAGCAGCAATACCATTACCCTGATTAAACCCGATATTGCTTACATCAGCATCCCACATTACTGTATAGCCGCCTGTAATGGCATCCTTTGTCAACTGTATCATTTCCTCCAGTGGAATATTGATATATGCACCGTTACTGAAATTATCAGGTACTTCTAAAATAAAAGGTTCGTAATAGGGATGGTGAGTAAAAGAAGTTATATTCACATAGTCATTCGCATTGAACTGAAGCACTGTTTTTGCAAAACTCTGCGACGTATATGATTTACCTCTGTAGTCAAATTCTGCAGGCACTTTTCCCAATTCTTCGTCAAGTATTTTTACAACTCCATCCATCCAGTTAGCCGGCAAGGGAATATGTTTTAGTAAGTCGTCGAGGTATTGTTTCAGGTTCGTGCTCAGTTTTTCGTGGTTATGGGATTGATTTGCTCCCTGCTTTAATCCGCTGTAAACAGATTCAGGTATGGCGCCATATGTAGCAATAGCCCGTATCTGGTCATGCCCTAGACCCCCTTCTCCAAACTGTGCACGTCCCTGTCGTAAAATATAGTTCTTCGCTTTTTCCATATAAATATTCCTTACGGTAAACATTTCACTCAGATCAAATTCTCCCAGGTTATTTTTCATACTCTGGCTTTCAACCAATGAAGTGGTTGAAAAACTCCAGCAGGTTCCTGTAAGAGCCTGGTTTTTTACCGGGGTAGCCGGTACCTGTTTTATTACCGTAAAATTCGATCTGCCTGCAGCGCCCTGATTCGCTTTAATAACATCGTCCTGCGCAGATGCGAAACCGGCAGCAGTTGCTGAAATCAGAAATAGAAAAGCCTTCTTCATAAATTTTTATTTTGAGTATTTAAGTGAACAATTAAAATTGCTTTCGGCTGCCCCTAACTCTGTTGCAGCGGCAGCACTGATACAAATCACCAACCCGTTATTTTGCTTTATATCCGGGATGGCATCCAGCACTTTCGCAAACACATATTTTTCATTCACAGGATTGGTGATCTTAATTACAGTACCTGGCACGGCATTGTTATATAAGCAATAATATTTGCCGTCTGTCCAGCCGCTTGTACTTTTAAAAATACCCGCCGCTCCCTGTTGATCAACCGGCTCACCATTCTTGCTTTGCGATTCATACACAGTTTTAAATATACCGCCTTTAAAATCTTTGCCGGTTATAACGACCGGCTTGCTCTCAACAGGCACTGTTTGTTTTGATTCTTTTTTCTCTGCCTCTTTAACTACAACCGGTTTTTCTTTCTCAATTTTTTCAACAGGATCAGTTTTTGGCTCAGCAGTTATTTTTGAATAACCAACGATCAACTTTGCTCCCTCATTTACTCCATCACCCGTAAGATTATTCCACCTCTTGATATCATCAATTGCAACTTTATTATACAGCGTACTTATATGGTACAAGGTCTCTTTCTTTCCTACCGTGTGATATATTGGCGTACCTGTTTCATTGTTTGATTCAGTTTTTACTGCAGGTTTGATCTCAGCCTTTACAACTGGCAGCTGGCTTTTGGGTATTTCTGCTTTTACAGGTGGCGATACCTGCTCAAGGGTTGTTCCCTTTGGCGGTATCTTCAGAACCTGTCCAACATTTAATCCCTTATCATAGTCAATATTGTTATAGTTGGCAAGCACTCTTCCATTCACTTCATACATCCTGCCTATGCTGCTAAGACTTTCTTTAGCACCTACAGTATGCATCTTTACCGGTTTTATGCTTTTCTCATTTTGCGCCAAAGCCAGTACCGGCAGCAGAAACAATACGGTTAATATTTTTTTCATCTTTCAAAGGAGTTGTGTTTGCAAATATGCAAAATTTAGTTGGTTTATCTGCCTAATCACTTGTTAAGAATACGCCATGTTGCAGGGTAATAATTATTAATACGGCCTGGTATCATTTTGATCCAGCCCAGGGGCAATTGTCCGTGGGTAAGCAGCACCCAACCCCTTTGTTGAGCATCTATTTTTATTTCTTCTTTACGCAGGTATTGTAAGGCTGTTTCTTTATCAACCTCAAAGCGGAGAACCTCCGGAGAAATAATATTACTTACTGCAAATTCATGCACCGGAACCAGTTCATTACGGATAAGTGTACCAAATTTTACGCCTGCCTTTTTAATGTAAAGTGAAGATTGAATAACTGCCAAATCATGTTGAAGATTTTTAGGCAGCCCAATGACCTCATCATGTTGTTTAACGAAGAGCAGATCATCTGCATCAAGGAGATAAGGTTTTATTACATCAATTTCTTTGGTTGTAACTACTCCCATACCTTTTTTAACTTTTGACTTCTTACTTTTTACTTCATTTCGCTGTTCTGTATCATTTGTCTTCCTGAATGCGGCAATAAAAAAACCTTCTCCTTTTACTTTATCAGGGTAAAAGCGATAACCATAAGCACTATGATCTGATGCCGTTTCAACAATACCCCATGGCCCATCAATTTTTAGCTTTATACTCTCTACTTCTAATTCATTGACCAGCCAATCACAGATATATTCATCTTCTTCCTTTGAATATGAACAGGTGGAATAGATCAGAACCCCCTCTTTTTTTAAAGCCGGAATAATATCGGCCAGTATCCTCTGCTGCCGTTGTGCACATAGCTGAACGTTATTTTCACTCCACTCTTCAACAGCAGAAGGATCTTTGCGGAACAACCCGCTGCCACTGCAGGGTGCATCTACTACTACCACATCAAAATAATTTTGAAGCCGCT
>JBGANE010000020.1:0-45815 GCA_044222465.1 Ferruginibacter sp.
GTTAGAAAATATGGTAAAATCATTTTATCATATTCAAGAACTTACTCAACAAGATGTTCCTGTATTTAAGAATTGGCCACTACCTTTAATTGCAATGCTTTTAAGTGATTGGTTTATTGAAAATTTTAAATCAATTACTTTAAAAGAAACATTAAATGAAATATTTGATGAATTAGCAATTGAATATAAGAATGCAGATATAAACGATTTTAAAGGTGATTTTAAGCTTTTTTTGATTGCATCAACTTTAATGCATAAGAATATTAATGACATTAATGCATTTCAAAAACTAATGGATAGAGATAGCTTCATCAAAAATCCGGTTTTAATGATTAGCGGCGATTTTTTACTTATGAGATATGCAAACGCAGATAAAAAACATATAGTTGATGATATTAAAAAAAGAATGGAAAAACAGATTAAAAAATACATTAACGCCTTGAGATATATAATTAAGGAACCTGGATATAGATTTGATAAGAATTATAAATATTTACCTAAACAAAAACAGTTGGAAGACAAGTCTCCTATATCTTGATTTTTCCCAGCAAGGTCTCTCCCCAGCAGGCCCTTGTGTAGGTCGAGAACGTTGCGTCAATTCAATGAACCCGATGATCATTTATTGAACGTGATCCTGTAAATGGCACCTCTCAGGTCATCACTCACCAGCGTAGATCCATCTTCAGCAAATTCAATATCAACCGGGCGGCCGGAGACCGAGCCATTATTGCTCAGCCAACCGCTGGCAAAAGGAACCGTTTTTCCCAGCAACTTCTCCCCTAGCCAGTGCGCTAACCCAAATCAGAAATAGGGTTATTTCATCCTTTCAATACTCCAAAAGTTGTGCTATTTTTAATAAGTAAAGCCGGGTACACCAGCCTCGGTTCCTGCAGCAACTGTTTAAATCAATCACTATGCCGGAATATTCCGTAATGATCAGCTATTCGGAGGATGACGAAAATTTTGCCAGAAAGGTATATGAATCTTTGCGTGCCAATGGCGTTCAATGCTGGATCGGATATGAAAATATCCAACGAGCCGAATCATGGCCTGCATCCATCAGCCGAGCTATCAGGCAGTGTAACATTTTTTTGCTGATACTTACTCCAAACTCAAATACCTCCCGGCAGGTTGTAAGGGAACTTACCGAAGCTGATCGTTTGGGAAAAGTATTGTATTGTTACCAAACATCTGACTTTGTCATTTCAGATGACATCATGTATTTCTTTACTTCCATACAGCGATTGGAAGCTTTCCGGTATGAACCCAAAAAAGCGATAAGCATACTGCTGAAAGATATAAAAGAGAACCTAGCCAAAGTAAAAAACAATGAGTCTGCAACGAATGTAAAGCCAACCGGTTCAACTACTGATTCTGCAAGTGTTAATGTACATACCAATGACAGCAACACTTATACAAAAAAAGAAAACAATCAAGAAAATGATAGCGAGGTCTTAGACAGCGACAAGTCTGAGCGGATTGTTGTCAAAAAATGGTATTCCAATTGGCGTATATTAACTCCAGCAGTAATAATCTTACTGGTCATTGCTTTTTTGTTGCTAAAAGACACAATGTTTCCTAAACGACCCGATCAACAAGTTATCTCACAAACCCCCACTGACAGTACTACCCCACAAAGAATCGATACTTCAAGAAAAATCCACCCACCTGCCGATACAACAGTTACAGATAAAAAAGATACCAAAGAGGTTCAGGTTGCTCCGACTCTTCTTTCGTATTATACTTATTACAATAATGGCATTCTCTATTTCTTTGCCAACGATAATAAGAATGCTATACACAATTTTACCAAGGCCCTAGAACTGGATAAAAATCATGACAGTGCATACTATTTCCGGGGTAGCGCCAATTACTTGCTAGACAATTACAACGATGCCATATCTGATTTCTCTCGCTGTATCCAACTGAATACGGCCATTCAGGATGTTTTTTTGAAAAGAGGATATTGTTATTTTTATTCTGAGAATTATACATCTGCCATTACTGATTTTAATAAAGCCATTACGGCAAACAACCAAGATCCGCAAGCACTTTTATTCAGAGGTTACTCCTATTACTTTTCTGGCCGGTATAGAGAGGCACTTGTCGATCTGAGCAATGCGATTAAAGTAAATCCTCGTTCAGGCGAGGCATATTATTATAAAGCTGCGACAGAAGAGCAATTAAACAGCATGGATAAAGCATGTGAAGACTATAAAATGAGTGCGGAATTAAATTATAAAAAGGCGTTGGAAAAGGTCAAAACAATTTGTGCTGCACCCACTGCTGCGGAAATAATAAAAAATGTAGAGCTCCACGTGAGGAAGGACCGTAGCGATAAATTTCCCAACGATAACGAACAATTTGCCTATCATTATTATTTAGTTGGCGGTAAGAAATATTTGAATGCTGTTCGAGAAGCCAGGTATGTCAGAAATCATAAATCATTTTGGGAGTACAAGAACAAAACTTATCAATCCTCGACAGACTATAATAACAATTTTGATTATAAAGGATACCAATGGGGTAATATTGATGATACCTTCCTCACAATTATTACAAAAGACGGCTCAGTATCTGAAACAATTCTTAAAACAATCAAGTATGATAATTAGCAGAGGCTTTATATTGCTTTCCCCCTAACTTGCGCAAGTCTTCCCTTCCTTAATCATTAAATTAGTAACGTAAAGTTTTTTTTCCAGCAACGTCTCTTCCCGGCCTTTGTGTAGGTCGAGAACCTTGCATCAACTCAATGAACCGGTAATCATTTATCAAATGTAATCCTGTAAATGGCGCCTCTTTTCCCAGCAACGTCTCTCTCCGAGCCCAGTGTGTTAGCCGAGGACGTTGCGTCTGTTAGCCAATTTTTTTTCCTTTTGTAAACTCCACATCTTCCATTTCCATAAAGTTTGTAACCGGGTAAACTCCCTGTTCTCCTGTTATATAAAACTTTGCAGAACTATGTGGGTATTCAACGGGGCTGGCGCAAAGGTTCCATTTTTTTGAACAAGGGTTGTCATGAATATAATCCAGTTTTTGATTAACAAATTCCCAACTTCTGCATTCCTTCCAGTCAAAAGACAGTTCCCATACTTCATGCAGTTTTTTATTAGCCTTTCGTGTTGCTTCTACATTGCTACTGAGTTGTTCCAGTAATGCTGTCTCTGCATTTTGTTCCAGGCGTTTAATTATTTCGTACGCCATAAATCTTTTACCATTACCAATTATACTATTAATGCTTTGACCCGTATCAATAAAACTTATGATCACATGTACATGATTTGGCATTATTACATAACCATTGATATAATGTCCTTTGCTTTTTAAAAGGTGAAACCAATTATAGATAATATCATAGCCATTTACTTTATCAATAAGCCGGAGCCATTGATGGCAGGTAAAAGTGATAAAGAATGTGCCATAAGTGTAGGGTATAGTTTGTTTAACAGGCAGTTTTTAAAGTTACCCGTTTTGCAAATTACGCAACGTCCTCGGCCAAAGCACTGGCCCTGAGAGAGACGTTGCTGAGAAGAGATGGTATTAATATTTTGACCAGCTTCAATAAAACTTATAATTGCATCCCTCTCCCCCCGGTAACAAAACTGTAAACCTTAGGTAACAATTTACGAAGTACTGCCCCAAAGGCGACAGACAAAGCGATCAGGCACAAAGGCAATACAATAAAAGTTATCATCCGGTATGCATACCAGGTATTGATCTCCATAAATACTGCTTTGGTTGCATATACTACCATGGGTGCATGCAATACATAGATCATAAAAGAAAAAGCGGAGAGCCATACAAACCAGCTTTTGTTCATACAGTATTTTACCAGGGCATTGCAGCCATACCAGGCACATATCAGTCCGCTCAAAACAACTGATTTATGCATCAATAACAAAATGGGTTCAATACCGCTGAACGACACCTGGAAAGCCAGCCATGTTTTAGTGATGGAGAGAATGATAAAAACACTGAACCAGATCTTTGGCCGAAGCCATTTACCAGGTTCATCAATATTGAAATTTGTTTTCTGCATCCATACTCCCAAAGAAAAGAACAATAACCCCTCTCCTTCTATAATAATAAAGCCGGCAGTGGAAAGCCAAAGCAAAAAGGCAATTGAAAAAAATATCCATTTAGCGATGCGGTGCGATACACACCAGCGAATGGCAGGATAGGCAAGGTTGTAAATGAGCAGCACCCTGATGAACCATAGTTGATAAGAAGCAGGAAAGAATATCCATCTTGCCAGTACTTCGTACCAGTGATACTGGTGTAACAGGGTACGGTTCTCATCCAGCTGCATCATTTGTGTGGCAGCAACAATATTTCTGCTGTAAGGGAATATTTCAAGAAAAAATGTGAGGAGTAAACCGGCTGCGCTCCATATTAAATAAGGATACAGCAATGTCCTCACTCTTTTAGCCGAACGCTGTTTGTATGGCTTATTGTCGCTCAGGGCAAACAGGTAACCGGATATGATGAAGAGCATAGGAATGCGGAATCTAAAAATACCATTGGCGAACCAGTATTCGGTAAAAGTAGTAACCGTCATCGGTTCGCCCGGTATGGTCCAGGGCTGCAGATAACTGATATTAAGGTTATACCCATGCACAAATACCAGTAAGAACATTGATACAAAAGACCAGAACCTGAATTTTTGAGAATTGAAGGTTGACAGCATGGAGCCTGCAATTTGATCACAATAATAACCAGAATATTCTTAACCAAATTAGTAAAAGAGTGGTTATTGTCATTCACCTGACCATCTATGCATAATAGAAATGGAATAAAATAATCTTACTGGTTTTACTTTTTTTGGGCCCGTATCTTTGCAAAAAAGAATAAACGTATGGAATTAGGCATCGGCATGTTTGGCGACCTGCATATTGAGAACGGTGTTATTCAACCTGCAGGACAAAGGCTGAAAGAACTTTTAGAAGAAATAAAACTTATGGATGAACTGGGGCTGGATTTTTACGGCATTGGTGAACACCATCGCCCCGATTATGCGGTGAGTACGCCGGAAATAATTTTAGCCGCAGCAGCAACCATCACCAAAAAAATAAAATTAGGCAGCGCTGTTTCTGTATTAAGTTCATCAGATCCGGTACGATTATATCAAAGCTTTGCCGCCATTGACCTCATCTCGGATGGAAGAGCGGAACTGATGGCAGGCCGGGGAAGTTTTACAGAATCATTTCCGCTGTATGGTTACAGCCTGAATGATTATGATGAACTGTTTGAAGAAAAGCTGGAACTGCTGCTGAAAATAAATAAAGAAAATCCCATTACCTGGAAGGGTGAGTTCAGGCCTGCATTAAAGAACCAGGAAATATTTCCCCGTGCAGTGAATGACCATCTTAATATATGGGTGGCTATAGGCGGCACACCCGAATCTGTAGTAAGAGCAGGGAAGCATGGGCTGCCGGTGATATTTGCCATCATTGGCGGTAACCCGGCACAGTTTGTTCCTTTGTTCGATTATTACAAAGAAGTGTATCAGCATTACAAGCATGATATGAAAAAGTTCCAGGTGGGTGTGCACATGCATTGTTTTTTTGGAGATGACAGTAAGCAGGTTGCTGATGAATACTACCCGCTTTATTCGGCACAAATGAACCGGGTGGGCAGTAGCCGTGGCTGGCCGCCTTATCAACGGCATCAATATGATACAGGCAGAGGCATCAATGGCCATCTCATCATTGGTGATGCCAGCGAAGCTGTTGATAAAATATTAAAGATGCAGGAGATGTTCGGCCTCACCCGCTTTAGTGCACATATGGATGTTGGCGGGCCTTCACACAAATCATTGATGAGATCTATTGAGATATTCGGAAACAAGATTGCGCCCAAGGTGAGGGAGGCATTAAAGAAGTAAGGAAAACAGGCCAACATAAAAACCTGCCGAACCGATCGCTGTTAAAAAAAGTACTTGTATCAAGCATTTTTTTATCTTAAATTAACAGTACCAAATAAATGAACCATGAAATATTTCTCGTTTAGATCATTTGGTTACACTGTGTGCCTGTTTTCTGTGTATGTTTTTCTTACCGGCTGTGGTAAGCCCGAAGAACCTCAGCCCCTGGTTTCCTCCCACTCGCTTACCTGGAACCTGAACGGTGTCAATTATACAGCTGATGAATCTGACGCTTATTATTTTTCAAATACTATAATTGGCGAAAAAGATAAAAATAACCCGGCCAACAGGTTTCACCTGGAGATATTGCTTGCCGGCATACCAGGCCCTGGTTTTACTGCAGGAGCCTATACCCTGGCTAACGGCGGAGGTAATACCCTCACTTATGGTATTGGTACCACTCCTGTAAATAACTGGCCTTACAGCGTAAGCGGAACTTTGAACATCACTTACAAATCGGGGAATATCATCAGCGGCAACTTTAATGCAGTATTGAATGGAACAAACGGAACGATCAGCGGATCTTTTACCAACCTTTCTATTCAATAATGTTTTTTGTAACGGCTACCTTAATTACAAAGCTTTAAAGCCTCGGTGCTTTTGCTGCTTATCTGCAGCTTATTTATTTTTCCGGTCTTATTATAGTAGATTACCAGGGTTCCATATCCCATTTGATAGGCTTCCCAATTTGTGTCCTTCAATTTGGGGCGGCCAAGTAGTGAAAACAGGCTGCTGCGGCTTACACCCATCAAAGAAGGTGTCATTTTGCCTTTAAAACTCTCTCCTATTTCCATATAATTTCTTTCGGAAAAAAAAGAAACACCTTTGTCTTTAAAAAATACTCCTGCACATTTGGTATCGCTGCCCTGCTCAACAATATCAGTAGCACAGGGAAAGGCTTTTTTGATCTCCTCAATGGCGGATCTGGGGTATAATTCATTTATATTGCCATCCATTACATCGACTTTAAAAGGAGGACAAACTGCTTTTGCAGTTAACTGGGCATTGGCGGCCTGGCATGTAATGGCCAACATAAAAACTAACAGAAAGGTTTTCATACTTATTGATTTAATTAACGTGATATTGATGATCTTTAGCTCATCTGCCCCTGTATAGCAAATACCCTGCTAAACTTTGTTCACCAACAACAAGTGGATATTTTAACCCAGCGGCATGATCTGGATTACTGATACAAAGCTCTGACAAATATTTTACATTTGATTTCAACTTATACCACAATGAACGAAGTAACTATAAGAAAGGCCGCCATCAACGACCTGGATACATTACTTGAATTTGAACAGGGTGTTATCAGCGCCGAAAGACCTTTTGATCCTACATTGAAACCTCACCCCACTCATTATTATGATATTGAAAAGATGATCGCATCTGCCGATGTTGAACTGCTGGTAGCAGAGTTGGAGGGTAAACTGGTTGGCAGCGGCTATGCCCGGATAGAAGATGCAAAGCCTTATTTGCGGCATACTCAACATGCTTACCTTGGCTTTATGTATGTTGTACCGGAACACAGGGGAAAAGGTATCAATAAAATGATCATGGATGTGTTAGCTGCATGGTCGGCTTCACAGGGAATGACTGAACTGCGACTGGATGTTTACTATCAGAACGATTCGGCCATCAGGGCCTATGAAAAGATTGGTTTTGCCAGGCATATGATCGCCATGCGGAAGGGTTTGAAATGATTATTATTTGTACAAGTACGATTTTTCACCTGCAACAAATGTAGGAACGGTAACTATTTGTTTTAAAAATCTGTTTTCTTTACACGAGTCAAAAAACAAAACATGAAAACATTTACCATCAACAGGCATTTATTTTTCTTCGGTTCATTTGTAATGATGACATTGCAGGTTGCTGCACAGCAGGTTTATTCTTACAGCGTTGACCTGAACAATGTTAAAGACGACCAGCTTACCATAGAACTGGCCTGCCCGGCCATATCAAAACCAGAGATCAATTTTTACCTTCCTAAAATTGTACCGGGAACCTATATGAACAGCAACTATGGCAAGTATGTTCATAACCTGAAAGCCTTTGATAAAGCAGGAAAGGAATTACCCGTTATCCAGGCAGGCGATAATGGCTGGACGATCAAAAAAGCGAATACCATTCACCGCATCAGCTATAATGTGGAAGATACCTGGGATGCCAGCATCAGCAATATGGTGTATAGTATGTGCGGTACCAGTTTTGAAGAAGGCAAGAATTTTGTCATCAACACACCCGGCCTGTTTGGATATTTCGACGGTATGAAGAAGATGCCTTTTGAAATTTTGTTCACGAAGCCTGCAGGGTTTTATGCTGCTACGGGATTAAAACCGGTTTCCGGCAGCAGCACCAGCGATAAATTCATTTGCAGTAACGCCGATCATTTGTATGATTCCCCTATTATGTTCTCTTTGCCTGACACAACTACCATTAAAGTAGGCAATGCCGATGTGTTGATAGCTGTTTATTCGCCACACAAGCAGGCCACATCAAAATTCATTGCGGCAAACCTTAATAAACTGCTGCAGGGTTCAAAAGATTACCTGGGTGGCAAATTGCCGGTAGATAAATATGCTTTCATCTATTACTTCAATGGTGAACAGAAAAAACTGGCCATTACCGGTGCCTGGGAACACTCCTATTCTTCGTTCTACAGTTTAAATGAATCTCCCGAAAAAGAGATCATTGAAAACGTGGTTGATATTTCATCTCATGAATTTTTTCATATCGTTACCCCGCTTACCATCAGTTCAAGAGAAGTAAAGGAATTCAACTTTAATGAAACCGTTCTTTCAAAACACCTATGGTTGTATGAAGGCAGTACTGAGTACACAGCACACCATGTACAGGTTTGGTCGGGTATAAAGACACCGGAACAATTCCTGGCAACTTTGTCACAGAAAATAGATTATTCCCGGTCTTATTTCAAGGATACACTTTCTTTTACTGAATTGAGTAAAGAGAGTGCAGGTAAATGGGCTCAGCAGTATGTGAATGTGTATATGAAAGGCGCATTGATATCTGCCTGCCTCGACCTGCAATTATTAAAATCGTCCAATGGGCAATATGGGATAAAAGACCTTAAGCATGACCTTTCCATAAAATACGGTAAGGATAAATTCTTTGAAGATGAAGAACTCTTTGATGTAGTTACAGAAATGACCTTTCCCGAAATAAGGAACTTCTTCAACACTTATGTAAGCGGTACACAGCCCCTGCCTTACGAACAGTTTTTTTCGCTGGCCGGGGTAGAGTATTTGCCAACAGAATCTTACCGGGATTTCACCATCGGCGGCATCCAGACAAATCCTACCAACGAGGGTCTGATAAAAGTGGGTATTAAAAATATGAACAGCGTGGGAGAAAAGCTTGGGTACAAGGATGGTGATGAATTAGTGAGCATCAATGATTCGCTTGTTACTGCCGATAACATTGATAAAATAATCGAACACCTGTATGCTGTTTTAAAAGAAGGCGATATGATCAGCGTGAAAGTAAACCGAAAAAATTCAGATGGGAAAACTGAATTGCTTACTTTGACTGCACCTGCTGCCAAAGTGGATAAAACAAGGAAACATGTATTACGATTCATACCAAACCCTACCGCATCTCAATTAAGAATACGCAATGCATGGTTAAACAATCATGCTTCTGAAGTTCCGGCTGCAGACCCTGCCGATGTATCGGAAATTGACCAGGTGATAAAAGCATTGTACGGAGTAATATCAGGCCCTGCCGGCCCGAGAGACTGGAAACGTTTCCGCAGCCTTTTCCATACCGATGCATTCATGGCTGCCTTTACACCCAAAAGAGAATTGAGAAAGTTTTCACCTGCACAGTATGTACAGAACAATGGCCCTTTCTTCATGCAGAATTCATTTAATGAAAAAGAAATAGGCCGCAAGGTTAACCAGTTTGGAAATGTAGCACAGGTATTCACCAGTTATGAATTTGAAGCAGGAACAACTCCGCCACTTCGCAAACGTGGCATAAACAGTATAGAACTTATAAAAGAAAAAGGAAGATGGTTTATCATGAGCATTACCTGGGATGAAGAAACAAAAGACCAGCCAATACCCCCGATGTATCTGAATAAGTGATACATAAAAAAGGGCCGCCAAAAGCGGCCCCTACAGGGTACGGTTCAAAAACTGTCTTTATCGCCTGATTATAATTTTTGCCATCTGTACATTGTCGCCATGTTGCAGCTTAATAAAATACATACCATTGGCTAATGCACTGATGTCTAATTTTTTATTATTATCACCTGCTGTTACAGGAAGTGTTTTATTTAATACTACAGTTCCGGTTTGATTTACAATACTGATCATTACACTACCTGCATCTTCTGTATTGAAACCAAGGTTTACAAAATACCCGGCCGGATTTGGTGACACGATAAGATCATTACCCGACAATGCAACTACATCTCCCCTTGTCGCTGTTCCTGTTTGAACCCTTAACGTATAACAGTTAGTGGCATTCCAGTTATTATTATTTCCTGTATAAACCCTTGCATAGTAAGTACCGGCTGTAACTGTCCTGTTTATGGTTTCATTGTTCGTACCACCATTGTTTGACGTTTGTAAGGTGCTGCCGCTGCTGTTCAATAATCGCAAATGATAATTGGCAGGCAATGTCGTCAAGGTCATTGTAATAGTTCCACCTGTTGTAATAACGAATTTGTAATAGTCGTTATCACCAGATGGATTGATTAATCCTTTTATGTCGGTATTTAAAGGAATGGTTGCTGCTCCCGAAGTTGATCCGTTGGTACTTATATCATATGGGCCAGGGCATACTATAACTGCAGTTGTGGTAAACTGGCCTTGTGAATAATCACTTGTGAGGCTACTTGTACAATTAGCCCTTACCCTCCAGTCGTATAAAGTAGATGCTGATAATCCTGTAATGCTTCGGGATGTTGATGTAGTTCCGGTAACGGCATTTATCCAGGTTGATGAAGAAGATTCTTTATAATCAATATCATAATTAGCGGCACCACTTACAGAAGCCCAACTTACCGAGGCACTATTGCTGGTTATCGCCGAAGAGCCAAGGCCGGTTGGTGCATTACAAGGCGCAAGCGTTGTAAATTGTGCATTGACATAATTGCCTGTTCCGGCTGCACAGTTTACCCTCACCCTCCAGTTATACGTTGTGTTTGAATTTAAACCGCTCAGATCAACTGAAGTTAATGTAGTTGCAGTTGCAGCATTTATCCAGGTTGATGACACAGATTCTTTATAATCCACATCATAACTATCGGCGCCACTTACAGCCGTCCAACTTATAGTAGCTGAAGTTAAAGTAATGAATGATGATGCTAATCCTGTTACCCCGCCGCAAAGCGGTGGCTCTCCAATGGTGAAATTGGTATTTGAGATATCAAAGAAGATATTTCCAACAGCTTCCACTTTGATTCGACATGTATTACTTAAAGTTGAAGGAACAGTTATTACTTCAGAACCATCATTCGGTGTTGCAGCTGCCAACACTTCTGTAAAAGTATTTCCTCCATCGGTAGACAATAAAATATTTACACTGGTGCAATTGACAGAACCTGCATTCGTACCATTCACACTCCAGGTTACTGTGGCATTGCTGCCTGCATCCCAGGTAATGGCTGTATTAGGTGCAGTAACAGCGAATGGACCGGAAGTATTGGTTACTGTAACAGCCAGGTCGGTAAAGGCAGTTTGGCCAATGCTTATTTCCGGAACATAGGGACTATTATCTCTTACAGTTAGCCTGAAGTTCAAGGTTCTTGAAACAGAACTTAATGCTTCAATATTTGCAACCGCATCACCCCCAGGTAAAACAGGTGTTACATTTAAGCCTGCCAGAATAGTTGATAATTTTGGAAAAGTTCTTGTTGGGGAAACAGAAGCAGGAAATGACAACCAGTTTGGACCTGTTGTTTTTGTTGGCGATGCCACGCTGCCAGAGCCTGATGTTGTTGAATTATCATTTTGCTCCCAGCAATAAGTAAGTATATCAGCAGCATTTGCATCTGTCGCAGAACCGGTAAGTGCAAATGGGGTACTAATGGGAATTGTGTAATTACTTACCGGTGCAATAACCGGTGCCACATTATTAGCGGTTATATTTATACTTACCGGGCAGGTCTTATTGGCTAAATTAGCCTGGATCTGCGCAATAGATGTTTCGTGAAAAATATCAATTGAATGCGGAGCCACATCTTGTGATGTGATCCCTGCATAACCCATGATCGTAATTCCGGAGCCTACTTCTTTGTTTTGACCTGTGCCTTCTAACGACATAGAAAAAGTGTGGTTAGCCCCTAACTGGTGACCTACTTCATGTGCTACATAATCAATATCAAAATTATCTCCCATTGGAATCCCATCTGCAGGAGAAGTAATACCTCTTCCTTTTGATCCGTTCACACAAACACAACCAATACATCCTGCATTTCCACCGCCACCCGATGCGCCAAACATGTGACCAATATCATAGTTGGCATCACCAATGTTTGCATTCAACGCTGATTGCAATTGATTATTCCAGTTCGATAATGTGGTATAAGGATCTGTTGACGGATTGTAATAAATAACAGCTGTTGTATTTGCAATAAGGTTCAGGTGCAGCGCAAGGTCTTTTTCATATACACCGTTACACCGGGTGAGCGTTGCATTAAAAGCGGCTAAAACCAGGTCAACCTGTGCAGCGCTGGTAGCACCAAACCAGTTGGCATATTCCCCATTGCACGACTGTGCAAGGCGCATGGTCTTTAATTGTCCAGTAGAACTGCCGGTAGCACTTGAAACCGGCATTTGTAATTTTAGATCATTTGAATATTCCTGCTCTTGTGTGGAACATGACCAGGGTAATTTTCCTTTATCCCTGTGAGAACTGTACACAGAATAAACTTTATGATCCTGCGAATAGGGTTCAATAAATTCGTTACTCTTATCTGCCCTGAAAACCATCGTTTGTATTCCCTGCGGAGAAATACTCAGTTTAAGCGTTGCAGATCTATCAGTGATCCCCTTTCCGGAAAAAGCCCTTATCTCAGGGAACCTTGCCTGTAATTCGGGTTCAAAATTAGAAGCTTCAAATACCCGGAACTGTTCAATATTTCCATTGGCATTGGGCAAAGAGATAACAATAGAATTATCAGAAGATCTTTTGTCTACGATAGAAAATAATTCTTTCTTTATCGACTCTATCTGTAGATTAAACAGTTTAAATGATGAAGGATAAGTAAGCCTGGAAACAGCTTTGTCGGTTGTAATATTATTTCGGTTCTCCTTATTTGCAGACCAAAACCTGTCTGTTTGTGAAAACGATGAAGTAGTGATCAATACTAACAGGAAAGTTAGGAGTAAAACTCTTTTCATAAATGATGGTTTTTTAAATTGGAAAATAGATTGGGGTAAATGTAGATTAATAAACCAAAGAAACAAATAGTAAAACTACCTGCACATAGCAAGTAAATAAACGATTTGAAAGCGGCCATTTTGTCCACTCGCCCCTATAAGTATCTTGCAATGAAAGGTTTACTGCAAAAATGTCCGGAGCAAAAATAAAAAATATAAGTACGGATAAATTATTATCAGTACAATTAATAATTCCTGACGTAGTATTTTATTCCATTGATATTCAGAATTGGAGAGCCGGTCTTTAGGGCGCCGCTATATTGTTCAAGTGAAGAGTAATAGGTTAAGGTATAAGTGCCAATGCTCTTAGTTTTTCCACGGAAAGCCTTATCCTCAAATGGGCCGTAATAAGTTATTGCGGTGGGGCCTACAGTTTTTAGTTTTCCCCTCAGGGCTTCATTTTCATAAGATGCATACCAGGTAACCTGGTTGCTGCCCATAGATCTTAAATTTCCTGCAAAGGCATTATCATCAAAGGATAAATAATAATCCAGGTTTATGGAACCGATGCTTTTTAATTTCCCTTTCAATGATTCATTCTCGTAGGATGCGTAATAGGTCAGCAGCGTTCTTCCGATATATTTCACTTTGCCTCTTACAGCCTCATCATCATTTTGTGTATAATATTCTGTTTTCCCAACATAAGGTTCCAGTACAGCATTATAATTTTCCTGGTATCCAATATACTTGTCGAAACCCCATTTACTGATATTGCCGGTCTTGGTGAGGTACACCTGCACATTTTCATCGAGCCCAAAAGAAATTATATCAATTTGCCCGTTACCGGAAATGGTTATTTTCGAAATATTCTGGCTAAAACCCAGAGGAATAATGAACAAGGCAATGATGGTTGTACATATCTTTTTCATATAAATTATTCCGGAGACATTTTATTTTATAAAAATACAAAAAATATAACGGCTAACCGGATGTATTATAGTTAGAATAAACTTGTTTAAATTATATTTGACAGTGATATTAATGTACCAGCACAACCATTGCTACTATGTATAAATACTGCACTGCCCTTTTTATAGTTTCAATTTTTTCTTGCAATCAGCCACATTATAAAAATCCTCATATCCTCATCACCACTCAATTAGGAGATATCGAGGTAGAACTCTTCCCCGACCAGGCGCCTAAAACAGTCAGGTCTTTTTTAGCATTTATTGACTCGGGCTATTATAGCAACTGCTCTTTTTACAGGGTATTAAAGGCCGAAGAGTTACCTACTGATAACAACACCGGCATCATCCAGGGTGGTATTTGGCAAACAGGGCCCGATATAAAAAAGGCCATCCCCGGTATTGAACACGAAAACACAAAGCAAACAGGCTTGACACATGTTTCAGGAACGATCTCCCTGGCAAGAACAACACCCGGCTCTGCTACAACCGAATTCTTTATTTGTATAGGTGACCAGACAATTCTGGATTATGGAGAAACTGGTACAGAGGATGGGCAAGGTTTTGCTGCCTTTGGCAAAGTATTTAAAGGTATGCCCGTAGTGCGGAAAATACAGGCACAAAACAGCCGTGGCGATGCATTTATGGAGAAGATTGTGATCAAGAAAATAAAAAGGCTGTGATTGCTTTTTAAAATCCTTTCTTATTTAAACTTTTGTGCCGGCTTATTGTTAATACATATAAACAAGAAGCTTAGTAGCTATGAAAAATAACTTTTCAACAATTGGCCTGAAATACTTTTACCTTTTTTCTTTTTTAGGAATGATATGCTCATGTTCATTTTCTTCAAAAACAACATTACACTATTTTAAAAAAGCATCAGCAAAAAATTATGACATGATTGTCGTGCCCGGCGTTCCGTTTACAGAAAATGGCTGGGACAGCACCATGAAAGCAAGGATCTACTGGTCAAAATATTTGTTTGATAAAGGAATTGCAAAAAATATCATGTACTCCGGTTCGTCGGTCTATTCATCTTACTATGAGGGTGAGATCATGGCCATGTACGCTGAAGCGATAGGCGTACCTAAAGAAAATATTTTTTCAGAAACAAAGGCCGAACATAGCACAGAGAATTTATATTACTCGTATTATAAAGCAAAAAAACTGGGGTTTACCCATATAGCACTGGCAACAGATCCTTACCAGGCAAAACAGTTACGAAGGTTTGCAAAGGTTAAGGTGAACAAAGAAGTGGGCATCATACCCATTGTTTTTGATACTTTAAGGGCAATACAGCCAACCATGATAAACCCGGTTATAGATTACCGGCAGGCTTATAATAAAGATTTTGTACCCTTAGCCAGCCGTGAATCTTTCTGGAAAAGGTTCAGGGGCACCATGGGTAAAAACATTGATCACCAGGCTTACAAGTAAAATCTTACTTCACAGTAAAATCAACCTGCACATCTGCCCATACAAGGGATACTTTACCCGATGCATCAATGGTAAAAGTCATTTTTTCTGCAAAGGGATTTGCTTTCCCTGCTTTTACATTCACTCGTAACTGATCGTCGGCTGCATTATACTTAAAAGCGCCCCATTGTTTCCATGTTTTATTGAAAATGATGGTCCAGTCGTCTCCATTAACAAGAGTAAACAAACCATATTTTCCTTTAGGCAAGGCTTTACCTTCAACCATCACATCTTTGTCTACTTCAAAAACAGTAGCTTCATTTGCCCCGGTACGCCATACTTCGCCTGCTTTTGGTTCCAGGTCTTTACCAATCGTCCTTCCTCTTACTGAAGGCTGACTATAGTCAATATTCACAGTTACCTCACCTACTTTTTGGGTTACCGCCGCCGGTGGGCTTGGGCGTTTTGATTTATCAGCCTGGGCACAAGAGTTGAGAGCAGAGAATAAAAGTAACCCCGCTACACTTAAGGAAAACAAGTATTTCATGATTTAATATTTTTTGTAAAAAAAGTGAAATTAAGAATAAGGAAGTTAGTGAAATTTTCTGAGCCGTAGATGAACGGTAACAGAATACCCGGAAATAAAAAGATGAAGATGTATGAAAGTACTTTTAGCTTAACCTCTCCCAATTGATCTCTCCAACCAATTGATTTTTTTTGTCCAGAACAATATAGGCCACATAAGCAACCAGTTTCATCTTAGATGCTCTTCTTATGAGCTTGTCAACTTCAAAATCGCTTAGCTTAAATGGGCGGTGAGGGTGCTGGAAGGTCCGTACCTGGATTAAAATATCCTCAACACTTCCCGTGGCTTTTAAACCGGTTTCTCCCGGTTGGAGTAACTCTTTTAAAACATTATTGTAACCATTGTTAACTAACCATAATTCCACCTGTTTTTCGCCTTCAAGATGAATTTCAGCCAAATTATCATGTACCATAATTGTTTGGTTTCAGGAACCAAATATAATGGCTTATTCTTACAATACAAGTATTTTCACTTAAAAAAATAGTAATTTCCGTATTGAGTTTTAGTACACATTTGTTGATAATTAGGCATTTGTAAATTTTTATTGTAGACATCCTTCTATATCCTGTCAATCCGGTATTAGCCCAATTGGAATAATGATCTCCCACAAATTCTTCACCCCAGGGTTTAACAGGTCAGTATCCAACAGGTGAGAAAACCGAAACCCAAAGCTCACTGGCAAAGCGTTCCAGACCTTTGAATCAAAGTATATCTCGACACCGGTACTGCGGTTTTTTATTTCAGTAAGTAATCCATTAACCCTTGCTCTGGCATTGGTATAATCATAAAATGCATTGGCCCTGATTCGTTGAAAATATAAGATATTAGCAAAACCCCAGTCGGGATAAACCAACGGGAAATGATAGTTAGCTCCTATTTTATACATACGCCGTGTACTCAGGGCTTCATATCCCCTTGAATAGGAAAAGTTCTTACTGAACAGGTCTGCCAATGTATCCCTTTTTTGGTAGGCAGCATTTATTACAAGGCTATGATTGGGGAAAATGCCCGGAAAATAAAAAGATGACTGAGCAACAAACTTATGGTTGTCCCTGAAGTTGAATGCATCCCTGTAGTTTATAGAAATTGATTGTGCCCAGCGGGGGTTAATATGCTGTTTCGCTTGCTGGCTTACATTGCTAAAACTCAAAAAAGCATTCAGGTAGTTTATAGCCTTGTTATCGAATACATTTTTGCCAACACCCCTGTAATAATATTGTTCAATATTATATCCTGCACCAAAACTTAAAAATTTATTGGTTCTACCCTCAACAAAACGAAGCGGAACAGATATACCTGCCGAAACTTTTGCCGAATTATAACTTACCGATTTTCCAAAGGCTGTATCAACAGTTCGGTTAAAACTTTCTTCAGCATTCAGGCTTAGCACAGGAAACCAACCTGCAAACGAACTGCCAACGCCAAGTGTATGGCTTTTATCGGTTCGGTTATAAGAATAAGTAAGTACATTGCTGAAACTGCTGAGCACATTATCGCTGAAAAAACTGTAGCCGTATTCGGGATCATCAATAACCGGTCTCCAGCTATGAAAATTAAACAGCCGGAACGATTTCCGGTATTTACTCACCGGGTTTTTCACAATGCCTGTTGAACTTTCTTCAAAGGGCTTTTCATTTAAAGTATATAAAACACCTGTTCCTGTCATCCTGAATGATGAGTCGGTGTAAAATTTACTGTTGCTGATGATGAGACTGGTTACAGGAATTTCCTGCCAATCGGATTTTGCCAGGTTCAGTTTAGCCAGCCTGTAACCTCCTGCAGTAAAAGCAGATACCAGCATCTCTCCTTTTGTATTTACAGTTGGGTGATATACCCCGTTTATATTACTGGTCAACATGTACATTTTCTTATTACCGAGCGTTATTGCAAAAACCTTATCTGCATTATTATGCATAGCAGTAAAATAAATGGTATCTCCTTTTACAAACGGGTAACCGATTACATTAAAAGAAAAAGGGGTGAGGTTATAAGTGGCCCCTGTTGTAAGATCAACAGTTATCAATACCATATTGCCTTGTGGATTCCTGGCTGCTGAAACTGCAGTATTGTCATTGATATATTTTGTTTGCGTAAAAAAATAGTTGCGTGGATTAGGAACCTGCAATATCAGCTTACCTGTTAAAGCTTCCAGCCGATGAAGGTTATTGGTACCATCCGGGTTTACAGAAACTGCCAGTATTTCATTTCCTGCCGTATTAATATCCGGCGAAAAATATTTACACCGGGAAGTAACCTGCCTTTGGAGTCCTGAATGAATATCCAGCAATTGAACCACACTATAATCCCGGTTTGCCCATCGTGGATCTGACTGGTAAGAAGCGTACACAATTTTTCCATTACGATACGAATAATAGTCGTCTATTGCATAATTCCTTACTCTTATCTTCTTTTCTTTCCCCTTAACAAGTAAATAAAAAGCGTGAACTTCTTTATATGAGCCTTTTGTAACCAGGATGCTGTCATCACTTATGTAATTTGGGAACTGGTAGTTTATTACATTATTTTTTTTCACCGGCGTGAGATAAGTATAGGAAGTGGCCAGGGTAGTTTGCTGAGGCAGTGATTTGTCTTTAAAATATTTTATGGCATCATCCCGGAATTGTTTGTACGTTTTACCCGAATACCTTTCAATAGCCCTGTTGAAAGGATAGAACAGTCCCCTGAACGATACGGCATCATGAGTAACTTTTTTCCAAAAATCCTCCCCGTAATTCTCATAACCATAAGCAATCATCAAATAACCGAGCATATAATGATCAGGTGTATAATCTTTATAAGAACCACTCCTCAGTTTCATCCAGGAATAGTCTTTATTCTCCAGCCACAGTGACTTGAAGCCATTGTAAAAAGACGGCATTCGTCCACGGCCCTGTGCACTCACCAGGGTTTCCTGCCAAACAGCATCACCTTCAAAAAAATAATCAGGAACAGTCATTCCATTTGCAAAAAGCTGTCCTTCCTGGCCAAGAAAAAAGGAAAACACCTTGGTTAGCCCCTTATTAAAATTGCTGAATTGTTGTATATGCCTGTTTTCATGAATGATGAGGTTATCATCCCATCGTATGCTTCCTGTTGAAAAATTGTCCTGATCGGGCGTCATATACAATTCGCTCATCACAGGCGCTATGCGTACATAAGCATTAGGTATGGTTGTTTGGTTTTGTAAAATGATATTCCATTTTCGTTGCCTGCCGCCAATAGTTTTAGAAGTTGTGTCACCTAACAATCGCATCACATTGGCAATGCGATTGGCCTGGCTATCCAATCCCTTTGGAAAAATCACCCTTACTTTTTCGGTATTGACCTGTTTCCATTTTACAGAAGCCGGGTTACCGCCAAAATTTTGTGCCTTGCCTGAAAAGGATTGCAGGCAAACCAGAAATATAAGGTTGATGAATTTCAGTTTAAGCATGACTAAAGTTAATAAAAGAAAAAGACGATGGTATAAGTTTATATAACTTTCATAAAACCCGGTTTTAAACCGTATAAGATACCTGGTCTGCACTTCGGAGGTAGACATATCACAGCTTAAAAACAAAATATGAATACCAAAATAAGTTTAGTACTTTCGTCTCAAAAGAAGCTTATATGAAACTTTTTGTTGCCGGGCTACCTTATGATTTGGATGATGCAGAATTGATGGAAATATTTGAAAAATTCGGAACTGTTACTACTGCAAGGGTTGCGATGGACAGGGAAACCGGTAAAAGCAAAGGCTTTGCTTTTGTGGATATGCCAAACAGTGAAGAAGCCAAAGATGCTATTGAAAGCCTGAAGGATATTTCCCTTGGAAAGAAGCCGCTGGTTGTAAAAGAAGCAGAAGAAAAAGCCGGCCCTCCGGGAGGCGGGCCTAACAGGGGCGGTAGTAATTTCAACAGGGGCGGTGGCAATGGCTTTAACAGGGGCGGCGGTGGCAACCGGAGAGGATATTGATTTGTTGCACAAATACATAATTGATCATACATAAAAAAATTACAGCAGCTCAAACTGCTGTTTTTTTATTACCGCTCAGCAAAAAATGATATACCTTAATTGAAAAGACAGGCTGTTATGAAAATAGCATTGACCGGCGCAAGCGGACATCTTGGAGCAGCCCTTTTGCAGGAGATGGGTAAAAGAGAATTTGCAATTAAGGCCCTGGTAAGAGATGAAAAATTGCCATTCGGGAAAGATATGCCGGTAGAGGTAGTAAAAGGTGATTTGCTTGAGCCGGGTTCTGTAAAAAAACTTGTGGCAGGTTGCGATATACTCATTCACAGCGCTGCATTCATATCTGTAAATGGCGACCGCAATGGTTTGGTGTATAAAACAAATGTGGAAGGAACCAAAGCAGTGATTGATGCAGCGGCAGAAGCGGGTGTAAAAAGATGTGTTCACATCAGTTCTATTCATGCTTACCAGCAAGTACCATCCTTTGAAATTCTTGATGAAACCAGAAAACCCGTTGATGAGAGTGGTTTTGCTTACGACCGCTCCAAATATGCCGGGCAACAGGTTGCTCTTGCTGCAAACCAGCAGGGCATGGAAACGATTGTTGTCAATCCGACTTCTATTATCGGACCATATGATTTTAAACCTTCCCTGATGGGGCAGGTTCTCATTGATCTTTATAAAGGAAAGCTTCCTTTTATTTTTGACGGTGGCTTTGATTTCTGCGACTGCAGAGATGTTGCCGCCGCGATCCTGAACGCAACAACGATGGGCCGTCCGGGCGAATCGTACCTGCTTGGAGGAAAATGGCACAACTTTAAAGAACTGGTTCAATTTCTTTCGGCAGCTTCCTCAAAAAAAATCCGTGTGGTAACCTTACCGGAATGGACAGGTAAAGCTGGTTTGCCTTTTGTAAAACTACTGGGCATGATCCAAAACAAAGAGCCGCTTTATACTATCGAAGCCCTGGAAGCAATATTCAGGGGTAATCGCTCCATCAGCAGTGAAAAAGCAAAAAGAGAACTGAACTATTCCATTCGCCCATTGGCGCAAACGATCCATGATACATTTGAGTGGTTTACAAATAAGGGTTATCTTGTTTGATAAACCCTGACTGTTTAACATGCCCATCTCCTTTTCTGCCTTTCAGTTGATCGCCTATGCATGGATCGGCATCGCCATATTCATTTTCTTTTTATTAATGAAGATCACTGCTCCATATGGAAGACATAGTTCTGCCAAATGGGGGCCGCTCATTGCCAATCACCTGGGATGGTTCTTTATGGAGTTCCCGGCATTGGTTGTGATGTTATATGTTTTGGTAATAAATTTTTCAACTCATTCACTCGCCATTGTAGTGATGATCGGGCTCTATTGCCTGCATTATTTCAACCGTAGTTTCATCTTTCCCTTCCGCCTCCACACCCGTGGAAAGAAGATGCCGGTGCTCATCATGTCTTCGGGGATATTCTTCAACCTTTGCAATACATTCTTACTGGGCTATTATTTTACCAACTTTGCAACAAATGATAACAGTTGGTTCGCCGATACAAGATTTATCATTGGCCTGGCTATTTTCTTATTTGGTGCATGGATAAACTGGAAAGCAGATAATATACTCATTCATCTTCGTAACCCGGGGGAAACAGGCTACAAAATACCGCAGGGATGGCTGTTCAATTATATAAGCTGCCCGAATTTGTTTGGCGAACTGATAGAATGGACAGGATACGCTATTCTCTGCTGGAATTTGCCGGCGCTTACTTTCCTTATCTGGACGGCAGCCAATCTTATTCCAAGAGCGATGTCGCATCACAAATGGTATAAAAATAATTTCGGGGAATATCCAGCTGAAAGAAAAGCGATCGTTCCGTATTTACTTTAAATACTTATCGAACCAGTCCACAAAATTCTTTTCCTCGATTTCTCTGTTTCGCCAGCCGTGGCCTCCTCCGTCTTTAATAATGAAATTACAGGTAACTTTTGCTTCTTTGAACTTTGCAATGATAGTTTCTGATTGCTGCATCGGCACTACTACATCTTTATTGCCATGAATAATGAGCACCGGTGGGTCGTCGGAGCTAACATGATTAATTGGAGAAACCTCTTTAGCGATCTCCAATTTCTTTTCCATACTGACAACAGAAACATAGGTACGGGTAGTATCATTCCAAACCTTAAAATCAAAAGCACCTGCAACACCCATCAACGCCAATCCAGCCTGGCTGATTCCTGAAAAAGTATTCGGCCTGCCATAATTTAGGAAATCAGTGGGCGGATAAAAGACTGCAGCAGCCTGCACCCTGCCTGATATTTTGTCAACCGGGTCTTTCGACCGCTGGTCAACCACATTATCTGATGTGGCAATCATCAGTGATAGATGCCCCCCGGAAGAAGAACCAGTTATGCCGATATGATCCGGGTCTATCTTATACGCAGCAGCATTATACCGGACAAAGCGAACCGCCCTTCTCAGATCTTCCACCTCATCGGGAATAGCATAGCGTGGCTGACAACCCACCATTACACCAAATAAAGTATACCCTGCGTCAATATATAAACCTGATCTCTCCGGAAACGCTTCCAACATTTTTTCAGACGATACCCAGTTGCCGCTGAGTACATAGATGATCGCTTTGCCATTGGCATGCTCCTTTGGGGCCAGCATCGTCATCGTCAAAGCCATTCCGTCCTTGCGGCCATAAATGATCTCCGTTTTTGAAAAATGTGAACTATCCTGTGCACTTAAAGCCAGAGAAACAAGGAAGACCAAGGTGAAAAACAAGTATCGCATAAAATAATTTTATTCAGCTATTCAAACAACTCAGCCTGCAGTTTGTTCACAGACTTTTGCTCCCATTCCATTTCGGTTGATTTGCTGTAGTCAACCAACCTTGAGCCCACAGTTTTATAATTTGTCAGTTCAGCTATCTTGGCGATCTTGAGTTTGCCTTTTCTCACCTGTGCCCCCCTGCCCTGCTGAACAGCAAGCACCGGTTCCGGGTCGGTGGTCACCGCTTCCACATAATTTCCATCGCCTTCTTTAATGAACAAGAACTTATTTTTCAGCGTGGTTGTCTCCACTTTGAAGCGCTTGGCCATAAATTGTTTTTTATCCATGTCGGCATAAACAGCCGTAATGATCTTCTCTGCATTGAATTTTTCTATGAATATCACTTTCTCCGATTCCAGTTTCTGCGTAAGCTCCTGATCGGTCACTTCATAATTACCGTCATTATATACCACCAATATCCTATCATCGGGTTGGAACATACCAAGATATTCTCCCTTCTCATCTGTATTCAGTCTTCCAAACTGGTCATCATACCACAATTTCTTTCCACCAATGGTTGATTTACCGGCTTCTTTCAATCTTACGCCATCAGCTTTGATGGGGTACTTGGTAACCGTATTCCCCATGCTGCTTCGGCCTTTGATCTCAAGCTCAGCAAAGTTGAATTCAAATTCTTTTATCCGGGCACTGCTTCCGGGGGTCAGAACTATCTTTACGATCTCTGCCTCAGCATTTGGCCAGGCTTTCAGATAATGTACCTTGCTGCCATCTGCTCCTTTGGTAAGATTATATTCTTTATCCCTGGTAACACCGGTAACATTAAAACGCTTCGCAAAACTTTTTTTACTTGCCCCATCCAGGTAGATCATATTATAGGTAGTGCGTTCATCGTTCTTTTGAAAAACAGCCACATGCATAATATCCTTGCCGATAAAAATTTTATCAGCCACTTTCACCACTTTCATAACACCCGTTTTGCTGAAAGCAATGATGTCATCAATATCGGAGCATTCAAAAAGGAATTCATCTTTCTTGAGTCCTGTTCCAATAAAACCATCTTCCCTGTTCACATATAGTTTTGTATTTGCAATAGCAACCTGCTTTGCTGCTATCACTTCAAACAATTTGATCTCTGTCTTGCGCTCTCTTCCCTTACCATACTTCTTTAAGAGGTTCTCATAATATGCAACTGCATAATCAACGAGGTTATTCAGGTCGTATTTCACTTGTTTGATTTCTGCCTCCAGCGCCTTGATCTGGTCATTCAGTTCTTCAATATCCAGTTTGTAAATACGGCGAACGGGTTTTTCAGTAAGCCTGAGAATATCTTCCCTTGTTATTGCTCTCTTCAGTTGTTTCCTGAAGGGAATAAAGGCCTTATCAATGGCTTCTATCACCTTATCCCATGTCTCATGCTTTTTCTCCAGCTCTTTGTATATCTTTTCTTCAAAGAATATTTTTTCGAGAGAAGTGTAATGCCATTTTTCCTGGAGTTCGGCCAGTTTTATTTCCAGCTCTTTTTTTAATAAATCTTTGCTGTTATCGGCAGATACTTTCAGCAGTTCACTTACTTTCATGAACTGTGGTTTATCATCAACTATCACACAGGCATTGGGAGAAATACTTACTTCACAATCGGTGAATGCATACAGGGCATCAATAGTTATATCGGGAGAAATACCTTGCGCCAGTTCCACAATGATCTCTACTTCAGCGGCAGTATGATCCGTAACTTTTTTGATCTTGATCTTTCCCTGGTCATTCGCTTTCACAATGCTCTCCATCAACTGGGTTGTGGTAACCCCAAACGGAACGCTTTTTATTACCAGTGTTTTTTTATCCTGCTCTTCAATCACCGCCCTTACCCTTATCTTACCTCCACGAACCCCATCCATATAATTACTGGCATCCATAGAACCGCCTGTCTGAAAATCGGGTAATATTTCAAATCTTTTTCCACGCAGGTATTTGATGGAAGCTTCGATCAGTTCGCAAAAATTGTGAGGAAGTATCTTTGTTGCCAGCCCTACAGCAATACCTTCGGCGCCCTGTGCAAGCAACAAGGGAAATTTCATAGGCAGGGTCACGGGCTCATTTTTTCTTCCGTCGTAACTGAGCGCCCATTCGGTTGTCTTTGCATTGAAGGCAACTTCAAGCGCAAACTTGCTCAGTCTTGCTTCTATATACCTTGATGCTGCAGCTTCATCGCCAGTACGCACATCGCCCCAGTTACCCTGTGTTTCTATCAACAGGTCTTTCTGCCCCATATTTACCAATGCATCTCCAATAGATGCATCGCCATGTGGGTGGTATTGCATACTCTGCCCGATAATATTGGCCACTTTGTTGAACCTGCCGTCGTCCATTTCCTTCATGGCATGCAGGATGCGTCGCTGTACCGGTTTCAGTCCGTCTTCAATGGCAGGCACCGCTCTTTCCAGTATTACATAACTGGCATAATCGAGGAACCATGTTTTGTATTGCCCGCCAATACCATTGTCGGTGTGTTCGTATTCGTCGTTGTTCTTTTTGCTCTTCGCCATTTATTAAATCAAATTTTCAATCTTTATTTTTTCCGATCATACCCAGGTGAGTGAATTTAAATCCCTGGTCATATTTTAATCCGTAACCGGCCATCCTGTCCATAGAAGAATGTCCGAATATTATTATCCCGATGACTTCCGGCAGCCAGTAGTTATAGAAAAAGCCTATCGAAATAAGTACTACGGCAATTCCTTTGTGATGAAAAGTATTATAACAGGCAGCTCCGGCTTTATTGCCAAAGAGATAACCAACAAGGCTTATATCCGGGCCTAAGAAAAGGATCGGGTAATACCACCACTCTACTTTTAACCACATCAATGCAAGTATGCTTCCGATCAGCATCAACATTTCTTCCATCTTTAAAACTACTTTCATGGAATAAGATTTATATGAACAGGTAAAATATCAGTCTTCGATCAATTCCTTTTCCGATTGCTTTTTCTTCAATTCAAAATCCTTCATCTTACCTACGTTGCCCTGCACATCAAATATTTCCTGTGCCATCATGGTCTTTAAACGCCATAAGAGATACATATCTCCCGTAGTATGTTTTGCCTTGCTTAGGTAATGGTGAATGATCTTAGACGCTTTTTGCCAATCGGCAGTGATGAATTTTTTGAGTTCAGCATCATAAAAATCATAATCTTCCTGAACCAGCTTCTTGCCTCCTTCTAATAAACGGACACCTTTATTTTCTGAACAGATCTTTGTCCATTCATCGGGATCAACTTCAAATTCGCTTAAAGTAATTTCTCTTGCCAGCTTTTTGGCTTTTACAAATTCTCTGGCTGGTATGTCAAATAAATTGTCCGGGTAAAAAAGATTTCCTTTCTCATTCAGGAAAGGAAGATTATTGAGATAAAGTATAAATATTCTGCCCTGGTAATCTTTCAACTGGCTCATCAGCCAGTAATAACCGCATACGTCATGCTTGTTAGGAGCAGCCCATATCCAAACAGTCTCCTCCGAATCAGTATCCATGCGCTCTTTGAGTTCATTTACAGTTTTGCTATCATCTACATCTCCTGAATCCACGTGGCCGTCATAATCGCCACCGGCCAATACATCCCTCCACCATTGCCTGCGGTTCTCTATTCCCCTTTCGGTATAAATATCCATAAGTGGCCCAACTGCATAATCATCTTTTACCTGCATGATATCGGCCCTTAGTGTTTCGTCCAGTTCAAAACTTTTTTCTAATGCGGCAATATCTGCTTCCTGGAAAACTATGTGTATCATGTTAAAAAATTAATTTTTGATCGATTCATCCGCTAAATCCAATTCTACTTTTAAATTCTCAATGATAAAATCCTGGCGGTTGGGGGTATTCTTTCCCATATAATATTCCAGCAACTGCTGAATATGAGTTTCGGGCAATAACATCACCGGCTGCAGTTTCATATCGTCACCAATAAATCTTGCAAACTCATCCGGGCTTATTTCACCAAGACCTTTAAAACGGGTTGTTTCCGGCTTACCTCCCAATTTTTTTGTGGCTTCCTGCTTTTCGGTTTCGTTGTAACAATAAATGGTCTCCTGTTTATTTCTTACACGGAACAGGGGCGTTTCCAGTATATAAACATGCCCGTTTTTCACCAACTCGGGAAAGAATTGCAGGAAGAAGGTCATCAATAATAAACGGATGTGCATTCCATCCACATCAGCATCAGTAGCAAAAACAATATTATTGTAACGCAGGTCGTCATAACTTTCCTCAATGTTGAGGGCATGTTGCAACAGGTTGAACTCTTCATTCTCATATACAACTTTCTTAGTAAGTCCAAAGCAGTTCAGCGGTTTACCCCGCAAACTGAAGACGGCTTGTGTGTCCACATTCCTTGCCTTGGTAATGCTTCCGCTGGCGCTGTCACCCTCGGTGATAAAGATGGTACTCTCTTTTTGCTTCTCTGCTATTTTATCCTTGTCCTTACCTGAAGCTTCGTCATTAAGATGGAACTTGCAATCTCTTAATTTTTTATTGTGGAGGTTAGCTTTCTTCGCTCTTTCATTGGCTAACTTCTTAATTCCTGCCAGTTCTTTTCTTTCTCTTTCATTTTGTTCGATGCGTTTTTTCATCGCATCGGCAGTTTCCGGGTTACGATGCAGGTAGTTATCCAGTTCCTTGCTTAAAAAATCGCCAATGAAATTACGCATGGATGGCCCGCCTTCATAAACTGTTTGAGAACCCAGCTTGGTCTTTGTCTGGCTTTCAAAAACAGGTTCCTGCACACGAACACTCAGAGCTGCGCAGATGCTTCCTCTTATATCAGCTGCATCATAATCTTTTTTATAAAACTCACGTATGGTTTTTACATAACCCTCACGAAATGCAGCGAGGTGGGTACCACCCTGTGTAGTGAATTGTCCATTCACAAAACTGTAATATTCCTCACCATAATCATTTTCGTGGGTGATGGCAATTTCAATATCATCTCCTCTCAGGTGAATGATGGGATACCGTATCTCATCTTCATTGGTCTTGCGTTGCAACAGGTCGAGCAACCCGTTTTTACTTACATAACGCTTGCCGTTCAGGTTCATCACCAGGCCGGCATTCAGGTAACAATAATTCCAGAACTGGTTATCGAGGTATTCCTGTACAAAGTGAAAGTTCTTGAATACTTTATCATCTGGAACAAAACTTACAAAAGTTCCGTTCTCTTCACTTGTCTTCGCCTCTTTATGTTCTTTTATCAAAACGCCTCTTTCAAATTCAGCGGTCTTTTCTTTCCCCTCACGGTAAGCGGTTACCTTAAAATAATTACTCAGTGCATTCACTGCTTTTGTACCCACTCCATTCAACCCCACACTTTTTTGAAATGCCTTGCTGTCATATTTGGCCCCGGTATTTATTTTACTCACCACATCAACCACTTTACCCAGTGGAATGCCACGTCCATAATCCCGAACCGATATTGTTTTATCCTTGATGGTAACATCCACATGTTTTCCATAGCCCATAGTATGCTCATCTATGCAGTTGTCGATCACTTCTTTCATCAGCACATAAATGCCGTCATCGGGGCTGCTCCCATCGCCCAATTTACCGATATACATACCGGGGCGGAGCCGGATATGCTCCTTCCAGTCTAAACTTTTGATGGACTCTTCCGTATAGTCAAACAAGTCTTTCTCTGCCATTATTTCTTTGTTTCAGGTTGCGAATATAACTGAATGGAGGGGTTTTTACCGGGTAAGAATTATCCACATTAATACTGAAATGTGAGAAAATCAAAGTAGCGAAGGATATTTATTAATTGTCCCTTAATGCAATGCATGACAAACATTTGCTCCAGCACTGTTTTAAATCATTCGCTGTGGAGAACAACCCGTTTATTTTTACAAAAAAGTAAATCATGAAAACAAATAAAATTATCACAGTCATCCTGGCAAGTACATTCCTTTTTTCCTGCAACAGTACCAGGCTGGCTTCTTCGTGGAAGGCAGGAAACAGCAACACAAAGATCTATCATAATATCATGGTCTGGGGCATACTTACCGAAAAAGACAGTTCGCTAAGAAGTAAAATGGAGACCCACCTGGTAAATGACCTGGCAGGCAAAGGTTATCATGCTGTTTCCTCATTCAGTGTATTTGGGCAGGGTAACTATAAAAAGATATCTGAAAAAGAAATTGTAGAGAAGTTCAAAAACACTGGTGTGGATGCAGTAATAACGATGGTATTGCTGGACAAATCGAAAGAACAAATGTATGTGTCGCCCGGTATAATAAACAATCCCTCTAACATTGACCAGGTCAACAGGTATTATTCCGCTACCTATGACAAAGTTTTTTCACCGGGCTACTACGTAACCACCACCAATTATTTCTGGGAAAGCAATTTTTTTGAAGTGTCGGAAGATAAACTTGTCTATTCTGTACGAACAAAATCCTTTGATCCTTCCTCAACAGACATGCTGGCCCATGAGAACGGGGTAACCATATTAAAAGATATGATCAGGAAAAAAGTTATTCTCGACCGGGTTAAGGAAGAGTAAATAATTTTTATAGTAGCTTTATGTAAATCATTTGCATGAATCTTGATCTTACCAACAGGACGGCCCTTGTTTGCGGCAGCACACAGGGCCTTGGTTATGCCAGCGCTATTGAACTTGCATTGCTGGGTTGCAATGTTGTTTTAATGGCACGCAGTGAAGAAAAATTAAAAACAACACTTCCAACCCTTGATCGTTCAAAAGGGCAGCAACACAAGTACCTGGTTGCTGATTTTTCTGATACCAGTGTTGTGAAAACCGTAATCGATGATTTTGTAAAAACCAATACCATTCATATCCTGGTGAACAATACCGGCGGGCCTCCCGGTGGTGCTGCCCTTACCGCCAATGCCGAAGAATTCCTGAATGCCTTCAACAATCACCTTATCAATAACCATAACCTTGCCCAGGCAACTGTGCCCGGCATGAAAGCTTCCGGGTTCGGAAGGATCATCAATATCATTTCTACCTCGGTTAAAAATCCTATTGTGGGATTGGGTGTAAGTAATACAATAAGAGCAGCTGTTGCCAACTGGGCAAAAACACTGGCCACAGAACTGGGACCATTTGGGATTACCGTAAATAATGTATTGCCGGGTTTCACCAAAACAGTAAGGGCCGACTATGTGATCGCTTCAAAAGCAAAAGCTTCAAATGTTTCAGAAGAAGAGATGCTGAAAACACTGGTTGCAGAAATTCCTGCCGGAAGAATTGGTCTGCCTGAAGAATTTGGCGCTGCAGTTGCCTTCCTCTGCACTCCTGCTGCTTCATATATCAATGGCATCAATTTACCGGTTGATGGCGGAAGATTGGGTTGTTTGTAATACCAATAAAAAATTGTTTTCTATTTATTCCTGCGATAGTTCTTTTATAAAATCACTAACCAAATAACTGATCAGTTTACCCGTTGATTCATCTTTTCGGCCATCGACCAATTGTGTGGCGCCTTCGGCTATGTGCACATAAGCCACTTTCGAGTCCTGTGCGGCAAAAGTTATAAACTTCCTGGCGTGTAAAGGAGTAATTCCACTTGGTGTAAGGGCGCTACTCAACACATTCTCCACACAATCCAGGTCAAGTTCAATTCCGGTATAAGAATCCTCGGTAAAACCCGTTGCATGGGCAACAGCCTGGATGAAATTCTTCTTTTCATGAATAAATATATCCTCGTAACTGACATAATCCAGGAAAGGGCTGTTATGAATATCCATCAACACGGTTTGGGCAAGATAATTTTCATGCAGGCCGATCATACAATATTTACCCAGGTAACCATCTTCCTCGGCATACCTGAACCCGTTCCCGCTATGCCTGCCTTCGGCCACATGGTAATCGGCATGGGCATCCAGGTTGATACAATTGATCTGTGCCAGCGGTATCACATCGGCTTTGTGCAAGCCCTTTGCAACACCTTTAATAATGGGGTATGAATTGTTGTGCCCACCACCAATAATGATTGGAATTTTTTTTGTGGTAGCGATCACTTTAAGCAGATTCTCAACCTCTTCATCAACAATATTTATAGCATGACGGTAGGCATTTATCTTCTCTTCCGGGTTATAAGCATTGTTCTCGATAAGGAACTTAATATCTCCAAAGTCAAAATGTCCAAGCAAGAGGATATTTTCTCCCGGCAAAAAATCATTGCTCTGGATATTCAGGAATGAAGTAAGAAACGAAAGCCAGGCCGTATCGGTGCCGCCAATACCATAGTTGGCCTTCACCCCAAAATCTTCAGGTATACCCAATAACACATATTTTGCGGAAGATTGTTGAAGCACTTCGGGCCATTCTTCATCAGCTTTAAGGTATTGTAACCGCTCTCCAAGCCTCGTTTCAAAACGCCGCAGTTTTGTAATGGACAAAATATCTTCCTTGGAGTAAAACTTGAAATGTTTCATGAAGGGAAGATAGTTAAATTATGTATATCGTGATTTTGGAGCAGTAATAGCGGGCGATTTGCTCATTTAAGATCTTTAAAAGAATATTAACGGCGGCTTTTTATTTATACAAGCCCTTGGTATAGTATTTGTTGATTGGCAGTTATGAAAAAACAAAACATAATCTCAGCAATTTTATTTGGCATAGCCATTTCCCTAACCACTATTTCTTCTGCACAACGCAGGGGATCCGTTACACCCATGGAAAAAGGGAGCATTACATTTAATGCAGGTGTCGGTATGGGCACTGAATACGAAAGTGACTATTACAATAATGCTTTTGGTACAAAAGGATCTATTGAAGCTGGCCTCTGGCAAGCTGGTCCAGGGGTGATCACACTGGGTGTTGAAGCCGGAAGTTCATTCTCGAATGGCGGTTACCTGGACAATTACAAAACAAGCACATTCATTGTTGCCGGCCGCTCGGCATGGCACCATGGCTGGAACATCAGCAACCTGGATACATACGCCGGCCTTTCTGCAGGTGTTGGTTTCCACAATTACCAGTATAACAAGAATGGTAAAGTAAGGCAGAGTGAAGTCATACCTGTTTTCGGTGGCTTTGTTGGCGCTTCGTATTTTATCACTCCCAGTTTTGGTTTAAATGTGGAAGCAGGGTATGATATTACCCAGATACAGGGTGGCATCATATTAAAAATCAAATAAGCAGGCCTGTTCCCCTATTTTTGCTTAACCGCAGAAATATGGCAGGAACAAAAGCATACATCCCCCATCTCATTTTCACGGGTGACGATTGGCTAAAAGAACATGCAGTAATTGTTGAAGAAGGTATCATCAAAGACCTTCTTCCTGTTACTGCTTTGCCTGTTGGTATTAAAACAGAGGCCCATGCCAGTGCAATACTGGCGCCTGCTTTTATAGACCTGCAGATATATGGCGCTTATGAAAAGCTGTTTGCTGTTTATCCTGAAGTCTCCTCATTAGAATTATTAAACAAATACTGCAATGAGGGCGGTACTGCATTTTGCATGCCCACTGTTGCCACCAACGAACCTGAAGTTTTTCTTAAATGCATTGATGCGATAAAAAAATACTGGCAACAGGGCGGCGTAGGCATATTAGGTTTACATGCAGAAGGCCCGTGGATAAATAAACTGAAACGTGGTGCACACATTGAATCATTGATACACCGTCCTACCCTCAGTGAAGCGAAAGAATTACTTGAGTACGGAAAAGGCGTTATTAAAATAATAACCCTGGCTCCCGAAGTTTGCAGTAAAGAAATAATTGAGCTAATCAACTCATACGGTATTAAAGTTTTTGCCGGGCATAGTAATGCAACTTATGAAGAAGCTATACAAAGTTTTGACAATGGCATTACAGGTGTCACCCATTTATATAATGCCATGAGCCCACTGCAACACCGTAGCCCTGGTTTGGTTGGCGCTGCATTCGATCATCCCAAAGTAATGGCAAGCATCATTGCAGATGGATATCATGCTGACTATGCAGCCATAAAAATTGCAAAGAAGATCATGCAGCAACGTTTATTTGCCATCACCGATGCAGTAACCACAACTTCACAGGGATATTACCAACACCAGCCTGCAGGAGATAAGTATACCGCCGGTAATATCCTTAGCGGCTCGGCATTAACGATGTACAGCGCCTTTCAGAACCTGGTTAATCATTGTAACATTGAGCCTGGTGAAGCGCTTCGGATGTGCAGCCTGTACCCTGCCCGGGTGATGCAACTGGATGGCGAACTGGGAAAGATTGCCAAAGGTTATAAAGCCAAAATGGTATTGTTTGCGGAATTACCGGATACTGCAACCGTAAAACTGGCTACCTGATCAATATCATTTTTTAAAATGCAAAAACGCCCCGCCTGCCTCTTGCATCTCTCCCTAAAATGATTTAGATTTATAGCAGTTCTTTTCTTCACGCTAAAATCATCTGTTATGAACCTCGTCGAAAAATTTGAGTACTGGGGTGACAGGCATCATCCCAAATGGCTGGACATTATACGTATTGCCTTAGGTATCTTTCTCTGCTGGAAAGGTGTTGATTTCCTGCGTAACACCAGCGACCTCATCAGCCTGATGAAAAACACATCGCCCTTTGGTGAGTTTGTAATTATATTACTGGCACACTATGTGGCTTTTGCCCATGTGCTGGGTGGTTTATTTTTAGCCATCGGCATGTTTACCCGTGCTGCCTGTTTGATTCAGATACCTGTTTTACTGGGCGCCATTGTTTTCGTAAACATCAGCGCAACAAAAGATGCATTCAGCCCTTACTCAGAACTGTTCCTGTCAATCATCATTCTTTTGCTGCTGATATATTTTTTAATAATTGGGAATGGGCCGCTTTCGGTTAAGATGCCCCCCGAAGAACACCAGAAAGAACACGAAGATTATATCAGGCGTATCAAGGAAGCAGAAAAGAATTCCTGATACGGCAGAGACCGGGGCAAGAGCGAATAAGAAAGGCAGCCGAAGGAACGCTTACTCAAATATTATTTTTTCATTCACCACAGTTCCTCCAAAGGAAATACTGAGGATGTAGAGAGTTCTTACACTGAATAATGCCGGTACTTTAAAACTGATAGTGCGGTTCCCTCCAGGGTTTACCTGGTTGTAGTATAATTTTTCCCCCATCGTTCCAAAGATCGTTATATCCACATGTTCATTTACTTTCGATAAGAACTCGATATTGATTGTAAAATTTCTTACCGGGTTGGGATATATCCTTACCTCCTGCCTGTTGTTATTTTTCAGGTTCACTATCTGTGAATAAACAGGCGCCCCTTGTTTGGTGATACCTTTTATACGATAGAAGACTTCTGGCGCATTGATGCGGTCATCTTTGTACATATATGTCAACTGGCTGCTATTGCTCACATTCATCATTGTTTTGATTCCGGTAAAATCAGTGGAGTTAACGGAACGTTCAACAATAAACCGGTCAAACTTATCATTCTCATAAACCTCAAACTCAAGTTTTGCAAATGCATTTTCCCATACTGCTTTCAATTCGATGCCATCCAGCGGCAGCAATATTTCATTAAAGATGGGAACAGTTGTGAATGTGCCATTGAGTACCGTTTGTGATTCGGCAGCCGACATGCACATCCACTTTTGCATAATGGTGGAATACAATTGCCTGAAATCATATTGCAACGGAACCTGCGTACTGCTGGTTGGATTGGTTGGTAAAACAGGCGATGTGCCGGTAACACCCCCATTCAACATAGCACCAAAGAAAATAACCGGTGCACCGGAGCCATGGTCGGTTCCAAAACTTGTGTTATTGATAACCCTGCGGCCAAATTCGCTAAAGGTCATACCTGTTACCTTGGTATGCTTGCCCATCAGGGTTATATCATCCTGGAAAGCGCTGATGGCTACAGAAAGTTTTGCCAAAATATTTGCATGAGAGCCAGCAACAGTATTTCCTGACGTCACCTGGTCAACATGCGTATCAAAACTATCGGGATGATTAACAATATACACCGGCGTTTTAAGTCCGCCTCCTATCAGCCTGGCTACAACCTTAAGCTGGTCGGAAAGTGTATTACCCGAAGCCGGATACATGGTTGACATGGTAGCCTGTGCAGCATAAGCTGTTGAAATGCGGGAAGTGTATGCATTGCTTTGATCTTTCATCAACCTCATAAAAGTAAGTTCGGTACCATAATCACTAACCGGTGCCGGTCCGGGGTTGCCTGTTGCCACATTGATCAGGGTAGTTGGGTTAGGGGCATTATACCCCATATTAATATTAGGTCCTGCCAGTGATAATGGCAGGGCTCCGCCAATCTGTATAGCCAAAGGATCAAGGTTGTTTGCATTAGGATAGCCAATTGGGTAGCCAGGATTAGCAAGGTCTAATTGGCGGCCAAGCCACCCCGTAGAAGGTGATGGCAAAACATTTGTGCCGGTAAACCAGATATCCTGCGCCTGGAAATGACTGAAGTTTGGATTAGGATAAGTTACACCCTGAACAAGATTTACTTTTCCGGCATCGTACAGGTCCCTTAAACCTGTCATAGCAGGATGAAGCCCTGTTGTTGTAGTGCCAGTTAGTGGCAATACAGATGCTGATGGCAATAAAATATTGGGCCTTGCATTTGTCAGCTCGGTGTACCTGTCTAATGGCACCACCATATTCAAACCATCATTGCCTCCATTCATTTGTATGATCACTAATACCCTGTCGCAGTTGGCGGTAGGCATTGCCAGCGCCCTGAGCATAGGATGCAACAGGCCATCTCCGGCAAAAACAGGAATGCCTTGTATCATCATCGGTACTGAGAAGAGTGCGGTGTTGCCCAAAAATTTTCTACGGTTCATGATTTAATATTTTATGTGGCTACATTAATTGATATTCTGCCAGCTGCAGCAGTGTGGTCAATAAAGAATTGAGCCTTCCTTTTACAATATTTAAATTAGCGGTGGTAGGGTTACTGGTATAATTATTCCATGCGGTTGTCCAGTAACTGTTTGTTACCTGTCCGGCGAGCAGTGTCTGCACTTTTGTATCGGTCTTAAATGCTGCCGGAAGATCAACAGGCAATAAGTACAGTATGATCAGGTCTATCAGTATATCCGGATCCTGAATGGAAGCATTGGGAAACTGCTGAACAAAAGCAACAGAATCAATTTTTATACTTGTGCTTCCTGCAGTATATCCATTAATGAAACTGGTGAGTAAAGAGGCTCTTTTTTGTATGCTGTACGAGTTGATCCAGTTTTGATAGAACATCGGTTCCTGGTAATAAGCCTTCCATCCCGAGACATTTGGAACCAGCCCATACCCCTGTTCCATATTGCTGTATGCATTGCTATGAAGATTTTGCCAGATGGCATATTGATTGGCAACCTGTGTGGCGCCTGCTGCTGCGGTGGTATTGATATTTAATGTGCGTATGGTACCGGCAATAAAATCAATCGGGCTTTTTATCATCACTCCTTTATTAACCACATCAAAGAAGTGTTCACTTTTAAGCAACTTGCTTACCACAGGCGCCATTTGCCAGTTACTGCTAACCAGGAATGCAGCAAGCGGTACAATTACATTAGCCTCAACATTTGCATCAATATCATAATAAACAAAGAAGCGGTACAGCCTGCGGCAGATGTATTTGGCAATGGTATCCTGTTGTTGTGTAAACAGCATATCGAAGAAGATATCGAACTCATTGGCTCCATTGGCCCCTGCTTGATTGGCAATTGTGGTATTGGCAAAGAACGAAGAAAATACTTTATTGGTCTGATTATGATAGGCAGAATTGAAACCCGGCGCAAAAGGATAAGCCGTCACAAAACTGGGTACCCTCCATCCTGAAAATACTCTTGATGCGGCTATGATATCACTCTCGGTATAATTCTGTGTGGGAACTTTTCCTAAAGTAAATAACTCCATCAGCTCCCGTGCAAAATTTTCATTGGGTACCGAAGCCGTGCTGTACTGATTACTGAGAAATACCAGCATGGCCGGCATTTTGGCAATGGCCTTGATGAGGTCTTTAAAATTACCCAGTGCATTGGTCCGTAACAAATTCATATAATCATGGCACATGGTAGAGGAATTATTCTGCATGCTTCTCACATCATCAAAGTTCACCGGTATAAAATGATACCAGAACAACACCATCTTTTCACGTATGCCGGTTCCTTCATTTAAACAAAGGCCCCAGCTCCAGTCAATGAGGCTGTTTTGGCGATGTGAATTAACAGTACTATCGTTACTCCCGGTTAAATAGGCAAGGTTGTTTGTCGTCCAACTGTCACCCAACGCAATTCCACCACTATCAACAGCCGAAGCCTGGTAATGATTCAATGGCGTTGGAGAAGGATTGACTGGTGCAGCAAGTGTCATTAGCTGGTCAATCGCAGCCGAAGGAGTTAATGCAAGAAGTGCATCCAGGTCTGCTTTCTTAACACCAAATCCAACCCTGCGTAACAGGTATGCAACTTCCCAAACCGTCCATGCACCTGCATAAGGCGTTAATCCACTGGTTACATTTCCTACCCTTCTTACCGTTGGTCCTCCCGGTGTTGGGTTTTCCATTTCCTGGCTATAGTAGCGGTCAGTCAGTGTTTTCCTGGCGTACTTTCTAAATAATGGGTCTGGCCCTGTTAGTGGCTCATCTGTTGCCACTTCAGCGGTTGCCGTTTTTAAACCGGCCATATTTTTTAAAAAGTCTTTCCTTTTAAATTTTTCGTTTGGCATAAAGGCAAATATTTAAAGAATGTATAGTTATGGTTGAGCATGATCATATAACAGCGGGTGCACACATGGCGCACAGGTTCTGTCAAAATAGATGAGTAATCAAAGGGAAAAGATAGGCCTTCCGGTTTGGGGGATTAACAGGACATGAAGATAAAATAATTATGTGCATATTAAAAATTATTGGCGTTTTTTTATTCCTCCCGTATTAAATTTTTGTTTTACCTTAAGCTGCATTAAAATCTCAACAAAATTATCTGCAGTCTTAAATAAACAGCTATGGGGTATTTTCAAAAAAAGGATAAATTCATTCTTTATTTGTTTTTATCGGCTCTTTTATGTAGTTCCGTAAATAACAGTTCTCTTGCACAAACGGGTAAGGCTGTTTTGCAATACAGCGTTTCCATGCCTCGGCCCTCCAGCCATTACTTTCATGTGGAGCTCAATGGCAGCGGCTCGAACATGGATACGCTTAATTTTAAAATGCCTCAATGGATGCCTGGCTATTACCAGATCATGAATTATGCAAGGTCAGTTGAGAATTTTTCTGCAAAGGACAGTAAAGGGAAAGTGTTGATAGTAACAAAACCGGCTGAAAACAGTTGGCAATTAGTTGTTGGCAAAAACAAAGTTTTTAAATTAAGTTACGATGTAAAGGCCGACAAAAAGTTTGTTGCAAACAGTTTGTTGGATAGCGCCCATGGATATATTGTGCCTGCCGGTTTATTTGTATATGTGAATGGGCACATCAATACCCGGGTTTCTGTAAAAATAATTCCGGATAAACACTGGAAAGATGTGGTAACCGGTTTGGAACCTGTTGCCGGAAAACAACATGAATTTACTGCACCTGATTTCGACATATTGTACGACTGCCCCATACTGATCGGTAATCTGGAAGAACTCCCTTCTTTTAAAGTAAATGAAATTGAACATCGTTTCATTGGCTATGGACTAAGTGATTTTGACAAGGCGGGATTTATGAACAACCTGAAAAAAGTAGTGGAAGCAGCAGTTAATATCATTGGCGATGTTCCTTTTAAGCAATATACATTCATCGGTATTGGCCCGGGACGTGGGGGTATAGAACACCTCAACAACACTACAGTAAGTTTTGATGGCAAAGGATTGAATACAAAAGACGGCATGAACAGGACAATGAATTTCCTGGCCCATGAATATTTTCATCACTATAATGTTAAACGTATCCGGCCATTGGAGCTTGGTCCGTTTGATTATGATAAGGGCAGCAAAACCAACCTGCTTTGGGTTAGTGAAGGGCTATCTGTTTATTATGAATACCTGGCAGTAAAAAGAGCCGGCCTCACCAGTGAACAGGAACTGTTTAAAAATTTTGAAGGTAATATCAATGCATTGGAAAATAATCCCGGACGGTTTTATCAGTCACTTACACAGGCCAGTTACAAAACCTGGAATGATGGCCCCTTCGGTAGCCAGGGTGCAGATGCAAAAAGATCTATCTCTTACTATGATAAAGGCCCGGTTGTTGGGTTATTGCTCGACATGGCCATAAGGCACAGTACAGAAAATAAAAAATCTTTAGACGATGTAATGCGTTTCTTATACTGGCAATATTATAAAACACAGCAGCGTGGATTTACCGATGCTGAATTTCAGCAGGCCTGCGAAAGAATTGCGGACACTACATTAAATGACATCTTCGAGTATATATACACCACCAAAGAACTCGACTATAATATGTACCTGGCCTATGCAGGGTTAAAGGCCGATATACAAACCGATGCCGAAAAAGGTAAACGCATCTTTACCATAAAACGAAGGGAGAAAACAGACGCTTTGCAATCAGCCATACTAAAGTCATGGCTGGGCGAATGATGTATAAAGACTATTGTTTTACGGGGCTTTTAAAATCTTTATTATCGAACATGGATTCTTTTCCAAATAACGTCTCCTGCAAGGGACGTTGCTTACTACGGGGTATCAAGTAATTTATTAATACGCAACGCCCTCAGCCAGCACACAAAACAACCGGGAGACGTTGCTAAGAAGGAGAAGGGGAATAAAATTTGAGAGGTTATTCTTTAAAAGTAAAAGCTCGCTTTATCTGAATAAAGTCTGATTTAAAATAGGTATTTTCTTTTTCAATTTCCTCTATAAAAAGATACAACTTCTTTTGGAGACACTTTCGTAAAATAAGAATATTTGCCAACTTTTAATGTATCCTGATTAATCTTCAATATCCTATCTCTCCAATTTTTTTGAATAAATTCAGTAGGTAAAAACCCATTCTCAGGATTTTTTAAGAAAACTTTAATTTCATGATAATTATATTGCAATAGTATAGGTATTATTGTTTTATAATATGGTTCATTCCCGAAAAAATATATCAGATTCTCATTTTTAGTATTGTTTGAATAAGTTTGAAAATTAATTCTAACTCTACCTAATTCAACACTTTCCAAAAGTTTATTTGCATAACCTTTTATTTCAATTAGTTCTCTACTCAATGGGGCCGCATTTTCATCAAGCACTTGAATATTAAAAAAAGTACTGTCATAAGGCATCTGATAAGATGCATTGTAGCAAATGGAATCTGCCATTTTTAAAATATCTCGGTTATCAGTCTTATTTATTTTATCACTGATTATTAGAACCCCATCCTTATCAATTTTTCCAAGTGCCAATACTATAAGCATAATAATTTCCAAATTTCCCAATTTGATTATACTTTGCATCTCCAAAGTATTTATACTGATTATTTTTTTCAAAGTAGTAATACCCAATTGTTTTTATTTCATTTCCTAAAAATTCGTAGTGTTTATAAAGTCCATTATTTAATAATGATTGTCTATTAGGTTTTTGACCAAACAACATGGTTGTTACAATAAATGCATTTATTAACATCATTATATTTTTTTTTTCATGTCTATTTTCTATTTAAAATTGGTTAATTACAAGGATGCCCAAATGGAGATTCATTAGATTTCCATTAGTCCCATTGATTGTAAAACCATAAGGATCTTTTTCTGCATTTATCATATTTGTAATATATGTTTGGTTTGTAAGTGATAATTTTCTAAATGCTGTTGTATTATTTAATCCTGACCAGGCTAATCTTTCACTATTGGCAATGCTTAAGTTAATATTTTTACTTTGCGCAAAAGTTCGTACAGCTTGGGCAATGATTGACTTATACGTCGATGCGATTGCATCATGTTGTGTTGTCTCTTGGATTGCGGTGTTATATACACTTCCAAGATTTAAGAAATCTGGTGTAAAACTGAGCCATATAATGCTGCTAATTGATGCTGTCTGGCAGTGTCACCATGTATTACTGCTTCTCTTAGCCATTGTATAAGTTGGGCATGTAAGGCCTCATGAATAATTGTAGTTACCAGTGCTAAATCAGTAGCATTAGCATAATAATTATTAATATAAGTTGTATATGTATTATTAGAGGGAATAGGATTCGTATACCCTCCTTCAGGTTCACAACTGTTGGTTCCTGTGCAAGAAGCTTGATTTGAATAATAAGTACTCAATTTTATTTTAAATGAAGGATTAGTTCCAAAAAAATCTCTGATAATGCGTGGTAATTTAGCATTTATCGTTTTTAAGGTGCTTATTACGTTTGTTATACAAGGGTTATTTGTACTGTCGCCTACATTATTTATCATCCATTGCAAATCTAATTGTTCTTGTGTAGGTGCAGGAGGCCATGGATTACCTCCAGGCCCTGCCTCACAGTTAATAGGCACAACTCCTTCTACCATATTAGCGCCAAAAGATCCACAAGGCGGTTGACCGCCTCCCCCTGTTGGATTACCTCCACCACCGGTGCCTCCTCCCCCAGGCATAGAAGGCCAGCCTTCGCCTTCTTCTTCATTCCAAATTTCACAATGGTAAATGGTACTGTAAGTTGTGCTTACATTTGCACAAATAGCGGCACAATTATCACATGCCCCGTTTGGCCCAGAGCATTGCCCTGGTAAGTAAGGACAATGATTATTAATAGTGGTAGTTTGCGTTGTTATAGTAACACATACGAGTTGCATGATATTATCAACCGTTGGACCAGTAGATTGAAAACTATGCGCCGCAGAACTATCGAATCTTATAAACCTTTTGGCAGTAGCCGTGTCGCTGTAAATAGTACTGTAATTAAACAGTCGTTTATCTTTTATTTCAAATTCGGTGGATCCAAACACTTCTTTATCCATAAGCATCATTCGTAAAGCAAAGTTTTCAGCACTGGTAGTACTGGTAGGGGTTTGAGATGTTTGAAATGGGAAATTTACATAATCATTTTGCCGGAAAATTTTTAAAGTAACAGAATCTCTAACATTAGCCCAAATAAAACCGTGTACATACTTTTCAGCATTCCACACAAGCGGTATCAATACTGTTGTATCGCTCAGCCCACCAGGGTCAAAACCTGCCGTTGGGTTATTCTTTATCCCTTTTGTTTTTATATACATACTTGCTTTATTCCAGATGGGGAACCCTTCTTTGGAAATAAACTGTTTTACAAACTCATTGGTCTTATTTTGTTTTTCCAGTTCCCGGGCAACCCTTTGTAAAGCGCTGGATGCATTTGCCGGCAGTTCAAAGAATTGCTCAGCTTTGTATTCGGTTTTATTTTCATTCGTACTTTCTTTTTCATTAGAAAGAATATCCGTCTTTTTACAAGAAAGTTGAAGGAGTATGAACAATAGAGCAAGTGAGACAGAAATCACAATTCTGGTTGGGGTATAATAATTATAGAAGCCAAAGTTTCATTAGACATTTTACTCTACCTATTGAATAATGTAAAAGCCTATTGTTTTACCGGGCTTTTAAAATCTTCATTATCAAACATTGATTTGTGGAATAAGTAATACTTTCCATCCCTGTTGTTGCGCCAGTACCGGTGGCCCTCCAGGTCGTAATAATACCTGCCGTCCACACTCCTTTTGGCGTATTTATCATTTACGATAATTACTTTAGGCACCGCCGTTTTAACGGTAGTTCGCTTAACTGTTTTGGTTTCAGCGGCAGCTGTTTCCGAAGGATGAACTTTTTTACTGCAACTGTTTAACACGGTCATTATCAGTAAAGCTGTTATTGGCAGGATGGATTTAGGCATTGGCTCTTGTTTCTGCTACCATACCAACAACTTTACCAAACTTTGTTAAAATCAGTTGAAAAGGATTTATGCAGTGGCCCGGTTTAAAAATAATGCAAATAAAACCACGAAGGCACAAACCTGCCTGTCGCAGGCAGCAGGAATTTTACCGGGAGTACTTTGTGTTACTTCGTGTCTTTGTGTTTCAAATTTCACGTATCTTCCTTTTTAAATCAAACTACACTTATGAGGAAATTATTCATGCTCCTGCTTGCAGTAATGGTATTTTATACGCTACCTGCACAAATAAATAAGCTTGACAGCATACTTGCTGTACGTAAAATGCAAAAGGATAGTGCCATCCGTGCAGCCATTCACGCCGACTCGGTAAGAATAGATAAAGAATTTACAGACAAAGAAAAAAATGACCGGCTTGAGGCAAGATTCATCTACCCGCTTTTGAACGCAGGCAGTGGAAGCGGCGTAGTTCCTGTGGCTGATGCCAACGAAATTCCTGACCCCAATATTGATTATAAAATATTGTTTGAGCTCACCGGCAATAATCCCGATTCCATCATTAAAGATGTCAACTTTGGCCTGGCCGAAATAGCACGGGTCATTAACCTGCATATTGCGTCGGGGATACCAGCCAAGAGAATAATACCTGTAATTGTAGCACATGCAGGAGTATTGCATGCACTTAAAAACAATGAAGCATTTCAGAAAAAGTATAAGATCGACAACCCAAATATCAAGATCATTGATGACCTGAAAAAGTTCGGCGCCAAATTCATCGTCTGCGGACAGGCAATGGCTTACCTTGATGTAAAGAAAGAAGAACTTTTACCTGATATGAAAATTTCGCTGACAGCACAGACCGTACTTACCCAGTACCAGTTGAAAGGATATAACTGGCATCCCGTGTGGTAAAACCTGGTTTGATAAAATGACTGAACAAAAAGATCATATTCTCCCCGGTACATATGGATTGATCGCTTGTGGCGGACAAAGCAGCCGCATGGGATCAGATAAAAGCCTGATCTCTTACTATAACAAACCCCAGCGTTATCATGTATATGGAATGCTGGAGCCTTTTTGTGAAAAGGTCTTTATTTCCTGCAATGAAAAGCAGTCGGCTGGCATTGAAAAGGGGTATGAACTTATAACAGACCATCCTTCCTGCCCGGGTATTGGCCCGATGTCAATATTGCTCACCGCATTTACCAGCTTTCCGAAAAAAAATATTTTACTGGTTGGTTGTGATTATCCTTTTTTAACAAGCGCTTCAATCCGGAGTTTTTTAAACTATTGCAAAGGAAACTTGCCGGTAAGTTTTTATAATGAACAGGAATATATATATGAACCCATTCTGGCCTGGTATCCCTTCAATTGTTTTACTTCCCTGGAAAAAATGTTTAAGGCAAAACAATATTCCCTGCAGGAATTTTTAAAGAACAGTAATGCCGTAAAATTTTATCCTGTTGATAAAAGTGGCATGATCAGTATTGATACCCGGGAAGATTTTGCAATGGTATCTGCACAACTGGTGAGCCCGGGCCACGATTTCTTTTAATAAATTTAGTCAATGAAAAATGTTGCGATTGAACATATCAGCATACAAAAGATAAACGCCGGTAAAATATCGGAAAAAGAAGACAGGGTTGCCGTAGAAGAACCGCTGGAAATTCAAATGGCATACAGTACTGCTACCGGCCGCATGCAAAAAAATATAGCGGTTACCATGCGTACCCCCGGTAATGATGAGGAACTGGCAGCCGGATTTTTATTTACAGAAGGAATAATAAATAATGCAGCGGCCATACAGGGAATAAAACAAGCTTCGTCTGATGAGAACCGGGTATTGATCACTTTGCAGGAGAATATAGTACCTGTTCTTACAAATACAGCAAGGAATTTTTACAGTACATCCAGTTGTGGCATCTGCGGTAAAGCAAGCATTGAAGCTATCATAACCGTTTCTCCATATTCTAACGAAAAAGAGAGTGTCTCCATTCCAGCGACTGTGCTTTATCCTTTGCAGGATGAGTTAAAAAAGCAACAGGTTGTGTTTGAAGATACAGGCGGTATCCACGCCAGCGCTTTATTTGACCTTAGTGGTAACTTTATCATGCTTAGGGAAGATGTAGGAAGGCACAATGCCCTGGACAAGATCATTGGTGCAGCGCTGATGAAAGAACAACTGCCACTCACCCATTGTATTTTGTTATTGAGCGGCCGTGCAAGTTTTGAGCTGGTTCAAAAAGCCGTTATGGCCGGCATAAAGATCATTGCTGCTGTGGGGGCGCCATCAAGCCTTGCTGTGCAGCTGGCAAAAGAAACAGGCATTACACTGATCGGTTTTTTAAAAAACAACCGGTTTAATATTTATTCAGGTAAAGAAAGAATAAATTCGGTATAAACCCTTTGTGCTATTCGTGTATTACTTAGTGACCATTGTGGTAAAATTTAACCACGAAGATCACAAAGGGTTTTTCACAAAGGACACAAAGAAGAAATAATTATTATGAAACTACGTATCAAAGCAAATTCCATAAGAATACGGCTCACAAAAACAGAAGTAAGCACATTGGCAAATACCGGTTACCTGGAGGAACAAACCCGGTTTATAAACAATAAATTTGTTTACGCCGTACAAAGCGTGGAGAATGGGAATGAATTATCTGCATCACTTGATGCTTATAAAATAACCTTGTACGTTTCCAGATCATTATTAAAGGACTGGCCCGTGAATGAAGTAGTGGGCTTTAATGCCCGGATGCCGGTTGCGGAGAACGGGTCTTTATACCTCTTACTTGAAAAAGATTTTGTTTGCCTTGACGAAACCATCGAAGACCAAAGCGACAATTATGAGAACCCCAACAAAACCCTTAAAACTTGAGCGAAGAGAATAACGATATACCGGCTGCAGAAAATCCTGAAAAGTTTACCGGGCTCACCATAGGCCCGGTGAAGGATGTGGCTGCCGGTGTGCCTGCCGTGATATCAAGCTTTAAACATGTATTCGGCGAAGCCGGTTTCCTGCGTGGGATGAAAGCGCTTAACAAGCT
>JBGANE010000021.1:0-44164 GCA_044222465.1 Ferruginibacter sp.
GTACCGACGGAATAATGTTATACTCACCAAATAATTTAAAATCGTTTTGATTTACTACCTGTGCATGTTCAATACGCCAGCGCAGGTCATTTTTTCCTTTCAAATATTTAGCATAGATATTCAGTATCGTTCTGTTGCCGCTATCGCCGATGGCGTGTGTACACATCTGCCACCCGTTTTTATAAATGATATTGGCTACTGAATCAAAATGCGATTGAGGGCTGAGTAAAAAACCCGGCCAGTCCGGCTTATCACTATATGGCTGCAGCAAGCAGGCCCCTCTTGAACCCAGGGCTCCATCGGCATATACTTTAAATCCACAAACGGTTAACCGATCTGTTTTTATTTTTCCTTTTGCAAATGCCTGGTCAAAATTATTTCTGCTGTCGCTCAGCATGATGTACATCCGCATTTTCAGATCACCCGACTCCTGTAATTTTTTTATTTTTTCTGCATCGCTATAATCCAGTCCGCAATCATGTACGGATGTGAGGCCTGTTGCAAAACAATTTGCCTGTGCAAGCATCATAGAAGTTTTCGCCTGTGCATCATCGGGGCCGGGTATTTTTGAGGAAACCAGGTCAACTGCATTGTCCACCAATATCCCTGTAAGTTTTCCATTCTTTACTTCAACTTCTCCACCCGTTAAGGTGTAACCGGGTTTTATGCCCGCTATGTCCAATGCTTTTTGATTGGCAATGGCTGCATGCCCGTCAATCCTTGTTATCAGCAAAGGCCTGTCAGGAAATAATTCATTCAGTTTTGTATTATCGGGGAAATCCTGCCTGCCGGCAGGCAGGTCTTTTACTGTCCAGTCGTTCTGATCCCATCCTCTTCCGGTTAACCATTGCCCTGCTGTTAATCCTTTTGCAAAGTCGCTGCAGCGGTTAACAACCTCCTCCCAACTTTCTGTACCAACAAGATTTACTCTTTGTAAACTCTGCCCATAACCCACAAAATGTGCATGTGCATCTATAAAACCCGGAAAAACTGTTTTTCCCTTTGCATCTTCTATCACATCAGATTCATACGCTTTAAGTATCTCGTCATTCTTTCCAATAGCCATAATTTTTCCATCCCGTAAAGCCATGGCTTCGGCAACTGAAAATTTTTCATCAACAGTATAAATTTTTGCATGATGAATGATCATGTCGGCCTTTTGGCGAAACTTACAGGAAGAGAGGAGGATAATGAAAAATGAAAAATGAAAAATGAAAAATTGCTTCCGGGTGCAGGTGTTTTTAAAAGTCATAACAGTAGATTGATTTTCAAAAATAGGATAAATGCTCTTACTCAGGCACTCTTTATTAAACATGCCAAAATTGTGTAAACCCCTGTAATAACAGGTTCTAAGGCCCTCTCCTTTGGAGAGGGTTTGGGTGAGGTCAACCAGATTTCGGCCTATCTTTACACTATGCAGTTCGACAAGATAGCCAATGCCAAAGTAAACAATGAGCTGGATAAGCCATTGATGAAAAAGGACCTGTTCCCGGTGAATGACCGGTTACAGAAATACCTGCACCAGTATGGAAGGGATATTGAATTACCCGTCGCTTATAAAGACCTGCTGAATTACAGGCATACCACTGCATTAAGAAACAAAAAAGGGAAACTCACCCATTGGGAAACCGCTGTGTATGACCTGAAAGAAATGGAGTTCTTAAAAGAAGGGCTGGTAAAAACCTATGCTGCTTTAAAAACCGAAGGCAATATGAGTTTTAGCAAACACCTTGATGTGGAACGGATAGATTTTTGTGAGTTTGGCAACAGTATGCCCTTTCGTATCCGCATCATCAACCGAATAAACGACAACTACGATCATTACTATATTAAGGCTTCAGATGCCTCCCGTATTTACGGCCTGGAACTGGAGCACCTGCTAAGCCCGAACCGTATTACTTTCCTCTATCACAAAAACACACTGGTGGAGGAACATATACCCGGTATCCCCGGTGATGTCTTTCTGGATGAATACCTGAACGAACCCGAAACAAATAAGATACGCATTGCAAAGGAGTTTGTAAAATTCAATGAGCGGTGCTTTGCCCGGTTGCTGGGAGATATGCGTAGTTATAATTTTGTAATTGATATAACCCCCGATATTGAGGACTATCAGTATCGTATGCGTTCCATAGATTTTGACCAGCAGTGTTACGAAGGAAAGAAAAATTTATACCTGCCGCAGTTTTACAAAGAGAATTATGAATATGTGGAGCTTGTATTGAAAACATTAAGCCCCGAAGTGATAGAACAGTACCAGGCCGAAGAACGCACTGCCATGGCGCATCGTGTATTTGCCAGCCGCAAACAACTGATGGAGCTGCTTAACATCATGAATAAAGATGAGATATCCGACAGCTACAAGATTAAAATGCTGAAAGATGAATTGAACGCACACTTCAACACCCATTATTTTTCCAAATGCCTCAGCATGGGTTCTATCGTAAAAAGGCAGCTGAAAATTGTGTTGCAGAAACACCTCATGCAACTGAAACAGCTTTGACCGTGTGCTGCTGCCGGGTTTGAATTAATTTTTATCTTTAGCCTGATATTTATTTTATGTACACAGCAGAACAGACAAAACAATTACAAAAAGAAACTGCACAATGGCTTGCCTCCAAAAAAATGAACGGCAAGGTTGAGGCCCTTCGTAACCTCCTTCGTTTTCATGAATATCGTTACTATGTTCAGAATGATCCATTGATCAGCGATTTTGAATATGATTCGCTATACAAATTACTGGAACAGTATGAAAAAGAAAACCCGAAGTCCGTCACTATAGATTCACCTACACAAAGAGTTGGTAAGGGATTGATAAAAGATTTTCCTAAAGTTCAACACCTGGTTCCCATGCTCTCTTTAGAAAATTCATACAACGCCGAAGACCTGGTTGATTTTGACCGGAAGGCGGGGGAGTTATCAGGCTTAAGTAAAATTGAATATTGTGTTGAGCCAAAATTTGACGGGGCAAGCATCTCTCTTATTTATGAACATGATATGCTGAACCGTGGCGCTACCAGAGGCGATGGAGAAATTGGTGATGAGATCACCATGAACATAAAACAGATCAGGTCGGTGCCGCTTTCTGCAAAATTCAGTGAATATGGTATTGAACAGGTTGAGATACGGGGAGAGGTGTTGATGAACAAAAATAATTTCAAAACATACAATGATGCCCTTATAGAAGAAGGTATTCCGCCGCTTGCCAATCCCCGAAATGCTGCCGCCGGTTCGTTAAGGATCAAAGATACTGCAGAGGTAAGCCGGAGAAACCTGGAAGCTTTTATTTACCATGTAAGTTATTTATCAACTGCTAAAAAAAATTCTGCCCCCCAAACCCATTCCGGTATGCTCGAGATGTTATGGAATGTGGGATTCCGTAGTCCTAAAAAAGAGATGAAAGTATTGCAGGGTATTGATGCAGTAATAAAACATGTGCATGACTTTGAAAAAGAAAGAGATAACCTCGGATATGAAATTGATGGCATGGTAATAAAAGTGAACGACCTAAAACTGCAGGATAAATTAGGAATGACATCGCATCATCCCCGCTGGGCTATTGCTTATAAGTTTAAAGCAAGGCAGGGTACCAGTAAATTACTTTCGGTAGAATTCCAGGTAGGCAGAACCGGGGCTGTTACACCGGTTGCCAAGATAGAGCCTGTTCAGGTTGGTGGCGTTACGGTCAGCAGCATCTCTATCCATAACGAAGATTATATCAAAGAGAAAGACCTGAAACTTGGCGATACTATTTTAATTGAACGCAGTGGTGATGTGATACCACAGGTTGTAAAATCCTTTGCCGAGTTAAGAAAAGGAAATGAGAAGAAGATAAAATTCCCGGCACATTGCCCGGTATGTAAAAGTGAATTGTACAAGCCTGAAGATGAAGCCGTGTGGCGTTGTATCAATATCAACTGTCCCGCCCAGATCGTGGAAGGTATCATTCATTTTGTAAGCAAGGATGCCATGGACATCCGCAGTTTTGGTGAAGCCAATGTTCGCAAATTTTATGAGCTTGGGTTATTAAAGACCATTCCGGAAGTGTACACACTACCATATGATGAAATAAGAAAACTGGATGGCTTCGGCGAAAAATCAATAACCAAACTACAACAGGCTATTGAGGAGTCAAAGAAACAACCTTTGCACCGCATTATTTATGCATTAGGCATTCGCTATGTTGGTGAAACTACAGCTAAAACACTGGCGAATGCAGTGGATCACTTGTTGCAATTCGCTGATTTTTCGGAAGAACAGTTGCAGGAGCTGGAAGATGTTGGTGTTAAAGTGGCCAAAACGGTGTATGAGTTTTTTCATAACAAGGGAAATCTGCAATTGTTACAGCAATTAGAAAATCTTGGAGTGCAATTAAAAAATGAGAAGAAGGGCCTGGTAACAGATGGTAACCTTGCCGGGCAGACCTTTTTATTTACCGGAACTTTGTCCCGTTTAAAAAGAAGTGAAGCTGAAGCTATGGTGGAGAAAAACGGGGGTAAAATCATTGGCGGAGTAAGCAGTAAACTTAATTACCTGGTGGTTGGTGAGGATGCCGGAAGCAAGCTGGAGAAGGCTAAAAAGCTGGCTTCTGTAAAGATCATCAGTGAAGAAGAATTCTTAAAAATGATACCCAACTAGCAAAAAAAATATTATATTTATAGAGAAAGCCTTTTTTAAAAAACATACGGGCAGGTGGCTGGCCCGGCATCACTTTTTAAATCATACTTTTATGATTAAAAAAAACTCCAGCGAGGTCTGGAAACAGATCCTCTTCAGTGGCCATAAACAACTCCGAAAAAAATATGCAGTTTCATCTCACGGCAGGGCTGCCAGTTTTAGTGACAACATTGAAACGGATGGAAAATTATTGAGCGGTTCATTGACCTCCGGCTACCGAACGTTAAACCTTCATATTGAAAATGGGAATGGCACTATTTATATTCACCGTGAAGTGGCAAAGTTGTTTTGTAAAAAACCTTCTCCCAAACATAAATATGTGATCCATGTCAATCACAAAAAAAAAGACAATCATTTTAAAAATTTAAGATGGGCTACATTAGATATCGTAAGCTCCCACCAGCAAAACAGCCCGGAAAAGATCGCCTATAAAAAAAGACAGGCTAACCGGACAGAAGGGTTAAAACTTAATGCCACGCAGGTGAAAACCATCAAAGACATTATAAACAATCCAAAGCGAACAATAACTTACAAACAACTGGCCGCAAAATACAAAGTAAGCGAAATGACTTTATACCGCATAAAAAGCGGTGAAAACTGGGGGCGAATAAAATAGCCGGTATAAGGAAATTAGTATTGGGGAATTGCTAAAGCAATTCCCTTTTTATTTTATGTACATTCGTTTCTTCAAAAAAATGGCCTATGCTTCAATCATCTTCATTAAAATTTCTGAAAGATCTAAAAAAGAATAACAATAAGCCCTGGTTTGAGTCGCATCGAAATCAGTTTGAATCAACAAAAGCTGATTTTCTTTCCATGGTGGGACTGGTTATTAAAGCTATTTCAACATTCGACAAACCCATAGGCAGATTGGAAGCAAAGAACTGCACCTTCAGGATAAACAGGGATGTCAGGTTCAGCAAAAACAAAGCGCCTTATAAAAACAACATGGCCGCCTATTTTAATAAAGATGGTAAAAAAGGCCTGGGCTCGGGATATTACTTACATATTGAGCCCGGTAAAAGTTTTGTTGCAGGCGGTATTTGGATGCCTGAGCCGGCCATACTTGCCGGCATACGCCAGGAAATTGATTATAGTTTTGATGACTGGAAGAAAATAGTTGAAAACAAAACATTTAAAACTATTTTTCCCGAAGGAATTACTGGTGATGCTTTGACAAGGCCTCCTAAAGGTTACGAAGTGACCAACCCCGCTATTGAATATATAAAAAGGAAAAGTTTTATTGTGACGAGATCTTTTACTGATACCGATGTGCAGGGTAAAAATTTTGTAAATGAAGTGGCTAAAACATTTAAGGCAATGAAACCATTAATTGATTTTTTGAATATAGTGGTTGAATAGATTTTATCGTTGCTACGCTGACAGCTTTGCGTTTATCAGGTCAACCAACTGGCCAACATTATCTAGTTTGCCCAATTCTCTGAGTTTGAATTTTACCGAAAAAGCGTTTTCCACTTCCCCAATCATCAGCATATGTGATAATGAATCCCAGTTGGCAACCTTATCAGCTGATAATTCCCTGTTTACCTCAATGGTTTCATCATTGAATGTTGTTCTGAATATAGCAGTAAGCTTTTCAAAAATTACAGATTGCTCCATAGATGTTTGATGATTTTTATTCAGCCGCCCGTAATGAGAATGAGTTTTCGTTCAAAAACTCACACCCCCGGGTATTGCAAATAACGGCTTAAAAGGAATTCGGGTTGCCCGGCAATTGTAGCTTCTTTGTCATTTTTTTTGACGCAGTCTTACCTTTTTTACTCGATTTGGCAGGCGACGGTTTGTGCAGATCTATTTAATTCTATCTTTTTTATTGAGGTTCATGTCTAATTCACTACTTACATTTTCCTTAGCATCCTTAAATTCCCTTACCCCTTTACCGATACCTCTCATTAATTCCGGTATTTTTTTGCCGCCAAAAAGTAATAATATGGCGAGCACAATAAGTATCAACTCTCCTCCTCCTGGCATTGCAAAAAGGATAACGGGATTTGTAATTATTTGGATCATAGTTTTATTGATTTAGCTCTTTATAACTTACAATCGTCATGCCAGCCTGTATTTTTACCAAATAAGTTTCGGCTGATTCAGTGAATTTTTCAACAGACTTGCCAAAGAAAAATAATTGAATTTGCCAATAGAGGTGTGTAATGGCAATTGTAGTGTTTTTATAGATAAACTAGGAGGAAGCCTTAAAAAAAGAGATGGCCAGAGATAAAAATCTCCGGCCTTGCTTACCTCTGAAACCACAAGAAAATAGTTATGAATATTTTTTAAATAGAATTAGTGTTAATTAATAAGGCTGTAATATAAAAAGGAGGCCTACCATAAATGATATTCCAGAAGGGTTTTTGATAAGATTGGAGAGATTTAGATAACCGTGCAGGCTGTAAAATTAGTCTATTTTTAATATTATCATAATTTATTTTTCTACGCTTGCCCATTACTGTCTTTTTTTATTTCCATTTCTGCGAATTTTTTTATGATTTCAGCAGATTTTTGAGATTTTTTTCACTCAAACAGGCCAATTTCTGCCATTTCTATAGGATTATCAGATTATTTTCTTTGAACTAAAAAAGTAAAATTTTTGAAAAAAGCATTAGAAAAACTAATAAGTGTTAGTTTTACAAAAAAGCCTGAATGGCAAAGATTAAGCCAGGCAAAAATGCCACTAAGAAAGATGTGATCACACAAAAGGCTTCATCCCTTTTTAAAGTAAAGGGATATTCTTCCTCCTCAATGAGAGAATTAGCTGAGTCTGTGGGTGTTGAAGCGCCTAGTCTTTATAATCATATCGGCTCAAAAGGGGAATTATTGCAAGCTATTTGTTTTAAAGTAGCTAATGATTTTACGATGCAATTGGATGTAACTGAAAATGCCCCGGTAAATATTGTTACAAAAATTGAAAATATAATCCGGTTTCATATACAGATGATGCTGAATAATTTTGACGAGGTCTTTGTAGCCAATCACGAATGGAAACATTTAAAGGAGCCTTATTTGAGCAATTTCCTTAGTCAGCGTAGAAGCTATGAAAAAAGACTGGTGGCGTTAATGGAGGCGGGTATAAAAACAAAGGAATTCAAAACCATTAATCCTTATGTTTCTGTTTTGACCATCTTATCGGCAGTACGGGGGCTTGAGTTTTGGCAACGACATAAACAAAATGTTGACACCCGGGTTTTGGAAGACGATATGGTGAATCATTTATTAAAAGGTATATTAAAATAATTTTTATGGCTGTTCATTTTCATAAGCTAAAAGTTAAAGAGGTACGTCAGGAAACGCCGGATTGTGTTTCCATTGCATTCTCGGTTCCGGCTGAATTAAAGAAAGACTTTGAATTTGCCCAGGGACAAAATATAACGGTCAAAAAAAAGATTGGAGATGATGATATTCGCCGTTCCTATTCCATTTGTTCGGCGCCTCATGAAAATGAATTAAGAATTGCTGTAAAAAAAGTTGATGGAGGAAAATTCTCTGCTTATGCAAATGCCGAACTAAAAGCAGGTGATGAGCTGGATATTCTCCCCCCAACCGGGAAATTTAATACCCATCTTGAACCAGCTAATTGCAAAAAATATCTTGCCTTTGCAGCGGGTAGCGGTATCACACCGGTTATATCCATAATTAAAACCACTTTACAAACCGAGCCCAAAAGTTCCTTTACACTTGTATTTGGCAACAAAGGACGGAGCTCAATTATTTTTTTTGAAGAACTTGAAGGCTTAAAGAACAGGTACCTGAATCGTTTTAATTTCATTAATGTACTTAGCCGGGAAAAAACAGATGCACCAATCAATTCGGGAAGAATAAACAGCGATAAACTGATTGAATTAAATAAACTGGTTGATTATAAAAGCACGGATGATTTTTTTATTTGCGGCCCTGAGGAAATGATCTTTTGTGTGAAAGATTTTTTGGAACAACAGGGTATTGATAAAAAGAAAATTCATTTTGAGTTGTTTACCACACCAGGGCAGAAAAAAGCCTCAATACGCAAACCACAAGCTGAAAATAGTGCCGGGCCTAAGAGCAGAATAACCGTTAAACTTGATGGCAGAAGCTTTGACTTTGATCTGGGTTTTAGCAGCGATTGCATCTTAGATGCCGCCCTGAAGCAAGGTGCCGACCTGCCCTTTGCCTGCAAAGGAGGTGTTTGTTGCACTTGTAAGGCAAAACTATTAGAAGGTGAAGTGGAGATGGACGTGAACTGGGGATTAGAACAGGATGAAGTGGAGCAGGGATTTATTCTTACCTGTCAATCTCATCCAAAAACGGAAAAAGTGATGATAGACTTTGATATTAAATAGCTATTCTTTTTCAGAAATTTATCCTTGTCCCAGGTGGTATTATAGCTGTATAACTCCGGTCAGATGTAATTGTATTTCGCTTACCATGCCCCCGAGCCGCTTTAATTTGTATTTGCTGTCCATTTGCTGCTGTCACAGAATTAATATCTACATCGGTTTGCACTTTACCCAGTTTTATTGTGCCTGTTGCTATAGCTCCTTGCTGAATAATGGTAACCCCACTGTATATCACCCGGTTTCGCACAGAAAAAGTAACCGGAATATCTTTTCTCTCGGGGGAATCGCCCAGGTCGTCACGCAAATAAAGCTCTACTTCTACTTTCGTGGCAACATAAACATCTTTTTTCTCTACCTGCTTTTCAGCCGGGGTTTCTACTAGTGATTCCTTGGTCTTTACACTTTCCTCTTCAGTCTTTTGTTCAGGTTGTTTTCTTTCCACCTTATTTTCTTTAGATCTATCTGGCTCAGATTTGATATCTGATATTTTTTTCTGATCATCCCTTTCAGGCGGTGGTGGCACATTAACAACTTGCGGTTGTTCAAGGTCAGTTTTGTTAGGTGTATTGGCGCTGACAATATTTTCACTACCAGTCTTTAAAGTATCTCCCTGAGCCAGTTCTGTATCCTTATTCCTGTTCACTATACCTACGGTAACAAGAAGTAAGAAGAGAAAAGCCGCAGCTATCAAATACCATTTCTTGTTTCTTAAAATATTTTGCTTCGCTTTTTCTAAAAAAGAATTTGGGTTTGCCCAGGTTTCTACCCTTGTCTCCATCGCTACTGCTGTCATCAGGTCTTTATTGGGTTGTGTGATTGCTCCTGCGGTTTGGGCAAGTCCGCTACCTGCAATAGCCGGTTTGAGTGCAGCCAGATTAATTTCCCTGAAATATGGAAAAGCATTAACCAACGCATGTTGAAAAGCTCTTGCATCTGCAAAGCGATGTTCGGGGTTTTTATCCAATGCTTTCATTATAATATCAGCCAATGCTCTGGGAATCGAAGCGTTTAGCTTATCGGGTGTAATGGGCTTCTTTTTTAAAATAGACTGCATCAGGTTAAAATCCGTATCGCTTTCAAATGGAAGCTTCCCTGAAGTCAGTTCATATAAAGTAACGCCCATTGCATAAATATCGGAAGCAGCAGAGGCATCTTTTCCTTGTATGAGTTCCGGGGCCATAAATTCAACGGTACCTACAATTTTATTTACCTGCGTCATTTTTTGCTCGCCGGCAACTTTGGCAATACCAAAATCCATCAGCTTTACAGTACCATCTGGTGTGAGCATGATGTTAGACGGTTTTATATCACGATGAAAAATATTTTTCCTGTGTGCATGTTGTAAACCTTCCAATGCCTGGATAAAAACAGGTACAATAAATTCCGGGGGTAGTGTGCCATACTTCTTTAACAGATCGTCAAGGCTCGCCCCTTCTACATATTCCATTACCATAAAGTGGTTTCCCTGCTGCTCAATAAAATTATAAATGACCGCTATATTGGGGTGAAGTAATTGTGCAAGTACCCGTGCTTCCTTTTTGAACCTTTCCAAAAACTGCGTTTGCATGGTAAGCTGCGGATGAAGCATTTTCAGCGCTACTTCCCTGCCCAGCATTGTATCGGTGGCACGGTAAACATTGCCCATACCTCCCTGGCCCAGGTGCGCATTTATATGATAACTGTGTATTTTTTCTCCGATCATAGCTTGTAAGATTAAATATCTGATGGCAGATCTGCGTCCCTTGTCATTTTAGGCAAATCTACATCTCTGGTTAATTTTAAATCCTTTTCTGTTTCTTTTGGAATACCTGTTTTCTCTGCCAGTACAACAGTAATATTATCGTGTCCTCCTCTTATTTTAGCCTGGTTCACCATATATGCTGCAGCATCTTTTAATAAATTTTTGCTCAGGATATCGTTCAATTCTTTGTCACTTAGATAATCATAGAGCCCATCGGAACAAAGCAAAAGACGATCGTTATTTTCAAATGCCAGGTTGCACTTGCCCGTATCAATTCTCAGATCAGGTTTGGTGCCCATTGCATTGGTGAGAATATTTCTTTTAGGATGTGTAGCCGCTTCTTCTGCGGTAATATCGCCGCTTTTTACCAGTTCCTGCACATAAGTATGATCTTCGGTGATCTGCAGGATCGAACCTCCCTTTTGAATGTAGGCCCTGCTATCGCCTACCTGTGCATAATAAATTGTTTGATCGAGTAAAACCAATACGGTACAGGTGGTTCCCATTCCATTATATGCTTTATTGGAACGTGACATCTCGAAAATATTTTTGTTAGCAAGTGCAAATACTTTAGCCAGTTTTTTTTCAACGCTGCCATTACCGGGTTGATTAAAATATTCCCTGCTTATAATATCTGCTGCCATTTTGCTTGCCACTTCTCCTGCCTGGTGACCCCCCATTCCATCAGCTACGATGAGCATCTGCCCTTTTTCACGAATAATATTTTCGTCAGCAACTTTATAATACATTCCCCTGTCTTCATTATTGGTTCTGATATTACCCAGGTCGGATAATATGACCACCTGCAAATTACCAGATTCATAAGACTCATTGCTGTTTTCAGAAACAGGCGGTTTGCTTTTTTTTCTAAAGATGTTCATCCAACCCATCATTCATTCTTTTATTTTTTCAAGATTATATTCATATGATCGCTGGCTGCTGGTGATCGGCACTTCTATTTCCCTTGAAACATAACCCTCTGCCTGCAGGCTAAACTTAAAATTCTCTCCTTCCCTGCCCGAAATAGCATATGGCAGTTTCTTACGGTCGCCATTAGGAAAAACAATATATGCGTCGGATGTATTAGGTACATCTATTGTCAGTTCAAGTCTCTCTGATAAATTTTCCGGGTCATCTTTTTTCCCAGGACTTGCTGCAAAGTAAATGACAATGATTACTAAAAAAACGGCTGCTGTGACAATGCCTGCCTTTTTTAGATTAAAATTAAAAATATTTTTCAGGTCAATTACAGGCTTTTGCTGTTGCCTGGTCTTACCGGCGAACAATGATTCTATCTCAGCAGCGGAAACACGATTGGCGGTATTTACCTGCAGGCTTTTTTCAATAATGTAATTAAGTTTGTCAGATACTTGCGGAACCAATATCCTGGGTTTGGTAAATTCTCCTTTCTCAATTTTAGCCCTCATGGTTACAGGGTTATTGGCATCAAAAGGCATATAACCTGTCAACAGTTCATAGGTTAAAACACCCAGGCTCCACACGTCGGATTTTTTTTCTACCTGCTGCCGGAACTGCTCAGGGGCCATATATTCTGTGGTGCCCACAATAAAACCCTGCTGTGTCAACTTTGGGGTGTATTTGTTTTTGGCAATACCAAAATCCAGCATAGTTACTGTCCCGTTTTGCTGTATTTTAAAATTTTGCGGTTTAATATCCCGGTGAAGTATTTCCTTTTGGTGCAGGTATGCCAGCGCTGCAGCAATTTGTTTTACAATGTTTTCAGTCTCTTCATTCGAAAGTTTTCCTCTCCTGCGGAGATATGCATCAAGAGATTCTCCCTCCACATATTCCATGATGATACAGGCTGTTTCTCCAGAAACAAGATATTCATACAAACATGCAATATTAGGGTGACTTACAGAAGACTGGATATAGGCTTCATTCCTGAACCTGTCGGCCATTTCCTTTTGGTGAAGGATCTTAATGGCTGCGGTACGGTTTAATGCGGCATTATATGCTTTATATACATCTCCCATACCGCCTGACCCGATGCGATCGGTCAGGCGGTAACCAGCTAATTCTGTAATATGTCCACTGTCATATCTCATTTACCGGGTTAATTGCAAACCCTTTAGTAAGTCTTATTTATTTACTTTAGTAATACCCATTAATTCCAGTCCGTACTTAATAGGCACAGCAAATGATATTTGCGTACCTCTTTCATCTGATTTACCTGCAAAGAATATCCCAATCACATTTCCTTTATCATCAAACATGGGACCCCCACTGTTTCCTGCACCGGTAGCATTGATCGTAAGCTGGTAAACATCTCCAAAACTGCTGTAGGTAAGATTTTTATCTGATGATGCCGGAATGATACGTCCAATATTACCTGTAGTGACTGTTGGAGTGGGAACTGTTGTTACTTTATTTTTCTGGTTAAAAACATCGTTGGATTTTCTAACAACGTATTGCTCAGGGGCCACACCAGGGAAACCCATTACTGTAACTTGCTGCCCTGGTTTTACTTCGGCATAATTATCTTTCATAGAAACTTTTGAAAGTGATGGTACCGAATTGATCTTAATGAGAGCCACGTCATGGTTTTCTGAAGGCAGCGGATCTCCTGCGGCAGGAATACGCAATGTTGTATTTGAGAAGATCACATTAAGGTAAGTGTTTCTTCCTTTTATCGCATTTGAACTTACAGGCCTTCCATTAACCATTGAAGCATTAGCAGGCACATAATCAAAAATTCTTCCGGGTGTTACCACATCATCATAATCAACCGTTTCTTTTGCACCTACCCATTTTACCATAGCTCCGGGAAATGCATAGTCAGGAAATGAGTACCTGGTATTCCAACAGGTAGCCACATGGCGGTTTGTAAGAATAAAGCCTTCCGGTGAAACAATAAATCCTGAACCGCTTGCACCCGGAAAACCAAGTGGAACACCACTTCCCCTGCGCTTATCGAGCTCTGTTTTCGTCACCAGGTAAGGTTCAATTTCTCCTGATGAGTTTTGAAAATACAATGCAACATATCTATATAAACCCGAAGCATCTTTTACTTCAGCATATTCATGCCATAGTTCAGCATCTGTATTAGCATCTCTTAACTGCCAGCCAAATTCAATGGCAACCACCCTGTCTTCATTTTCCTTAGCGATCTGTTCCGGCGATTTTACATCGCTTACAGGTATTTTTTCTTTTTTGCCAAAAAGATTGTCCCTGAACACATAACCCAACACACCGAGGGCCAGCACAAGTACACCAATTACTATACCCATTGTACCGTAAGATTTTTTACGTTCGGCCACCAGCATTCTTTCTACGGTTTGCTTTCCCAGGCCTGTCTTTGCTGCCGCTGCCTCTGTGCCGGTAACAGCAGCCTGTCCAACTTCCGAAACTGTGGTTGCCTTAATGGATGTGGGAATATCCATTACTTTGGTCTGCATCATCATATCCTGCGGCCGTGGATATATATCGAATGAAAAAACCGGCCCATTGCTTCCTAATTGTACTTCATCACCGGGGTTTAAAGTTGCGGAACCTTTCACCCGCATTTTATTTACAAATATTCCATTGCGGCTGTTATTATCGTTAATTGAAAACTTAGGGGGATCGGAACTGACTTTAACTATCTTTCCATGTTCCCGGCTTACGATAACTTCCTGCTCCGGATCAAACTGAATATCGCTGCCCGAAGTGCGTCCAATGGATAATTCAGATTTGGAATAGTCAAATTCTTCAACCTGGTTTGCTTTTGTGCCTGAAATATGCCTGATGACATACCGTTCAATAGTTGTGCTCATGATTGGGGGTTTTGGTATATAAATAAATTGTTTTTAACAAATAAATGCCTGTTACAAACGGTATGACATAGGAAGCCGGTAAATATTTCAGAAGGTACTGCAGATCGGTAAAAGAATTACCTGTCCTATTGCTAGAGGTTATGCAATTATGGGGTTAGCATTGGAGTCCCAAATTAAACATTAGCTTTTTAAAAATCAACTTTTTTTCTCCTCCTTACCAAATCGGTATTATTTTAGAAAATCCTGAAAACGAGAATGCTGTATTTCTTTAACGTGGGGCCCATCGGATTTTTTACATCCATACTAACAACTGTTAGTTTTTTTATTATCTTTATGGTCAAACCCTTTTTTATGCCAGTACAGGACCTTGAAAAAATATTCCAGGATAAGATTGATGCCGAAATAAAGATCGAACCCCGGGACTGGATGCCAGATGCCTACCGGAAAACAAACCTGAGGCAGATAAGTCAGCATGCCCATAGTGAAATAGTGGGCATGTTGCCCGAAGGTAACTGGATAAGCAGGGCACCTTCACTAAAACGAAAGGCAATTCTCATCGCAAAGGTTCAGGATGAAGCGGGTCATGGTTTATACCTTTATTCTGCAGCTGAAACCTTAGGCAGTTCCCGTGATGAAATGATCGCTGATTTGAATAGTGGTAAGGCGAAATATTCTTCCATTTTCAATTACCCTACATTGACATGGGCTGATATGGGCGCTATTGGCTGGCTGGTGGATGGTGCAGCTATTTTAAACCAGGTAATGTTATGCCGTACTTCTTATGGCCCTTATGCAAGAGCTATGGTTCGTATCTGTAAGGAAGAAAGTTTTCACCAACGACAGGGATTTGAATCATTATTGGTGTTAAGCCGGGGAACTGATGAACAAAAAGCTATGTGCCAGGATGCTATTAATCGCTGGTGGTGGCCAAGCCTGATGATGTTTGGTCCAAAAGATAGCGAAAGTCCCAATAGTGATCAAAGTATAAAATGGAAAATAAAAAGAAAAACAAACGATGAACTGCGGCAGCAGTTTGTGAACATGATTGCCGAGCAGATAAAAGTGCTGGGTATGAAACTGCCTGATGAAAAGCTGAAATGGAATGAAGAAAAAAAACATTACGACTTTGGAGAAATAAACTGGGATGAGTTCTGGCAGGTGGTAAAAGGCAACGGCCCCTGCAATAAGCAAAGACTTGAGGCAAGGAGAAAAGCACATGAAGAAGGGCAATGGGTAAGAGATGCAGCAACCGCATATGCCACTAAGAAAAAGAACAGGATCAAATCTGAAGCAGCATGATGAAGATCCTTTTAAGTATTCCTGTATTGCTCGTATCTTTTTCAGCCTGCAATGACAGTGACAAAAAAGAAACAAAAGAAAAAGACACCAGGATCGCTTTAAGAGCGGATAGCATTAATACGGTCTGGCTCTCCGATACAATGGTGATCTATGAAAGCATTTGCCGGGGTTGTGCATATGAAGGTTCAACCCGTTTCAACATCAGTGACAGCATGGATATTGTTAAACTGCTGGACGTGATTACTCATGATGAAAGCTCACCTGACATGCAGGGGGGCAGTGTAGGTAAAGAACTGGAGTTAATAGCCCTGAAGCCGGGGACGACTTCAGTAAGATTGTATAAATTATTATCGGAGCAAACAGCAAAGGAAGATTCCGCCAGGTTTACAACCTATACTATTGAAGTAAAACAATAAACAACATCAACCATGTTTAACCTGTTCATCAAAAAATTTTATTACGGCGATATTCCCGAGGATAATACAGCCGGATCCACTGCAGGCATTGGTTCTGCACCCAAGCATGAATGGCCGCTTTGGGAGATCTTCATCCGCAGCAAACAAGGTCTGGATCATAAACACGTGGGCAGCCTGCATGCAGCAGATGCAGCGATGGCCATCGAAAATGCAAGGGATGTATATACCAGAAGACAGGAAGGCATCAGTATCTGGGTGGTGGAGAGTAAGTACATTCATGCCACAAACCCTGATGAGGCCGAAAGTTTATACGACCCGGCCGATGATAAAGTATATCGTCATCCTACTTTTTATCAGCTGCCTGATGAAGTGAATCACATGTAAACAAACCCCATGACAAACGACCTCATCAATTATACTTTACATCTCGCCGATAATAGCCTCATTCTTTCGCAAAGAAATGCTGAATGGTGCGGCCATGGGCCCATACTTGAACAGGACATCGCTATTACCAATATCTCACTCGACCTGCTGGGGCAGGCAAGAAATTTTTATCAATATGCAGCAACCTTGCTTGGTGATAATGCTACCGAAGACACACTCGCCTACCTGAGAAAGGAAAGAGAATTCAAAAACTGTTTATTGGTTGAACAACCTAACGGCGATTGGGGTAAAACCATTTTACGTCAATTCCTTTTCAGCACTTACCAGTTTTTCCTTTACGATAGCCTGCAGCATTGCAGAGATGAACAGGTAGCTGCCATTGCCGCAAAAGCAATCAAGGAAGTTACTTACCACCTTCGCTGGAGCAGCGATTGGGTTGTCCGGCTTGGCGACGGAACAGCAGAAAGCCGTGACCGCATGCTGAAAGCTATTGACGAACTGTGGCTTTATACCGGTGAATTATTCATTCCGGCAGGATATGAAAATGTTGCTGGTCTTGATCAAAGTCTTCTAAAAAGTTCCTGGGAGGAAAAAGTGAAAACTGTTTTTGAAGAAGCCACACTGCCCGTTCCGGAAAAAATATTCATGCAAAGCGGCGGAAAAAATGGTTTACATACCGAACAATTGGGTTATATTCTCACCGAACTTCAATATATGCAAAGGGCTTATCCAAACAGTGAATGGTAACCACATCAACCATAAAGAAATCGGCCGTTTTGAAAATACTGGAAACAGTTTGTGACCCCGAAGTGCCGGTGCTTACAGTAACAGACCTGGGTATCATCAGGGATGTGAAAATATATAGTGACGAAGTTGAAGTAATTATCACCCCAACTTATACTGGTTGCCCGGCCATGGATATGATCGCCATGAATATTAAGCTTGCTTTACTTGAAAACGGTTACAGCAATATTAAAATAACTTCTGTGCTGTCGCCGGCATGGACAACTGACTGGATGAGTGAGGAAGGAAAACGAAAACTAAAAGAATACGGTATTGCTGCACCCGATAAAAAATTTTTAATAGCCATTGACGGTGTTGAATGCCCATTATGTAATTCTACCAATACAAAACTCATTAGTGAATTTGGCAGTACCGCTTGTAAAGCATTATATCAATGTAATGATTGCAAAGAACCTTTCGACTATTTTAAATGTCATTAATTATTTAACAGCTATTTCCTGATCCTGAACTTATATTTCCCTTTAATATTCCCTTTTCCTTTTTTGTCCCATACCCTGAATTGAACTACAAAGTTTTCTACTCCTGTGTCGGCTTGCGTTATAACCGCAGAAAGACTTATTACACTGGCATCAACAGCAGAAATACCCGATACTTCATAATCTTTGAAAATATCTTCGGCGTCAACTATAACATTGCCCGACTTTGTTGAAATCCTTTCTGAAGCGCCAATGAATGATTTGCCGTTCTCTTTTGCCCAGCCTGTATCTGTTTTTATAACCACGTAAATTTTTTCTCCAATCCCGGTTACATTTTCTGTCAGCAATTCCCTGTTCGCATCAAGCAGGTACACTTCTTTTATCTTTACCCCGGTTGCTTCCAGATCAATATCATTTTTTATAGTGGCCCCGGTTAGCGCTGTTTTATCGGCTGAAGTAACAGGTTTTGTTTTCTCTTCCGATCCAAAGTTCTCCGATGTACAACTAATCTTGCAGCTGCTTAATGAACAGGCCAGCAGTATACTGTAACATAATTTCATTGCTTTTATGATTTCATTTTTATCGGGACAAAATATGTAAAATATTTCAGGATATTTAACATTCGATTGCCTAAATTTATGCCTATGAATCTCTCTGTTTATTTTGAGGAAGCTGCCCAGGTTTCCGCAGCATTTATAATTGGCGCCATCATCGGTTTGGAAAGGGAATTCAGAAGTAAACCCGCCGGTTTCAGAACTATGATACTTATTTGTGTAATCCGTTGTGCAAACGGCCTCTTTTTTTACTAAATGCCTTCTGAAAACTAACGGCTCTTGTTCATACATTGTATTACTTAATATTATAACAACTGAACAGGAGTGTCGGTTTATATATTCTCTATACTAACAACTGTTAGCTTTTTTATTATCTTTACGGTCTAAAATATTTTTTATGCTTTGGTACAGGATTTTGAAAAAATATTCCAGGATAAAATTGATAATGAAATTAAAATCGAGCCTAAGGACTGATGCCAGATGCCTATCGCAAAACAAACTCTAAGGCAGATAAGTCAGCATGCACATAGCGAAGTTGTAGGTATGCTACTCGAAGGTAATTGGATAAGCAGGGCTCCTTCATTAAAACGAAAGGCAATTTTTTATCGCTAAGGTACAGGATAGCGGGTCATGGCTTATATCTTTATTCTGCAGCGGAAACCTTAGGCAGTTCCCGTGATGAAATGATCGCTGATTTGCATAGTGGTAAGGCGAAATATTCTTCCATATTCAATTACCCCACATTGACATGGGCTGATATGGGTGCCATTGGCTGGCTGGTGGATGGTGCAGCTATTTTAAACCAGGTAATGCTTTGCAGAACTTTGGCGGCCCATATGCAAGAGCCATGGTTCGAATCTGTAAGGAAGAAAGTTTTCACCAACGACAGGGGATTTGAATCATTATTGGTGTTAAGCCGGGGAACTGATGAACAAAAAGCTATGTGCCAGGATGCTATTAATCGCTGGTGGTGGCCAAGCCTGATGATGTTTGGTCCAAAAGATAGCGAAAGTCCCAATAGTGATCAAAGTATAAAAATGGAAAATAAAAAGAAAAACAAACGATGAACTGCGGCAGCAGTTTGTGAACATGATCGCTTGTAAACAGATTAAAGTGCTGGACATGGAAACTGCCTGATGAAAAACTGAAATGGAATGAAGAAAAAAACATTACGACTTTGGAGAAATAAACTCGATGAGTTCTGGCAGGTGGTAAAGGAAACGGCCCCTGCAATAAGCAAAGGCTAGAGGCAAGGAGAAAAGCGCATGAAGAAGGGCAATGGGCAAGAGATGCAGCAACCGCATATGCCACTAAGAAAAAGAATGTGATAAAATCTGAAGCAGCATGATGAAGATCCTTTAAGTATTCCGGTATTGCTCGTATCTTTTTCAACAGTTGCAATGACAGTGACAAAAAAAGAAACAAAGGATAAAGACACCTGGCATTGCTTTAAGAGCGGATAGCATTAATACGGTCTGGCTCTCCGATACGATGGTGATCTATGAAAGCATTTGCGGGGTTGTGCATATGAAGGTTCAGTTCGTTTTAGTATCAGTGATAGCATGGATATTGTTAAACTGGAGGACGTGATTACTCATGATGAAAGCTCACCTGACATGGATGGGGGCAGTGTAGGTAAAGAACTGGAGTTAATAGCCCTAAAATCAGGCATCACAACTAGTAAGATTGTATAAATTATTATCGGAGCAAACAGCAAAAGAAGATTCTGCAAGATTCACAACATATACTATTGAAGTAAAACAATAAATACCATCAACCATGTTTAACCTGTTCATCAAAAAATTTTATTACGGTGATATTCCCCGAGGATAATGCCGGATCAACTGCAGGCATTGGTTCTGCGCAAGCATGAATGGCCGCTTTGGGAGATCTTCATCCGCAGTAAACAGGGTCTTGATCATAAACATGTGGGCAGTCTCTGCATGGCAGATGCAGCATGGCCATTGAGAATGCAAGGGATGTATATACAAGAAGACAGGAAGGCATCAGTATCTGGGTGGTGGAGAGTAAATATATTCATGCCACCAACCCTGATGATGCCGAAAGCTTATACGACCCGGCCGATGATAAAGTATACTGTTATCCTACTTTTTATCAGCTGCCTGATGAAGTGAATCACATGTAAACAAACCCCAGACAAACGACCTCATCAATTATACTTACATCTGCCGATAATAGCCTCATTCTTTCGCAAAGAAATGCTGAATGGTGTGGACATGGGCCCATACTTGAACAGGACATCGCTATTACCAATATCACTCGACCTGCTGGGGGCAGGCAAGAAATTTTTATCAATATGCAGCAACCTTAATGGGTGATAATGCTACCGAAGACACACTCGCTTACCTGAGAACAGGAAAGAGAATTCAAAAACTGTTTATTGGTTGAACAACCTAACGGCGATTAAAACCATTTTACGTCAATTCCTTTTCAGTACTTACCAGTTTTTACTCTATCGAAAAATTACAGAGCATAGAGATGAACAGGTAGCTGCCATTGCAGCCAAAGCAATCAAAGAAGTTACTTATCACCTTCGCGCTGGAGCAGCGACTGGGTTGTCCGGCTTGGCGACGGAACAGCAGAAAGCCGTGACCGCATGCTGAAAGCTATTGACGAACTGGTGGCTTTATACCGGTGAATTATTCATTCCGGCAGGATATGAAAATGTTGCTGGTCTTGATCAAAGTTCTTTAAAAAGTTCCTGGGAAAAAAAGTGAAAACTGTTTTTGAAGAAGCCACACTGCCTGTTCCGGAAAAAAATATTCATGCAAAGCGGCGGAAAAAATGGTTTACATACCGAACAATTGGGTTATATCTCACCGAACTTCAATATATGCAAAGGGTTTATCCAAACAGTGAATGGTAACCACAAAACCATAAAGAAATCGGCCGTTTTGAAAATACTGGAAACTGTTTGTGACCCGGAAGTGCCGGTGCTTACAGTAACAGACCTGGGTATCATCAGGGATGTGAAAATATATAGTGACGAAGTTGAAGTAATTATCACCCCAACTTATACTGGTTGCCCGGCCATGGATATGATCGCCATGAATATTAAACTTGCTTTACTTGAAAACGGTTACAGCAATATTAAAATAACTTCTGTATTGTCGCCGGCATGGACAACTGACTGGATGAGTGAGGAAGGAAAACGAAAACTAAAAGAATACGGTATTGCTGCACCCGATAAAAAATTTTTAATAGCCATTGACGGTGTTGAATGCCCATTATGTAATTCTACCAATACAAAACTCATTAGTGAATTTGGCAGCACCGCTTGTAAAGCATTATATCAATGTAATGATTGCAAAGAACCTTTCGACTATTTTAAATGTCATTAATTATTTAACAGCTATTTCCTGATCCTGAACTTATATTTCCCTTTAATATTCCCCTTTCCTTTTTTGTCCCATACCCTGAATTGAACTACAAAGTTTTCTACTCCTGTGTCGGCTTGCGTTATAACTGCAGAAAGACTTATTACACTGGCATCAACAGCAGAAATACCCGATACTTCATAATCTTTGAAAATATCTTCGGCGTCAACTATAACATTGCCCGACTTTGTTGAAATCCTTTCTGAAGCGCCAATGAATGATTTGCCGTTCTCTTTTGCCCAGCCTGTATCTGTTTTATAACCACGTAAATTTTTTCTCCAATCCCGGTTACATTTTCTGTCAGCAATTCCCCTGTTTGCATCAAGCAGGTATACTTCTTTATCTTTACTCCGGTTGCTTCCAGATCAATATCATTTTTTATAGTGGCCCCGGTTAGCGCTGTTTTATCGGCTGAAGTAACAGGTTTTGTTTTCTCTTCCGATCCAAAGTTCTCCGATGTACAACTAATCTTGCAGCTGCTTAATGAACAGGCCAACAGTATACTGTAACATAATTTCATTGCTTTCATGATTTCATTTTTATCGGGACAAAATATATAAAATATTTCAGGATATTTAACATTCGATTGCCTAAATTTATACCTATGAATCTCTCTGTTTATTTTGAGGAAGCTGCCAGGTTTCCGCAGCATTTATAATTGGCGCCATCATCGGTTTGGAAAGGGAATTCAGAAGTAAACCCGCCGGTTTCAGAACTATGATACTTATTTGTGTAGGCTCCTGTTTATACACCATTTTGTCTAAAGAAGCCGGTATCGGCAGCGCAGACCGGATCGCAAGTAATATTGTAACCGGAATAGGTTTTATTGGCGCAGGTGTAATTTTTAAAGAAGGCATTACGGTTAATGGTTTAACAACAGCTGCCCTTATTTGGGTAACAGCTGCGTTGGGTATGGCAATCGGTTATCATAATTATCCGTTGGCCATTGTTGTATCAGTAATGGTGGTGGTGGCTTTATTTGTTCTAGAGCCTGTGCAAAGATTCATTAACCGGTTTCACAAGGTTAAAGATTATAAAATTAGAACTGTTGAACTGGGAAGGAATTTTCAGTCGGAACTGGAAGATTTTTTTAAATCACATGATCTTTCATATCGCTGCATGAAATTTGTTAAAGACAATAATGACGCTGTATATCTTTACCGCATCAGTTCGCCCGACAGGAATTACGACCTGGTGAACCAGTTTTTATTGAATCATAAAGAAGTAAAAAGTTTTGATGTTTAGTTGTAAGTCCTGGCCTATTTTATCTATGTTTATATAAACCATTAACAATGTCTTCTATCTTATTTGAAATAAAAAACGGTGTAGCCTATGTTACCCTAAACCGTCCTGATAAATTCAATTCTTTTAACCGTGAAATGGCCTTTCTTATGCAGGCAAAGCTTGATGAAGCTGCTTCGCTTCATGAGGTGCGTTGTATTTATATTACCGGATCGGGTAAAGCTTTCAGTGCCGGGCAGGACATTAATGAGCTAACCGGAGAAAATAAAATTGAAATAGGCAAAATCCTTTCAGAACATTATAACCCCATTGTAAAAAGGATCAGGAACCTGCCCAAACCCGTTGTGGCTGCAGTTAACGGAGTGGCCGCAGGCGCCGGGGCCAATATTGCACTCTGTTGTGATGTGGTTGTTGCATCAGCATCAGCCTATTTCATGCAGGCATTCAGCAAGATCGGGATGATTCCTGATAGCGGGGGAACTTATACTTTACCCCGTTTGGTTGGCTGGCAAAAAGCAAGCGCTTTAATGATGACCAGCGATAAAGTTGAAGCCAATGATGCTGAAAGAATGGGGATGATCTATAAAGTTTTTAAGGAAGATATTTTTGAAGAGGAAAGCAGAAATATAGCAATGGCACTTTCGAAAATGCCCACCAAAGGATTAGCCTACATCAAACATGTTTTAAGCAAGTCGTTCACCAGCAACTGGGAAGAACAATTAATGCTGGAAGATAAATACCAGCAAAAAGCAGCATCTACTGCCGATTTTTGTGAAGGTATCAATGCCTTCCTGGAAAAAAGAGGACCTGTTTTCAAAGGCGAGTAATGCTTGATCAAAACTAAAATAATGACTGACCAGGATAAATTTGCCAATGATGTGGTTGATCATATGATGGAGAACGACCTCTTCAGCCAGTGGTTGGGCGTTGAAGTACTGGAGGTAAGAGCAGGTTACAGCAAAATAAAAATGACCGTTCGCAAAGAAATGATCAATGGCTTTGGTATTGTACACGGCGGAATTGCTTTCTCCTTATCCGATAGTGCTTTTGCTTTTGCCTGCAATAACCGCAATGTTTTATCTGTTGCGCTGGATACTGCTATTAATTTTTTAAAGCCAGTTCATGTCGGTGATGTACTGACCGCAGAGGCCAAAGAAATACATAATGGCAAAAGCACCGGATTGTACCAGATCAGTATCGTCAATCAAAAAGATCATGTGGTGGCTTTGTTCAAAGGAACATGTTTCCGCACCGATAAAAAACTGATATGATCTATTCCATCAATAATTTCATTCCTGTTGTACACGAATCTTCTTTTATTCATCCGCAGGCGGCGGTCACAGGCAATGTTATCATAGGCAGGGGTTGTTATATCGGGCCGGGCGCTGCCATACGGGGCGACTGGGGACAAATTATTATTGAAGACGGTTGTAATGTGCAGGAAAACTGTACCATTCATATGTTTCCCGGTGTTACGGTTTTATTGAAAGAAGGAGCACATATTGGTCACGGCGCTGTGATACATGGTGCAACGATTGGCAAAAATTGTTTGGTTGGGATGAATGCTGTGATCATGGATAATGTTATTCTTGCTGACGAATGTATTGTAGGCGCTTTAAGTTTCATTAAAGCCGATGAGGCTTTTGAAGCCCGTAGTTTGATTGTTGGTAATCCTGCCAAAAAAATAAAAGATGTGACTGATGAAATGATCAAATGGAAGACAGAAGGCACTGCATTGTATCAGCAACTTCCAAAAGAGATGTTTAAAACCTTGCAGGCATGTGAACCCCTAAGAAAAATTCCGGATGACATCAGGATACAGTTGCCGGTTTATAAAACCTGGAACGAAAGCAAGTGATCATTTTGCCGCTTCCCAAATCAGTTTTTCATTTTTCGCTTCCTTAAAAAAATCGGGCAGTTTACCATCTCCCTTTCCGGTAAAGCCTCCATCGGGGGAACCAAGCAATTTGCATTTGTCATCATATACTTCATTAAAAAAATCGCAACAGGGCATTACCACGTAATAAACTTTTTTACCCTTGTATTGGTATTCAACAACTTTTTGAGGTTGCTCATGCTTTTGTGCGGTCTTAAAAGAATCGATCTTGAGTTTTATACAGGTTGGCAGTTCTGCTATACTACCTGTTTGTGTATTTGAAGATATAATCAAAGAGTCTTTTGCTTTTTGTTCAGCAGTAACAGATTGATTTGTTTTTGTAGAACCGCAACTCAGAACAATCAATACCGGAATAAAGAATAACCTGATCATTTTGGCCTTTGTTTATTTTATACAAATGTAGCATGAATTAAAAGTTTATTGCCTAATAAAAACAAGTTAACGGTATTAATCTTTAAATTTTACAGACCTTTGCGCCAATAATGGAAAAATCAAATTTTGTAGACCAGATAAAGATCTTTTGCCGCAGCGGACACGGCGGCGCAGGCAGTAAGCACTTTATGCGTAATAAGTTAACGGCCATGGGTGGACCTGATGGCGGCGATGGCGGCAGGGGTGCTCACATCATTTTAAAAGGCAATGCACAATTATGGACTCTTCTGCACCTCAGGTACTATAAAAATATATTAGCAGAAAATGGTGAGAATGGAAGTAAGAACAATTCAACCGGGAGAACGGGTAAAGACATTATTATAGAAGTTCCTTTAGGTACCATTGCCCGGGATGAAGAGAGTGGTGAAAAAGAAGTGGAGATACTGGAAGATGGACAGGAAGCAATATTATTAAGAGGTGGCCGTGGTGGATTGGGTAACAGTAATTTTAAAACAGCAACCAACCAGGCCCCCGACTATGCACAACCTGGTGAACCCGGCGTGGAAGGATGGAAAATACTTGAATTAAAAGTACTGGCCGATGTGGGATTAGTAGGTTTTCCCAACGCTGGCAAATCAACTTTATTAAGTAGTATTACTGCTGCCAAACCAAAGATTGCAGATTATGCTTTTACTACTTTAGTTCCTCAGCTGGGAATGGTTGAATACCGTGATGCCAGGAGTTTTTGTATAGCCGATCTGCCGGGTATCATTGAAGGTGCCGCAGAAGGCAAAGGGTTAGGGCATCGTTTCTTAAGACATATAGAGCGTAACTCCATTTTGCTTTTTCTTATCCCTGCAGATAGTAAGGATCATAAAAAAGAATTTGAGATTCTGCATAACGAGCTGGAGCGTTATAATCCTGAAATGCTGCAAAAAGATTTTGTGATCGCTATCAGTAAAAGCGATATGCTGGATGATGAATTGAAAGGGGCTATTCAAAAAGAATTACCCAAAAATATTCCTTATGTCTTTATTTCGTCAGTTACCGGGCAGGGCCTGTCAGAACTGAAAGATCTGCTATGGCAAACGCTAAACCCGGCGGCTAAGGCTGTTTAAAACTGCCCGTCATGTTATTAAAAATACCCAACAGGCGGTATTTTATTTTTTAGGTTTTATTCATTTCTTGCATAAAAATTTATATCATGAAGAGGATCATTTTATTTGCATTAGTAGTTTTTGCAACTACGAACACTTTACAGGCACAACTTAAGCAATCGCTGAAAAAGGTGATGGAGCTCAAAATGCCAAAAACCGCTGATGATGAGATGCCCGGAACGAGGGGCGCCTGTGTTGCCTGGCACCCGGTGCAAAAGAAGTATTATGCAGTAATGGCTGGTAATACCGGATACCCATTGGCTGTATTTGATATTGCTGGCAAGCGGTTATCAGGTGATGAGCTGACTGCTATGAATGATTCAAGAGGGCTATGGTACAACCCGGCAACAAAAGAAATAAATGGCAATGGTTATGGCGAAACAGGTTGGTTCAGGTATGTGCTTGATAAAAAAGGAATGCCAGAATCGGCACCCATTACTTTGGAAGGCTCCAACCAACCTGACGGCCAGTGTGTAGGTGCTTTTCACCCTGTAAGAAAAGAAGTTTTGTTCTTATACGGAGGTGTCGTTTCTCTTTATTCTTTAGCCGATGGGAGTAGTTCAGGCTCAGTTCAAATTAATTGGGGTAAAAAGAAAGCAAGCAGCGCATCGGATGGTGGTTCAGATAGCGAATCTGGCGAAACACCTTCAGCATATAATTATACCTCGGTAATTTATACCGGTATAAAAAATGCAGAACTGGGGTTTTTAAATACAGAAAAAAAGACAATAGAACTGTATGATTTCGTCTCAGGATTCTTAACAAAAGAACTGCCTCTTCCCGGTAATGCAGTTACCGAAAGCTCATTCAATTTCGCTTATGCCAATGGTATTTACTGGCTGTTCAATATGGAAACCCGTACATGGATCGGGTACAAATAAAAGTTCCATATTTTATCGTACTCTCTGCCCTGCTAAAGCAGGGCTTTATTTTGTGTGCAGGTGTTGGTTATCTTTATAAAAAAAAGATTGGCGCCGGTCTTTAAATACATCAGGGAGTTTTATCTAAAAGAGTTTAACCCGTATTATTTTTTTTTGATCCTGCTCTTACTGGGTAGTATCATTTACCTGAACTACTGGCATTTCCTGGAACGCAGGTATGTGGCCGGAGGTAAAACAAGGCTGAGTAATTTTATTGGCTATTATTTTCTCTACTTGATCCCCTTTGCAGTTGCTTTCGTGCTTCAGTTATTTTTTTATAAAGATTGCACGTATTATCGCAATCATTGGTTCTGGATAATATTGCTACTAGCGCCTGCCTTTTTTTCTTTTCGTGTAAATTTTAATTTCCATGAAGGTAGCCTTACTAAAATATGGAGCGGTGATACATTGAAGTTTTGGTTACACTGTGTGGGCTGGATAGTCAGGGTCTTTGTATTACTCATCCCTGTATTTATAGTCTGGTTGATAAAAGACAAAAACAACCAGCCCTTTTATGGCACTGCTGCTTTAGATAATGTGAGGCCTTATTTATTGATGTTGGTCTTTATGCTGCCACTTTTACTGATAGCCGGAACACAGAGTGATTTTTTAAGCATGTACCCTAGGGCAAAATATGTAACACCCCTTGATATCAGTTATAAAAACTGGCGTTATATCATTTATGAACTTTGTTATGGTTTTGATTTTATCAGCATTGAATTCTTTTTTCGTGGATTTCTCATATTAGCACTTATGAAGATCTGCGGCACACATTGTATTATTCCTGTAGCGTGTTTTTATTGTACTATTCACTTTGGTAAACCGATGGGAGAAGCCATCAGCAGTTTCTGGGGAGGTATGTTATTAGGTATAATAAGTTATAATACGGGTAGTATCTGGGGTGGCCTCATTGTTCATTTAGGAATTGCGTGGCTGATGGAAACGGCAAGCTGGCTGGGTTTATTAGTAAAAGGGCGCTGATGTAAATTAGTTTTAAGCAGCAACTTGAAAGTCCGGAGAATCTATAGTAAGGTAATACTGTAGTAAATACAGCGTGGTTTTACTATTGTATTTACAAGATATCATATTTAATTTTGGGTAATTAATAAATGAAAAAAGTATTCGAAATAACATTACTCTTTTTCTTATCCGTTTCACTTTGCTCCTGTCCGTACAGCTCTGCCTATTATATAGATGAGGCTCCGGGCATTTATGTGGAAGAGGCATTGCTTGGCAATTGGACAACTTTTGTCAGAAGACCTAATGGCGGCAGGGAAGAGCCAATCACAATTACTTTGAGTAAAAGATCAGATACGGAATATGATATTACTTTCAGAGGCTACCTCGAAGACCTGAGGCCTTATGTTATCATTACTGCAGATTCAATTACTGGAACAGCATTTATGTCGACTGTTGGCAGCAGGCAGTTTTTAAATATCAAAGTTCATTCAAGAATTTATATTGCCGAGTTAAGACTAAAAGACAATACCCTTTCTTTACTCCCCCTCGCAGAAAGTTTTACCGGTAAAATGATCTTTAACAGTGCAGCGCTCAGATCCTCCATAGATTTTCATTACAAAACCCGGGTACATCCAATGCTGGATAATGATTTTTGCTTAAAAAATATGGTTAAGTTTAATTAACCCTGTTAATCTCATCCTCTTTTCATCATCTTCTTTAGTTACAAATGAAACAGTTGCATTTCATTCACTATTTTGTAAATTGCCCCTCCTAAACGATTGATTGCATGCAACGAAGTAAAATTGCAGGTATTGGTTATTATGTTCCGCAGAATGTGTACACCAATGAAGATTTGAAAAAATATATGGATACTTCTGACGAATGGATTCAGGAACGCACCGGTATAAAAGAACGGCGCTATGCCAAGCGGCTTGGTGAAACCACTACCACAATGGGTATTGAAGCCTCAAAAATTGCGATTGAAAGAGCTGGCATTACTCCCCAGGATATAGATTTTATTGTTTTTGCAACCCTTTGCCCTGATTATTATTTCCCCGGCTGTGGTGTGTTACTGCAACGTGCCATGAAGATGAAAGAGATCGGCGCACTGGATGTAAGAAATCAATGCAGTGGCTTTGTATATGCATTGTCGGTTGCAGACCAGTTTATTAAAACCGGTATGTACAAAAACATATTGGTTGTAGGTAGCGAAAAACATTCTTTCGGGCTCGACTTTAGCACAAGAGGGAGAAATGTGAGTGTGATCTTTGGAGATGGCGCCGGTGCTGTGGTGTTACAACCAACGAATAAAGAAGGGCAGGGAATTTTAAGCACGCATCTTCATAGTGATGGAGAAAGTGCAGAGATATTGGCTATGTATAACCCGGGTACTCATGCTAATTATTGGGTTCCTCAATCTCTTGCAAAATTTGATGATGCTGAAATAGGGCAAATGTTCATGAGCCACACCATGGTTGATGAGGCACAGAATTTCCCTTTCATGGACGGGCCTGCTGTTTTTAAAAAGGCCGTGGTAAAAATGCCCGAAGTAGTGGAAGAAGCTCTTGCGCAAAACGGATTGACTAATGCAGACATTGATATGCTTATCCCACACCAGGCCAATCTTCGTATTGCACAGTTTGTACAGCATAAATTACATTTGCCCGACAGCAAGGTGCATAACAATATTCAGAAATACGGCAATACCACTGCTGCCTCTATTCCTATTGCATTATGCGAAGCGTGGGAAGAGGGAAAAATAAAAGAAGGCGACCTCGTTTGCCTTGCTGCGTTTGGCAGCGGCTTCACCTGGGCAGCTGCATTGATACGCTGGTAAAATAATATCCCTGTATCTGCCAGCAATAAAGAGAACTTGTAAAATAATTTATTCAGGTAATTTAGTGATGAAGTGATAACCATATGATGCGAAAATTTATTTATTTCATCAATCCTATATCCGGAACAGGTAATAAAACCCTGCTGTCCAAAATCATAAAGAATATTACTTCCAAAAATGAAATCCCTTTTGAGATCCTGTATACCAATGCAGCAGGTGAATATACTTATCTTAAAGAAAAAATAGCTGTTGAAAGAATTACCGACATTATTGTATGCGGGGGCGACGGAACAGTAAATCAGATTGCCAGTGCAACTCGAGGTACCCCTGTACATATCGGCATCATCCCTATGGGCAGTGGCAATGGGCTTGCTTTCGCAGCCCGTATACCCCGAAGAATTGATAAGGCATTGGAAATAATTTTTGCTGGTAAGGCAGAATTCATTGATAGTTTTTATATCAATAAAAAATTCAGTTGCATGCTTTGCGGTTTGGGTTTTGATGCACAGGTGGCTCATGATTTTGCCCGGCAACAAAAAAGAGGGTTGGCTACATATATAAAACAATCCACTAAAAATTTCTTTGCAGCTAAACCTTATCCTTTTGAATTAAGCCTTGATGGTAAGCGTATCCGTACGGAAGCATTCTTTATCAGCATTGCAAACAGCAACCAGTTTGGCAATAATTTTACCATTGCGCCACAGGCAAGCCTGCATGATGGCTTATTGGATATTGTTGTGGTAAACAAGATGAGCAAGTTGCGGATGGTATGGACAATCTTAAAACAAATACGAAACGGGCAGGTTCGCCTGTATGAAGACAAAAAATACCACCGGAACGATATTCATTATTTTCAAACGAAAAAACTCATTATAAAGAACCCCAAATTAGCACCATTGCATATTGATGGAGACCCTGCTGAAACAACTCCCGAATTTGAAATTGAAATTATAGAGAAGGCTTTTAAATTATTAGTGCCCTGATCATTTTATTTCAACAGTGCTTTTAGCTTTTGCAGTGATGCCTGGTTAAATGCATTGCTGAATGATTCTTTCACGTCTCTTTTTTCCCTTGCTGTCAAATGAAAATTAAGCGCCGCTCCTTTATCAACTACTTTAGGCACATACATAAAGTTGATACGGTACAGGTTGGAATCAAATGCATCCTGCAGATAACTGTACTGGTCTGTTTCACCGTAGTCCTGCAATTTATACCAGTTATGTTGCAGCATAGTAGCTGGCTTGATAAGTATATCCGTAACAGATCCCGTTTCAAAAGGTTGTTGCCAATTATCCTGCATCCTGTCTCTCATTTGAATAATGACCACACTGCTGGTATTTTCCCTAAGCCAGTCTTTAAAATTCTCAATAAACCTCAATGTTGTTTCCAGTCCGAAATTATCCCTGAGCCCTGCATCCATCACATCAATTACGGGATTACTGGGCAGCCATACATTAGGCAATACATAAGGAAAAGTTGCATTCATCCGTAAAGCAGAAAGCAACCTGATGTTAAGTGGCCCCTGTTTAGCAAACATGGCAGTGAAGTCAACCGCATCAGGACTTGCCGTGGTATCATCGGCGTGAACCATAGGTTTCATCATGAAACTAATGGGCTGTGAGCTGATCATCATCCTTCTTCCATCTCTTGTGATAGTGGAATTAAATATCATCAGCGGGATGCTTGCCGCTTTTTCTTCTGCTCCATATTCTTTCAGCTGGTGGCTCAATATCCATTTACAATTATTATTCAGTTTTTCCTCGAAAGCGTAACCCCGGTCTTTCACGTATTTAAAATCACCAACCGTAAATTTTTGTGCCGGTGAAAAAATATCACGGGATACCAGTGATGAAAAGAGGGGGTTTAACAGATCCTCTGCTATGTTATCAATGTATTTTTTGTCTTGCAGGTCTATGTTTTCTCCTTTTTGCTTTTGCCTGTACAATTCACGAAAATATGTTGTAGCCAGCATCCCGCCGCTGGCTCCGCTCATCATCATGGTATGCGAAAGTAATTTTCCATTAGTTGCACTATCCAGCTGCTGTAATGTGTTCATAACGAATGTGGCGCTGCGTAAGCCACCGCCACTTACATTGATAAAGATCATTACTGGTTTTTCAACTGATTGCTTTTTTTTCCAGTTTTCCAGTATAGTAATCATGTTAGCCTTATCAGCAACCCTTTTCTCCGGGGAGCAAAGTTGCTGCAGCGCCTCTTTGGTATATTCTGGTCTCTTTGCCTGGTCAACATAATCCAGGCCGTAGGCTTTATTTCTTGTATCAAGTATTTCATTCTGGTAAAGAATATCCACAAAAAAAATGAGCAGGATGAACATAGGCAGGCTCCAGCTTTCCAAGAAATAAGACAGGGAGCCAATAACTGCCGTCATGGCTGCAAAAAAAATGAAAATACTTGCAGCAGCCGGCACCTGGAAAATTTTATTGTCCATAAAAAATCCTACAACAATTAAAAAAACAAAAGCCAGCGCAATACTGACGATGCTCGAGAAATGATGTCGCTTAAGCACCATGTCTATAAACTCTTTGTTATAGTGCGCCACATTCCTTGCTTTTCTGAAACGAAATCCTTTACCCAGGTAATAACTTACTTTCAGGCCATAGGTTTCCTGTTGCGGCATATAGCTTTGATTAAAGTGCTGGTCTTGTTCAATAATAGGTGTTATAGCTCTTTGTATTGTTTTTTCTGCACTGAAAAAATAGGCGTAGGAAATAGCAAGTAATAAAATAAAGCCCAACAAAATCCCCGCTATCATTGCTAAAACCTCTGCAATACTCATCAATTCTTTTTGCCTGTCAAAAGGAAAAAGCCGGATAAAATAAAACCCGATGAATAATACCGGCATCACTGCATTGTTAAGACAGTATTTTAAAAATGGTTGGGTGGTTGTTGCTAAAAACTTGCAGCGCCTGCTATGTAAAATGAATGTGGTAATGTTCCAGCTCATAATAAATACACCCATGGCAATGCCTACAATGGCAGCACTCCATACGTTCACATTACCCATATATTCGGGGGCAAAAAACAAAGCATCGGCACCATAGCTTTTCATAAAGCCACTGTTGATAGTGCTCACCAGCAAATACCAGAATATCAATAATACCTGGAACTTGCGAAAATGAAGAATGAATAACTGAACCGGGAAGGAATAAAATATGTCCCTCAGTATTTGCTTCATAGATTTAGATATTGCTTAAAATTACTACTTAAACAAACGTGGAGCAAACCGGAATAGTGTTTGGATGAGGTAGTATGTTTATTTTCTCCATACAAGAAAAAGCAGCATGACAACAACCATCAGTAATGACATGGCTACAAACTGGTGAGATACGCCTAGTATCACCAGCAAATTTGCATGTGTCGCATTCAACACAGTAAGTATACCCAATAAAGCCTGAAGTAAAACAATAAATAAAACACCAAACCTGAGCCGTGCAAACAGTTTGTTCTCTTGTACAACGCTTGCCCTAAACCAAAATATCCCAATCAACAATATAAGTATGTAAGCCAGCCCACGGTGAATGAAATGAATAGTAATGGGATTGGCAACAAGGTTTTTGGTAAAGGGAGAAAGCTCGGTCATGGAGTCGGGAATCATGTTGCCATTAATATCAGGCCAGGTTGGTGCCGTTGCTCCTGCCCTCAGCCCCGCCATAAAACCCCCGTAAATCAATTGAAAAAACAGAACGGTCAGTATCAGTAGTAAAAGGTTGCGTAAAGGTGCATATATAATTTTTTGTTGTGGCTTAACCAGAAGACTCAATGCAAACCACAATGTGTAACATAACAAACCCAATGCAGCAATAAAATGAGTGGTTAATTCCACGTGGCCTACAAAATATTTTTCAGGCACCAGGCCGCTTTTAACCATAAACCAGCCAATAAAGCCCTGTAACCCACCCAATAAAAAAAGAATGATCATTGGCCTTATCATTTCTTTATTTAATTTTTTCTTTATCAGGAAATAGATAAAACCAATTAAAAATACCAATCCCATCAATCTTGCCCAACTGCGATGAAACCATTCCCAGAAGAAAATGAATTTAAAATCACGCAGCGAAAAATCCTGGTGAACATATTTGAACTGGTCAGTTACTTTGTATTTGTTAAACTCAGCCTGCCAGGCTGCATCGTTCAGGGGTGGCAAGGTGCCGGTAATAGGTTTCCATTCTGTAATAGAGAGGCCCGATTCTGTTAAGCGGGTGATACCGCCCAGCAATACTTGAATTACTATCATACACACGCCGATCAGCAGCCATATAGCTACTTGTCTTTGGGAGCGGTCTTTTGTGAGGTCATTCATTGAGCAGCAAATGTACAGTAGCAAATGCTGTTAATACTCAACGAATTGTTTTTTTATTCTTTTAGCAGATATTTGTTTTGTCAAGATGTTATTGTCTCACTACCAAACCAAATTTACTGAAGCCGGTATAGATGAAGCCGGACGGGGCTGCTATGCCGGGCCGGTGTTTGCCGCAGCTGTTATCCTGCCGAAGGATTTTTTTCATCCGTTATTAAATGACAGTAAACAATTAAATGAAAAGCAAAGGGACACACTAAGACCTATCATTGAAAAAGAAAGTGTGTCATTTGCTGTTGCCTCTGTGGATAATAATACAATAGATGAAATAAATATCTTACAGGCAAGCTTCAGGGCCATGCATTGTTGTGTGGATGAATTAAAGATCAAACCGGGATTTTTATTGATCGATGGCAACCGTTTTAAGCCCTATAAAACAATTCCCCATCAATGCATAATTAAAGGCGATGGTAAATATGCTTCCATTGCTGCGGCCAGTATTTTGGCTAAAACATACCGGGATGAATTTATGCAAAAGATACATCTGGATTTTCCCCGGTATGGCTGGAACAAAAACAAAGGCTATGGCACAGCTACACACCGTGAGGCCATTGAGCAATATGGACTGTGCAGTTTTCACCGTAAAAGTTTCAATATCATCCCAGCCGAATCGCTCCTGATCTAATTTTTATTCCCATAGGCCATTAAACCTTGCTTCCCGGTACCCGTCTATGTATGGATGAAAACAAATTCTTCCATTTTAAAGTAACAGACATGAAATTAAAATTATTAGCAGTAATGATCATTATGCTGGCCCTGGGCTTAAACACTGCCGAAGCGCAAAACCGAAGCCGCATACAGAGGCACCGTATAAAACAAGGTGTAAGAAGTGGCGAACTTACCAGGGCTGAGACCAGGAGTCTTGCCATGCAGCAAAGAATTACCCACCGGAATATGAGAAGGGCTTATGCCGACGGAGTAATTACCCGTAGGGAAAGAAAAGAGATCCGCAGGGATAAAAGACATAACAGCCGTGCCATCTACCGCAAAAAGCACAACCGCAGAAACCGTATTTAAATTGGTAAGCAGTTTTAGGGTACTCCTCTTCCGGCTAATCCGGGAGAGGATTTTTATTCAAAGATAGCTTCTCCCAGGCCTTGCCTGGTTACCACCCATTCATCACCTGTGCAGTCTATGATTGTTGATGGGATCATTCCTCCTATACCTCCGTCAATGATAAGGTCAATATTGTCTCCGAATTTTTCATACATCACTTCCGGGTCGGTATATTCTTCCACCATATCTCCCGGTAATGATGCACTCAATATAGGATGGCCAAGTTCATCAAGTATATGCTGGCATATCTTATTATCCGGTATCCTTAATCCCACCGTGGATTTTTTACTTTGAAGAATTTTTGGAACCTGTTTACTGGCTGGTAATATAAAGGTGTACGGACCAGGCAAATAACTTTTTAGTATGCGATATAAAGGTGTATCAATGGTCTTTGTATAATCACTCAGGTGACTCAGGTCACGACAGATAAAAGACAATTGTGCTTTTTGCGGATCTACATTCTTTATTTTGCAGATCTTCTCCACAGCTTTGGGCTGGTTAATATCACAACCCAATCCGTAGATGGTATCAGTGGGGTATATGATCACACCACCGCCCTTCAGGCATTCTGCCACTTGTTTGATCAGCCTTGGCTGTGGGTCATCGGGATGTATGCGTATCAACATAATTTTTTGCTTAAAACACTTTGCAATCCATTACTTTTGTGCCGGTCAAAAATATCAAATATTAAACTCAATAAATATTAAATTACCATGTCAGTAATATGTGTTGGCACTATGGCCTTCGATGCCATTGAAACTCCGTTTGGTAAAACAGATAAGATTGTAGGCGGTTCTGCCACGTATGTAGCTTATGCTGCAGGGAATTTTGTAACTCCTGTTCAGCAGATATCTATTGTTGGTTATGATTTTCCAAAAGAAGAAATGGATGAATTGAAAAAACGCGGTGTATCGCTGGATGGTGTGGAGATAGTAAAAGACAAGAAATCTTTTTTCTGGAGCGGTAAGTATCACCTGGATATGAACAGCCGTGATACCCTGGTAACTGACCTGAATGTGCTGGAAGATTTTAATCCCATTGTGCCCGATTCATACCAGGGGGCTGAGTTCCTTATGCTGGGTAATTTAATGCCTAAACTGCAACTGAGTGTTATCGACCAATTAAAGACACGCCCTAAGCTGATTGTAATGGACACTATGAATTTCTGGATGGATGTGGCTATGGACGACCTGAAAGAAGTATTGAAAAAAGTGGATGTGCTGCTGGTAAATGACGCAGAAGCCCGGCAACTTAGTGGAGAGCTTTCCCTGGTAAAAGCTGCCCGGGAGATCATAAAGATGGGCCCCCAGTTTTTAATCATTAAAAAGGGTGAACATGGCGCTTTATTATTTCATGATAACCATGTCTTCTTTGCACCGGCACTACCACTCGAAGAAGTGTTTGACCCAACAGGAGCCGGCGATACTTTTGCCGGGGGCTTTATCGGACACCTTGCCAAAACCAAAGACATCAGTTTTGAAAACATGAAGACCGCCATTATCATCGGCAGCGCTATGGCGAGTTTTTGTGTTGAAAAATTCGGGCCCGAGAGGCTAAAAGAGATAACTAAAAAAGATATTGATGCCCGCCTGGATGAATTTGTGCAGTTGGTAAATTTTGATATTGACCTGGTTTCATAATTTTAAAAGACAAGATTACTATATGGTAAACAATATAGGTTTAAATAAAAAACGCCCCCGCTGTTTCGGGGGCGTTTTTTATTTAGTAGTTTTTATTTTATTCAGTAATTCCTTCCAGTGCAAATAAGAAGGCAAATTCCCTTGCCCTGTCTTTTAATGCTTTAAATCTACCCGAGGCTCCTCCATGACCTGCTTCCATATTAGTATAGAGCAGGAGTTTGTTATTGTCTGTTTTCATTTCACGCAGCCTGGCAACCCATTTAGCCGGTTCAAAATACTGTACCTGACTGTCATGCAGGCCGGTTGTTACCAACATATTAGGATATGCTTTCTTTTCTACGTTATCATAAGGCGAATAACTTTTCATATAGAAATAGTTTTCCTTATTGGCCGGGTTACCCCATTCGTCATATTCATTTGTTGTTAACGGAATAGAAGGATCACTCATGGTTGTCAATACATCTACAAACGGTACACCTGCAATTACACCATGCCAAAGATCCGGCCGCATATTTACAACGGCTCCCATCAATAATCCCCCTGCACTGCCCCCACTGGTATATAAATGTTCTTTGGTAGTATATTTATTTGCCAGCAAAAATTCAGCGCAGTCAATAAAATCAGTAAATGTGTTTTTCTTTTTCATCATCTTTCCGTCCTCGTACCAATACCTTCCCATCTCCTGTCCGCCCCGGATATTTGCTATAGCATAAGCAAAACCCCTGTTCAGTAAACTCAGCCGCACACTGCTGAATGTTGCATCCATACTGGCGCCATAAGAGCCATATCCATATAATAACAATGGCCCATTGCCATCCTTTGTAAATCCTTTTTTATATACAATTGACATGGGTACTTTTGTACCGTCTTTTGCGGTCGCAAATACCCTTTCCGTTTCGTACTGGGTTTTGTCATACCCTCCTACTACTTCCTGTTGCTTCATCTGCTTCTTTTCTTTAGTTCCCATGTTATAATCATAGACGGTGGAAGGTGTAATAAGAGAAGTATAATTGAACCGGATCACATCAGAATTATAATCCGGTGTGTACATGAGGTTAGCCAGGTAAACAGGTTCGTCAAAGGCAAGATAGTGGCTGGCGTTGCTTTGCAAGTTGATGATATGAACCTGTGTAAGTCCATTCTTTCTTTCAGATACAGCAAGATAATTTTTGAAAACATCCATTCCCTGGATCAATACGTTATTATCATGAGCTATCATCTCTTTCCAATTACTGCTGTCTGTTTTATCCTCGTCGCATGTAGCTATTTTAAAATTTTTTGCATTGAGGTTCGTACGGATATAGAATTTACCATTGGCGTGGTCCAGGTCATACAACACTTCTTTCATTCTTGGCTGAAACACCTTAAAAGCGCCATCGGGTTTATTGGCGTCAATATACCTTGTTTCTGAAGAAAGGGTTCCGCCGGAACTGATGAGTATGTATTTATCTGATTTTGTTTTACCGATACCGATATAATTTGTCTGGTCCTTTTCTTCATATACCAGTTTATCGGTTGATGCATCTGTTCCCAGTTTATGTTTTTTTATCTTTTCAGAGAGTAGTGTTACCGGGTTTTTGGATGTATAAAAGAAAGTTTGGTTATCGTTTGCCCAAACAGGGTCAGCTTCTGTATTGGTAACTGCGTCCTTCAGTGTTTCACCTGTTTCCAGGTTCTTTACATAGATGGTATATTGCCTTCTCGACAACATATCCACTCCGTAAGCCAATAGTTTATTATCCATGCTTACATCAAAACCTGTTGCTGAAAAATAATTATGTCCTTCCGCCATTTTGTTAACATCCAGCAGCACTTCTTCTTTTGCATCTAATGTGCCTTTTTTACGGCAGTACACAAAATAATCCTTCCCTTCTTCCACCCTGTTGTAATAATAATACCCATTCTTAAATACAGGAACGCTTTCGTCTTTTTCTTTTATCCTCGCCTTCATTTCTGCATACAGTTTTTCCTGGAACGCTTTTGTGCCAGCCATCATGGTGTCGTAATATTTGTTTTCCGCAACCAGGTAGTCAACTACTTTAGTACTGTCGGGGCCCTTTTTAAAATAATCGTTCATCCAGTAATAATGATCCACACGGGTATCACCGTGTGCAATCAGGTCTTTGGCTTTCTTCTCTGCAACGGGAGCAACAATGCTGTCGGGCCAATAGTAAGTTGTTTTTTTCACTTCAGTTTGATTATTACACGATGAAGTTAATACCCCAGCAAATAATATTGCTGTTAAAATTCTGGTTTGCATGATGTTGTTTTTAGATGATCAATTATTTCTCCGGGCCAATACAATGGTATGCTTGAATTGTTTTTTCTTTCCGTCTAAATTAAATACTTCAGTATAGATGATATAGATGCCTACCGGTAAACGCTGGTTCTTTTCGCCCAAACCATCCCAACGGAAGTTACCTTTAATTCCACACAATGCGTTATGCTGAAGATAACGAATTATCCTGCCAGCAGCATCAAATATAGTAATATTGGCTACATAACCTGATGATGGAAAACTATAATCAATAGTTGCAAAGTCATCCATACCATCATTATCAGGCGAAACAATTTCGGGGCTGACCTTTATTTCTCCCTGCACCTGAAGGTCAATGCGGTACTGGGAATTTTTATACGTGGGAGTGCCATATCCAACACTGGTTGCGGCGCTATGCCAGTTATCGGAGTTTTGAGTGGCTGCATTATAATCTATTCTTTCCAGGGCTACGCCTTCCCGGTTATCAATGAGTTTGAAATGCCATTTTTCATTATACTTCAATTCATCAGTAATATTTCCCTGTGCATTCAGGATGATCACATCACCTTCATCATCATTATAAGAAGGCATAGAAGCAACGGTAACAAAAGCGTCCCTATTTTTGGTGATAAAATCTCTTTTAACAATAGCCGGGTCTTCTGTTATCACCATAAAGTCTTGCGGAAAGAATAAATAATTATCTGCACTCAGTTGTTTGATGTTACTGATCACTCCGGTGCTGTTGCGATTGGCAATATAAGTCTGCTTAAGGTCAATGATCTTATTGCCCCGGTTATATATTTCCACATAATCAGTTCCATTGGGTTTTGGATTAAATAGTATTTCATTGATAACAATATTTAAACTGTCTGCCACTTCACTTAATCCAACTCTTGCCATGTTCTTATTTCCAATAGTATTATTCATACAGTCAGCGACTGCCGAGACGGTAACTGTATAAACCTTATTCCGGTTCAGAGGCGTATTCAGTCTCAAGTTCACCTTTTCAAAGGTTGGCGCAACCACGGTAGCTGATTGTGGTATACCAATTCCATCGCTGATATTATAATTAGCTACAGTAGCAGCTTTTAAACTGTCAAGGGGTTCATCAAAAACCAGGCTGATGTTTACACTATCTGTTGCATAAGCTCTTAATAATTGTGGGGCCGTCGCATCGGGGTTAACAGCACTGACAGAATTTTTCTTACCTGGTGTCCCTCCTTTTATGTCGGTACTTGCTTTCCAATTTACCGATCCGCTGCATGGGTTTTTGGGATCGATCATCTCCAGCGTCCATCCCCCGTCTTTTTTCAATTCATTTTGGTACCAGCCATCGGTATAACTAACGGCATGAATGATTTTATTTTGAGGGCTGCGTAAATAGATCACATCGCCGGTATTATCCAGCGATGGAAAACTGGTAACGGAAATGGTTGGCCCGTATGCACTCATGGCTGCAACGGCGCTGGCAGTACAAACTATCACAAAACTATCAGGCAATAAATTGTAAGAAGGCATGGTGCCGCTCTGGCCGTTGGCATCGCCTATTCTCCAGCCAAGTAAATTAAATGCAGTTGAAGATGTATTGCGTAATTCAATCCATTCGTTATTGGGTAAACCAACCTGGGGAGCCGGGTCGGCCATCAATTCGTCAATTACAATATCGTAGCGGTTTGCAACCTGTGCATTGATGCTTCCAGTAAAAAGAGCAGTAAAAAACAAAACCACAATTACTTTATTCATAGCAGTTGGGATTTGGCTATACAAGTTAATAAAAATTCATACTTATTTTTTTGTTTTCTGGGCGTATTTTTGCGATCTAAAATTCTAAAAATGAAAGTCGCTGTTGTTGGTGCTACGGGCCTGGTGGGCAGTAAAATGTTGCAGGTATTGGCCGAAAGAAATTTCCCGGTGGATGAACTGGTACCGGTTGCTTCGGAAAAATCAATAGGAAAAGAAATAACCTTCAAGAACAAGCAATACAAAATAGTAAGTGCTTCGGATGCTATTGCTGCAAAACCAGGTGTTGCTATATTTTCTGCAGGGGGAAGTACTTCGCTTGAACTTGCCCCGCAATTTGCCGAAGCAGGAATTACTGTAATTGACAATTCCAGTGCATGGCGGATGGACCCAACCAAAAAATTAGTAGTACCAGAAGTGAATGCCGATGTACTCACTGCAGCAGACAAGATTATTGCCAACCCAAATTGTTCCACTATACAGATGGTAGTGGTGCTGAAACCGCTTCATGAAAAATATCAGATCAAAAGAGTGGTGGTAAGTACATACCAGAGCGTAACCGGTACCGGTGTAAAAGCAGTAACGCAGCTAATGAATGAAAGAAGAGGTATTGATGGAGAAATGGCATACAAATACCCTATTGACCTGAATGCGATACCGCATATTGATGTGTTTCTGGAAAACGGTTATACCAAGGAAGAAATGAAGATGGTGAATGAAACAAAAAAAATAATCGGTGATGATTCTATAAAAGTTACAGCTACCTGCGTACGTATCCCAACGATGGGCGGGCACAGCGAAAGTGTGAACATTGAATTTGAAAATGATTTCGATCTTAACGAAGTGAGGAATATTCTTACCAAAGCCCCGGGTGTTATTATAAAAGATGATGTAGCCAATTTTATTTATCCAATGCCTTTAACTGCTTTTGACAAGGATGAGACTTTTGTTGGCCGTTTAAGAAGAGATGAGACTCAGCCAAAGACGCTCAACTGCTGGATCGTTAGTGATAACCTCCGCAAGGGCGCTGCAACAAATGCGGTACAGATAGCAGAACATCTCCTGGATAAAGGGCTTCTTTAAATACAGTATGCTGGGTATATTTGTTACATGCCATCATCAATTGTTAAGCAACTAATAAAGCTGTTCGGCCTGCTACCACATCCCGAAGGAGGTTACTATAAAGAGACCTATCGTTCGGCTGAGACAATTTCTATTGATGCATTACCTGGTCGTTTCAACAGCTACCGGAATTTTTCAACTGCCATTTATTTTTTGCTGGAAGAAGGAAATTTTTCTGCATTTCACAGGATAAAGTCGGATGAATGCTGGCACTTTTATACAGGCAGCCCCTTGCTGGTTCATGTAATCAATTTAAACGGAGGATTAGAAACAATTACACTTGGCAACGATTTCAACAATGGGCAATTGTTTCAGTATGTAGTTCCTGCAGGTTGCTGGTTTGCCAGTGAGCCTGCACCAGATTCAATGTTCAGTCTTGTGGGTTGTACGGTGTCGCCGGGATTTGATTTTGCAGATTTTGAATTAGCTGAGGCAGAAAAACTGATCGAAACATTTCCCCAACATGAACTATTGATCAGAAGGCTTTGCAGAAAATAAAACCCCGGGCTAAAGTCCGGGGTAATCATTAGTTGATCACCCAGGTTTCATTTCCCTTTAATAATTTATCAAGATCTCCCTTTCCTTTTTTGGCAATCACTTCATCTATCTGCATGGTCATACTGTCTTCGTAGCATGCTCTCTCTGTTTCATAGAATACGCCAAAAGGACGAGGAAGGTGTCCTTCCAGCCTTGGGTCATCAAACATGCGAATCAATATCTGTGCTTTATAAAAATCTTTTTCATCGTGGATCCAAAGTCCATCTGTTCCTTCAGTAGTAATATCAACTATCACAGGTTTGAATCCATCAAGCTTGATTCCTTTATTCTGCGTAGCACCAAAGATCAATGGCTTACCTTGTTCCAGGAATAATACTTCATCCGGTTTGGTCTTCTTTTCAGTGAATATTTCAAATGCCCCGTCATTGAAAATGTTACAGTTTTGGTATATCTCCAGGAACGAAGCTCCCCTGTGTTCCTGTGAACGCATCAGCATTGCCTGCAGGTGCTTGGGGTCCCTGTCCATCGTACGTGCAATAAAACTTGCATCGGCACCCATGGCCAGCGCTAAAGGATTAAAGGGATGATCAATACTTCCAAACGGTGTGCTCTTAGTTATTTTATGTTCTTCAGAAGTTGGGGAATATTGCCCCTTGGTCAATCCATATATCTGGTTATTGAACAACAAAACGTTAACATCAAAATTCCTGCGCAGCAGGTGAATGGTGTGGTTACCACCAATACTCAGGCCATCCCCGTCACCGGTAACGATCCATACACTCAATTCGGGCCTTGCCGCTTTTAAGCCACTGGCTACGGCGGTGGCCCTTCCGTGGATGCTGTGCATACCATAGGTATTCATATAATAGGGAAACCGGCTGCTGCACCCTATACCCGATACGATCACAATATTCTCCCGGGGAATAGCCAGGGTAGGCATTACTTTCTGCACCTGTGCAAGAATGGAATAATCGCCGCAACCCGGGCACCAGCGTACTTCCTGGTCGGTTACAAAATCCTTTGCGGTAAGCGGTGCGGCTGTTGTTACTGTTTCACTCATAGTCATTTATTGAGTCATAAAGTTAACGAAAATAAGTGTTCAATGAACAGTCCGTTTTAAGCGTTTCCCTGTAATTCCTCCCAGTATTCAGCAGCTCTCCGGGTGTGTGGAATGACAATCGTACCGCCTACAATATTAGCCACCGCAAAAACTTCATACATCTGTTCCGTGGTAATGCCTAGCTCATTTGATTTACCCAAATGGTATTTAATACAGTCATCGCAGCGAAGTA
>JBGANE010000083.1:0-5406 GCA_044222465.1 Ferruginibacter sp.
CTTTCAGGTAAGCGGCCGAAATATTTTTCAATTCTTCGATTATATTCATTTTGCTTTATGATTTTATTGACACCGAATTATAAGAAGTCTTGATTACCTGTAGCACTAAACAATTATTGACTATTAAAATATTTCTTGTGAAGGCTTTCTATTGAAATTTCCTTTTTCGTTTACTTTCTGTTTTTTAATGAATTACTTTTTAAAAGTAGCATATTTTATCCGGGTAACAGCATGAGTTTAACGTTTGCAACTTTATCAAATAGGGTTTCTATGGCTCTTATATCGTAAATAAAGGGTAGAAACATCTTGACTTGTTTTGCCTAGCCGAGCAAGATTAAGCCGCATTGTATTTCGGCCCAATCGAAATAGAATTTTACAGAGGACTTTGTTAGCCTGCAACAAGAACTTAATTTCGAAAGAATGCCTATCTATTATGTTTTTTGAAGATATTGATTAGCTATCCATAGAAGTCCCCAGGTATTGCATTCAAATTTGACATTAAAAACTTTGGTAAGGAAATCGGCTGAAAGGCTGTGGAAAGAAAGAAAGATCTCAGTTGGAATTTTATCATTGATGCTTTGGATAATGATAAACAGAACTTCAGCCATTTTACCCTTTTCCGTTATTGTTGCTTCAAATACGAAGGAATGGGTGCTGGATACAGCAGGAACATAATAGGCAAAGCTTTCTGCTATTAAGGAAAGTCGGTGGCCGGCATAGGCAGCGAAGAGGTATTCTTCGAAAATTGCATAGTTATCGATTCATCAAATTGGGTAATGAAATGACTCACCATAGCTGATCACTACGGTAAGAAAAAAACCCTCCGTCGCTAAAGGTAAGGAAAGAAAAACCCTCCGTCGCTAAAGGTATGGCAAAAAAAACCCTCCGTCGCTAAAGCTATGGAGGGTGAAGCGGAGAGAGAGGGATTCGAACCCCCGGACCTGTGACAGTCAACGGTTTTCAAGACCGCCGCATTCGACCGCTCTGCCATCTCTCCGGCGCAAAAATACGTGTACAATGTTTTCAATCCAAACTTATTTGAACGGCAGTTATCTGCTTTGTTTTTAATTTAACTTCGCTCAATCAATGAAGCATCTTTCCTCCCTCAATAAATATTTCTGGAAATACCGCTGGCATTTTATGCTGGGCGTCATCTTCATAGTGCTTACCAATTATTTCCGAATCCTTTCTCCACAGCTTACGGGATTTGTGGTGAATACGGTTGTACAATCCATCAAAGGCCAGGGTTCGGAGGCAAACGCTGTTGCCATCAAGGAAAGTGAAAAGAATTATGATATCCTGGTACAAAAAGTGATTACCGTCTTTGAAGAAAGCCCTTCACGCATCATTCTTTATGCAGGCCTTACTTTATTCGTTATTGCTATCATCAGCGGGTTCTTTATGTTCCTGATGCGGCAAACCATCATTGTAATGAGCCGGCATATAGAGTTTGATCAGAAGAACGAGGTCTTTTCGCATTACCAGAAACTGGATACTAATTTTTACAAAACGCATAGCACCGGCGACCTGATGAACCGCATTTCGGAAGATGTGAGCCGGGTGAGGATGTACACAGGTCCGGCGATCATGTATTTTATCAACCTTGCCGCGGTGATCGGCTTCAGCATTTTTTTTATGATGAAGGCCAGCCCAAAGCTCACCCTTGTTGCTTTATCGCCATTACCCATTCTGGCCATTACCATTTATTTTGTAAATAATATCATCAATAAAAAAAGTGAGCGTATTCAATCTTTATTAAGCGATCTTACCACCAATGCACAGGAATCATATTCGGGTATACGGGTCATCAAATCATTTGTTCAGGAAAAAGCCATGCTGGGCTTCTTTAAAAAGAACAGCGAAGCATACCGGGATAATGCGTTGAGCCTGGCTAAGACTGAAGCCATCTATTTCCCCAGTATGGCCTTACTCATCGGGTTAAGTACACTCATCACCATTATGGTTGGCAGCCTGGATGTGGTTAATCATGTGCAGGGGGCAAGCGTAGGGAGAATTGCGGAGTTTGTAATGTATATTCAAATGCTCACTTTTCCGGTAAGTGCAATTGGCTGGACTGCCAGCATGACCCGTAGAGCTGCAACATCACAAAGGAGGATCAATGAATTTTTACATACCGAACCGTCCATAAAGAATGAAGCGGCTGCAGTAAGACCCGGCTTACACGGAAATATCAGTTTATCAAATGTTGATTTCATTTATCCGCATACCGGAATACATGCATTAAAAGATTTTTCGCTGCAAATAAATAAAGGAGAAAAAATTGCCATTGTTGGCCGGACGGGTTCGGGCAAGTCGACGCTTGCACAATTGCTGTTGCATACATATGAACCGCAAAAGGGAATCATAACTTACGACGGCATCCCCATCAATAAAATTGATATTAATTCACTAAGGCTGCAGATAGGTTATGTACCCCAGGATATCTTTTTATTCAGTGAAACGGTAAAAAACAATATCAGCTTTGGACATGATGATGCTTCCGGTGAGGACGTAGTTAATGCTGCGAAACAGGCCAGTATTCATACCGAAATTGAAAGATTCCAGCACGGGTATGATACGGTTGTAGGTGAAAGGGGAGTAACGCTCAGCGGTGGGCAAAAGCAACGCATATCTATTGCCCGGGCGCTCACTAAAGATTCGAGGATTATCATTTTTGATGATTGCCTGAGTGCAGTGGATGCCCGTACAGAAAAGGAGATCATCGGTAATCTATACCAATACCTGGACAACAGGACCGCTATCATTATTACCCACAGGATATTTTCCCTGTTTGAATTCGACAAGATCATTGTAATTGATGAGGGCCGCATTGTGGAACAGGGCACCCACCAGCAGTTGCTGAGCCTGAATGGCTATTACACCGATATGTACAACAGGCAACAGGAGCAGGATAAGGAGAATTAAAGGCCCTATCCCCATTTTTTGCACAGTCCTGTCAAATCCTAAATACCAGACTTATATTTTGTAGAATGGAAAACAATTTTATCTTTGCTTCGCCCAAAAAAAGGGGTAATCGTTAAAAAAACTAAAACTAAACAACAGTGGCGTACGAAAACAACGAAAACAGCGAAAAGAAAATGGAAAGCGTTTATAGCAAACGCATCAGGGCCGGAAAACGCAGGACTTACTTTTTTGATGTAAGAGAAACCCGTGGCAATGATTATTATTTAACCATTACAGAAAGCCGCAAGCGGTTCGATTCTGACGGGTACGACAGGCATAAGATATTCCTGTACAAAGAAGATTTCAATAAATTCATCAAAGGATTGGGTGAGGCCGTTGATTTTGTGAAGACAGAATTGATGCCTGATTTTGATTTTGATGCATTTAACCATGATACACCTTATGAAGGTGAGGGTGGTCAGCCGCAACAGCAAACTTCAGAATCTGCTGCGCCTGCAAAAACAGTTACTGAAGTTGTAGCAGAGAAAACAGAAACTCCTGCTGCAGACGCTTCAGCACCGCTTACTGCTTCGGCTGATAACGGAAGTACCGAAGAAGTAGATAAGTGGTAAACCAAGACCAGATCTAATTGCCGGAACCCTCTCTTTTTGGAGAGGGTTTTTTAGTACCTGTCACAAATGAAAATGGAAGGGTGAGGTAGAACGTTACCGCATTTTTTTATACTGGTTGATCAGCCCGTTTGTAGAGCTATCGTGGGAGTCAACGGCTTCATTACCTCCCAGCTCAGGTAAAATTTTATTAGCTAATACTTTTCCAAGCTCAACACCCCATTGATCAAAGCTGTAAATATTCCAGATCACTCCCTGTACAAATATCTTATGTTCATACAGTGCGGTCAATTGCCCCAGTGTAAATGGGGTGATCTGCTTTATTAAAATAGAGTTGGTGGGCCTGTTACCTTCAAATACCCGGTAAGGACTGAGCGGAGTCGAAGTTTCGTTAACAGCACTGAGCGAAGTCGAAGTGCCAAACCCATTCATCAGCGCTTCTGTTTGTGCAAAAAAATTGCTCAATAATTTTTGATGATGGTCGCCTGTTGCATTATGGCTGATAACAGGTGCAATAAAATCGCATGGAATAATTTGTGTGCCCTGGTGAATGAGCTGGTAAAAAGCATGCTGGCCATTGGTACCTGGTTCTCCCCAGATAACAGGCCCGGTTAAATAGGTTACTTTATTACCATTACGGTCAACATACTTACCATTACTCTCCATATTGCCCTGCTGAAAATAAGCAGCAAAGCGATGTAAATACTGATCGTAAGGAAGAATGGCTTCTGTTGTAGTGTTGAAGAAATTGCTATACCATATTCCTATCAATGCCATCAGTACAGGAATATTTTTTTCAAATGCTGTTTCCCTGAAATGCCTGTCGGTTTCATAAGCGCCTTTTAAAAGCTGCTCAAAATTGTTATATCCAATGGTGAGTGCAATAGATAAACCAATAGCGCTCCATAAACTGTAACGGCCGCCAACCCAATCCCAGAAGACAAACATGTTATTTGGATCAATACCGAATTTAACCACTTCTTTTTCATTGGTGCTTAGGGCAACAAAATGTTTGGCCACATGTGAATCATCTTTTGCCTGTTGCAGGAACCAGTTACGTGCAGTATGCGCATTGGTCATGGTTTCCTGGGTAGTGAAGGTCTTACTGGCAATTAAGAACAAAGTTTCGTCAGCAGTTACTTTCTTCAATGTCTCGATGATATGTGTACCATCAACATTGCTTACAAAATAAGTTTCAATACCATCAATCCAATACGGTTTTAATCCTTCTGTTACCATTACAGGGCCCAGGTCGCTGCCACCAATACCAATGTTAACAATGTACTTTATTTTCTTCCCGGTATATCCTTTCCATATTCCGCTATGAACCCGTTTACAGAAGTCATTCATTTGTTCCTGTACTTTCTTTATTCCGGGCATAACATCTGCTCCATCAGTTACAACCGGTTTACCTGAAAAATTTCTTAATGCTGTATGTAACACAGCACGGCCTTCTGTTTCATTGATCTTTTCACCAGTAAACATGGCTTCAATGGCTGCATTTAATCCGCATTCATTGGCCAGTTGCAGCAGCAATTCAACTGTATTTTCTGTAATGATGTTTTTGGAATAATCAAAAAGAATATCGCCGAACTGCAATGAGAATGTGTTGAATCGGTTGGCATCGTTATAAAAAATATCTCTCATTTGCACATCCTCAAATAACTGGTGATGCTGGCGTAAGGCCTGCCAGGAAGGAGTGGAAGTGGGATTGATCTTTGGAAACATGATTACAATGAAGAATTAAAAATTAAGAATTAAGAATGCCAGTGGCTACGAAGATAAAGTTTGTAAAACAAAAACCGCAGTCATAATAACTGCGGTTTCAAAATATCTATATCCAAAATCCTATTGTCTTTTTGGTATCATCCCC
>JBGANE010000084.1:0-4689 GCA_044222465.1 Ferruginibacter sp.
ATATTTTTCTCCATTGCCTGTTGCACATTGCCAATTGCTTATTGCTAATTATTGATAAAGATAGAAAAGATAGTGGTGCCATAGTTTCGTTCGGTTTTGTAATGGGCAAACCTTTTATAATCATTCCTGGGTGTATGTTCCAGTACGAACCAGCCGCCGGGTTTTAGTATATTTTTCTCAAATACCTTCACAGGAAGCTCATCGATCGTAGATAAAGCATAAGGGGGCCCGGCAAAAATAAAATCATATTGAACCTTTGCAGTTTCTATAAAACGAAAAACATCCAACTTCATCACTTTAAAATTTTCAAACTCCAGTTCTGCCGAAGTCTTTTTAATGAAGTCATACATTTTATCATCCTTTTCAACGATGGTAATATCAGGAGCTCCCCTGCTTGCCAGTTCGTAACTGATGCAGCCTGTGCCGCCAAAAAGATCCAGCACTTTTAATTCATCTATTTCCAGGTTATTCTGCAGGATGTTAAACAGGCCTTCTTTAGCAATATCTGTTGTGGGTCTTGTATGCGGCATTTTTCCCGGTGGGTTTATCCTCCTGCCCCCATGTATGCCACTTATTATACGCATGCCGCTAATGCAAATAAATGGCTGAAAAAATGCGAAGGGTGCTCTTTTATTTCTTCGGCATAGGTATAATTGCCGGGTAGTTTATCAAATTCAATATGTAAAAAATATTTGTAAATGGCTGTGTACAAATTCGACCTTTCATCGATCATGCCGTTGATATGCAGTTTAACTTTAGTTGGCTCCACATCAAAGCTCCTGCAAACATTCAGCAAATGGTAAGCTGTATCTTCCGGGCTGCTGAAACCAAAATTCTGGATCACCTGCAGCTGCCCTCCTTTACAAAGCATCACAGTTAAACTATTGCTGTAGAATACCACGAAGAGCTCATCTTCTCCATAATTCATTTCCCTGTTCACGAATAAAGAATATTGATGTGTTTGGGTAGCATATGGAAATTTTGCAGCGAAACTATCTGCTACTGTCTCCGGTATCCTGTATATATTATGCAGGTTATGTTTATACAAGAAATCGCTTTTGATCACAGCCTTTTGTGCATCGCCATAAACCAGGTCGAGCATTTCGGTATTGCTTTCTGCGTTAACAAGATTTGGCGGTACTAAAATACTTTCGGGGTACGACCAGATGATATGTGTTTTTGCAAATGACTTTTGCAAAAATTCATCATCCTGCAATATCTCTTTCATTTTTTCAGCTGTTTGTAATTCGTTAAGCTGACCAGTGAAAGAATAGGTCGCCACCGCCTGGAAAGAGTCCCCGGTATTTAGCATGACCAATGAAATACCCATTGGACCTGCTTCTATAAATAACTGGGCCGATTCGGTATATATACCTGCGGATCGTATATTGAAAGATGGATTCACTTGTTGACTTTGGGGAGGCAAAATAAGATAATTTTGCTGACTTTATGGAAAGTACAATTGCAACCCCTGATCTAAAAGTTAAGGTTACCAATAAACAAATACTGTCTATTGCTTTCCCCATCACTTTAGCGATACTTATTCCCCAGATCAATATGCTTACCAACAGCATCTTCCTGGGCGGTTTGAGTACCGAAGCATTAGGCAATGCAGGTATTACCGGTGTGTTCTATTTAATATTTGCGGTTGCCGGAAATGGATTGAACAATGCATTGCAGACCGTATTCTCAAGATATGCAGGAAGCGATAAGCCGGAAGCATTTAAAACCATTTTGGCACAGGGCATAAGAATTTGTTTGCAGTTTGCCCTGGCTGGCATCCTCATCACCTGGTTCATTGCACCATTTATTTTACAGCCCGTTGCCGATCCAAAAGCGTATCCACTGGAAATTGATTTTTTGAAGATCAGGATCATCGGTCTCCCCTTTTTGTTTTTGTTCCAGATGGGGAATGCATTTTTAGTGGCCTCGTTGAACAGCCGCTACCTGATGATCGGTTTTATTTTTGAAGCAGGGATAAATATCCTTCTCGATTTTTTACTCATTAAAGGACGATTTGGTTTTCCGGCGCTGGGATTTAACGGCGCTGCAGTTGCTTCTGTTATTTCGGAAGTGATCGGGATGATCGTTGTGCTCATCGTTTTGTACCGGACAGGGTTAAAGAAACAATATGGCCTTTTAAAGAAGTTTACCTATCATAAGGTCATTACCAAACAGATACTGAACATATCGGCTCCGTTAATGTTGCAGTATGTGATCAGTGTTACCACCTGGCTTATCTTTTTTCTTTTGATAGAAGGCCTGCATGATGAAACAGCCAAAGCCATCAGCAATACCATGCGTAATGTATTTGGATTGACCGGCGTTTTCGTTTGGGCATTTGCCAGCACCACCAACGTGATGGTAAGCAATTTAATGGGCCAGCGCAGAGAGGACAAAGTGCTGGATGCCATTACGAAGATCATGTGGCTGAGCATTGGCTTTTGTTCAATAATGTGCCTGCTGGTAAATATTTTCCCTCACACCTTCTTCGGGTTATTCGGGCAGGATGAAAATTTTGTAAAGCAGGGAATACCTGTGCTGCGTATGGTTACTGTGGGGTTGATGCTGATGAGCATTGCCAACGTATGGCTCAATGGGGTTACCGGTACGGGCAAGACAAGGATCAACCTGGTCATTGAGATAGTGGCCATTACTCTTTATCTCATCTACACCTGGTATTTTATAAAGCTGAACTATATATCGCTTGCCATGGCCTGGAGCAATGAAGTGGTATATTGGTCAACCATCTTCGCTATGTCATTCATTTACCTCCGTAGCGGAAAGTGGAAAATGAAATAGTGACCTGTATGAGATTACTTATTTCCTTCCAGTTCTTTTAACCTGTTTTTGGCTTCCTGGTATCCCGGGTAAATAGCAAGCGCTTTTTTGTAGCAGGTTATGGCTTCAGCTTTTCGGTTCAATGCCAGGTAGATATTTCCGGTTGTTAACATCACCAGGTCACGGGTAGGAAATTCAGCCATATTGTTTTAAAAACAACACACCGCTTCTGTTCAGCAAGAAGATAAATGTTAGAATTATCCGGGCATTGTCTTCAGAAATTACCGCTTCAGTGTTAGTAATTGTTCCGCAAGAAAATTCATGGATATCCAGTCAATATAATATTGGCCGTATCGGCTTTCATCCTTTTGTATTCCTCCACTGCTTTTACCGCTCCTTTTTCAGCGATGAGTTTTTCCACGGCTTTATGAACGGGTTGTTTCAGCTGCACAGGTTTATTATACAAAGGTCAAAATTTTCAGGTTAGTAGTTATGCCAAGAAAACGGTTGGTGAACTGTTACAAAGAATGACCACCATACTATTGGTGGAAGGAATACGTAACATGAAAGAGATAAAGCCTTCCACTGTTCCCAAATGAAAAATGGCGGCCACACTATCGGTTGTGGTGTGTTTAAAATTTTTATTGAACCAGCCAAAGCCGTAATTGGCAGGCGGCAGGCCGGGTGCAAGCATTTCATCAGTGAGTTTTTTATTGATGAGGCTGTTATTACTGATAGCCAGGTGAAATTTAAACATGTCTTCAACAGTGGAATACAGATCGCCGGTTCCCATAGTATTTGACTGGTCACGAAAATCGGAACTGGTATATCCGCCAAAACTGTAATCATAACCCGTGGCTCTCTTAGGAACGATCTGTGTATGAAAGTATGAACCCGAACTGTTCATCCCTGTTTTATCAAATATATCTTCCTTCATCAACTGTGAATACGATTTCCCAGTAACCCGTTCCATGATATAGCCCAGTGTGAAGAAACCCCAGCTGCTGTAAAAATATCTTGTACCCGGCTCAAATGCCAGCGCAGAATCCATATAGACCTTTACATAATCCTCTCTTGTAAAATTCTGGCGGCTGATCCTTGGAAAAAAATCCTTAATGATATCGTAATTGGGCATTCCGGACGAATGGCTGAGTAATTGCCTGATGGTTATTTTAGCGGCAGGCTTGCCGGCGAATTCAGGGAGATAATCTGCAATGGTCTTATCAAGACCGATCAAGCCTTTTTGTACCTGTATCAGCATGAGCATGGCGGTAACGGGTTTTGACACAGAACCGATCATAAATTTGGTATCTGTCGCATTAGGGATATTCCATTCCCTATTCGCCATACCAAAAGCAGCCTTATAAATTTCTTTTCCATTCTCCGCAACTAGCACAGCCCCATCAAACATATTATAGCTGTGGTAGGCCTTCATTATTTCATCCAGCCTGGCTTTTTTGTTTTGGGCAGTGGCTTGATTTATGAATAAAGCAAGGAATGAGCATATGATCAAATACTTTTTCATATTGATTGTATTTATCAGTAAAGTCTCTTAGATGTTAGTGTGCCAGCAGAGGATGTTACGTAAAGTTAAGGCATTTAAGTTTCGTTGATGTAATGTTACTTACATGAGGGATTGCTTTTCGCAGTGATTGGTGTTCCCAGCTATTACATTAGCCAACTCTTAAGCCCGTGAGTGGCGTGGTCTTAGACCAGCCGGGGCGTTCGCAAAAAGAAAAGGTTTTTTGATGAGACGGGAATGCCAACCATGGCGAAAAAAAATTACGGCCAACGAGCAGGTATTTGCGAAGGCTGGGAAATAGACTTCCGTCCGACCCGGCTACCTGAAGCTAAATTTATAAATAAAAGTTGATGATTTGCACATAGCTAAATAGTTATTCGTCCGCC
>JBGANE010000022.1:0-40027 GCA_044222465.1 Ferruginibacter sp.
GATTCATGAACGACCGCTACAAAGCATACCGGAATTTTTATACTCCGTTCTGGACAGAAGGCTGGGCCCTGTACTGGGAATTTATTTTATGGGATGAAGGCTTTCCCCGTAATGCCGAGGATAGAGTGGGTATGCTCTTCTGGCGCATGCACCGCTGTGCAAGAATTATTTTTTCATTGAGTTATCATTTGAACAAATGGACACCTCAGCAATGTATTGATTTTTTAGTTGACCGGGTTGGCCATGAGCGTGCCAATGCCGAAGGCGAAGTTCGCCGTTCATTTACCGGCGGATATGGACCACTATATCAAATTGCCTATATGCTTGGCGGGCAACAATTCTATTCACTGAAAAAAGAGCTGGTTGACACAAAGAAAATGACCTACAAGCAGTTTCATGATGCGGTACTGAAAGAGAATAATATGCCTGTGGAAATGGTTCGTGCTATACTAACCAACCAGCCGCCGAAAAAAGATTTTACAACGCAGTGGAGGTTTTATAGTAAGTAAGGGAATATGCCCAAACCTTTAGCGGCTGACTTTTACGGTATTTTTTGAATGTTTCCCCAACTTTTATAAAAATGTGGACTTGATTGAGAACTTAAAGTATAGTAAATTCTAAACCTTCCAACTGGTATAGTCGGATTAAAGGCTATGTTGATTGAAGAACTTGATACATTCAGTCTTGTTGCTACTTTAAAATAAGAAGTCATGGTGCTATCTACAACTACACATTTGAAAACAATTTGTCCGGAATATCCATTAGCAAACCGTAATGAAAGAGCATTAACTGTTGTAAACGGATTTGGATAGGTTGAATTATAACCTGGAGGAGTTTCTAAAACTGAACTGGGAGTAGTTGTCCCACTTAAATTGGCTGTGTCAAGGCTACTGAATAAATTTAATTCTTGTGTTGTAAATGTTTTCGATTGCCATTGTCCATCCCCAAGTGATAAAATGACATTACCAATGGGGTCAAAAGACCACTGTTTGGAAACGTCGATTGTGGCTACTTCTGTGTCACTTTTTTTGCTACATGAACTAATAATGATTAGTGCAAAAAATAAATAGCACATTAATTTAGTTGTCATAGATTTAATATTTCCATTTTTTTACCGCTGGTGTTCCCACTTTCTTTCGCTAGCCCACTTCCACACCCGTGAGTGCCGCCGTCTGGTCTCCGACCAACGGCGCAGGTAAATGTAATGCTTTTGCCAGTTTTATAACATGTGTATTATGCAGAAAATTAAAAGCAGACTTACGACTCCCCGTTGATCAAAAAACAGACGGGGGCAATCCATTTTTAATGAACATCAATAGAAGCAGAAGCTATAGCTATTTTGTGTTTGAGGTCAAAAACTCTGAAATAAAATTTATTGTGTCCCAACTTTGAATACTGTCAATTGCAATACGACTAATAAGGCTTTTTTGTTGTTGAAGGTCATTTTGGGATTTAACTTGTTTCAATAATTCCACAACACGTCTTAAAGCCATGTCCTCGTTAAAGTCTGGTCGCTGTTCTAATGAAATTATGTGAGTTTGTAATTTCTCTTGAAAGTTCATAGTCTCTTTGTAATTACAGGCAATAATTCTATTTACACTAATATACGCTACTCAGAATGCTAAAGCAATTTTTTGGCCGGCAACGTTAGCTACGTTATGCCCTATTGCTGTTTGAGCCTGACTGATGTACAATTGTCAGGGTCTCCGAAATCAATCAGGATATAATACTTGTCATTCTTTTTAAACAGCCTAAAATCGGAAGGTGGCATTATGTCCTTTTGTTTGAAGGAAATGTTTGTAGTAATATATGTAGTACCTGACTTAAAACTACTTGTCCAGGTTCCTGATCCGTCGACTGTAGCTATGTCAGATTTTTTCCAACTGCCAAAGGTTTCTTCAGGGAAATTATACAAGTTGATATTCCCATTACTTTCCATTACTAAAAACGTACTATCTGACTTTGAATATTCTTTAAAATCCTGCTTCGTAAATTCGTCCGGTTTGTAGGTGCCAGCTATTAAAGATGGAACTTCTAATTGTGATACTTTATCAAGATCTGAAGATGAACTACAAGGAATATAATTGCAGCCAAATTGCAGTATTAGAATTCCAAAGAGAACAAAATCTTTCATTAATTAGAGTATTTAAGTGAGCATAGCAGACACCAATAGTATTGACGCTAATATACACTACTCAAAATGCTAAAGCAATTTTTTTGGCGGGCAGAAAGCCAGTTACTTACAAAAGGAGGAAAGAAAATTTACAACAACTCTATCACCGTTATCTCCGGCAATACCCCCACCCTGCCCGGGTAACCAATAAAACCATAGCCGGGGTTCACATAGAGTTTTTGTTTGCCATCTTCATACAAACCATGCCATTGCTTATACATATATTGTACAGGGCTCCATTTAAAGCCAGGTATCTCCACGCCAAACTGCATACCGTGTGTGTGGCCGCTCAGCATCAGGTCCACATCGGGGTATTTGGGTTTCACTTCTGCATCCCAGTGGCTGGGGTCGTGGCTCATTAAAATTTTAAAGGGATATTTTTCCGTGCCGGGGTGCGCCAGGTCCATGCGGCCATGTTTGGGAAACCTTGCCTTATTGCTCCAGTTCTCAATCCCCAGCAATGCAATCTGTTCTCCGCCTTTTTCCAGCACCACATGTTCATTCATCAGCAGGCGCCATCCTAATCCTGCATGTACCTGTTTAAGGTTTTCAAGATTCTGTTCTTTGGATATTCCTTTATAGGGCCATCTTGTATAATCACCGTAGTCGTGGTTGCCAAATGTGCTGTACACTCCCATCGGCGCATTCAGTTTGCTGAACACATCCATGTAGTCTTCCATTTCATGCGCCCGGTCATTCACCAGGTCGCCGGTAAATAAAATGATATCGGCTTTTTCATCCAGTATCTTCTTCACGCCATGCATCACGGCCTGCTTATTGGTAAAGCTGCCGCTGTGTATATCGCTGATGTGGATGATCTTTAAACCTTTGAATGCAGCAGGCAGGTTGTCGTAAGCTAACTGCAACCGCTTAAGGTTATAATTATATTTATTGCTGAACCCGTAGAGCAGGCTTCCGAATAATGTACCGCCTGCAGCCAGGCCCAGCCAGCTTAAGAAAACAGAACGGCTGATGCCATCGCCACTCATGCCATCCATTTCGGTATTATTAAAGAATAATTTTCCCGCTACCCATTGTATGCCCCGGCGAATGTCATCCAAAATGAAGAAAACAACGGCTATCATCTTGGCTAAAAACAAACCAATAAGAGTGGCAAATAAATAGGTCCTGAATTTTTTGCCCATGAAATTATGGTCGGTGTATACAAAAAGTAAAAGGCTTACTATGGCGAGCACAGTGAGCGCCCAGTAAACCGAATAAATGATGGTCCTTGCTTTTGGCGAAGCCGAATGGCTTACCGTTTTAATGGCCTGGAAGATGTAAGTATCCAGCAGCAGCATGATGGCTATAAAAATGGAAAGGCCAAGTGGTGTACGCATGAAGAAGGTTTAAGACGTTGAAGGGTTTAAAGGTTTAAGGTTTGCCTGTGGTTTAAGCATTGCCCAACTGATGAATTCATCCAGCTGCAGGTTTATTGCTTTAAGGGCTCCTTCATCAATTATTTTTCCTTCCGGTGAAATTATTTTATTGATCATGGAGATGGGAAGTTTATTGGGATGCACTGTTATCTTCACAAAGTTCAACACATCTGCCAGGTGATCCATTCCCCGCAAATTACCTGCCCGCCCACTGGCAACGCCGGTAAGCAGGGCTTTTTTGTGATACCATATCTCATGTGAGCGGCTGGTATCAAAAAGCATTTTTAAAATACCGGGGAAGCTGCCGTTATATTCAGGCGAAATGATTATAAAATGCGATGTAGGAATGATCATTTCCTCTTCAATCTTTTTGAAATCATCATTGTAGTGCAGCAGGTCCTTCCCTTCCAGCGAAAAAAGCCCGGCCTGGATGCCTTTTTCCTGTAAGATACGCTGGTACTCCTTAGCTATTTTATGGGTGTTACTGTTTTTCCTGTTGGTACCCGATATAATGGTTATCATATATTCGTGCCGCTTTTACCCGGAGTTTTTCAATATTACAATTAAGATAGCTCTTTGTTCCCCATTATTATGCCGAATGGTTAAATTTGCCATCCTGGCAGCTATCACAACAAGCAATTGGCAAATTTCAGGACACTTGTTGACAAAGCAGACGGCTGAAAAGAATAAATGTTTTAGCCCGGTGGTAAAAAGGGTATAAACTAAAATGGTAATTGCATTACATTACGATAACTTTGGCCGCAAAACAGCCCAAAGCGTTTTTTAATAAAGGGTTGGCTAACCACAGACACAATGGCCAACGACCAACGATACTATGGCAAGAATAATTGGAGTAGCAAATCAAAAAGGAGGCGTAGGTAAAACAACAACCGCTATCAACCTGGCAGCAAGTTTTGCCGTTCTGGAATACCGTACCCTGCTGGTAGATGCCGACCCCCAGGCAAACAGTACCACCGGCACCGGTTTCGACCTGCATAATATTACACAAAGCCTTTACGACTGCATGGTAAATGAAGCTTCGGCAAAGGATGTGATACTAAAATCGGATATCCCTTTTTTAGACCTTTTACCATCGCACATTGACCTGGTAGGCGCCGAAATTGAAATGATCAATTACCCCAACCGGGAAATGGTTTTAAAGAAAATACTGGAACCTGTAAGGGATGAATATGACTTCATTGTGATCGACTGTTCTCCATCCCTGGGTTTAATAACCGTGAATGCATTAACGGCATCCGATAGTGTGGTGGTGCCCGTTCAAACCGAGTTTTTTGCATTGGAAGGACTGGGTAAATTATTGAATACGGTTAAAATTGTTCAAAACCGCCTTAACACCAACCTGAAGATAGAAGGTATTTTAATGACCATGTACGATGGCCGCCTGAGGTTGTGCAACCAGGTGGTAAGTGAAGTGCGCCGGCATTTTGAAGATATTGTTTTCAGCAGCATCATACACCGCAACACCCGTTTAAGCGAAGCGCCAAGTTTTGGTAAACCGGTAATATTGTATGATGCAGACAGCAAAGGAGCAGTTAATTATCTCAATCTTGCCAAAGAGATCTTACAGAAAAACAATATGACGAAAATAAAAGAAGAGGATAGAATATTACAATAATGAGCCGATTTGAAGATTTGATAATTTGGTAATTACAAGAACTGCAATCATCTTCAAATTTTCAAATCGTCGCATCACCAAATCAATTACAAAAATGAACCTTCCCAATAAAAAAGACGCACTAGGAAAAGGCATTCGCAGTTTATTGGAAAATATTGATGCCGACCTGAAAAATACTGCCGGAAGTTTAAAGCCAGAAATAGCCCAGCAGGCCTCAGCTTCTATGCGGATCAGTTTAGACCAGATTGAAGTAAACCCAAAACAGCCACGCCGTGATTTTGATGATACGGCATTAAGTGAACTGGCCGCATCCATAAAGATGCATGACATCATTCAGCCACTAACCGTATCCAGATTACCGAATGGTAAATACAGGCTCATTGCCGGCGAAAGAAGGTTCAGGGCCGCAAAAATTGCAGGGTTAAAAGACCTGCCGGTTTATATAAGGCAAGCCAACGATGCCGACCTGCTGGAGCTTTCTTTACTGGAAAACTTACAGCGTAAAGATCTTAATGCCATTGAAATTGCATTAAGCTATAAGCGCCTGATGGATGAACTGGAATATACACAGGAACAGGTAGCCGAAAGGATGGGTAAAGAAAGAACTACGGTAACCAATTATATCCGTTTATTAAAATTGCCGCCCGACCTGCAGATAGCAGTCCGCAACGGAACCATTTCTATGGGGCATGCCCGGGCATTGATCAATGTAGATATGGTTGACAAACAATTGTACATTTTCAATGAAATAAAAAAGCGTGACCTCTCGGTAAGACAAACGGAAGAGCTGGTTAGAAAGCTTTATACTTCGGCTGTTAAAGTTGCTGTAAAACCTGTACTGCCGGCGGCTCTTAAAAAGATTGAAGATAATTTAGCGTCTGAATTCAACACCAGGGTTAAACTTACACATAATAAAAAAGGAAAGGGAAGTATTTTATTTGAATACTATTCCGTTGAAGAATTAAATGCCCTGCTGGATAAACTGAACATTAAAGTAACTTAATGCCGAAGATCACTTCCATTCTTTTTTTTATAGCCCTACTCTGCTGCAATAATATATTTGCACAAAAAGATTCTGCCATAAAAAAGAACAAAGGCATTTTTAAAAAAGCCGATCCTGCAAAAAAATACAATCCCCGTATTGCCACCATCCGTTCTGCCATACTTCCGGGCTGGGGACAAGCCACCAATAAAAAATACTGGAAGATACCCGTTGTGTATGCCGCACTTGGAACAACAGCCGTCATTTTCTTTCGTAACGTAAAACAGTTTAACGATGCCAGGTATGCTTATACAAATGCTATTGATGGCGACCCCTCCAACGATTACCTGATCCCACAACCCTATTGGTCGGTAAAGGACCAGCCCGAACGTATAAAAAGTTTCAGGAATGACGTAAGGCAGAATGTAGATTACACTGTTCTGTTCTTTATTGCTTTTTGGGGATTAAATGTTGTTGATGCGTCTGTGGATGCCCACCTGAAAACTTTTGATGTAAGTGATGACCTGAGCCTGCAGATAAAACCGGGTTACAGCCAGCTAGCCGGTACCAGTGGGATAAGTCTTGTGCTCAACATCGGTTCAAATCGTTCAAAATAATTACCTTCATTCCTGTTGGCATCATTTTTTAATCATTCATTTACACAATGATCATTGCACTGGTTGGTTATGGCAAGATGGGAAAAACGATCGAAGGCATAGCCCTTGAGCGTGGGCATTCGGTGGGGCTTAAGATTGATATTGATACCGTTGACAGTTTTACAAAAGAGAATCTCTCCAAATGTGATGTAGCCATTGAGTTTACCGGTCCGCACAGTGCCAAAGAAAATATACTGAAGTGTATTGATGCCGGCATTCCTGTCGTGAGCGGAAGCACGGGCTGGCTAAGCAACTGGAATGACGTTGAAGAAGCCTGTACAAAAAAGAATGGGACTATATTATATGCCAGCAATTTCAGTGTAGGGGTAAATATTTTTTTTGAGCTGAACAGGAAACTGGCGCAACTGATGAAACAGCAAACAGGTTACAGCATCAGCATGGAAGAGATTCATCACACTCAAAAAAAAGATGCACCAAGCGGAACAGCCATCACCCTTGCCGAACAAATACTGCACGAAGTGCCCAGGAAAAAAAACTGGGTTAATGAAGTTTCACAAAACCCCGAAGAGCTTGTTATCATCAGTAAAAGGGAAGATCCTGCACCTGGCACACACAGTATCAAATACAGTTCTGCTGTTGATGATATAGAGATAATCCATACAGCTCATAACCGCAATGGGTTTGCCTTGGGGGCTGTGCTGGCTGCAGAATATATTCAAAACAAGAAAGGCATTTTCAGCATGAAGCAGGTGCTGGGCATCCAATAACCTCAATCACTACCAGGTGCAACGGATAGTATCAAATCTTATCTTTTTATTGTTCATCAGTTCCGGTTTTTATGCAAAGTCCCAGCAAATGGTAATTGACAGCCTGAAACTGGCTATTGAAGAAAGCAAGGATGATAAAAAAAAGATCGGCCTCTGGTTACCTTTGGTCCAAAAACTCGTTACAAAAAATTTTGATGAAGCCATTGAAGCTGCACAGGACGGTATTTCACTTGCTGCAAAATTAAAAGATTCAGGGACACTGGGCAGCCTTCAGAATGAAATGGGCAATGCGTATTATTTAAAAGGAAATTACGACAGCGCCGCATCATACTATTATAAGGCACTGGAATTGCTGAAACGAACAGGCACCCCGGCAACAGTGGCCGCGGCACTGAATAACCTGGGAAGGCTTTACCGGAAAACACGTGACCTCGACAGGTCACTGCAGATGTATGATGAAGCGCTTGATATTTACAAAAAGACCGGCGATGAGGGAGGTATGGCAACCATACTGAATGAATCGGGAGTCGTATACGAATACAAGGAAGATTATAACGAAGCAGTGAACCGTTACAAAAGCTCTCTTGCAATCAGAGAAAAAATGAAAGATACTGTTGGCATTGCTTATAGCCTCAACTTTATTGGTGGCGCCTACACCCTGCAAAAGAAATTTACAGAAGCCGAAAATTATTTGTTACAATCACTTGAACTCCGGAAAAAAATAAAAGACAGTTTTGCTATGGCACTCAGCTATAGTGATCTCGGTTATATGTACACCGAAGAAAACATGCTGGACAAAGCGCTGGAACAATATAGCCTCAGTAATAATATTGCGTTGCCTATGAAATTTGCCGACTTGCTGCTTGGCAATTTCAAACAGCTGGCCATCATTGCCGAGAAAAAAGGTGATTATGCTGCATCGCTCAATTACTACCGCAAACAGACAGAACTTAAAGATTCCATTTACTCCGGTGAAAAGATGAAACAGATAGAAACGCTGAATGCCAAATACCAATCGGAGAAAAAAGAGCAGCAGTTAAAGCTGCAAAAAGCAGAGATCGACCGGAAGAATTACCTGCTTTGGGGCCTTATTGGCATTGCTGCTTTGCTTATTTTATATGGTATAAGTTTTTACCGGAAAAAACAGTTGCAGAATAAAATGGAAATGCAGGCCGAACTAATGAAGCAACAGGAACAGGCCACCCGAGCCGTTATCAATGCCGAGGAGAATGAACGCAAACGTATTGCAGCCGACCTGCACGACGGCGTGGGCCAGATGATGAGTGCTGCAAAAATGAATCTATCGGCTTTTGAAAACGAAATATCATTTAAAGATGAAACGCAAAAAGTATATTTCGACAAACTGGTTGACCTGGTTGATGAAAGCTGTAAAGAGATACGAAGTGTGAGTCACCAGATGATGCCTAATGTATTACTGAAGAACGGCCTTGCCAGCGCCGTAAATGAATTTATTGACAAGATAGACAACAGGATCATTAAAATAAGCCTGTATACCGAAGGGTTGAATGAAAGGCTTGACGGCAATATGGAGACGGTACTGTACCGGGTGATACAGGAATGCGTGAACAATGTCATCAAACATTCGGGAGCCAGGCAAATGGATATTTCACTGATAAAAGATGCTGATGGCATTTCCGCCACCATTGAGGACAATGGCCGTGGTTTTGATACAACAGACAAACAGAAGACAGAAGGGATCGGCCTGAGGAATATAAGATCAAGGGTAGAATTCCTGAAGGGAACGGTTGAATTCGACAGTTCGCCAGGCAGAGGTACATTGGTAGCTATTCATGTGCCGGCTGGACATTAAAACTTTTCGTACTTTTATCATTCGATACAGCATCGGGAAGAAAATGAAAAACGCAAGGATCAGATTGGGCATTGTGGATGATCACCAGATCGTAATTGATGGCTTAAAATCTTTACTGCATGGGCATGACCGGTTTGAAGTACTGATAGAATGTACCCTGCCCCTCCAGATGCTGGACCTGCTTGAAAAAAAACCGGTAGATATTTTACTTACCGACGTAATGATGCCCGGCATGAACGGGGCCGAACTGGCCAAAGCTGTACATCAGAAATTCCCCGGCATTAAAATACTGGCTTTATCTATGAGTGGACAGGGTGACCTGGTGAACCAGATGATAGAAGACGCAGATATCTCCGGTTATGTTTTAAAGAATATCGGCAAGAAAGAGCTGGTGAAGGCACTTGAGAAAATATATAACAACGGCATTTACTTCAGCGATGAAGTGTTGCAGGAAATGACAAAAGCAAGTGAAAAGAAAAGAGAAAATGAAGAAGTTAACCTTACCACAAGAGAGATCGAGATCATCAGGCTTATTGAAAAAGAATTAAGCAACAGGCAAATTGCCGAAAAACTATTCCTTAGCGAAAGGACGGTGGAAACTCACCGGAAAAATATTTTCCGTAAAACAAATACAGCGAGCGTAATTGGTTTGGTAAAGTACGCTTATGAACATAAGCTGATCTGAAGAAAGTTAATAGCTATTAGTTAATTGTTTCTGCTCACAACTTATAACTTATCATTTATAACCAGGTTCTCCAGCATATCCTTTGTCATAGTTTCCAGGCTAAACTCCTCTTTCCAGCTCCAATCCTTCCTGGCAACTGCGTCATCAATACTTTGTGGCCAGCTGTCGGCAATGGGTTGACGATAATCGGGTTTGTAGCTAATCGAAAAGTCTGGAATATGTTTTTTGATCTCGGCAGCAATTTCCTTTGGTGAAAAACTCATGGCAGAAATATTGTACGATGTTCTTGTCTTTATTTTGGATGCATCTGCTTCCATAAGCTCAATGGTTGCCCGTATAGCATCGGGCATATACATCATGGGCAGGTAAGTGCCTTCGTTCAAAAAACATTCATATTTTTTTTCCTGTTTTGCCTTATAGAATATTTCCACAGCATAATCGGTAGTTCCGCCACCGGGTTCACTTTTATAACTGATGAGGCCGGGGTAGCGAAGGCTCCTTACATCCACTCCATAGCGGTGATGATAATAATTACACCAGAACTCGCCTGCATATTTGCTGATACCATAAACAGTTGTAGGTTCAATAATGGTTTGTTGCGGACAGTTTTGTTTTGGCGATGTGGGTCCAAACACGGCAATACTACTTGGCCAATACACTTTATGCAGGTTCTCTTCCTTAGCTATGTCGAGCACATTCAACAGGCTCTGCATATTCAAACTCCAGGCCAGGTGCGGATTTTTTTCGCCGGTTGCTGAAAGGATGGCAGCCAATAAATAGACCTGTGTGATGTTTTGCCTGATGACCTGCACATGCAGCATTTCTTTGTTCATTACATCCAGGCTCACGTATGGACCGGTTCCTTTGAGCAGTTCATTTTCTTCACGCAGGTCGGATGCTACCACATTGGCATTACCATATATTTTACGAAGTGCAAGTGTAAGTTCCACTCCTATTTGGCCTGAAGCACCAATTACCAATATCTTTTCTTTTGCCATAGCAACAATCTTTATATCACGAATTTCATCGAATTACCCGAATTATGCAATTTTTGTTTGCTTATTTTTTTGGAGAGAAATTAGTGTAATTCGTTTAATTCGTGTATTCCGCTTTACATCTTAACTTTGCCAGATGGAAAAATATTTAAAAGATCTGTTTTCAAGCCAGAAATACAATGAAAATAATTTTTTTCTGATTGCAGGACCATGTGTTGTAGAAGCTGATGATATAGTTATGGAAATAGCCGGGAAAGTTTCGGCTACCTGTAAAAAACTGGGAATACCATATATATTTAAAGCATCCTACCGTAAAGCAAACCGTACTTCTGCCGGTTCATTCACCGGTATTGGCGATGAGAAGGCGCTTGAACTGATCAAAAAAGCAGGAGAAAAATTTTCTATTCCTACAACTACCGATATTCACACAGCCGAAGAAGCTGCTATGGCTGCAAAATATGTTGATGTATTGCAGATCCCCGCCTTTCTTTGCCGCCAGACCGATCTGCTGATCGCTGCAGCAAAAACAGGAAGGGTCGTTAACGTAAAAAAGGGACAGTTTGTGAGCGGCCCTTCTATGAAATTTGCAGTTGAAAAAATTAATAATGCCGGCAATAATAAAGTGGGCCTGATTGAAAGAGGAAATACATTCGGTTACCACGATCTTGTTGTTGATTACCGGAATATCACCTGGATGAGGGAAATAAAAGTTCCGGTAATTATGGACTGTACTCATGCATTGCAACAACCCAATCAAACTGCAGGTGTAACGGGTGGAAATCCTGAATTGATAGAGACCATTGCCAGGGCTGCCATTGCTACAGGTGCCGATGGATTATTTATTGAAACACATCCTAACCCGGCCGTTGCAAAAAGTGATGGGGCAAATATGCTTAAGTTAGATCTGCTGGAACCTTTATTGGAAAAGTTAGTGAAGATAAGGGCGGCGATATAGAATTTATAAATAGCGTAGAGGGTTTCTCCTGGCATTCAGAATATATCTTTTTATATTCATCCAGAATGCAACAAAAAAATAGATGATTACCGGTGAGCCGAGGGTCATAAAGGACATATAAATAAAATACTTTCGTATAGTTGATGTGGCAATACCCATACGTTCTCCTATGGCGGTACACACACCAAACACATGCCACTCAATAAAATGCTTAAACCGGTTCATACTGCTAAATTAAAAACATTTTAAGCCAAAAACAAAGGCTTTAAAAAATGATCCTGTTTCAGTAAATTTGCATTCCAATTTGGAAATTTCCAGATTTGGAAATTTGGAGATGGGAAAATGGTTTATTAACCCGATTCATCTGTCCGAAAACCAATATTTCCAAATCAAATCATTGCCAAATCATCAAATCACCAAATTACTACTATGGCCTTCGACATTGAAATGATCAAAAAGCTGTATTCCAATTTCAGCAGCCGCATTGATGCAGCACGTAAAGCAACCGGAAAACCATTAACCCTTACAGAAAAGATATTGTATGCCCACCTTTGGCAGGGCGCCGCCACCACGGCATATGAAAGAGGAAAAGACTACGTAGAATTTGCGCCGGATCGTGTAGCGATGCAGGATGCTACAGCCCAAATGGCGCTGCTGCAATTTATGCAGGCTGGCAGGGCAAAAGTTGCGGTACCATCAACGGTGCATTGCGATCACCTGATACAGGCCGAAGTTGGTGCAACTGCCGACCTTAATAAAGCAAAAACACAGAATAAAGAAGTATATGATTTTCTTGCCTCTGTTTCCAATAAATATGGTATTGGTTTCTGGAAACCGGGTGCCGGTATCATTCACCAGGTTGTGTTGGAACAATACGCTTTCCCCGGAGGTATGATGATTGGTACAGACAGTCACACCGTTAACGCAGGAGGTTTAGGCATTGTGGCGATTGGTGTTGGGGGTGCCGATGCATGCGATGTAATGGCCGGCCTGCCCTGGGAACTGAAATTCCCAAAATTGATCGGCGTTAAACTTACCGGTAAATTAAGTGGCTGGACTGCTTCAAAAGATATCATTTTAAAAGTGGCAGGCATACTTACTGTGAAAGGTGGCACCGGTGCTATTCTTGAATATTTTGGCGAAGGAGCAAAATCACTTTCCTGCACCGGTAAAGGAACTATTTGTAATATGGGGGCCGAGATCGGTGCAACCACTTCCATATTTGGATATGATAAAAAAATGGAAGAATACCTCAAGGGAACCGGAAGAACCGAGGTAGCAGAAGCTGCTAATAAAATTGCAGAACACCTTACAGGAGATGATGAGGTTTATGCAAATCCATCAAAGTATTTTGACCAGGTGATCGAGATCAATTTATCTGAACTGGAACCACATATCAATGGTCCGTTCACACCAGATCTTGCATGGCCCATTTCCAAATTTGCCGATGCAGTGAAAGTAAATGGCTGGCCTGAAAAATTAGAAGTTGGTTTGATTGGTTCATGCACCAACTCTTCTTATGAAGATATTACCAGGGCGGCATCTATTGCAAAACAGGCAACTGACAACGGCTTTAAAGCAAAAGCAGAATTTACCATCACACCTGGCTCAGAACAGGTCAGATATACTGTTGAAAGAGATGGATACTTAGATACATTTGAAAAGATGGGCGGCGTGGTTTTGGCTAATGCTTGTGGCCCATGCATTGGTCAGTGGGCACGCCATTCAACCGATCCAAACAGGAAGAATTCTATTGTTACATCTTATAACCGCAATTTCAGTAAACGAAATGACGGTAATCCAAATACACATGCTTTTGTGGCATCGCCGGAAATAACAACGGCGTTGGCTATTGCCGGTTCACTTTCATTCAATCCGCTTACCGATTTTCTTACCAACGATAAAGGTGAGAAATTTAAACTGGAAGAACCGCTGGGTATTGAAATGCCGCAGAAAGGCTTTGCTGTTGAAGATGCCGGCTTCCAGGCCCCCGCAGAAGATGGAAGTAAGGTGGAAGTGATTGTTTCTCCAACATCTGACCGCTTACAATTGCTGGCCCCTTTTCCAGCCTGGGAAGGAACTGATTTGAACGGGTTGAAACTTTTGATAAAAGCAAAGGGCAAATGTACCACCGACCATATCTCCATGGCCGGCCCATGGTTAAAATTCCGCGGCCACCTGGACAATATCAGTAATAATATGCTGATCGGCGCACTGAATTTCTTCAATGAAAAAACTGACTCTGTAAAAAATCAGCTGACCGGCGAATATGGCCCAGTACCTGCAACACAAAGAGCTTATAAAGCTGCAGGTATCGGATCAATTGTTGTTGGTGACGAGAACTATGGTGAAGGGTCATCAAGAGAACATGCAGCTATGGAACCCAGGTTCCTGGGTGTACGTGCCGTGCTGGTAAAATCATTTGCCAGAATACATGAGACCAACCTAAAGAAACAGGGTATGCTGGCATTAACTTTTGCCAATAAAGAAGATTATAATAAGATACTGGAAGACGATACCATTGATATTGAAGGCCTAAAAGCTTTTGCGCCCAATAAGCCGCTGCAACTGGTTCTTAACCATGCCGACGGAAGCAATGAGACCATCCAGGTGAACCACACATATAATGAACAGCAGATAGAATGGTTTAAGGCGGGTGGTGCACTTAATATCATCCGCAACGAGTTCGCAAGCAATTAACAGGGCCTCCCCTTAGTTATAAAAAAACCTGCCCATGCAGCAGGTTTTTTTATTAACAATATCTTATAAAGAAATATTTGATGTTTAAACATTGATTATATATCTTTGTGTCCTAAATTAATAATCATGGCAACCAAAAACTGGGTCATTGACCCCACCCACAGCGAAGTACACTTCAAGATCAAACACCTGATGATAACCAACGTAACAGGCAGTTTTGACATTTTCCAGGCTTCGGTACAAACCGAGGAAGAAGACTTTATGAAAGCTGGAATCAGTTTTACGGCAGATATAAATTCCATCTCAACAGGAAATGAACAAAGGGACGGCCACTTAAAAAGCGCTGATTTTTTTGAAGCCGAAAAATATCCGCAATTAAAATTCAGGGCCACTAAATTTGAATCGGTGGATGGAGATGGGTCTTTTAATATGTATGGCGACCTTACAGTTAAAGACGTTACAAAAAATATAAAATTAGCGGTTGAATTCGGCGGCGTGGTTAAAGACCCATATGGAAATACAAAAGCCGGCTTTACTATTAACGGAAAAATAAACCGTAAGGATTTTGGCCTTACCTGGAATGCTGTAACTGAAGCTGGTGGCGTGGTTGTAAGTGATGAAGTGAGAATCATTGCTGAAATCCAGTTGATAGAACAACCGGTTGCAGTAGAAGAGTTGGTAGAACAATTATAAAATATACCCTGGAAACTGAAAAAGCGAAACTCATAGTTTCGCTTTTTCAGTTTATACGGTATCAAACCAGAGTTTCCTGGAGTCATTCCAGTCGCCGTTGTAGTTAATAGTAAGTTCCTCTCCTTTCCCGATCACTCTTACAGTCTTTACAGCAATGGTATCGTCTTCAAAATCCATGAAATACTCACAATTACTTTTATAGCTATGATTATAAATGGGTACCAGGCCCAGGGCCATGCAGCATTTATCTTTGTTTTTCCCCCATTCAAAAATATAATCATGTAACATTGTTTTGTCAAGATACTGCCGGTCTGTCTTATCCATTACAATAACGGGGGCAACTTCTATTACCGTGCCCGAAGGAATCCGCTCACGGGTAAAAACACCCCTGCCCTTTTCAGCGGCCATAGCAACATATAAATAAGGTTTCAGCATTTTACCGGGTTAAATATATCTTGCAATTTAAACACATCAGCCAATTAATTTTACCTGCTTTGCAAAACATTATCCGTATATTACTTAGCATTTTTCATTTATTTTACTTTCTATCAAATCCTTTTTATGTTTAAACAACTGCTTGTTTTATGCTCATTAATAGCCGTGATCATAACTCCTTTAAGGGCACAAAAGAAAAACCTTTCGCCCGATGATTATGTAAAATGGCAAAGTATCGGCGCTCTGGGTATCTCAGATGACGGAGAATGGGTAGCCTATCAAATAACTGTACAGGAAGATAATGACACCATGTACGTAGTTAACCGGAATACAAAAAAAATGTACAAACTGGAATTTTCTTCTTCCCCTGAGTTCAGCAAGGATAATAAATGGATCGCTTACCGGGTTGGGTTGCCCTTTAAAGAAGCTGAAAAGCTAAGAGACGACGGTAAACCTATTGAATACAAAATGGGATTACTTAACCTGCAAACAGGCAAAAAGGAAACCATACAAAATGTGAGTCAGTTTGGGTTTTCACGAAATGGCAAATTCCTTGCTGTGAGCCTTGTTGCTCCAAAAGATAACAAGGATAAAGGAAGCGTTTTATTGCTGAAAAATTTAAGCGACAGTAGTACCAGGACCATTGGTAATGTGACCGACTATTCATTCAATAAAAAAAGCGATTACCTGGTTTATATTGTGGAAAGCGCCAATGCCGCCGGCAACTCGGTAGAACTTTTTAACCTGGCCAATTATTCACTGAAAATAATAGCCAGCGACACACTGAAATTTTCGAAACTAAGCTGGCAAAAAGAAGGTGACGGGTTTGCCTTTTATAAAACATATACCAAAGATGATTTTGAAGAAGACAATGCTGTGGTATATTCCTATATCAATTTGTACAAAACCCCGGCTCTAAAATCATTTAACCCTGCTGAAACAACCGGGTTCCCTGCAGGTATGAGGGTATTCAATAAATCAGGCCTTAGTTTAAGCGATGATATGAGTTCTGTATTCTTCGGCATAAAAAGCTGGACAGCCAAGCCTAAAAAAGAAGGGAAAAAAGCGGTAACAGATTCATCAAAGACAAAAACCGATTCACTGGTAAGTAAACTGGATACAAAAGAGAAATCAGATACCACAAAGACCATTACCGCTAAAAAAGTAAATAAAGATGAGAAGTTGCCTGCTGTTGATATCTGGCATTGGAAAGATCCTGAGATACAACCCCGGCAGAAGATCACTTATAACCAGGATAAAGACGCCAGCTATCTTTCTGTTTGGAATATGGATATCAATAAGTTCTTCCAGCTTGCTAAAGATTCATTGCCTGATGCCAGGGTAACAGGCAATTCGCTTTATTGCATCACATCCACCAACAAAAAATATAAACCGGCATTTAAAGAAGATTATGCCGATTTCTACCTCGTTAATGTAAAGACAGGCGAAGAGAAATTACTTTTCGAAAAAATCCCCAACACATTCTATACAACGCCAAGAACTTCGCCCGATGGAAAATACCTGGCTTATTTTAAGGACAAGCATTGGTGGAGTTACACAATTTCTACACAGCAGCATATAAACCTTACGCAAAATATCAATACCAGTTTCTGGAACACCCGTGATGATCACCCGGGGATCAGGCCTGCTGTTGGTTTCGCTGGATGGACAAAAGGAGATAAAGAAATGCTGGTGTATGATGAGTACAATACCTGGGCATTGAAACCGGATGGTAAAGGTTCCCGGAAAATAACAGATGGAGAAAAAGAAGAGATCATGTTCAGGATAAACAGGCTTGATTTTGAAGACCCGTTCATTGATGACAGCAAACCCATCTATTTTTCTGCTTATGGCGATAAATCAAAAAAGACCGGCTATTATAAGTTTGAGAAAAATAAAATTGAAAAACTGATCTTCGATGATTTTGCAATTGGCAGGCTGGCAAAAGCAAAAGATGCCAATACATTTACATTTACAAAGGCTGATTACAATATATCCCCTGAATTATATGTCAGCGACAATTTTGTAACAACTGAAAAAGTAGCTTCCACCAATCCGCAGCAACAGGATTATTACTGGGGAAAAAGCGAATTAGTAAGTTTTACAAGTAAAAAAGGACAGAAGCTACAAGGTGCACTTTTTTACCCGGCAAATTATGAGCCCGGAAAAAAATATCCGATGATCGTTTATATCTATGAGATACTTTCTAACACTGTGCATGGTTATACTATCCCTTCTTCGAGGAGCGCTTATAATACCAGCAATTTTACAACCAGTGGTTACTTCATTTTCCGGCCCGATATAGTGTATGATATTAACGACCCGGGTATGAGTGCAGTGAATTGTGTGGTACCTGCTGTAGAAGAAGTATTAAAAACAGGTATGATAGATAAAGACAAAGTTGGTTTAATGGGGCATAGCTGGGGCGCTTATCAAACTTCATTTATTATCACCCAAACCGATCTGTTCAAAGCTGCCTGTGCAGGTGCGCCACTTACCGACCTTATCAGCATGTCCATGTCCATTTACTGGAACAGCGGTACCCCCGACCAGAAAATATTCGAGACCAGCCAGGGAAGGTTTGATGGCCCCTGGTACGACAGGCTGGAAGATCACAAAAGAAATTCACCCATGTTCAATGCAGCAAACATTAAGGCTCCTCTATTGGTTGCCTTTGGAGATAAGGATGGAGCTGTGGACTGGCACCAGGGCATTGAAATGTATGGTACCATGCGCCGCATGCAAAAGCCTCATGTAATGCTTGTGTATGCCGATGAAAATCATGGCCTGGCTAAAAAAGAAAACCAGATCGATTACCAGAAAAGGCAAAAAGCATGGTTCGATCATTATCTCCTTGGTAAACCGGCCGAGCAATGGATAACAGAAGGAACGAGCTACCAGGACAAAATGAAGGAAAGAGAAAAACAGGATCAAAAACCAAAAAATTAATTTCTACAGCAAAAGCGAAACATAAAAGTTTCGCTTTTTTTGATATTCCAACAGATCTTACACCTCTCCCTGTTAAAAATAAATGGGCTAAATTGCGGCACATTAAATTATCAATGCCCTTAGAGCTGGAAGAAATATCATTGCAGCAGAAGTTTGAAGAAGTGATCGCTTCTGAAAACAAACTGGAGATACAGGAATTCCTGAATCACCAGAACATCAGTGACGTGGCCAACCTTATCTACGAAAACGAAGACTATGAAGGCCAGATCATTTCTCACTTGTCACTACACCGGGCTGCCAGTGTGTTCAAAATACTTGAGCTTCCTACACAAAAAAGAATTATTAAGAATTTACCGGCATTTAAAACCACAGAGTTATTAAATGAATTGCCTGCTGATGACCGGGTTGCCTTTTTAGAAGAACTACCCACAAGTATTGTAAGGGACCTGATCAAGACTCTCGATCCCGAGGAGCGCAAGGTGACCCTGGAATTACTAGGTTATCCCGAGAACAGTATGGGAAGGATAATGACACCCGATTATGTTTATGTGTATGAAGAAAATACTGTGACGGAGGTACTTGAAACCATACGAAAACATGCTAAGGGCAGAGAAACCATTGATGTGATCTACGTGATCAATGATAAAGGCGAATTGCTGGATGATATACGCATACGTGATTTTATACTGGCTCAACCTGGTACCAGGGTAAATGAGATAATGGATGGCCGTATAATAACATTACACGTAAATGATGACCAGGAAATTGCCAGCGAGGTTTTTAAAATGAACAACAGGGTGGCTTTGCCGGTGATTGATGATAACAATATTTTATTGGGCATAGTAACCATTGACGATATTCTTTGGGTGGCCGAAGAAGAATTCAGTGAAGACATTCAAAAGATAGGCGGTACCGAAGCATTGGACCAGCCTTATCTTGACATGCCCTTCTGGAAACTGATCGGTAAGAGGGCTCCCTGGCTCGTCATTTTATTTGTAGGTGAATTATTGACTGCAAGTGCCATGAGTTTTTTTGAAGATGAAATAAAAAAAGTACTGGTGCTTAATATGCTGGTGCCACTCATTATTTCCAGCGGAGGTAATACAGGAAGCCAGGCCTCTACACTGATCATCCAGGCAATGGCAAAAGCAGAGATAACTATTGAAGACTGGCTTAAAATTTTGAGAAGAGAATTAAAAAGCGGTTTGATATTAGGTGGGATCTTAGGCGTAGTTGGTTTCTTAAGAACCTATATGTGGAGCTATATTGAACCACACCTGTATGGCAGCCACACGTTTTTGTTAGCGATGGTAACAGGTGTTTCTGTACTGGGTGTTGTTTTATGGGGTACACTTGCCGGCTCCATGCTACCCCTTCTCTTAAAAAGATTAAGGTTTGACCCCGCCACTTCATCAGCGCCATTTGTAGCCACGCTGGTAGATGTTACCGGCATCATCATTTATTTTTCTGTAGCCTATTCTTTTTTGAAGGGAGTCTTATTATAACTATTGCATTGCCGCAGAAGCGCCCGTCTTAGCGCCAAATTTCATTTGTTTAACCACGGCCTTTTCTTTTTTATAAGTCACGAGGAACAAATTATCAAATTCATTGTCGGGCAGGTCTGCCTGCGGATAATCCAATACACCTAGTTTCCTTATGATCTTGGGTATGGTATTGCTGTGGCCTATTATAAGAATGGTCTTTCCAAAATCCCGGTGTTCCATGATGGTGCTGATGAGGTTATCGCAAAGGGTATCGGCTGTATAATGTACCGTATCTATACCCAGTTTAATACGCATACTGTCTCCTGTCATTTGCGAACGCCGGGTACGGCTCACATAAATTTTCTGAACAGATTCGTTTTTTAAGGCACGCATCAGGTCACCAGCCCTTATAATACCTTCTGCAGTCAGGGCAGGGTCCTTCCCCGCTTCTTTTTCAGCATGCCGAACGATATAGATCCTGGTAACAGGTGTTTCCGACTGGGCAACTATTGTATTACTAAATGATATGGCAACAATAAAGAACAATAAATATCTCATATTAACGATTTATACACCGAATTTAAGTCAATAGCCCGAAAACGCCCCGGTTTATATGTAAAGCGTTTAAATGTGAACATTTTTGCTAAATTGCGATAATAATTACCCTGGCTATAACTGGTAAAACTGTACGCCCCGTTTAACTGAACCGAATTACAGAAACATACCTTTTAGCGTTACAGGAATAAACTATAAACCATTTATTTATGTGTGGAATTGTTGGTTACACCGGACCTAAGGAAGCTTATCCAATTGTAATTACAGGTTTAAAAAGACTGGAATACCGTGGCTACGACAGTACCGGCGTTGCCCTGCTTGATAATGGGCTGAAAGTATATAAAAAGAAAGGCCGGGTTTCTGAACTGGAGCAAACCATTTTTGGAAAGGACCTGCATGCACATTGCGGCATTGGCCACACCCGTTGGGCCACCCACGGCGAACCAAGCGATATTAATGCCCACCCCCATACTTCGGCAAGCGGCAAATTAGCCATGATCCATAATGGCATTATTGAAAACTATGCCCAGCTTAAAAAAGAATTGACCAATAAAGGATATGTGTTTACCAGCCAGACCGATACCGAGGTACTGCTGAATTTTATTGAGGACATCAAAGAAAATAACCAGTGCGACCTGGAGGAAGCCGTGAGGGTTGCCTTAAAAAGAGTAACCGGCGCTTATGTTATTTTATTGCTGGATGCAGATAATCCCGATACCATCATTGCAGCAAGAAAAGGCAGCCCATTGGTGATTGGCGTAGGCAAGGGCGAACATTTTTTAGGCTCCGATGCATCGCCTATGCTTGAATACACCAAGGAAGTGGTTTATGTAAATGATTATGAACTGGCCATTGTTACACCCGATGAATTGATACTTAAAAATCTTGGTAATGAAAAAATAACTCCTTTTGTTACCAAGCTCGACATGGAACTTGCTGCTATTGAAAAAGGAGGTTATGATCATTTCATGCTGAAGGAAATTTTTGAACAGCCAAGTACCATTCACGATTGTTTACGGGGCAGGTTAGATAGCTTAGCAGGAACAATCACCATGAGCGGCATTGAAGATAATATGCAGCATTTTAAAAAAGCCAATCGCATCATCATTGTTGCCTGCGGTACCAGCTGGCATGCCGGATTACTTGCTGAATATATTATTGAAGAGCTTTGCCGTATCCCGGTGGAAGTTGAGTATGCTTCTGAATTCCGTTACCGCAACCCGGTGATCAACAAAGGCGATATCATTATTGCCATATCACAAAGCGGTGAAACTGCAGATACCCTGGTTGCTATTGAAAGAGCAAAAGAAAATGGCGCCATAATATTTGGTATAGTGAATGTGGTGGGTTCTTCCATTGCCCGGATCAGCGATGGTGGCGCCTATACACATGCCGGGCCCGAGATCGGCGTAGCATCAACCAAGGCATTTTCGGGCCAGCTGGCCGTGTTGATCATGATGGCGTTGAAAATTGCAAAAGAAAAAGGAACCATTAGTAATGAACGCTACAAAAATCTATTACTTGAGCTGGATGCAGTGCCCGAGAAAGTAAGCGCTATTTTAAAGAATGCCGAAGATGTTAAAGCCATTGCAACAAAATATAAAGCGTCGAAGGATGCATTATTCCTGGGCAGGGGTTACAATTTCCCCATAGCACTGGAAGGAGCTTTAAAATTAAAAGAGATCTCTTACATACATGCAGAAGGTTACCCTGCTGCCGAAATGAAACATGGCCCCATTGCACTTGTGGATTCTAGTTTACCGGTAGTATTTATTGCCACCAAAGATTCTTACCATGAAAAGATCGTAAGCAATATCCAGGAGATAAAGGCCCGCAAAGGAAAAGTGATAGCCATTATAACTGAAGGCGATGAGATCATCCCGGGCATGGCCGATGAAGTGTTTTATGTTCCTGCAGCCGATGAGATCATTGCACCTATGCTAAGTACAATTCCGTTGCAACTGCTGAGTTATTATGTAGGTATAGCCAAAGGAGTTGACGTAGATAAACCCAGGAACCTGGCAAAAAGTGTTACGGTGGAATAAGAAAATGGATAATGATATAGTGAATAATTGATAATGTCTTAAACCACAGCATGCTTTTGTTATATAGCATTCTTCTTACCTTGATATTGCAAATAATTTCTGACAGCTATTCAATAAAGAGTAATGACTTGAAAACATTATTCATTATCAATTAACCAATTATTAATTGCTTTCATGAACATCATCCAAAAACACCCGGTCAATGATCTTGGCTACAGCTTTGTAGATAAAAAATACATTCCTAAAGGCAAAGACGAATACTATCTCCGCAATACACAGAACCAAAATGGTATCAAATACCGGAAACTAACCGCCCAGGAAATTGAGGCTCTCATCCGCAACCGCAATACTTCCGATGACTGGAACAAGATCTTCGTTTCTAAACATTTTAATCCCGAGCTGGTTCGTAACTGTAAATTTCACGGGCTCATCCGCATTGGCAAACTTGAACCCTATTATCTCGAATTCCATAACCTGAGAATGCCGGTGGGTATTTACAACAGTACCATCATCAGTTGTGATTTTGGCCATAATGTCTGTATAGATAATGTGAATTATTTCAGTCATTATATTGTAGGTAACGATGTGATGATCGCCAATGTGAATGAACTGGCCTGTACCGACCATGCAAAATTTGGTAATGGTATCATCAAAACGGGAGAAGATGAAAGAGTAAGGGTGTGGATGGAACTTTGCAATGAGACGGGCGGAAGAAGTGTGATCCCTTTCAATGGAATGCTGCCCGGCGATGCCTGGCTATGGAGTAAGTACCGTGACGATGAAGCATTGCTCAATAAATTCAAAGAACTCACCGAAAAAAGGTTTGATAAACAAAGGGGGTATTATGGAAAAATAGGCGACCGTACCGTGATCAAAAACTGTAAGATCATTAAAGATGTGCTGGTGGGTACCGATGCTTATTTCAAGGGAGCCAATAAATTAAAGAACCTCACCGTGAACAGCGATGAAAAAAGAAAATCACAGATCGGGGAAGGTTGTGAGATCGTTAATGGTATTGTGGGATATGGCTGCAGGATATTTTATGGAGTGAAAGCTGTTCGTTTTGTGATGGCCTCACATTCACAACTTAAATATGGCGCACGGCTTATCAATTCTTACCTCGGTAATAACTCAACCATTTCCTGCTGCGAAGTGTTGAACTCACTCATCTTTCCAGCACATGAGCAACACCACAACAATTCTTTTTTGTGTGCTGCTGTTGTAATGGGGCAAAGTAATATGGCAGCAGGCGCCACCATCGGCAGCAACCATAACAGCCGGGCTGCAGATGGTGAAATTGTTGCCGGGCGTGGTTTTTGGCCGGGGCTCTGTGTAAGCCTGAAGCATAATTCAAAGTTTGCTTCTTTTACCATTATTGCTAAAGGCGATTTCCCTGCTGAATTGAACATCCCTGTTCCCTTCAGCCTGGTAAGTAATGATGTTGCACATGATAAACTTATTGTGATGCCTGGTTACTGGTTCATGTATAATATGTATGCACTGGCACGCAATGCCTGGAAATATGTTGACCGGGACAGGAGAACAGAAAAAATTCAGCGTATAGAATATGATTTCCTGGCGCCTGATACCATTAATGAATTATTTGATGCGGTAAAGTTCCTGCAAAAACTAAAAGTGAATGCGGCGGGTGTAGCTGAAGCAACCGGCTGGGAAAATACAGGCCGTAAGACAGAACTCCACAAAATACCGCAGGCAATAAAGATATTTAAAGAGCTGATCCAGTATTATGGAACAATAGAAATTCTAAACCACATTCAGCGAAACAATCTCTTCTCTTTTGATGCCCTTAAAAAAACTTTATCGGCCAGGATACAAAGAAGCGAATGGCTGAACATTGGCGGACAATTAATTCAAAAAGAAGAAGTGGAAAGATTAAAACGGGATACTAAATCAGGTAAAGTAAAAAGCTGGGAGGAGTTGCATCTCTTTTACCGGCAACAAGGCCAGGCCTATACAAATGACAGGCTGAATCACGGGTATACTTCCCTGCTTGAGATAATGAATATCACGCCGAAACAATTCACCCCTGCATTTTTCAAAAAACTGTTGCAACAGGCCCTGGATACCAAAGAATGGATGTGTAAAGGTATTTTTGATTCAAGGGCCAAGGATTATAACAGTCCTTACCGTAAGATGGTTTACGATACCAATAAAGAAATGAACAATGTGATGGGGCGGCTGGAAGATAATAGTTTTATCCAGCAGCAATTGCGGGAGCTTGAAGAAATGAAAAAACAGGTAACTGCCCTGGTTAAAAAATTAAAATAACAGATCCTGCCTTGAAAAAATTACTTCTTTTCTCCTTTTTTGCCGGGTCATTTTTTTCTGCAAAAAGTCAGAGCATTGCAGAAATAAAGAAAGTACTTGATACTACCAGTAACCCCATCGGTTTTGTAAAATACGTATTGAAGAAAAAGTATTTTATAGATACAGTCACTGTTGTAAGCACTGCTCAATTCTTAGGAAAAGCCGACAGCCTTGCTTATCACGGAAAAACCGGCAAAGTATATGGCCCGTTCAAAAAAGAAAACATTCTGATAAAGATACTGACGAAAGCGCCCAACACTTTTTACCATATCAATCATATCCTATTGGACACTTCCGTTTTTGTCCCTTCATTTGCTGAGTCGCTTGCCGATACAATTATTGCAAGAATAAGATCGGGTACCAGCACTTTTGCTGCACAGGCAAGTATTTATAGCGCCGATGTCACCTCTGCACGAAAAGGCGGAGATTTAGGATGGTTCATAAAAGGAGTAATGCTACCACAATTGGATAAAGAACTGACTAAACGAAAGAAAGGCGAGTTGTTTAAAGTTTGGTCTGAAGTGGGGCTGCATATTGTAAGCATTGCCGATAATCCAAAAGAAGATGCAGGTTTTGCATTGATGCTAAGAGTGATCTTATAAACTTAAATAGTAAACGTGGCTGATCAATTAAAAGATATGCTGACGGATATGGGTTGTCCCAAATGTGGGAGTGCAAATATTCAACCTGTAAAATATACCTGGTGGGGTGGTTTACTGGGCCCTAAACTGATGCATCATACTAAATGTGCAGATTGTAAATATACTTTCAACAGTAAGACAAGAAGATCAAATACAACAAACATTATCATTTATTCGGTTGTGCTGTTTGTAATAGCATTTGCACTCTTTTTCATGCTCAGGATTTCATTGGGGTAAACCAGGTCAGGGCTAATTCATAACCTTTCAACCCCAAACCACTGATAACTCCTTTTGCTTTGCCCGAAACATGAGATATCTTCCTGAAATCCTCTCTTCCAAAAATATTGGAGATATGTACTTCTATAACGGGTGTTGTAATAGCAGCAATGGCATCACCAATAGCTACTGAAGTATGTGTGTAACCCCCGGGGTTAAAAATGATACCGTCATAACTGAAACCAACACGTTGTATTTCATTGATCAACTCTCCTTCCACATTGCTTTGAAAATAAGATATCTCAATACCGGGATGCCCGGCCTGGAGTTTCTTAAAAAAGGATTCAAAAGACTCGCCGCCATAAATATCCACTTCCCTTTTGCCAAGAAGGTTAAGGTTGGGACCGTTAATGATAATTATTCTCATAACACTAATTTAAGACAGTACACAAAATATTCGTGTACTAAGTGTAATCAGTCTAATTCGTGTTTATTAATTTAATAAAATCGTCGAATAAGTAACGGCTATCGTGTGGTCCCGGTGTTGCTTCCGGGTGATATTGTACAGAAAAAGCGGGTCTATTTTTCATTCGGATCCCTTCAATACTTTGGTCATTCAGGTTCACATGTGTGATCTCAACATTTGTATTTGCCTTTACGGCTTTTGGATCAACTCCAAAACCGTGATTCTGCGTAGTAACCTCACTTTTGCCACTGATCACATTTTTTACCGGGTGATTTAACCCACGATGGCCATGGTGCATTTTAAAGGTAGGGATATCATTAGCAAGCGCAAGCAACTGGTGCCCCAAACAAATTCCGAACAAAGGTTTACCGGCAGCCAATATCTGCTTCACTGTTTTTATGGCATAATCCATTGGCGCCGGGTCGCCCGGGCCATTGCTGATAAAATAACCATGTGGCTTGAATTTTTCCAGTTCGTCAAAACTGGTTTTGGCATTATGTACTTTAACATAAGCGCCTCTTTCAACCAAACAGTTTAAAATATTTTTCTTGATACCAAAGTCCAGAACCGCAATACGCAAAGCACTTTTTTCATCACCTAAAAAGTAAGATTCATTTGTACTCACTGCTGATGCCAGTTCAAGTCCATCCATGGAGGGTACTTTTTTTAATTCAGCTTTCAATTTCTCCGTATCGGTGATTTCTGAAGATATGATGCAATTCATCGCTCCCTGCGTACGTATATGAGCTACCAGGGCACGGGTATCAATACCATCAATAGCTACCACTCCCTGAGCCTCAAAATAATCCTGTAAAGATGTATCTGCCATAAACCTGCTGTATTTTTCTTCCAGGTTGCGGCCAATAACTGCTTTTACTTTCACACTGTCACTCTCTACATCCGCAGCCTTTACACCATAATTGCCAATATGGGCATTGTTCATGATGAGTACCTGGCCATAATAGCTTGGATCGGTAAAGACTTCCTGGTAACCGGTCATGCCGGTATTGAAACATATTTCCCCGGTGGCAGTTCCTTTTTTGCCAAAAGCCGTTCCGTTAAAAATTGTTCCGTCCTCTAAAATTAAGATAGCAGTTTGTGTAGTTGGAAGAGACATATATTAAAAAGGGTTTTACAAAGAAAAGAATATAATGGTGTAACGAAAAAATAATTTTAGTAGTTAACGTCTCCCGCTTGCCAGGATTGTCTGACTGCATAAAAAAGCCCCGATATTGGATATCAGGGCGTTTATAAACAGTTGGTTTAAACCAGTAGTGGAAGCGACGGAGTCGAACTATGCTTCTGTACTTTCTTCAGTAGCTTCTGTTGCAGTTTTCTTTTTAGCTCCACCTGAACGACGTGTCTTCTTAGCTGGTTCAGCAGCTTTTTCAGTTCCTTTACCGTAGATTTCGTTGAAGTCAACCAGCTCTATCATCGCAATTTCAGCGTTATCACCGGTTCTTGCACCTAATTTAATGATACGGGTATATCCACCCGGGCGGCCCGCAACCTTTGGTGCAACTACAGTGAATAATTCTTTAACTGCATCCTTATCATTCAGGTAGCTGAACACAATACGGTGATTGTGCATGATCGCTTCCTTGTTCTCGTTCTTTTTTGTTTTGGTTATCAATGGCTCAATGTAAGTACGTAAAGCCTTTGCTTTAGCCAAAGTTGTGGTGATCCTTTTGTGTGTGATCAGTTGGCAGCCTAAATTCATTAAGAGGGCTCTTCTGTGAGAAGCCGTTCTGCTCAGGTTGTTGGTTTTGTTTCCGTGACGCATGACATTTGTGTTTTAAATTTCGCTTACACCGTGTCAGGAATTGTAAGCTACTTGTTATGAATTGATTTGGCAATTTGGTGATTTGGCAATTTGGTAATGAAGCAATCAGCTAATCACCAAATCAACACATCTCCAAATTGATTATTCGTCATCTAATTTCAGTTTACTCAGGTCCATTCCAAAGCTCAAGCCTCTTTCATGGAGTACCTGTTCAATCTCACTTAATGATTTCTGTCCAAAGTTCCTGAACTTCATCAGGTCTTCCTGCTCATACTGCACCAGTTCGCTCAAAGAATTGATCTTGGCAGCTTTCAGGCAATTAAAGGCACGTACAGAAAGATCAAGGTCTTCCAACGGTGTCTTCAATACTTTGCGTAATTGTAATGTTTGCTCATCAACCAGGTCTTCTTTCTTATCTTCTTTAGTATCAAAAGTGATGTTCTCGTCGGTGATGATCATCAGGTGCTGTATCAAAATACGGCTGGCCTGCTTTACCGCATCTTCCGGGTGAATGGTACCATCGGTAACTACATCCATGATCAGTTTCTCAAAATCGGTACGCTGTTCCACACGGGTGTTTTCAATTGCATATTTCACATTCTTTATTGGTGTGTAAATAGCATCTACAGGAATATATCCAAAATGAGAGTTCTTTTCTTTATTTTCTTCAGCAGGCACATAACCACGGCCTTTGCCAATGGTGATCTCAATATCCAGCTTTGCACTGCTGTCCATGGTACAGATCAGCAGATCAGGATTCATCACTTCAAAAGAAGGAGAAGCCTCGGCGATCATACCGGCAGTGAATTCGGTTTTGTTCTTGATAGAAAGTGTTACTTTTTCCACATTCGCATCATGCTCCACTTTCTTTTTGATCCTGACCTGCTTCAGATTCAGGATAATTTCAGTTACGTCTTCAGTAATGCCTTTCAGGGTTGCAAACTCATGATCGGCTCCGGCTATATTGATGCCGATGATTGCATAACCCTCCAAAGAGTTAAGTAATACCCTGCGCAGGGAGTTACCTATGGTTACGCCATAACCAGGCTCAAGCGGGCGGAATTCGAATTGAGCTTCAAACTCGGTTGCTTTCTGAAGAACGATTTTATCGGGCTTAACAAAATTTAAAATGGCCATTTGTATTTTGTTGTTTTATGTTTTATTGATTTATGATACCGGCGTTTGCACGCTATTCAACATCGTTGTGTCACTCACTGCTGCTTTTTCAGCTCTTATTTACTGTACAATTCCACGATCAGTTGTTCCTTGATATTTTCAGGAACACTCTCCCTTTCAGGATATGTGATAAAAGTCCCCTTCGTATCAGCTTCGCTCCACTCTAACCAGTTAAACTTGGCATTTTTACCACGAAGATTACCGGTTATAGAAGCATTAGCAGCACTTTTGTTCTTTAAGCTGATCACATCACCTGGCTCGCAGCTGTAAGAAGGTATATTAACCACTTCACCGTTAACGGTAATATGTTTGTGAGATACCAGCTGGCGTGCCGCCTGGCGGCTTGGAGCAATGCCCATGCGGAATACAGTATTATCCAAACGGGCTTCCAGTAATTTGATCAGGTTCTCACCGGTAACACCCTTTCTGCGGGCAGCTTCATCAAATGTTTTACGGAATTGTTTTTCCAGCAAACCGTACGTGTACTTTGCTTTTTGCTTTTCTCTTAATTGCAAAGCATACTCACCTAAAGTTTTACGTTTACGGGTTGCGCCGTGCATCCCTGGAGGATTACTGTTTTTGTTTAACCATTTACCATTACCAGTAATGGGCTCTCCGAAGATCCTGGAGATTTTTGTTTTTGGGCCTGTATAACGTGCCATAATTTGAATGGAGGTCTTTTAGTGACGATACATTATCATAAAGACCTTTTAAAATCAATAATGTATCCTTTTATAATCATCAATGGGCAAATTGCCTATTGATTAAACTCTTCTCTTCTTTGGAGGACGGCAACCATTGTGTGGCAAAGGTGTAACGTCTTTGATCATTGCTATTTCAATACCATTTTGAGATAGAGAACGAATAGCGCCTTCACGGCCTGAACCCGGCCCTTTCACAAATACATCAACTCTCTTTAAACCTGCATCCAAAGCTTGCTTAGCAGCGTCAGCAGCAGCCATCTGGGCAGCATATGGAGTGTTCTTTTTAGAACCTCTGAAACCCATTTTACCGGCGCTGCTCCAGCTGATAACCTGGCCTTGCTTATTGGTTAAACTGATAATAATGTTGTTGAAACTTGCTGTAATGTGTGCATCTCCGTAGCTGTCAACTTTTACTACTCTTTTTTTTGAGGTTGCCTTTACGCCACCTGCTTGTGCTTTTGCCATAATTTGATCTGATAGGTAATCTTTAAAATTTATCCCGAAATTCATCGGGACTGAACCAACCCTCCTGCCGGCTTATGAAGCGATCTGGTGCTGATTCAAAAATATAAGCCTTATTTAATTATTTCTTAGCTACTTTCTTTTTACCCGCAACCGTCTTACGCTTTCCTTTACGTGTACGGCTGTTGGTACGTGTACGCTGACCACGAACAGGTAATCCTTTACGGTGACGTAAGCCACGGTAACAGGCTATATCCAGCAAACGCTTAACGTTCATCTGGGTCTCACTACGTAAAGCACCTTCGGTTTTAAACTCGTTACTGATAACATTACGAATGGCGGTTTGTTCATCATCACTCCATTCATTCACTTTTTTATCAAAGCTGATACCTGATTTTGACAGGATATACTGTGCTGTTGAACGTCCGATTCCGTAAATGTAAGTAAGGCCAACTTCGCCTCTTTTATTTTTTGGTATATCTATACCGGCAATACGAGCCATATTTTATTTTAAATTTTGAATGTTAATATTGACTTATCCCTGCTTTTGTTTAAAGCGTGGATTTTTTTTATTGATCACATAAAGCCTGCCCTTCCTTCTTACAATCTTGCAATCGGCGCTACGCTTTTTTATTGAAGCTCTTACCTTCATTGTTATTTATTTTTACTAATTAATAAATTTATTTGTACCTGAAAATGATCCTTCCCCTCGTAAGATCATAAGGGCTCATTTCCACACCTACTTTATCGCCCGGGAGGATACGTATATAATGCATCCTCATTTTCCCGGAAATAGTGGCCAAAATCTCGTGGTCATTTTCCAATTTCACCTTAAACATAGCATTGCTAAGCGCCTCTACAATGGTTCCGTCTTGCTTAATAAGTGCTTGTTTAGCCATAATTTTGGGAGCGCAAAGATAGGGGGATTTGTTTAATTATCAGCAAAAAGCAAGTCTATTTACCAACAAAACGCTGGTTTTTCCACAGAAAAGAAAGATTTTTCGCCCTTTCCCCGGTTTAAGGGTAAAGAACGGAGCCATTTTGGTGAGAATACCGGGTTTATTGAGCGTTGCCGGGTACCAGTTACATGCTTTAAGAATTGGGCATAAAAAAGGTTTCAACCAAATTGCTGAAACCCCCTGGCTGATTTATAAATTATGAGCGTCATTAGTCAAATGATTCGTCATTCAGGTGCACTTTGGTCATTTCATAAAAATGATTTTGAAGCTGGTGTACATTGATCGGATGTAGTACATGGCGGTGTTCATCCCTGTACCAGATCTCAAACTTCGAAAAATCATTTTTAGCCGCTAACATCATCCTGAAAGCGCCTTTCATATACTTAACCGTACCATCTGCATTATCTTGCTTATGAAATTTTAATTTCATCAATTGTCCTTCATCCAATGGAATAGCACTTAATTGTTCAGTCTCATACCAAAACTCCTGGGCACCCGTATCTACACAAACTTGTTTTTCATTGTGGTTAAGGTTTGTTACTTCACCCTGCTTTTTATCGCCATCGTTATCTGCTATTAAGTAATCGCCAACTTTAATTTCCTGGAACTTTATCATAGTAATTTGTTTTTGGTTATGCCAATATAAGGATTTTTAGGAAATGAACATGGACGTAACTTCAAAGGCAAACCCTAATCTTTCACACAACGAACCGGCACCCCTTCTATTTTTTCAGGACTGGTAAAACTGGCACTGGCCAACAAATAAGAAAGTGAAAAAGCCCAGGCATTGGCCGATGATTGCTGGGTGGATGTCCATAATTCTCCCTGGTATCCAAACAAAGTATAAGTTCCCTGGTTTGTTCTCCTGCCTCCGGGAAGTGCTGAAAAACCTGAAGAATTGGTAGCCCCTGTATTTGGCGACATCCAGTCTGATGTACCCGCTGTTTTCAAACCGCCGCCTGCGATATAAAGGCCACCCAAGCAGTTAGCCAATATCGCAAATTCAGTATTTGAAGGCACATGCCAGCCTGTTGGAGCCAGGCCTCTCGGATCATTCACCGCATACCAGTTATACATCTTTCCGTAAGTTGCATTTGTGGAAGGATCCCCATTTACATAGGTCCATGCCCCTGTAGTAAGATTTTTCCATTGTACAGGATCGGTCACCTGTGGTATGGGGTCTCCATTTCTGTAAACTGTTACATCCAGGTTTTTGGTCATCCACACCTGGCTGCAGATAGTTACCGTGGAAGGCGGAGGAGGAGTGTTAGTGGTGATAAAACTGATATCAGTTCCATAAGCCGTACTTACACTATTGGTTGCATAGGCCCTTACATGATAGGTGGTCGCAGGTGATAGTCCTGTTATGCTTGCATTAAATACACCGGGTCCATTTCCTGCAGTGATAACATTGTCAGCAAGTGAGGGATTAAAATTCATACTCCAGCACAAACCTCTTGAAGTAACAGGAACATTGCCTTCGCTTGTCACTTCTCCGCCGCAATAAGCCGAACTGGTGGTTATGCCTGCAGCATTAAGTGTTATTACCACCGGAACCGTCGGTTGCGTTGTAGCAACAAAACCGGCCTCAGTACCATATGCTGTACCTGCACTATTGGTGGCATAGGCACGTACATAATATGTTTCGCCGGTGGTAAGTCCTGCAATTGTACTGCTGAAAGCACCAATACCTGACCCATCTATGGTTTTGCCAGGTAATGATACTGTAGGATTATGAGAAGTGCTCCAGCAAACTCCCCGGACTGTAATGGGAGTACCTCCATCATCCACAATATTACCCCCCGATAATGCACCTGTATTTGTAATACCTGAAATAGAAGTGGTGGTAACGGTGGCGAGTTGCAAAAATGGAGGTGCCGGTAATTGGTAATAAGGCCCCGTATGCTTAGTACACGATAAAATGTTTACGAGTAAAAAAAATAACCCATAATATATTGTACGCATAATAGCTTGTTTTGAGCCTGGGCAAAATGATTTGCGCCCCTATTCCTTAATCGGAACAAAAGGATAAAACGTTGCCAATCTTCTTCTGCAACTAATTACTCAGCCCATGACATAACATAGGAGTTATTCTCAATCTCAAGAGCCTGTTTGGTCAGCATCAGGGGCCTGAACGTATCTACCATCACTGCCAGTTCTTTTGTTTCCTTAGCCCCTATACTTTTTTCAACCGCTCCGGGGTGTGGGCCATGCGGTATACCGGCTGGGTGAAGGGTGATCATTCCTCTTGTAACATGCTTACGACTCATAAAATCGCCATCCACATAGTACAGTACTTCATCGCTGTCAATATTGCTGTGGTTGTACGGCGCAGGTATGGCATTAGGATGATAATCGTACAACCGGGGTACAAAGGAGCAAACAACAAATGTACTCGTTTCAAAAGTCTGGTGAATAGGCGGCGGCATGTGCACACGACCGGTTATAGGTTCAAAATCATGAATAGAAAAAATATATGGATAACAACAACCATCCCAGCCGATCACATCAAAGGGATGAGTACCATAGTGCAACCCATAAAGCATCCCTTTCTTTTTTGCTTTGATGAGGTAATCGCCTTTCTGGTCAAAGGTCTTCAGGTCTTTTGGAGGACGAATATCTCTTTCGCAATAAGGCGAATGCTCCATCAGTTGCCCTAGCTTGCTCATATATCTTTTCGGAAAACGAAGCGGTGTAAATGATTCAACAATGAACAGGCGGTTCTTGTCATCATTGAATTCTATCTGGTAGATAGTTCCTCTTGGCAGAACAATATAATCGCCATAGCCAAAACTAAGTTCGCCATATTGTGTATGGACTATACCACTCCCCTCGTGCACAAATATCATCTCATCTGCATCGGTATTCTTATAGAAATAATCTTTGGTTCCGCTTTGTGGCGCAGCCAACACAATATGACAGTCGTTGTTTACCAGCACAGGCACACGGCTTTGTAAATATTCTCCTCCGGGTTTTACATGAAACCCTTCGAAACACCGGTGTTTCAGCATTTTTTCTTCTGCTATCTGGGGGCTCACATCTACCTGTGGTTCTGTTTTAATGATCTGGGTTGGCGGGTGGCAATGATATAATAAAGAATAATCGTCGCTGAATCCTTCCGTAGAAAATAATTGTTCGCTGTATAATCCACCATCAGGTTTGCGGAACTGGGTATGTCGTTTGTGAGGAATTTTTCCTAAAGTATAATAATGAGGCATGAAATAAAATGTTGAATGTTAAATGATGAATGTTGAGTGAATCAGGTTATCAGTTAATACTAAAGGGAATGCCAATTAACAATTAACAGATAACGATTAACTTCTCGAAAGCTCTAATGTGGCAAGCAGGAAAATATACTTCCATTTGCGCTTGTCTATATAGTAAGTAAAGTTGCGGTGAAAAGGCATTGCTTTGTTTGTTATCGTAAATTTACACTTAATTATTAAATAAGCGTGACGAGAATCGGTTTAGTTTCTGACACACATGGTTTCCTCGATGATTCCATCTTTGAACACTTTAAAAGCTGCCACGAAGTGTGGCATGCCGGCGATTTTGGGCCTGATGTAGCTGAAAACCTAAGGATATTTAAAATAGTAAAAGGGGTGTATGGAAATATTGACGACCAAAAAATAAGGGCTGAGTTTCCGGAACAGCTGGTCTTTATGTGTGAGTCAGTAAAAGTGATGATACGTCATATTGGTGGCTACCCTCCTAAATACAATCCCGAGACAAGGAAAGAACTACTCATTCATAAACCACAACTTTTCGTCAGCGGGCATTCACATATTCTAAAGATCATGTACGATGATAAACTTGGTTGCCTGCATATGAACCCGGGTGCCGCAGGAAAACATGGCTTACATAAAGTAAGAACCGCCATTCGTTTTACAATTGACGGGAAAGAAATGAAGGACTGCGAAGTGATAGAATTGGGAAACCGCTCATAGAATTTTGCACTGCCGGTTTACAATTTTCAGTAAGTTTATCTAAAATTTAAAAGTCATGAAAAGAACAACAGTTTTATTGGCGATAGTATTTGCCACGATAACTTCACTAAGCAGTTTTGCACAAACATTAACCGATGATGCTGCTGTAAGAGCATGCCTGCAGGATTATATGAGCGGCGATGGTAACCGTATGGAAAAAGCCTTTCATACTTCAGCCTCCATGAAATATATTGATGTAAAGACCGGGGAATTTAAAGATGTACCCATTGCTGATTTTATTGCCCGGGTAAAAGCCAATACCACAAAACAGGAAAGGAAGATTGAGATCGTTTCAGTAAATATTGAAGGCACCGCTGCCACAGGTAAAATAAGGATAGAAACCGATAAGACTGTTTTATATGATTATATGAATATGCTCAAAATAAACAATGAGTGGAAAATTGTAAGTAAGATTTTTTCGAGAATAGATAAATAGGTTCATTCCCGCTTTTTAAAAAACTATGTCTGCAACAGCCATCCAACTGCTAGGGCACGCCACTTTTAAAGTAACCACCCCGGAAAATAAGGTAATCATTGTGGATCCCTGGCTCACAGGTAATAGTTTTATGCCTGAGCATTTGAAGAAATTTGATGATACCGACCTGTTCCTGATAACACATGGCCACGATGATCATTTTGACCTGGAAGTACTGGATATTGCAAAAAAAGGCCGAACAAAGATCATTGCAAATAGTATTGTTCGCTGGTACCTGATAGAAAATGATTGCCCATTAACGGCGATAGAACCTATGAATCTTGGTGGCAGCATTTCTTTACTGGATTGTAAGATCACCATGGTGATGGGCTTTCATACATCGCATATCAACCTTACAGAAACACAGGCAAGGTTTTCTCATAACAGTGTTGGGTTTATTGTACAACTGTCGGATGATGTTCGTATTTATTTTGCAGGAGACACCTGTGTTTTTGGGGACATGAAACTGATCGGTGAAATGTACAAGCCCACTATTGCTGTATTGCCGATCGGCGACCGCTATACCATGGGGCCATTAGAAGCATCTTATGCCATCCGCCTGTTAAATGTAAAAGAGGTCATTCCTTTTCATTACGGAACTTTTCCGCAACTTACCGGAACGCCGAATGAATTAAAGGAACTTACTAAAGACATTGATGGCTTGATAATTCATACATTAAAAGCGGGAGAGACATTAAATCAAACCTAAACCTATAAGGTTTACACCCATTACTCCACCCAGTCAGCAATAAAAATATTGGTATCTCTTGTACCTCCGTTATTACGGTTACTGCAAAAAATGATCTTCTTCCCATCCGGGCTGAACATAGGGAAAGCATCAAAAGATCTTTCTGCTGAAATTTTTTCTAATCCACTTCCATCTTCATTAATTACAAAAAGGTTGAAAGGAAAACCTCTTTTGCTTTGGTGGTTACTGGCAAAAATGATCCTTTTGCTATCCGGCATATAAGCAGGCGCCCAGTTGGCATTGCCAAAAGAAGTAACCTGTTTTACATGGTTACCATCTGTATCGGCAATAAATACTTCCATATTGGTAGGTGCTACAAGGTTTTCAGCCAGCAGGTCTTTATATTCTTTTATTTCGGCCTCTGTTTTCGGCCGACTGGCACGCCAAATGATCTTCTTTCCATCCGGGCTGAACCAGGCGCCGCCATCGTAACCAAGCGTATTGGTAATTCGTTTCTCTTTACCTGTTTTCAGGTCCATCATATAAAGGTCAATGTCTCCGTCTTTGTCGCTGGTATAGATCATCTTTTTTCCGTCAGGAGAAATGGTGGCTTCTGCATCATAGCCTTTACTGTTTGTAAGTTGCTTTACGATCTTGCCATTAAGATCGGCCATGAAAATATCATAGCTATCATACAAAGGCCAGATATATTTATTGCCGTATTTCTTTCTGTCGGGAACAGGAGGACATGTATCGGCACCCAAATGTGTGCTTGCATAAATGACATGCTTACCATCTTTTGTAAAAGCCCCACAGGTTGTTCTTCCTTTTCCGCTGCTGATCCTTTTGTATTCAAATTTTTCACCGGGGGCCGGTACTTTACCAATGAACATTTCGTCGCATATGATGCCTTCTTTGGGATTGGTGCGCTGAAAAATGATCCACTTACCATCGAAACTGAAATACGCTTCGGCGTTATCGCCGCCAAAAGTCAATTGCTGCACATTGGCAAAATGCTTTTCTCCTTCAAACAAAATAGTATCTGAAACCGATACTTGTTTTACTGTATTTGAACCGGAAGTTCCCTTTTTAAAGGAAACCAAAGTAAATACCGGCACAGCAAGCACACTTAATAAGATCAATCTTTTCATTTATCTATGATTATACCGCAAAGGTATAAGATGTTAAATTTCATATTGTCAGAAAATTGTCATGTGCTTACCTGCCAAGAACCTAATTTTGCCATATTATTTATATGAGACAAATAATCATACTTACTGTTCTGCTTGTTTTTTGGGGGTGTAATAATAATGAAGGCAGGCAAACCAGGACCCGCCGGGCTTACCAGGGTGATCAATTGCTGATGGATTCTATTGCAAAATTTCCCGACTCACTTTTATTGAAAGAGCGGCTGATCCAATATTACCGTGACAGCGCTGAGTACGAAAAAAGCCATTGCAGTAACGGATGGATTTTTAAGAAATGACAGCTTGAATGCAAGGCTCTGGGATATTAAAGCTACCTTGTATTTTGAAAATGAAGATAGTCTTAACGCCATCAGAAGCCTGGAAACGGCTGTACAAATTTCTGGTGAACCTGCATACCTGATGAAGTTAGGTTCATTGTACCAAAGCAAAAAAGACAAGAGGGCATTGAACGTAGCGGATGCATTATTACAAAAACAAGTTTGCAAATACACAGGCTGAAGCTTTTTATGTCAAAGGCGTATTATTCTTATTCGGGCGACAAAGACAAATCTGTTGACTTTTTTGACAAGTCGCTTGCTGTTGATTACAATTATATGCCAGCTTATCTTGAAAAGGCAATTGTATTTTATGACCTGGGCAGGTATGAAGACGCAGTTAAAGTTTTGGACAGGGCAGTAACCCTCCAAAATAAATTTGATGAAGGGTATTACTGGAAAGGCCGTTGCCTGGAAAAATTAAATAAACCGGGCGAAGCTGTTGAAGAATACCAGACAGCACTGATGTATTCTCCGGATTTTACTGAAGCCAAAGATGCACTTGCAAAACTAGGTGTAAAATAAGTTATGAGTGATGAATTATGAATTAACTTTGCACCAGAATTTTCATAACTCATAACTCATAACTCATAACTCATAACTCATAACTCATAACTCATAACTCATAACTCATAATGCCTATCATCGCTCCTTCCTTATTAGCTTCCAACTTTTTGAATTTAGAATCGGAATGTAAAATGCTGAATGAAAGCGTTGCAGACTGGTTTCACCTGGATGTGATGGATGGAAGATTTGTTCCCAACATCAGCTTTGGCGCCATGCTTGTGGAATTTTTCAGGAGATCAACAAAAAAGACCTGTGATGTGCATTTAATGATAGAGGAGCCGGAGAAATATGCAGAGGATTTTAAAAAAGCAGGAGCTGATATTCTTACGGTGCATATAGAAGCCTGCAGGCATTTGCATCGCAACATCCAGCAAATAAAAAGTCTCGGTATGCAGGCCGGCGTTGCACTCAACCCACATACTCCTGTTGACTCACTGAAAGATATACTGGCAGATATTGACCTGGTTTGCCTGATGAGTGTAAACCCCGGTTTTGGCGGACAATCATTCATCCCCCACACACTTACCAAAATAAAGCAGTTGCGTGAGATGATCGACGAACGTTCATTGAATGTGAAGATCGAGATTGACGGAGGCGTTACTGTTGAAAATGCAAAAACAATTCTTGATGCCGGCGCCCATGTGCTCGTTGCAGGCAATACAGTTTTCAAATCAAAAGACCCGAAAGCAACAATAGCGGCGTTGAAAAACCTATAAGACCTGCCACCCGGTATTGCAGCCGAGCCTTATAGGTTTGTGCATTCGTTTAATTTAAAATTTAACCTTCACTCCCCCGTTCACTACAAACCCTTCGGTATGATTCCAGATGTCATCAAAGTCCGGATCATTATGCGGCGGATTGACAACAGTTTTGTATTTGCTTTGCCGCTGGTCAGTGAAATTCTCAAAATTTATATAGAACGAAACCTTGCCAAAGGTTTTCTGCGCCATAAAACCAAACTCCCAGAATGAAGGAGTGCGGTAACCATTATATAGATATTGCCTGTCGGTAAAATAACTCTCCAGTCCCAGTTTAAAATTATCTTCCTTCTCATACATCAGCGTGAGGTTGAGTTTATTTTTGGGTAACAACGGTAAAAACTGGTTGCCAGTAAGATACCTTGCTTCGGCATGGGTGAATGTGTAGCCTACAAACAATTTCAGGTCCTCTTTA
>JBGANE010000085.1:0-4704 GCA_044222465.1 Ferruginibacter sp.
TTTTATAACAATGAGTTTTACATGGTCGTCTATCTCATAACGGCTCCTTTCATCAATATCGAGTGAATCTTTCAGGAAGTCGAGAGGGATATTCATGGTCTCACTCAGCTCAGAAAATTCTTCCTGCTTAAGAGGTGGTAATACATTTACCCAAACGGCGCTCTCGGGCCTGTCGATGGCAATGGTTTGCTGGTCGGTATTCTTAAAGTACTGGATCATGGTTTTTGGGTAAGTGCCCGGATGGTTTTTAAATGATGTTCGGTATGAAATACTGTAAAATAACAGAGCTCCCGTAAAGTAATGCGGCCAAGCAATGGATGTCTCGCCAGGTAATTATCCAGGTCGGCTTCGGTTCTTTTGCTGGTTAGTGCATTGATGTATTTTACAGTTGCTTTGTTCCAGTTGTTTAATAATTTTTGTTTGCCGTATTTTATTTCAATGGGTTTGGGAACAAACCGGGCGCTTGCCCTGCCACCTTCACTCAGTTTTTTATAGTACTTTTCTTTCAGTTCATCATAGCTCCTCGACTTGCGGTTGGGTGTGCCGCCCACCCATTTCACCAAAAATTTGGGAAGGCTATAAGCAAGGGTAGTGGTGTTGGTTGAAATGATGAGGTGCTGGATGTTTTCGGCAACCGACCATTTATCAGCGGGCCTGGCAAAAAATATGTCATCAGTGATATGAGTACAGGTTTGCGAAAACTCTTTGAATATATTTTCTGAAGCTGTTATGATCTCCTGTTTGTTCATAATTCGATCTCTCCTTTGTAAACCAGTTCTGCAGGTCCGCAAAGCCAGATGTTCTCAAAATGATGGTCATCTATCTTATCAAATTCAACACTTAAACTTCCGCCCGGTGTTTTTACCTCTACCCGGTTAAACCCGTTCTCATTATGTGCACTCACCAGGGCGGCTGCTGTAACACCTGTCCCACAACTCAGGGTCTCGTCTTCCACACCACGTTCATAGGTTCTTACAAATATGCTGTCTTCCCCGGCCGACTCTACAAAATTCACATTCACTCCTTCTTGTTTAAATTCTTTGCTGTAGCGTATCTCACGTCCTGTTTCCAGAACATCAATATCCCTTACGTTAGTGGCAAATTTTACAAAATGTGGAGAGCCGGTGTTCAGCAGCACATGGCCCGAATGGTATTCCACAGAATATACATTCTGCATTTTTAAACGTACAATACCATTCATGCCTATCTCTGCTTCGTGTTTGCCATCAATAGCCACAAAATGGTAAGTACTCTTTAACATTCCCAGGTGGCTTGCAAATTTCACCAGGCACCTGCCACCGTTACCGCACATGCTGCTTTCATTTCCATCGGCATTATAATAAACCATTTGAAAATCGAAATATTTTTTATTGGAGAGTAGTATCAGGCCATCGGCACCAATACCAAAGCGGCGGTCGCAGATATACTTTACCTGTTTTGCAGTCAGCTCATCATATTTATTCTCCCGGTTATCCAGTATCACAAAGTCGTTTCCTGTTCCCTGGTATTTAAAAAATTCTATTTTCATTTTATTTATATACTTGAATCTGCAATGATCTGTAAAGATTGCCTGATCAAATTCTCCACGGCCAACCCGCCATCTTTAGAAAATTCTTTACTGATGCGGTTGGCCACAATGGCGCTCAGGCTCAGGCAATGATGCCCCAGCGTTTTTCCCAAACCATAAATGGCCGATGTTTCCATTTCAAAATTAGTGATCCGGTAATTACCAAACTGAAAATTAGTGAGATTATCTATCAGTTGAGGATAACCAAGTCCCAACCGTAGCACCCGGCCCTGTGGACCATAAAAACCCGGGCAGGTAACTGTAATACCCTGGTGATATTGCCCGGTAAAATGTTTTATCAAAGCGCCGCTTGCCATACTTATATAGGGCGATACTTTGCCCGAGCTTAACTGGGTATGCGTACTGAATGCATGGATCAGTTGTTTTTCTTCCTCGTTATTTTTGATCTGGTAAAAATGCATGAGGTTATCGAGCCCAAGCCCGTGAGTGCTGGCCACAAAACTGTCCACAGGAATATCTTTTTGTAAAGACCCTGATGTGCCCAGGCGGATGATGTTAAGGCAGGTGAGTTCTTTCTTTATTGATCTTGTGCTGAGGTCAATATTGGCTAAAGCATCCAGTTCGTTTAAAACAATATCAATATTATCGGGGCCAATGCCTGTGCTTACACAGCTTATTCTTTTTTTACCAATGAACCCGGTATGCGTAATAAATTCCCGGTGATGATTTTTGTATTCAATACGGTCAAAGTGTTTGCTTACAGATGCAACCCTGTCGGGGTCGCCCACGGTGATGATGGTGGTGGCGATCTCTTCGGGCCGGCAGTTTAAATGATAAACAGCGCCACGTTCATTAATGATCAATTCCGATTCTGCTATCCTGCTCATATTTTAGCTTTCGTATGCAAGTTCCTTAAAATTACCCTATTTTTGCGCTGATAAAAAACGAAATGCAGAATTCTTAATTCTTCATTTTTAATTTTTCATTCTTCATTAATATGGTCCTGTAGCCGAGTGGCTAGGCAAAGCTCTGCAAAAGCTTCTACACCGGTTCGAATCCGGTCGGGACCTCGCTGATAAGGGTTGCAATTGCAATCCTTATTTTTTTTGCCAAATTCAGTTTGCAAATAATTATATTGTATGGGCATACAAATCAGCCGATCATGAAAAAGCTTCTTGCCTGTTTATTCTTCTCTGTGTATTGTTATTCTCTTACGGCACAACCCTTAAAGGCCAGGATTAAGATCGATATTGAAAGAACAACAGGCGATATTGATTCATTGCTTTACGGCAATTTCACCGAACACCTTGGCCGCTGTATCTATGGCGGCATTTATGATCCCTCTTCTTCAAAGGCCGATCAGTTTGGTTTTAGAAAAGATGTGATGCAGGCAACCAAAGACCTGAATGTTTCCATACTTCGCTGGCCCGGCGGAAATTTTGTTTCGGGTTATAACTGGATGGATGGGATCGGCCCGGTTGCACAAAGGCCAAAGAAAAAAGACCTGGCCTGGCATACGGTTGAACCAAACATTGTGGGTACTGATGAATTTTTACAGTATGCAGAAAGAATAGGAACTCAGCCTTATCTGCCGGTTAATTTAGGAACCGGTACCTGGGATGATGCCCGTAACTGGGTGGAATATTGCAATGCAGATACCGGAACCTGGTATGCCAACCTGCGGGCAAAGAATGGGAGAGTGAAGCCTTATAAAGTAAAATACTGGGGCCTGGGAAATGAAATGGATGGCTGGTGGCAGATGGGTGCAAAGAATGCAGAAGATTATGGAAAGTTTGCCTTGCAGGCAGCCAAGCTGATGAAATGGGTTGACCCTGAAATAAAACTTACCGTTTGCGGCATGAGTTTCTGGAATGGCTCTACTTCCGAATGGAACCGTACGGTGCTCAATCACCTGAAAGGATATGCCGACTATATTTCGCTTCACTATTACTTTGGCGACCGCACAAATAATTACCTGGAATATATGGCTTCGATGAAAGAACCGGAGAATGAGATAAAGCAAACCGAAGCCGTTATTACTGAAGCCAGGTTTAAGCACCGTATTGAAACGCCTGTCTACATTGCATTTGATGAATACAATGTGTGGTACCGTACGGGTGAGGAGGAAAAGCTGGAAGAGAAATACAACCTGCAGGATGCATTGGCCATTGCCAGTTTTTTAAATTCACTGGTACGCAATGCCCATATTGTAAAGATGGCAAACATGGCCCAGCTGGTGAACGTGATCGCCCCCATGACGATAACCAATGATACCCTGTGGAAACAAACCATTTATTATCCCATGCAGTTATTTGCTACCAATTGTTATGGAACTTCTGTAAATTCTTTTGTGCAAAGCGATACGTTCAATACAGAAAAATACAAAAGCGTGCCTTACCTCGATATCTCTTCGGCATATAATGCAAAAAGCCAGGCACTCATCATGAACGTGGTTAACCGCCATCCTTCAAAACAGGTAGAAGCAGCGATCGAGAATCAATATGGCATGCCGGATAAAAAAGCCGTGGCTTATGAGATATATTCTCCCGGGTTAAAAGATGAGAATTCGGTGAGGGAACAAAAAGTAAGAACGGTTGAAAGGTCATTCAACATTAACGGCAAAAATTTTACTTATACATTTCCACCGCATTCATTTACGCAGCTTGTTATAAAAGTAAAATGACTTCCTGGTGATGATTGTTGTTCAGTATAGCCCCAACCTGCCTGCTGGCAGACAGGTTACGCCAGACCAATGTTAGCTGCAGGTTGGTTAAATAAAATGAATTCTACTTTGTAGCGTTTTTATCGCTCGTTCATACATATCGCTATATTTAATAGTAAGAGATAAGCTATTTAAGTAATTTTTTTGTTTGGTAAGAAACGTACTAAATGCTAAATTCCCTTTGTCCCCAGAAACCCTAAGTATTACTTGTTCCTTTTCTTTTGCTACTGCACTATGATTGTCTAAAACATTCATTACAAAAAAAATGTAAGGTACTGGATCAGGTAATATTACTTTGTTAAAATCAGTTATTTTGTTACCACTAGAATCTGTCATGTACATCTCGGTTATAATAAGAGGACCAAGTCCACAATTAAGTAGTCTTATTTCTATGTAGTCGACGTCTTTATCAAAGAATATTTCTCCATATGGACGAGCCAACTCCTTTAGATTC
>JBGANE010000023.1:0-39058 GCA_044222465.1 Ferruginibacter sp.
AACATGCTGATTCAACTTACATGAAGAGCGAAGAATACAAAACGAAAGCATTGATCATCGTTGATTCAAAAGAAATAGGGAACCTGGGTTGCAATTACGTTGATAAGTATAATGACAATTACAGCAGCGTGGTAGTATATGCTCCTACAGAAGCGCAAAAGTTATACGGTGAGAAAGGCAGATATGGCGTCATAAAGCTTACAAAGAAAGATATCACATTCATCTCTGCCAAAACGGTGACCTATGATGAGAAAAATAAAACGATAAACCTCACAGGTCCGGATATTACCCTCAAAAGCGGTCTGTCATCCACTGTGATCTATATCGATGATAAGCTTTCTTCGGAGGAAGAATTGAATACGATATCCCCAGACAAGATCAGCAGTATAAATATCATTAAAGGTGAAAAGCTGGACGACTTTGCCGAAGCTAAGGACAAGACCGCCATTATACAGGTAAACTTAAAACCCGATGACTTGCAGGAAGTAGTGGTAATGGGTTTTAAAACTACACAACCACCTGTGGCCATTGCTTTGGATAAAATGAATGTTTTCTATATCGGTGTAGATAATCCAATAACCCTTGCGGTACCCAATATACCGAGTGATAAGTTACTGGTGACTATCAATAACGGGTTAATAAAAGGCAGTAATGGAAAGTACATTGTAAGAGTGACTACCTTGGGGGAAACAACAATAACAGTTGCTACTATAAAAGATGATAGAAAAGTTCTTTTATCAACGCAAACCTTCAGGGTAAAACGAATACCCGACCCGGTAAATGGACAAGTACCCATTGATTTTGAAATAAAATTCAAACAAGATAACGAACTGGAACAGCTTAAAGAAAAGCAAATAGCCTTACAACTTGACCAGAACAAAGCTAAACTGAATTTAGCCCAGCAGACTCTTGTTTACAAAGATCTGCAGGAAAAAGAACTACTTGCGGTGAAACAAAATATTCAGCTTGCACAACAATATAAAACAAAGCTTGACCTGGCAGAAAAAACTATTGACGGAGTGAAATTAAAGAACATGCAAGACCTGGCCTTAAAAGAACACATTGTACTTGGGTATCAAAGCCAGTCAAAACTCGAGAACGAACTGGCTCAAAAAACTCTTGAAGAAGTAAAGCTTGCATCGCTGGCAAACCTGGGTGTTCAGCAAAAGCTGTTGCTTGAAAAGCAGAATAAAACGAATCTGCAACTTGAAGAGAAAACATTGCTGAACAAAATAACAGACAGTTTGCTGATGAAAACCCTGTCTGATCAAAAAAAACTCTTATTAAGTCAACCTGATATCAATAATCTCGTTTTTGTAAAAACTGAAGTGAGTCCCATGTTTACTGGCGGCGATGATGCCTGGAGAAAATACCTGGAAAAAAATCTTGACCCAAGGATACCTATGAATGATGGATGGAAGGCGGGTAAATACACTGTGATAGTAAAATTCATTGTACGCATGGATGGAACTGTAAGCGATGTGGGAACAGAGAATTATAAAGGGAGTAAGACATCAAAACATTGTATCAGTATCATCCAGCAAGCCCCCAAGTGGCAACCTGCTATTCAAAATGGTAAAAAAGTAAACGCCTGGAAAAAACAACCCATCACTTTTATAATTGAAGAACAGCCATGAAAATTCCATCTATTAAAGAGCTGATAGCCTTCAAAAAGTTGTCAGCTCTTTATAGAAACTAATATCTTATCTCCTCATCTCTTAGTTTAATTACCAATTCTTTTTTACTTCCTTCTTCTACCCTGCCTATGACCTGTGCATCTATTCCAAATTTATTTGCAGCTTCAATCATGGTAGCTACATCAGCTCCATCACAATAAATTTCAAGCCGGCAACCCATGTTGAACACTTCGTACATTTCTTTATTACTGCTGCCGCTGTTTTGCTGAATGATCTTGAATATCTCCGGCGTTTTAAACAAATTATCCTTCACAACCCGGAAATTACCGGGGAGGTATTTCATACACTTGGTTTGTCCGCCGCCACTACAATGAATAAGGCCATGAATCTTATCGAAATAGTTTTCCAGAAGCAATTTCATCACTGGCGCATAAGTTCTTGTTGGACTAAGTATGAGCTGGCCGATGGTAGAAGTTTGAAGTTGGGATAATTCAGAAAGTTTATGTTTTCCGATGTATACAACATCGTCGCTTAAGTTATTATCAAAACTTTCTTTAAAATTCTCCGCATAAAATTTACTCAGCACATCATGCCGGGCACTTGTGAGGCCATTGCTGCCAATGCCGCTGTTATATGAAGTTTCGTAAGTTGCCTGTCCGTAACTCGAAAACCCAACGATCACATCCCCGGGTTTTATTTTATCATTGCTGATGATCTTATTCTTTGGCCAGCGGCAGGTCATAGTGCCGTTTACGGCAACTGTACGAACCACATCTCCAACATCAGCAGTCTCCCCGCCCAGGTAATGAATGTTTACACCAAAACTTTTCAACTGGTCAAATAATTCCTGTGACCCGGAAATAACCTGTTGTAAAACTTCGCCGGGTATAAGATTCTTATTACGGTCGATGGTAGAGTTGAAAACAATATTATCATACACACCCACACAAAGCAGGTCATCAAGATTCATCACAATGGCATCTTGTGCAATTCCTTTCCATACAGAAATGTCGCCGGTTTCCTTCCAATACAGGTAGGCCAGGATGCTCTTGGTGCCTGCTCCGTCGGCATGCATGATATTCACAAAAGCATCATCGCCACCTAAAAAATCGGGATATACCTTACAAAAGGCATTTGGAAAAAGCCCCTGGTCAAGATCCTTAACAGCAGCATGTACTTCTTCTTTCTGGGCCGACACGCCCCTTTTGGTATACAAACTCATAATTGCAAAACTAAATGGCAATTGGCAATAAACCATTTTTAATTATTCAGTTACATTTGCATTTCCTTATGCAAATACATCGTGACCTAAATAAACTGCCTGGCTTCAAAAATGCTGTTATTACAATCGGTACTTTTGACGGAGTACATCTTGGCCACCGCCAGATCATTGATAACCTGAAAGAAGAGGCTTTGAAAGCGAATGGGGAATCGGTTATCATCACTTTCCATCCTCACCCACGAAAAGTGGTTTCTTCAGTGATTACCGGTGTAAGGCTTATTAATACACTCCCCGAAAGAATTGAACTGCTGGAAAAGACCGGCATTGATCACCTGGTTATAGTCCCTTTCACCGATTATTTTGCCAACCAGTCTGCGGAAGCCTATATACAGGATTTTTTGGTAGGCAAATTTAAACCTCATACCATCATCATTGGCTATGACCATCGCTTTGGAAAAGAACGTGCCGGTGATTATAGGATGATGGAAGATAAAGCTCCAGTACATAATTACAAGCTGAAAGAAATTCCTGAGCATGTACTAAATGCAATTAAGGTAAGTAGTACCAATATCCGCAATGCGATACTGCACAGCAATATAGATGAGGCCAATAATTTTCTCGGGTATAACTTCTTCTTTGAAGGCGAAGTTTTTCATGGCGATAAGATAGGCCGCAGTATTGGCTACCCAACCGCCAACCTCAAAAGCACCGACGAAGAAAAGATCGTTCTAGGAGATGGTATTTATGCCGTATATGCCGATGTAGAAGGAAAAAACTATAAAGGTATGATGAGTATTGGCTTCAGGCCAACAGTAAATGGGCGAACAAGAGTTACCGAAGTGAACCTTTTCGACTTTAACCAGGACATCTACGGCAAAACCATTCGTGTGTACGTGAAAAAATATTTGCGAAGTGAAGTAAAGTTCAACGGATTGGAAGAGTTGACGCAGCAGTTGCACAAGGATAAGGAAGAAAGCCTTAAGTGGCTTTGATAATAATGAGTCAGGTCGCTAAAAGCGCCCCGACCCGTCATACAATCATCTTCACCACCATTTCTTTCATCAGCGAAGCATCGGAAGTACCTGTATCACCAACACCAACAGATTTTAAATTATAATGATGAAGTAACAACAGTATCCGCTCTATACCGTCGTATCCGTAATTATTGATGGTTTCCATTGCATTTTTGACCGCATTGGCATTAAAATAAAAATGAGGTTTCAGTGCAGCTTCGCTATGGTCGCTCATGCCAAATACAGTATATACTTTGCTGAAACTGGCATATAATGCCGGTAATATCATCTGAATGGGCGCTGCTTTGGGATTGCCTTCAAAATACTGGATGATCTTTATAGCTTTGGCCATGTCTTTCCTGGCAATGGCTGACTGTAATTCAAAAACATTATACTCCTTACTGATGCCGATGAATTCTTCAATGTCATCTTCCGTGATCTCTTTCTTACCTTTTAAATTTAACGTCAGTTTTTCTATTTCATTTACAATACGGCTAAGATCATTTCCAATATGTTCTTCCAGCAGGCTGATAGCTTTTGAGTTTATAAGGTACCCGGTAGAACGCACATACTCACCGATCCATTCTCCCAACTTATAATCTTTTATCTTTTCCGAATTAAATATTTCGGCAGACTGCTTCAGCAACTTATAGAGTTTTGTTCTTTTATCCAGTGTTTTGCCCTTATACCCTACTACAAAAATGGTTGAAGCCAGTGGGTTTTCTACATAGCCCTCCAGTTTATCAATATCTTTCATATGCTGGGCTTCTTTTAATAACACCACCTGTCGCTCAGCAAACATAGGATACCGCCTGCAGGCATTAACTACACTTGCCCAGTCAGCATCCCTGCCATAGAATACTGTTAAATTGAACCCGGATTCTGCTTCATTAAGAATATGGTGCTCTGCATAATTAATTACCATATCAATATAATAATCCTCCTCCCCCTCAAGCCAGTACAGGAACTTGTAATTCTTTTTCTTCCAGTCGCTGATAATTTTTTCCGCACTCATTGCCCAAAGATATAAGTTAAGAATGAGTAGTTATGACAGGGAAGAAAAGTTTTTAACACAGCAATAACGCTGCAATAAAGGCGTTTTTTACGGTCTGAATTTACCTTTGGCACAATTTTAGGGCGGAGCCTGCAAACAGTAGTCAACAAAGCCTTTAAAGTAGCTGTTCACCTGGGCCCGCAGCATTTGAAAAATTTGAGGAATTAGTAATTTTGTATCAGAAAAAATATAACCATGGCTTTTGAAAATTTCCCTGACGCTGAAAAACCAACAGAAACCGTTGTTCAGCCACAACAAAATAAATTACGTAACTATTTAACGGCTGGCCTTGTTATTGCATTGTTGGGTACCTGGGCATATATTATTTGGGACAAGAACAAGACCAAAGAAACTATCCAGCAAAAAGACCTGGTGATAACAAATACCTCTACCCAGCGGGATATCTTGCAAAAAGAACTGGAAGATGCCACTATGCGTTATGACATGATCAAGACCAGCAGTGCCAATATGGTTCATAGCAAGGACAGTATCATTTCCAAAAAAGATAAAGACATTGCACAGAAGCGGATTGAAATTCAAAAATTATTATCGAAGGTTGGGGCTACTGAAGCTGAACTGGCACAGGCGAAAACTTTGATTGCCTCTCTGAATGGCGATATTGAAGGATATAAAACCCAGATAGAAACCCTGGAAGGCGAAAAAATAGTACTCACCCAGCAAAAAGAATATGTGACCCAGCAGCGTGACAAAGTGCAGAAAGATTTCGATTCGGCCAAAACAGTGATCAAACAAAAAGAGGATATCATTGATGTGGCTTCCACTCTTCATGCCTCAAACTTTTCTATCGTAGCCATTAATGAAAAAAACGGTAAGGAAAAAACAACTACTACAGCCAAAAGGGTTGATAAACTCCGCATATCATTTGACCTGGATGAGAACAGGGTTGCCCAATCAGGTGTGAAGAATATCTACATATGCATTACTGCTCCCGATGGTACCCCGCTTGCTGAAGAGGCAATGGGGTCAGGAAAATTTAATACAAGAGAAGGGCTCGAAAAATTTTATACTCAAAAACTGGATGTAAACTATACTCAGGGTCAGCGCCAAACATTAAGTATCGACTGGAAACAAAGTGCAAATTTTGTAACCGGCGATTACAAAATAGAAGTATATAACAATGGTTTTAAAATTGGTGAAGGTATTCGCAGTTTGAAAAAAGGGGGATTGTTCAGCTAAGAAAAATAATTCACAGTAAAGGAGCATTTTTAAATGCCCCTTTTGTTTTACCGCACATGTCGTTTCTTATTTAGAAGATAGCCCTGATTGATGCCCGTCCTACATGGATAGTCCTTGTTTCTCCGGGTTTCCTTCCTTCATACTGTATACTCATTTCAATATTACCGGCAAGCCTTTTCGTAAATTCCAGGTTCCACAAATAATTTTTACCCGGCAATAACCCATCTAACAAAATATACCCTACAGTACTGTTTGCAGCTCCCGGGTAAGCTTTGAAATCGATCTGGTTAAGCGAAAACCTTGCATTGAGTGTACTGCTGGAAAGTATATTATACCGCACATCTGCTGTCAACAAATGATTCGTGGCTTTTTCCATCGAATCAATGGTATTCTTTTTCTGCCCGTAGGAATAGGTAAGGCTAAACCGGAAATTTGTTTTGTGAACATAAGACAAAGAAGGTTCAATAATGTTTTGCAAAACAAGATAGTTGCGGTTGTTGAATTTCGGACCATTGGTATTTAATACATTCTTGAGCTGCTTGTAGCTTAATGTAGTAATAAAACTCTTATTGATATTCCACCTTACTTTTCCAACCAGGGTTCTTAATTTACGGCTCTCGAACCCATAGGATAATATTGACTTCCCATTACTTATACTATGCGTAACATCGAAGCCCCACCTGATATTACTCCGGTTGAAGAATAATGTGTTTGACAGGAATGAATTTAGTGTGATCAATGTAGTATCTACAAGTTTTTTTGTAAAAGGGTTGAACTGGAAAGTGCCCGTGGAGATATCCTTCTTATTTATCTGCAGTGCCGAGCTGGTACTCGACCTTGATAATATCTTTCTGAATCCCCTGGCACTGGTTGGCTTAATGATCATTTTTGGATTCAATGAAAAGCTATAGTTGAATTGTACATAATTCGCTTTTACATACTGGTTACTGGGTGTAAATACACGGATGTATTTTTTCTGGTCCTGAAAAATAGCAATTTCAAATTCATTCAATTCCGGAATACCATTGTTGTTATAATCTATCCAGGTGTACTCTCCCTGTCCGGCAGGCACTTCTACATAAGTGTATTCTCTTTTTTGCTCCTGCCCTGAACCCAATTCATACAGTACATTGCCCGTTAAAAATCCCTTCCACTCATTCACATAATATTCTGCCCTGCCAAGCAGGCTTTTATCTTCTTTTTGTCTGCTGATGTTTGTATTAAAAATATGCAGTTCACGATAGGTCAGGTTTAGTTTGAACTGGTGCTTCTCGCTTTTGAATAGCTCGGTAAAAACATTATAGTTATCACTTTTGTCTGCCTTTTCAAGGTTTGACCGTACAGGTAACAGGTCATTTCTTCTAAAGTAAGATACACCCCACCTGTTGGCTTTTTGAGGGTTCGATCTCAGGTAAACCTCCCAGGTATTGAATGCAAAACTCAGCGGCGTTAAGGTATCGGGTATTTTGTAGCGAAGTTTGTTATGCTCACTGTTATACTTAAAACCCAATTGCATTTTCCTGAAATTTGTAAGCTCCTTTTTCAGGTCGATGGTGGGCCGGAAGAAAATTCCTTTTTGGATTTCATTATTGATCGTTGTAAGGCTGAATTGGTTGGTAAGCCTCCAGCCTTTGTACTGGTTATTACTATTCAATTGCTGTCGAAGGCCATTATATTTATCAGAGCGATTATAAGAAGTTACATCGTACTGAAGATAATTGCCGGTAGTATCTCCCAACCTTACTGCAGCATTTGTTATATGCTCATCTGCATTGGCAATATCATAAGGCAGGCTCCAGTCACGCAGGAATTCTATATTTCGTAATCTTTCAATAGGCTTAAACCGGTTCTGTACAAACTCATAACCAAGTTTTGTCTGCAACAACATCGGCCTGTTGAAAACATGTACTTTGATCCCGTCATTCTGAAACTGCAATTTTGTAGCAAAGCCTTTGTCATTCGCTTTATCCTTGCTTGAAAATAAGTTAACATCATAATTACTCATTGCTACTTCAGCTTTGAGTTTTGTTTTTGCTGAAAAGACGTACTCACCACCTATTGTTATTACTTGCTGCTTTTTAGGTGAGATCAATAAAATTACGGGTGCATAATCACCCTGCTTAACATTATTTGCATCTGGCTGAACCCAGATAAATACTTTTCAATTGGTCCCGTTTTGTAATGGCGTATAATTTCCTTTACCGGGGCCCAGGTAAGTGAAACTGAGATTATACAATGTATCATTGGAATTAACAGAAAACACAAAGATGGAGTCATGCATTGTTGTATTATACAGCGTATCTATCTTTTTGTACAATATTTTTCCAGGGGTGAGTGTATCTCTTACTGCATTAACATAGTAGGCAGTATCAATACCATCTCCAATATCGGCTAAAAATTGTTTTTGTTTGGTATCCAGCACCTGGTTGATGGAGGAATTCTTTGCATCCTGGTTATTATAAAACCCAACATTCAGAAAGAACTTATTCTTGAAATTCACCTCATCACTCACATATATCTGTGAATTTAAAAAGTTGCGGTCAGCATATTCAAATTCCACCTGTATCCGCTTGTCTTTTGTTATCAGCCGCTTTTGGGTAAAAGTCAATTCGGCTGTATTATAATTGATCACATAGTCCTGGTCTTCGCCCCGTTGCAGTAATTCACCATCCATAAAAACTCTTTCGGTACCAGCCAGCACAACAAAGTAAAGTTCGAGACTGGCGCTTTGCAGGCGGTACGGTCCCTGGTTACCTTCAAAAGGTGTAAGAATATTACGGGTAAATTTTCCTTTTGCAATAGCTCCGCTCAGCAACAACGAATTTGAAATATTCTTTGTGATCTTGTTATCGGTTATAAACGAAACACCCTGCAATCGTTTATAAAAGTTGAGGAAATAATTTTTACTCTGGCGTATATCAATATCTCCAAAGTTAGCCTGCCAGCCTTTTTTCTTTATTTGAAGATAGATGCGGTCGAAATCACGGAGGTCCTGTGTATTACCATCCGGTTGCACCGGGATATTGTTATCGGTAATGGCGGCTGTTAATTCAAGGCTATCGCCAATGAAACCATTCAGCTGCAAATTGAGACTCGAGCTAACCACGGCATCCTGGCTGTTACCAAACGAAATGCCTCTGCCAAAACTCCCTTCCGATTTTATATTCCCAAAGTCCATCAAAGGATTGGTTTGTTTAGCGCCGTATTTAACAGTGAATGATCTGTTGCTGATGAAATTGTTCTTTACACTATCATAATTAAAATGCCTTGTTACTGCATTTAATTTATAAGGGAATACACGGTAGCTTACCCACACATACTCCGGGGTTGGTTTTTCAAGCCAGGTAATCGTTGCATTTACTTCATCAACCTTGTAGTAAAAAGGTGAAACACCTTCAATGGCCACCGAACCTGGAACAAGGCTCAAAGAATCTAGCTTAACCGTTTGTTCTTTTGTACTTATACTCTTCTTAAATAAGTTGGAAAGCGATGGCGGATTAATCTGGGCATTAAGGAACTGCACCAGGCAAATTAGGGTCAGAAGTAAGTATATCCTTTTTCGCTTCAAATGTTTTTGTGGGTTAGTAATGCTAAAATTAGTGATTATTGTAGAAGACTGCTAAAACCACCTGTTTGCTGTATACTAAACTTATCATAATGGTATTTTATTGCAGCATGAGCAGGTGATCAATGCGAACTTTCCGAAAACAAAATGTGATAAACCTGTGTAAAAACAAACCCGATGTTATGAAAGATCAGCAATACATTTGATACAGCAGAGATGATAAACAATCGGTAATATACTGACCGGGTTTTCAGTTAATAGTTTTTATACAGTGCCCTGTGTCACCATTTCTCTGGCATTGTATTTGTGCAAATAAAGCTGAATTGAGTATCCGCTAAACCCTGTATTATGAGTATACGTTTACTGTATTCAGTTAAAAAGTATGTAGTAGCATTGTTGTTTTATGCAGCAATACTTTTTGCATTCAGCGCTAATAGTTTTTCCCAACCTACCCCGGTTTTGATCTTTAACCCCGTAATATCATCGGGCCTTAGTTCGCCTGTGGATGTAGTGAATGCCGGTGATGGCAGTAACCGGCTTTTTATAGTGAATCAGGGAGGTACTGTACGTATCCTGTCAGGAGGCGCTTTACTGCCTGGAAATTTTTTAGATATTCCGGATAGTATCTCTTCCGGGGGAGAACGTGGCCTACTCAGTATCGCTTTTCACCCCAACTTCAGCGCCAACAGGTATTTTTTTGTTTATTATACTAACAACAGTGGTGATCTGAGGCTTACCAGATTTCAAACACAGGCAGGCAACCCTAATGCAGCCGATGAAAATACAGGTGTTGTTTTATTAACTATTCCACACCCTTCGTTTTCCAATCATAATGGAGGTAAGCTGAATTTTGGTTCGGATGGTAATTTATATTTAGGAACCGGCGATGGTGGCAGTGGTGGCGACCCTAATAACAATGCACAGAATGGGAATTCTCTCTTAGGTAAAATGTTACGTATAAATGTAAACAACTTTACTACGCCTCCCTATTATACAATTCCTTCAGACAATCCTTATGTAAGTGACCCCAATGTGAGAGATGAGATTTTCGCATTAGGTTTACGAAACCCCTGGCGATGGAGTTTTGACAAGCTTACCCAGGATGTTTGGATCGCTGATGTTGGCCAGGGCGCATGGGAAGAAATTAATTTCCGCACACTTGCAACATCCGGTGGCATCAATTATGGCTGGCGTTGTTATGAAGGAAATAACGGCTATAATACAGCAGGTTGTCAGCCACAAAGCAGTTATATCTCTCCTATTTTTGCTTACCCACATAATATTACAACAGGTGGATTTTCCGTAACCGGCGGATGCGTTTACCGTGGTATAGAATTCCCTGCCATGTACGGCTGGTATATTTGTGCCGATTATGTATCGGGCAATGTGTGGAAGATAAGAGCAAATGGTGCCGGGGGATGGAACATAGTACAGCAAAGTGGTTTGCCTGGTTCTATTTCTGGTTTTGGCGAAGCTGAAAACGGAGACCTGTATGCCCTTTCACTTAGCGGCTCGCTTTATAAAGTTATTACAAGTACCGTATTGCCGGTAAGTATCCAGGATCTTACTGCTACTGGTTATGCTGTGTACAATGACATACGATGGAAAACAAACAATGAACAAAACGTTTCTTACTACGATGTTGAATACAGCACAGACGGGGTTATCTATACAAGTGCCGGAAGGATAAATGCTATCAATACCCCACCCTCAAACAATTATACTTTTCAGCATTTTATTACCGGGTATGCAAAAGTGTATTATCGCATAAAGATCACTGAAAAAAGCGGCCAGGTAAGCTATTCAAATATCGTGGTGGTAGACAAAACAGGATCGCCGCATATAAAGATATATCCAACACTTATTAAAGACAACGGGCTGAATATTATTTCGGATAAACCTGTGGAACAGATACTCATTTATTCAGCTGAAGGGAAAAAAGTTTTTCAGAATTCGCCAGGCTATACAGCTGGTATCATGAATATCTCACTTACACTTCCGGCTTTGCAAAGCGGATTATACATTGTCAGGGTAAAGCTTAAAGAAATGTCATTTACACAAAAGATATTTATTTACCAGCTGAAGTAAAAGAGAAGGTATTTTTAGCGTACAATTGCCGCTACACAAAACCTGAATACCAAAACTGTAGAAAACATTGATACATTTTATCACCGGAAAGCTGCATTTACGCCAAGCAATTACATTTTAGCATTTCTGTACCTGGTCTATTATCTTATCAGTGGTATGTATCGTTTTTTCAAGTCTTTTTACAAAATATTCACTAGCCATTTGCAATTACAAGTATTACTCTAACTATTGTCTTAAAATAATTCGTTATTTTCACTACATGTTCAATACCCCGAAAAAACTGATATCATCCATTTGCAGCATGATGTTTACTATGTTAGCTGCTTCACAAACGCCTGCGGATATCTATGTAGTGCGGAAGAATCTTATATCCTTTCATTCTAATACTACACACGAACTCATCAAAGCATCATCAGACCAGTTGAAAGGAATAATTGATGTAAAGAAACGCATTTTTGCATTTACAGTAGCCATAAAATCCTTCGATGGCTTCAACAGCCCCCTCCAAAAAGAGCATTTCAATGAGAATTATATGGAAAGCGAAAAATTTCCTGTTGCAGCATTCAGCGGGCATATTATTGAAGAAGTTGACTTCACACAAAACGGAGTTTATAACATCAGGGCCAAAGGTAAATTCACCATTCATGGTGTGGAGCAGGAAAGGATATTACAAGGCGATCTTACTATAAAAAATGGTGTACTGAACCTCTCCTGTATTTTTACAGTTCTACTCGCCGAACATGATATAAAGATTCCCCGGATAGTCCATGAAAAACTGGCATCAGAAATAAAAGTATTCGTATTAGCAGAATTTGTAAAAAAATGAAGCCATTAAAAACCCTTTTTTTACTTGTATATCTCCTAATAGTTTCGGAGCATGTAGTGGCGCAGTACCCTTTTTCCAAAAAAATGGATGTGGAGGAAGAGAATCTTACTCTCAAAGCCAATGTGCTGCTTAGAGATCGCCATGGTTTTTTATGGATAGGTACATCAGAAGGAATATTTAAATACAGTGCGACAGTACCCGAAAAGATCTATCCGGGTAACAAGGAAAAGCTTTATATAACATCAATGTATGAAGATGCAGGTGGTATCATCTGGGCAGGATGCAAAAACGGTAATATCCTGAAAATAGAAGATCACCGAATAGCTGGTTTTACAATGGGGCAGGCACAAACCAGGTCTGCCATAACAGCCTTTTGGCAGGATGCCTATAAGAGAATGTGGTTTGCCACAGCCGGTGAAGGTATCTTTTGGTATGACGGTAATCGTTTACATCATATCGGTACCGCAGAGGGACTAAGTGATAACAATGTAAACTGCATTTACAGTCCGGATGGAAAACGAATCATCGCTGGTACTGACAGGGGGCTCTCTTTCATCCATTTTGAAAACGGCCAAACCGAAGTACATTTCTTCACATCCAAAAAGGGATTGCCCGATAACATCATTACCTGCATTGCCGAAAGCGGTCAACGGAACATCATCTTAGCAGGTATGCAATCGAAAGGGATACTGCTGTTCAACATCGATGAAGAAAAGATTGTGGATGGATTTGGAATCACTAGTTGGCCCTACAGCCAGGTGAATGATATTCTGGAATTGAGAAACGAGATCATTATTGCAACTGAACAAAAAGGATTGGTAAAATACGATAAACTGACCTCCCGGTTCACAGACCGGGTTTTGCGTGACAGCATTTTTCCAAAAAGGGTTGCAGACCTGCAGAAAGATAATGAAGGTAATATATGGGCGGCATCGGAAAATAAACTGGTCAGCTTCACCGGTGATTACCTGAGATACTGGTATTCTGTGCAGGGTGTGAACTTCACTAAAGTACACACTTTATTTGCAGAAGATGATGGAAAACTCTGGTTCACACCAGACCTCCGTTTGTATGAAGGTGGCCTGGATGATATGGAAAAAGGATTCCTGAAAAGTTATGATCTCACACCGCCTGAAGACCATATTGATATTACGGGCCTGTACAGAGACCGGTTAGGATACCTGTGGATTGGCACAATGGGTGAAGGGCTATTCAGAATGAATATTGAAACAGGTAGATGGCGGCGAATCAAGGAAAACCCAATTGCTTATTACGGCAATATTTTGAATATAACTGGCAAAGGTAATCAGGTATGGATATCTACATTAAATGGCGTTTGCCGTTTTATGCTAAAGGAAAGCAATTACGACATTGACGAAAAGATTGAGTTCACGAATTATACAAAAAAAGACGGGCTGGGCAGCGATTATATTTATTACATACTCATTGATTCAAAGGAAAGGGTTTGGTTTGCCACCGATGGAGCAGGTGTGGCTATATTTGAGAATGGGATGTTCCAGAATTTTTATGCCCACGGGATCTTTCCTTCCAAAGTAACTTATTCGCTTGCCGAAGACCGGAACGGGCATATATGGATAAGTACCTACAACGAAGGCTTATTTGAATACGACGGAACTAAGTTCATTCAATACGGTATAAAAAACGGATTAACAGATTTGGCCATTACTTCCATAGCCACCGATGATTTCAACAACATCATTGCAGTGAACAAGAAAGGTTTTGACGTATTCAGCCCCACCCGGAATGTTACCCAGCATTTTGGAACAGAATCAGGTTTTTCTGAACTGCAGCCTAATCTAAACTCCATCACCAAAGACCGTCAGGGAAATATCTGGATTGGAACCGACAATGGTATTGTACGGCTTAATACCCGGTCATCCTTTTCTGTTTACATTCCTGCAGCCAGAATCGAAAGCGTAAGCGTCTTCAACATCAGTATCGACACGAACAAGAAATCAGCATTCGCCTATGATCAAAATAATTTCAGTTTCAAACTGGCAGCCCCTTTTTATAAAGCTCCTGAAAAAATCAAATTCCAGTATTGGCTTGAAGGGTACAGCAAGAAATGGGAAACTACCGGAGACAGGGTCATCAATTTCCCCCATCTAAATCCGGGGTATTATACCATGAGAGTCAGAGCCTCTGCCAGTGAGAATTTTGAATCCTCTCCCATTACTTCTTATAGTTTCACCATTGCAAAAGCTTTTTGGAACACCTGGTGGTTTAAGCTGTTGGCCATCGCATTAGTAACCCTTGTCATCTATGGAATTGTGATCCGAAGGATACGCAGGATAAGGTATGCAGAACAGGCAGAGCTGGAAAAGTTTCAGCTACAGTATGATGCCCTGAAGAACCAGGTAAATCCGCATTTCCTTTTTAACAGCTTTAACGCCCTCATGAATATTGTAGAAGATAATCCAAAAGAAGCTTCTGAACTCATCGCACACCTGGCTAAGTTTTACCGAAAGATAACCGCCTATAGTCAAAAAGAACTGATAACAATAGAAGAGGAGCTAGACTTGCTCAACTCTTACTTGTTTATACAAAATAAAAGATACGGCAATGCACTTCAAGTACTCATTGACATTGATCCCGGACTGAGAAGATCAACTTTTATTCCGCCATTGGTGTTACAATTATTGACTGAAAACGCCGTTAAACACAATATCATCAGCAAGGAAAAAGTGCTTCATATCAGTATTTTTTCAGAACCCGGACAGATCATCATAAAGAACAATATCAACCCCAAACTTGAAAAAGAAGAAAGTGAGGGTGTTGGTTTAAGAAATATCAGGAACAGGTACAAACTTTTAACGAATAAAGAAATAATGCAGGAAGCTGAAAATAATGAATTCACCGTAAGGCTTCCGGCAATATATGCTGACTAATCATGCAAATACTGATTTTAGAAGATGAGGAACAAGCATTGAACCGGCTACAGAAGATTGTGACTAAAGTAGTGCCCGATGCGATTATAGCAGGCTCAGTTGCCAGCGTGGAGGAAACTATTTACTGGCTTAAGAATAATCCGATGCCTGAACTTATCTTTATGGATATTGAGCTTGCCGATGGAAATAGTTTCCAGTTATTCAACCATATAAAGATCACTTGCCCGGTCATTTTCACAACAGCTTATGAAAGCTATGCATTACAGGCCTTTAAAGTGAATAGCATTGACTACCTGCTGAAACCCATTGATGAGAATGATGTATACAGAGCTATTGAAAAACTGAGACTGCTTCAGAGTTCCCGTACCTTTAATATTGATTATTCAGAGATCCTGAAAACTATCCAATCCCCGCAAAAAAAATACAAAGAACGTTTCATCATCAGGTTGGGAGATACCATTAAGTCAGTTCGGGTATCGGGCATCGCCTATTTCTTTACCGAGAATAAATCCAATTTCCTGTGTACTACTGATGGCAGGCGCCTGCCTATTGATTTTAATCTTGACCAGGTTGAAAAAATGCTGAACCCGAAAGATTTCTTCCGCATAAACAGGCAGTTCATTATTGGCCATGATGCCATTAATGAAATGAAAACACACACCCGGGCAAGGATTATCATCAAACTAACGCCTCCTTCAAAACTTGAGAGCATTGTTGCCATCGACCGGGCCACTGATTTCAGAAATTGGCTTTCTGAATAAGATCCGCAATTCGAAACCCTGCAGGTTCAGCAGATATAAATACAGATTCAGCTGCTTTTTACCAGATTTTTACATGAACTGGCCTGTTTTTTCGTTTTATAAATCACATCCCTTGATACCCTGCTGGCAATAATCGTATAAAGGCCCGTAAATGACCGGGCAGATAATTGATTATATCATAAACCCAATATGTATGAAAAAGAATATTACGCTGAAAATTATTGGCCTGCTGGCAACTTTTGTAATCGTTTTTCAATTTGCCTGCAAGCATGAGATACCGATTCCTTCATGCGAATCGTTGAATTTCCAGGTAACAACCACTCAAACACCCGCCACTATCAATCAAAACAACGGAACCATCTCAGCGACAGCAACAGGTGGGTCAGGATTTAAATTCAGCCTTAATGGTGGCCCATTCCAGGACAGCGGTTATTTTACGGGGCTTGAAGCCTTCAGGAATTATAACCTGGTTGGCAAAAACTCATTCGGCTGTACAGATACGGTTATAGTACAGATCGATTCTTACGATCCTTGTCAGGGCATCACTATAAATGTTGTACTTACTAAAACAGACGCATCTCCCAACCAGTCGAATGGATCAATAACAGCCAACGCATCTCCGGGTACAGGATTCACTTACAGTCTGAACGGCGGACCGTTTCAAACCAGCGGCACTTTCAATAATCTTGCACCCGGAAACTATACCGTTGCCGCAAAAAGCGCTGCCGGTTGTTTGGGCATCGGCCAGATCACGGTTGGCACCAATAATCCATGCGCTGGTGTTACCGTGGTGGTAGCAACAACTGTTGTACAACCCACAACGGGCCAAAGCAATGGCTCCATCACAGCATCAGCAACAGGTGGAACCGGATTTACTTACAGTCTAAACGGAGGGACATTTCAAACGAGTGGTACATTTTCTAACCTTGCCGCAGGAAATTATACCATTACTGCAAAAAATTCAAATGGATGCACAGGTATAGCAACAGTTGCACTTGGGGCATCAAACCCTTGCACAGGGATTACTGTTACGGTAACCACTACTATTGTGAACCCAACTTCGGGCCAGAGCAATGGCTCTATCACAGCAAGTGCAACAGGAGGTACAGGATTCACTTACAGCCTGAACAACGGGCCCTTCCAGGCAAGCGGTACATTTTCGAACCTTGCTGCAGGAACTTATACGGTTACAGCAAAGAATTCAAACGGATGTTTAGGCAGCAAACAGGTGACACTTACATCTACGAGTCCTTGTACAAATACAGTCATTACCATTACGGCAACTATTGTTAACACAACACCCTGTATCACACCGGCAAATAATGGAAGCATAACCGTTATAGCAAGCGGTTCAACCGGGTTTACATATAATATCAATGGCGGAGCTTATCAAACCAGCAATGTTTTCTCTAACCTGAATACAGGCAATTATCTTATTGGGGTTAAAGACGTGAACGGTTGTACAAAAACACAATCGGTTACTGTGGGAGTTATACTTAGCGGGCCTTTGTTTGCTCAGGTACGTAGTCTCATCTCAACCAGGTGCAATGGAAGTGGCTGTCATATAGGGACAGGCAATAATGCGGCAGGATACAATTTTGATGCAGATTGTAATATTGTTTCCAAATGGAGTCAGATAAATAATACAAGTGTAATATATGCTCCGGGATGGGTAAAGATGCCAAAGAACCCTCAGCCGCTTTTAACCACGGCCGAAAAAGCGATCATCACCAACTGGATAAATGCCGGTCACAGGTACACAGACTAAAATGCTCTTTTGAACATGTTGTTGCATATGTTCAGCAAAAGAAGAGGATTTGAACGAACAAATTTCAGGTTCAGCAGTCTAAAATACCTGTTCAGAGAGAATGGTAACGAAAAAGAAAAGTAACAGTTTATTTTTAAACGATAAAAGATTACAGACATGACAACAGTTAAAAAAAAGGTTTTGTTATGGGGCCTATCGGTGGGCTTGATTATGATGATGAGTGGCGCTTTTGTAGGCTACAAAATGTATACAAAGCCACACCGCAACGTAGCAGATGCAAAGGCCTTTGGCATTCCAGCTTCGAGGCTTGTTACCGAATATGAAACCAATGAGACTCAGGCCAACAGTAAGTACCTCGATAAAATATTAGAGGTGAATGGAGAAGTAGCAGAAGTATCGAAAAATCAAAAAGGGGAAACGGTCATCGCATTGATTGGAACAGATATGGGGACAGTAAGATGTACAGTAGAAGGCGCTGATGCCGATGTAGCAGCTAAAGGTGCACAGGTTATACTAAAGGGGATCTGTACCGGTTACCTGGCTGATGTGATTATGGTAAGATGTGTTCTTCAAAATAAATAAGAATACAATACTTTTTTGAAAAACCACTTTTAAAACCCACTCTAATAAATGCAGATCAACAACTCAAAAATGACAATCATCATCGGGATCATCTTATTCCTGGTGATAATGATATCATGTAAACACGATATCCCCCCGTATGTCATTGACGCACCGGTCTCGGGGGGTGACCAGCCTTGCAGTATAGACACGGTATATTTTCAAAATAAAGTGTTGCCCTTACTTAATTCCAGTTGCGCCATGAGTGGCTGCCACGATGCCATCACCCATAAGGAGGGTATTAACCTTACAACGTATGGAAACATAATGACAACGGGCGGGGTAAGACCCGGAAACCCGGCCAACAGTAAATTATACAAGGTGTTGAATCAAACCGGTGGAGACCGGATGCCTCCCCCACCCATGGCTGCATTTACACAGGCTCAGAAAGACATTATTTACAAATGGATTTTGCAAGGTGCAAAGAACAATGCCTGTAATGACTGCGATTCCACTGTATTCACTTACGCTGGTGCTATATCACCCTTGATGACTAATTATTGCAAAGGTTGTCATAACCCTTCTTCAGCCGGCGGGGGTATTGATCTAAGTATGTATGCAGGCGTTCGAAGTGTAGCCCTTAACGGAAAACTCATGGGCAGTATCACACACCAATCCGGCTACATTGCTATGCCGCAAGGTGGTAACAAATTATCTGATTGTAAAATAATACAAGTACAAAAATGGGTGAATGCAGGATCTCCTAACAATTAATTAAAACTCAATTCAATTACATGAAAATCCTATTTATATTTCTGACCGGATCTTTGCTGCTGATAACTGTTTCAAGCTGCTACTATGATAAAGCTGAATTGCTTTATCCCGGAAGCGTTACTTGCGACTCCACCACCGCAGCCACCTTTTCTAAAGATATATTGCCTATGATGAATACCCATTGTAATGCCAGTGGTTGTCACAATACGGCTTCAGCATCGTCAGGTGTGATCCTGGATACATATGCCGGTATAAAAGTACAAGCACAAAATGGCCGCCTGATGGGGTCTACCGGGCCTAACGGAAGCATGCCAAAGGGTGCTTCTAAATTGTCGAGCTGTAATTTATCTATCCTTCAAAAATGGATCGATTCAGGAACCCCAAACAATTAAAATAAATAGTATGAAAAAATCAATTCTTATTTCTCTTTCGCTGGCTTTAGCTGTAATGGCAAACGCACAGACTATATACATGACCAAGACTGGTAAGGTCTCTTTTTATTCCCGTGCCAATTCGCCCGAAAAAGTAGAGGCTGATAATAACGAGGTATCCAGCATGCTCAACACACAAACCGGAGACCTGGTATTCGCCATTCTGCTGAAGAGTTTTCATTTTGAAAGGGCTCTAATGGAAGAGCATTTCAATGAGAATTATGTAGAAAGTAACAAATACCCGAAATCCACTTTCAAGGGAAAAATAACCAATCTTACTTCTGTCAATTTTTCAAAAGACGGTGCCTACCCCGTAATGGTTGAAGGCGAACTGACTCTGCATGGCGTAACCAAAAAAGTATCGTATACCGGTTCGCTTGTAGTGAAGGGTGGAAAGATCAATGCTACGTCAAAGTTCTTCATTAAACTGAAAGATTATAATGTCACAATACCTTCACTGGTTGCCGATAAGATATCAGAGGATATTGATGTAACGGTCGACTGCAAATATGAACTCAAAAATTAACAAGTAAAATCCTGATCATGAAAAAACTTATTTTGATTGTCTTTTTTATTGGCGCTGCATCTTCATTTCTGTATGCACAAGACGATCTGATGAAAATGCTGGCAGATGAAAGCAAAAAGGATAAAAAGAAAGAATTTGCAACAGCTACTTTCAAAACCTCCAGGCTTATCAACGGTCATTCTATCGAGAATGTAGCTGCAGGGGTGCTGGATGTAAAGATCTCTCACCGCTTCGGTATGGTGAACAAAGGCAGTTATGAATTCTTCGGCCTCGATCAGGCAACGATGCGGATGGGAATTGATTATGGTATCTCCAAAAGACTCATGATAGGCATCGGGCGCAGCACTTATCAGAAACAATACGACGCTTTTTATAAGTTCAAGATACTAAGACAATCAAGCGGTGGAAGGGGCTCTTCTCCCATTTCCATTAGTGCAGTATCAAGCGTTATGCTTCAAACGCTGAAATGGGAAGATCCCAAGCGTCAAAATTATTATACTTCCAGGATATCGTTTGCCCATCAGCTGATCATTGCACGCAAGTTCAGTGAAGGATTATCTATCCAACTGATGCCTTCTTATGTTCATTATAACCTCGCCAACCTGTTAACAGACCCCAATGATATCTTTGCACTAGGTGGAGGTGGAAGAATCAAACTTACAAAAAGACTGAGCTTTAACGTAGAGTACTATCATATTCTGCCGATATCATTTGTGGAAGGCCAGGATTACAGGTTACCAGGCACAAAGAACTCTTTAGCTGTTGGATTTGATATTGAAACCGGGGGACACGTATTCCAACTGCATTTCACTAACTCAACTGGTATGACAGAAAAGACATTTATCACCGAGACCACCGGCGATTTCTTCAAAGGGGATATTCACTTTGGGTTCAACCTGTCAAGGGTTTTTACCATCAAGAATAAAAAATTCAGGAGACAGTAAGGATATTATTCTGCATTAAGGCCTGCTTTGAGGTATTCCCTGTTCAATCTTGCAATGTTTGAAACCGAAATGCCTTTGGGGCATTCGGCCTCGCAGGCATAAGTATTGGTGCAATTGCCAAATCCTTCTTTATCCATTTGTGCAACCATATTCAATACCCTTGATTCCCTTTCGGGTTGCCCCTGAGGCAATAAAGCCAGTTGAGAAACTTTTGCACTCACAAATAACATGGCACTGCTGTTTTTACAGGCAGCCACGCAGGCTCCGCAGCCAATACAAGCTGCTGCATCAAACGCATCATCAGCATTCTTTTTATCAATTGGAAGAGCATTGGCATCAACTGCATTACCTGTATTAACTGATATGTAACCACCGGCCTGGATGATCCTGTCAAATGCATCACGGTCAACCATCAGGTCTTTTATAACCGGAAACGCTGCAGCACGCCAGGGTTCTACAACAATAGTATCTCCGTCTTTAAAGGCACGCATATGCAACTGGCAGGTTGTGTTTTTTGCCCATGGGCCATGAGCCCTTCCGTTAATATACATACTGCACATGCCACAAATACCTTCCCGGCAATCATGGTCAAAGGCAACAGGGTCTTTACCCTCCCTGATAAGCTGTTCATTCAGCACATCAAACATTTCCAAAAACGACATTTCAGAAGAAATATCCTTTACCTGGTAAGTCTCAAAACTTCCCTTCGTTGTGCTGTTCTTTTGTTTCCACACTTTCAGTGTGAGGTTCATCATGTAATGTTCCATACTGGTTAAATACGTTTATAATTACTGTACTCGAACGGCCTCCATCCTAAATTCTTCCACAAAAAATATAATAGCCTGTGCTTTGCATTTTTAAAATTCTTCTTTTTTACATCCATGTCAAAATTCCAATCCTCTTTACTTACGAGATCCTTCATCACCGCCGGGTGTGTTCCTGTGAACACAGTGACCGAATCTATATTTGAATAATCAAATTCACTGCCTTTTTTTTCCTCTTTGGCAACCCATGCAATATGATCTTCGTCTGTATTCCATAATTTGCCGAAATCGGTGAATTTTTTCTTCATGGCTACCGGGTTACGAACCCATCCATAATGATAAATATACGCATTGAGCAGTTTTACATTCAGCTTGCGGTCATCAAGCCTGAAGCCCTGGGCATCTTTGTAACTCCGTATCTTTTTATCATTCCTGATAACCCTGATCTCTTTTGAGTACCACTTTCTGCCATCACCTATGAACTTATAACTTCCATAGAAATGATGGTAATGAAAAAGCAACCCTTCCACCCTTCTATCAGTCTTGAACCTTTGCATTGCTTCCAATATTACCGGGTGATATTGTTCATGCAACACTTCATCAGCCTGTATATAAAAGAGCCAGTCACTATCATATGCGGTGGCATCCATCGCCTTGTTAGTTTCTACAGCCAGCACCTTCCCCCCTTCCCGCAAACTATTATCCCAAACAGAATGAATGATCTTTATTTTATCAGAGCCTATCGATTCAATGAGCTTGTTTGTTTCATCTTCTGAGTCGCCCAGGCAAACGATCATTTCATCTACAATGGGCAACAGCGATGTAATGGATTCAACAACCGGGTAACCATACTTCACTGCATTCTTCACAAAAGTGAAACCGCTTACTTTCATTTTATTTATAACTTCGTTGAGTTGGCTTAACGATCTCAAAGTTCAATGGTTCTGTATTCATCTGCCAGTTGCTTTCGCCTTTGTATTCCCATGCTGCCACATAACTGTAGTTGGCATCATCACGCTTTGCTTCCCCATCTTCGGTCTGTGATTCTTCCCTAAAATGACCTCCGCAGCTTTCATTCCTGTTCAGTGCATCTTTACACATCAGTTCTCCCAGCTCAATAAAATCAGCCACACGGCCTGCTTTATCCAGTTCAGGATTCATTTCATTTATTTCACCGGGTATCCTCACGTCGTTCCAGAATTCTTTTTTCAACTGCTGAATTTCAACAATAGCTTCCTGCAATCCTCTGGCGTTACGTGCCATGCCGCATTTATCCCACATTATTTTTCCCAGGCGTTTATGAAAGCTCTCCACGGTCTGGTTTCCTTTAATACCCATTAATTTATTAATGCGGTCGCTTACAGCTTTTTCTGTTTCTTCAAATGCAGGGTGTGATGTGGGAATGGATGCTGTGCGAATATCATCCGCCAAATAATTACCAATAGTATATGGAATTACAAAATACCCGTCGGCAAGCCCCTGCATCAGGGCGCTGGCGCCAAGCCTGTTTGCTCCATGGTCGCTGAAATTAGCTTCGCCTAATGCATATAAACCCGGTACGGTTGTTTGTAATTCATAATCGACCCATAAACCACCCATAGTGTAATGCACTGCTGGGTAAATACGCATAGGCATTTCATAAGGGTTTTCACCGGTTATCTTTTCATACATTTCAAAGAGGTTGCCGTATTTTTCTTCTACCACCGCTTTCCCTAATTTAATGATGGTTCCTTCATCAGCATTCGATAACCCCTGCTTACCTGCTTCAATTCTTCCATAACGTTTAATGGCATCTGCAAAGTCGAGGTATACCGCCATCTTGGTTGTACCTACTCCGTATCCTTCATCACATCTTTCTTTTGCTGCTCTTGATGCCACATCCCTTGGTACCAGGTTACCGAAAGCAGGGTATCTTCTCTCGAGATAATAATCTCTTTCTGCTTCCGGTATATCAACTGCTTTTCTTTTATCATCTTTTGTTTTAGGAACCCATATCCTTCCATCATTACGCAAACTTTCGCTCATCAGTGTTAACTTACTCTGATGATCGCCGCTAACAGGAATACAGGTTGGATGGATTTGAGTAAAACAAGGATTACCGAAGAATGCACCTTTCTTATGTGCCTTCCATGCAGCAGTAACATTACTGCCCATGGCATTGGTGCTGAGATAAAAAACATTTCCGTAACCGCCTGTACAAAGTAATACTGCATGGCCGAAATGTCTTTCCAGTTTTCCATTGATAAGATCTCTTGCTATTATTCCTCTTGCCTTACCATCGATCATTACGATGTCAAGCATTTCGTGACGGTTGTACATATCCACATTTCCTAAAGCCACCTGTCTTTCCAAAGCGCTGTAAGCACCAAGCAACAACTGCTGACCAGTTTGGCCAGCGGCATAAAACGTACGCTGCACCTGTGTTCCGCCAAAACTCCGGTTACTTAATAAGCCGCCATATTCCCTGGCGAACGGAACACCCTGTGCCACACAATGGTCAATAATGGCAGCGCTCACTTCGGCCAGGCGATGAACATTGGCTTCTCTTGCACGATAGTCTCCTCCTTTTACGGTATCATAAAACAAACGGAAGACAGAGTCGCCATCGTTCTGGTAATTCTTGGCAGCATTAATACCTCCCTGCGCTGCAATACTATGTGCCCGGCGTGGGCTATCCTGAAAACAAAATGCTTTTACTTTATAACCTAACTCACCTAATGATGCGGCTGCTGAAGCTCCTGCTAAACCCGTACCCACAACGATCACTTCAAGTTTACGTTTATTGGCTGGATTAACCAGTTTTACATGGCCCTTATAGTCGGTCCACTTTTTATCCATTTCACCGTGTGGGATTTTTGAATCTAAAGACATAGCGTGGTTAATTGGTTTATTGGTTAATTAGTTTATCAGTCAATCCATTTTAAGTAAAAAGCGATGGGCATCAGTGCAAATATTATTGGAACAATAATTGAAAACGCAATGCCCAACACTTTGATGATAGGCGTATATTTTTTATGATTGATACCCAATGTTTGAAAGGCACTCTGGAACCCATGCAACAAATGCCAGGCTAAAGAAATAACCCCGAGTATGTAGATGATCACAATGAGTAAATTATCTGTAAACACCATCTGCATTTCAGCATATAAATTAAGTACATCCTGCCCGTTATATTCAGCGCTCAATGTTGTTTCCGGCAATGCATGAATACCTCCTATGCCGCCGAGGCGTGAAGGAGTCCAGAAATGATAAATATGCAGTACAAGGAACAATAAGAGCAATGTACCTAACAAACCCATGCTCCTGCTGTACCATTTACTGTTTTCAGAAGCCTTATTCATGTTATATTTAACAGGACGGGCTTTATAATTTTGTGCCCACAATACAAATCCCTGGATGATGTGCAATAATAACCCGGCAAACAAACCGATCTCCATGGTACGGACAATGAGGTTTGTCCCCATAAAATGCGCCCAATGATTGAAGGTTTCACCACCATCATTAAAAAAGATCATGGCATTTATACTGCAGTGAACAACTAAGAACGTAATCAAAAAAAGACCCGTAAGGCCCATTATTAATTTCTTACCAATTGAAGAAGTGAAAAAATGTTTCCAGGTCATATTGAAAGCGTTAGAGTGATAGTTGGGTTACAAAAATACGTCAGGAACGCTCAAAAAACAGCTGCAACAGAAAGTTTTTACTGCAAAAATCAAGAATAGTCAGTTTATCCGCCGGATCATGAAATCTTCCATTTGCTGAAATACGATCTCAGGTTTAAGGGTACGCCACTGGGGAAAATCAACCAATTCAATATAATTGGTTAGCCTGGCCTGTTTAAAATCATACTGGCTTTGTGCAGGCATATTCAGTATTACCACCCACCCTCCTGCATCTTCCAGTTGTTCACGCCACTCTTCATAATAGCTGTCATCACTGCTGTGAAAGTTGAGTACGTTTTCCGCAATGAATATATATTTCGTGATCCCTTTTACAAAAAGGATATCCGTGATATCCCGCCTGAGTGTCATAATATCATTTTCGATAGCATCATTCCATTCGCCGAGCAATTCGATAACAGCAAAACTCTGCTCATAATCTGCAAATAAAATTTTCATATACAGGGTCTTTGAGCCAAAATCATCCCACTGTGGATGGATATAGTAATTATATACCGTGTGAGAAAACTCAAATTCACTATAGGTTCGGCGGTAAAAGGGAGAAAGTTCATCTTCTTCGGCTGTATATAAATGCCTCCAGTTATAATATGGTTCTATATCCTGCACCCAAGAATTGCTTTAAGGTTTTATTCATTACTGCAAATTTCAAACAAATAATCTGGTAATTCAAAAAACCATTTCCTATCAATAAAAAAAGCCCCGCCAAAGGCGGGGCCACTTAATAACCCTAATGTCTTTACTGAATTACAATTCTTTCAGTAAAAATAAATTTGTTATTGGCATCGGTAACCTTAACCATATACATGCCTTTGGCAAAACTTCTGTTCAATGGTATGGTTTCCACCTGTGTTTTTGCGGAAACATTTACAACCCTTGTCATAACCGGCTTACCTGAAAGGTCGGTAATGGTAACATTGTATTTTCCGGATTGTTGCCCTTCGAATGACACTTTAAATTCATTGGAAGTAACCGGGTTTGGATAGATATGAGCATCGGCATTAATAACCGGTATCACTGGCCTGAAATCAGCTGCGCCAAAATTTTTGGCTGCGTCTGCTTCTTTTTGTAATAATAAATTTCCATTGGCTAAGTCTGAAGCATTATAGGTTTTATCAGAACCTTCAATTTTTACAGCGGCAAAATCATTGATTTTAAATTTGTAGTATCCCTCAAAGGTATTGGCGCTGCTCACTACAATAGCACCATCGGCATCAACTGCTGCACCGTTGGTGCTGAAATTGGCAGGTAGACCAGTAATGGTTCCAATATGTGTGGCAACCCGGGTATCAACATCCACTGTAAAAATGTTATGGTTGGCTGAAATGATGTACAATTTATTGTATGCATCGGCAATCATGTCTCCACCCCAGCTAGAACATTTATTATGAACAGAAATACCTTTGTTTGATTCGGCATCAATCAAGTTACCCAGGTCGGTTATCACTGCCTTTTTACCGGTTGTAAACCTGATGAGATGATCGCCATCATTGGTAATACCATAACCATTACCATCAGCCCCAATAACCATCCTGGTAATATGGCTTTCCTCCTGTAAAAATGTTCCATCATTACGCTGAACGAGGGCTCCTGCAAAATTGAATACGGGTTCTTTTTTATTGAGATCAACATAACTCAACACACCATAATGCATCTGGGTAAAATATAAACGGTTATGCATTTTATCGTAGGCGGCTGCAGCTACCCCATATCCCATTACAGGAGAAGTTTTTTGCCCTCCGGCAGTAAATGCTGTGGTCATTACAGCATTGGAATTATTGTCATAAACAGTTCTTTCCACGAGGCCGGTCTTAATATTTACCTGTCGGATATTTACCCAGTGAAAATCGCCGGCACCTTTTCCGGTAATGGCAAAACTGCTATTGGCGTCCTGTGCAACGCTGGAAAGCCCAAGAACAACAAAAGATGAGGATAGTAAAAGTTTAATGTTCATAAGAGGAGTTTTTAAATGACTAATACGATATGATACGTAAATTAATAAAATTGCATAATCTCTCCAAGATTTTTTTATGAATGGTAGCTGTCAATCGCTTTTTTAACACTCCCTGTTTTCAAAAGTAATTCCTTTGCTGTTTCATAGTCGTCCAGCTTGATCTTTTCCATCAGCATTTTCACCCCTCGATCTACCAATTTATCATTAGTAAGCTGCATATTCACCATTTTATTATCCTCAACCCTCCCTAACTGTATCATTACTGAAGTGGATATCATATTAAGTATTAATTTTTGGGCCGTTCCGCTCTTCATCCGGGTACTGCCTGTAACAAATTCAGGCCCAACGATCACTTCAATGGCATGATCGGATGCGGCACTTAACGGGGCATCAGGATTACAGCAGATGCTCCCGGTAACAATATTATTCTCCCGGCATTTATTAAGCGCTGAAATCACGTAAGGTGTGGTACCGCTTGCCGCAATACCTACCACCACATCTTTTTCATTTGCAGAATGGGCCTGCAGGTCAATCCAACCCTGTTCAGTATCATCTTCGGCAAATTCAACTGCTTCAGTAATGGCCTTATTACCCCCGGCAATAATTCCAATCACTAATCCGTATGGTACGCCATAAGAAGGTGGGCATTCGCTGGCATCCACAATACCTAAGCGGCCGCTGGTGCCTGCCCCAATATAAAATAAGCGGCCTCCCATCAGCATTTTATCCACTATCACATGAACCAACTGTTCTATCTGTGGTATCACTTTTTCAATAGCCGCCGGAACTGTTTTGTCCTCGGCGTTCATATTTGCCAAGATTTCCAAAACGGGCATTTTTTCAAGATGCCTGTAATGAGATTCTGATTCTGTTATCTGTTTAAATGCCATAAAGATTAACGATGAAATTTAACCAATCCTTCCATTGGATTTTTTAGAACAGTGCCCAGTTCAAATTCATAACTGTTACAAATTTGCTGCAAAACATCCTTAAATCCATAGGCAACACTACCCACAAAGTGAATGGGCATCAGCCAGGATTCCCGGTATTTGCAAAGATGATAAAAGAAAAAATCATTCAGCCCGTCTTCAATAATATTCTCAACCATATAATGTCCCCGGTTCTCGGCCAAAAAAAGTGTAAAGGATGCAAGATAACGGTTAGCCCAGGGCTTTTTGTACACATTTTCCAGTATCTCAGCCCTGTTCGTTCCATATTTTGCATCAAATCTACCCCGGAGATCCTCATCAAAGGTCTCGTAAATAAAATACTGAAGTACTTTTTTTCCAAGATAGGCGCCACTGCCTTCATCTCCTAAAATATAACCGATACCCGGTGTTTGTTTAGCTATTTTCTTACCATCATAATAACAACAAAAAGATCCCGTACCCAGGTTACAGGCAAGGCCTTTATTATGCTGGTTCAATGACCGGGCTGCAGCCATCAGGTCATGTGTCACATCCACCTTTACTTTTGGAAATACTTTTTCAATTGCTTTCTTCACCAACCTGGCATTGGCTGGGCTGTGACAGCCAGTTCCATAAAAATGAATTTCTGCCGGCTCAGTTTTTCTGAGCTTTGATCTTAACTCTTTTTCAATAACCCCTGATATTTGTGAAGAAGAAAGAAAGTAGGGACTCAATCCCTGGGTAAAAAAAGTTTTTGTCGCTTTCCCATTGATTAAACACCATTCAGCCTTTGTAGCCCCACTGTCAGCAATTAGTTTTATCGGCATCGTCGTTCGTAGCAATTACAAAATTGAAGTTAATTCATTTTGTTTACAGTGTATAAAAAAGACAGCGTTAAAGCTGAAGCGATAAGTACTTATCTTCGCAAAATGAATAATAAGAAGATACAGGTTTGGCTGCCCCTGCTTTTCAGTATAACTATGATCTTTGGAATGTTCCTGGGTTATAAGATGAGAGATAATATGCCCGGCAAAAGTTTCTTTTTTGCAGAAAAACGCAGGCCACTACAGGAAATAATGGACCTGATAAAAAACAGGTACGTGGATGATGTAAAGATGGACTCACTGGCCGATACAGCCATCCAGGCTATGCTTAATAAATTAGATCCTCATTCTGTTTTTATTCCTGCTGAGGAATTGCAACAAGTGAATGAAGACCTTGCCGGTAAGTTTTTCGGGATTGGTATTGAGTTCAATATTTTTGATGATACGCTTAATGTGATCAATGTGCTTAAAGATGGGCCCGGTTATAAAGCAGGGTTGCTTACCGGCGATAAATTCATAAAAGTTGGTGACAGCATTATTGCCGGCAGAAAAACAAATGCCGATGTCTTTAGAAAATTACTTCGTGGCGACCGTGGCACCAAAGTAACCATTACATATTTACGCAATCATGAACAAAAGCAGGCAACCATTACCAGGGATGCTATACCCTTGAGCAGTGTTGATGCCAGCTACATGATGAACAATGGTATAGGATATATAAGGCTTAGTAAATTCTCTTCGCAAACCTACCGGGAGTTTATGGAATCGCTGGAAGCATTAAAGAAAGCCGGTTTGCAAAAACTGATCCTTGATCTGCGTGGAAACGGCGGCGGCATTTTAGATGAGGCAGCAGAAATAGCTGATGAATTTTTGGAAGGTGATAAATTAATAACCTATACTGAAGGAAAGCATGTTGATAAAAAAGAATATCGCTGCCGACGTGTGGGCCAGTTTGAAACAGGGCCTTTAATTGTTTTGGCTGATGAAGGCACTGCCAGCGCCAGTGAAATCTTAATTGGTGCTTTGCAGGATTGGGACAGGGCCACCATTGTTGGAAGACGGTCTTTTGGAAAAGGATTGGTGCAGGAACAATTTGAACTTAGTGATAAAAGCGCCTTACGTTTAACTATAGCCAGGTATTATACTCCCATTGGAAGAAGTATCCAGCGGCCATATACAAACGGCGAAAAAGCGTATTACGATGAGATCAGCAACCGGTACCATGACGGCGAAACACAAAATGCCGACTCCGTAAAAAATGATACCAGCAAAATTTACAAGACAAAAGCAGGCAAGATCGTTTATGGCAAAGGAGGCATTACGCCTGATTATTTTATAGCACTGGACACAAACGGTTTCAGTAAAAACTCAGCATTGATCTTTACTAAAGGAACCATTGGAAACTTTGCTTATAACTTTTATTTGCAAAACCTGCCACAATTAAAAACATACAAGACCCCAGCAGATTATATTAAAAGCTTTTCTTTTTCGGAAGGTGACTGGAAACATTTTGTAACAGCAGCATCAAAAGATTCCATTGATATATCGACAGTTTCAACAAAAGAAAAAACAGACCTCACCAACCGAATAAGATCTGCCATAGCCCGGCAGTTATGGCGCAATGAAGGCTTTTATGAAGTGATGAACACTACCGATGAAGCTATAAAAAAATCCCTGGAGATACTGACCAAATAAAAAACCTCCTGAAAAGGAGGTTCAATGTCGTTTACAATGGTAGCAAGGTGCTTCAAAGCTATCTTAATTGCATACGGCTTCGGAAGTTAATCGGCTTTGCACGGATAATGAATGTTTTCTTTGGTATTGGATAGTGCAAATATGCTCATAAATCATTTTATCGTTGGTAGTGAGAGGAACCAACAAATTGTAGATAGATTTTAATTAGGCCTTTCGGTCATATCTATTCCCTCAGTTCATTTTCTTACCTTTACCGCAAATAACGATTTGCATATGTGGCTCAACAGTATTCTAGACACTATCGGCAATACGCCGCTGATCAAACTCAATAAAATTACTAAACACCTCCCCTGCACCGTACTGGCTAAAGTAGAATACTTTAACCCCGGCAATTCCATTAAAGACCGTATGGCTTTAAAAATGCTGGAGGTTGCAGAACAGGAAGGAAAGATAAAGCCAGGTGGTACTATCATTGAGGGAACTAGTGGTAATACAGGTATGGGCCTGGCACTGGCTGCCTGTGTGAAAGGCTATAAATGTATTTTCACAACCACAGATAAGCAATCCAAGGAAAAGGCGGATATTCTTAAAGCCGTAGGCGCCGAAGTTATTGTTTGTCCAACCAATGTTGAGCCCGAAGATCCAAGAAGCTATTATTCTGTCTCAAAACGTTTGGCAACTGAGGTTCCCAATAGCTGGTACGTGAATCAATACGACAATTTGGCCAACCGGCTAGCCCATTATGAACAAACTGGTCCAGAGATCTGGGAACAAACAGAAGGCAAGGTAACCCACCTTGTAGTGGCCACCGGAACCGGGGGTACAATAATAGGCACAGGCAAGTATTTAAAAGAAAAGAACCCGAATATAAAAATTTGGGCTATTGACAGTTATGGTTCTTTGCTCAAAAAATATTTTGAGACAGGTGAGCTTGATCAAAAAGAGGTTTATCCTTATATAAGTGAGGGCTTTGGGGAAGATTTTGTTCCTGCCAACTATGATATGCAATACATAGATGCCTTTACCAAGGTTACCGATAAAGATGGAGCAGTTATGGCAAGGCGCATTGCCAAAGAAGAAGGCATGTTCTGTGGCTATAGTGCCGGAAGTTGCCTGCAGGGGATGCTGCAACTTGCTAAAGGACCCGATGGAAAAAGCCTGCTAAAGAAAGATGATGTAGTGGTTTTAATATTTCATGACCACGGCAGCCGCTATGTTGCCAAAGTATATAATGACCAGTGGATGCTTGAAAGAGGTTTCCTGGATGTAAAGACATTTAAAGATCTGGTTGGCGGCCGTGGTGCACAGCGATTGATCAATGTTAACCCCGTCAATACCGTTGCTGAAGCTATTGAGCTGATGAAGAAATATGATATTGAAAATATTCCAGTGATGGACAATGGAGCTAATGTTGGTGCTATATCTGAAGGCGGTTTATTTAATAAAATACTTAACAGCCCGGATGTAAAATCACAATCTGTTGGATCGGTAATGGAAAAAGCATACCCCGAAGTGGCATTTGAGACCCCGGTTGAGCGTTTAAGCACATTTATCACCAAAGAAAATGGTGCGGTTTTGAGCAGGGATGAGAGCGGCACTTTTCACATTGTTACCAAATACGACATTATCCAGAGCCTAACCAAATAAAAGGCTCGTTAATTTACGAAAGGCTGAAATATAGTACTGTGCTGCATTTAACCGATGCAGCATTTTCATATGCCTGGTTTTCATTATTTCAAATACGTAGATTTACGATTCCTGTTTTCGTATCTGTTCTATAGGAAATTCTGAATATCTACTATGCCAACAGTAATTACAGTAACTGTAAAATAGAGCAATATCGCTCTATAATAGAATGTTAAACTGTTGCATCTTTGTGTCAGAAGTTGATTGATAGGAATTAGATATCAATCGTTATCCAAGATCCTGATAAAAGCCAAAAAATTCAAAATCCAATGTTTGTGAAGAATCAACAGACAATCCAATATCAGTCAACTTCTTTTTTCCTTTGAAAACCAATATTCGCTTTAAGATCTTATCCGAAAGAAAAACCAACAAGATCTGAAAAGAAATAAACCAATATCCGCCTATGCTGTAAAAAGCGATGATGGCAACAAAGACCGACGAAAACCAATTCCTAGCCTATGCCGTAAAAAGCGATGATGGCACGAAAAACCGAAGAAGAACCAATATCCAGCCTATGCCTTAAAAAGCGATGATGGCAAATTTGAAAAACGCTGAAACACAGGATTAAATAATTAAGGACCACGCTGCCAAATAAGGTAACCCCCTTAAGGAAGCAGATCCAAAAAAATCCTGAAAAAAACCGATCGTGCTTGGTTGGTTTAAAAAATTAAACTTCCACAGTCATTTGATACGTCAAGCTGCTGTGGAAGTTTTTTTTATTCCCTCAGTTTACCTTCCCTACTTTTAGGATATGATCCTTCAAAAAACATCAGACCTCCATTATACTCCAAAAAGAATCGTTTCCCTGGTTCCTTCCCAAACTGAACTCCTTCATTACCTGGGACTGGAAAAGGGAACTGTTGGTATTACTAAATTCTGTGTTCATCCCGAAAATTGGTTTAAAACCAAACCAAGAGTGGGCGGAACAAAAGCGGTCAAAAACAATATTATACATGATCTTAAACCCGATCTTATTATCGCCAATAAAGAGGAGAATGTAAAAGAACAGGTAGAGTTACTTGCTAAGGATTACCCCGTTTGGGTAACCGATGTAAATAGCCTGGAGGATGCCTTAATGATGATAAAAGATATTGGCGAATTGACAGGCAAACAAAGCCAGGCAAATTCATTAACCGAGAAGATTAGCAAAAGCTTCCAGGAACTAAGTCAACCACAAACCCAAAACTCCAAACCCAAGACTGCCTACCTGATCTGGCGAAAACCTTACATGACCATTGGCAACGATACATTTATTAATGACATGCTTATAAAATGCGGTTTTGAAAATGTATTTGTAAGCAGAAAACGCTACCCCGAAATAAACATTGAAGATTTGCTGATTGCCAATTGCCAATTAATTCTTCTTTCCTCCGAACCCTACCCTTTCAAACAGAAGCACATTGACGAATTATCAGACCAGTTACCTGGCCGTAAAATAGTGTTGGTTGACGGAGAGATGTTCAGTTGGTACGGAAGCAGGCTCCTGCACGCCCCGGGTTATTTTAAAACCCTTACCAGCAGAGTGTTTTAAGTAAATTTTCACCCCATTTTTCTTTACCCGCATTTTATATTAAATTTGTCCAAAATCAAACTAACATGGCTAATAAAAAAATCGCTGAACTATTAGGTGACCAGGCCGACAGCCTGCTGAATCATGAGTGTAAAACCATTTCAAAAAAAGAGATATCCTTTCCCGATGCAAATCATGTGGATGACATATGGAGGGCAAGTAACAGGAACAATCAAACATTAAGAAGTTTACAAAGTATATTGAACCACGGCCGCCTCGGCGGAACCGGTTATGTATCTATCCTGCCCGTTGACCAGGGCATTGAACATAGTGCGGGTGCATCATTTGCACCCAATCCCATTTACTTCGACCCGGAAAATATTGTAAAACTGGCCATTGAAGGCGGTTGCAATGCCGTGGCATCTACCTATGGCGTTCTGGGTATTGTAAGCCGTAAGTATGCACATAAAATACCAATGATGGTGAAAATAAACCATAATGAGTTTTTGGGCCTTCCCAATAAATTCGACCAGGTTATGTTTGGAAAAGTAAAAGACGCCTGGAATATGGGTGCTTGTGCGGTGGGCGCCACCATCTACTTTGGAAGTGCCGAAAGCACAAGGCAAATACAGGAAGTGGCCACCGCATTTGAAATGGCCCATGAACTGGGTATGACCACTGTACTTTGGTGCTACCTGCGCAATAATGGATTTAAAATAGATGGGGTAGATTATCATGCGGCAGCTGACCTCACCGGCCAGGCCAACCATTTGGGCGTTACCATACAGGCGGATATCATTAAACAAAAGTTACCTACAAATAACGGAGGTTATAATGCTACCAAACATGGTAAAACATCTCCCCTGGTATATTCTAAGCTAACAACCGACCACCCGATAGACCTCTGCCGCTACCAGGTAGCCAATTGCTATATGGGCCGTGTGGGATTAATTAACAGTGGCGGCGAAAGTAAAGGGGCAACTGATCTTGCTGAAGCAGTAACAACAGCTGTAGTTAATAAGCGTGCCGGTGGTATGGGATTGATCAGCGGACGCAAAGCCTTTCAAAAACCCATGAAGGATGGTGTTGAATTATTGAATACCATCCAGGATGTATATTTAGATAAGAGCATCACAATCGCTTAAATAGTTTGTGGTTTGCAGTCCCGATACTCATCGGGACAACAAACCACCAACCACAAACTAATACAATGAAAAAAGAAGAAGACTTTGATGCCAGCCTGGCCGGGGAAGAAGGAACTGCTGATGAGATAAAGGCCAGTTGGTTTAAAAGAATGAAAAAGGGTATCCTCACTTCTACAAAGGATAAGAAAGATGCGCCTGAAGGCTTATGGTCTAAATGCCCCTCCTGTAAATACACCTGCACCGTTTCTGAATTAAGCGAAAATAAATTCGTTTGCCCAAAGTGCGAATACCACCACCGCATTGGCAGCCAGGAGTATTTTGAAATTATTTTTGATGATGATAATTACACCGAACTTTTTGCCAATATCAAGTCCAAAGACTATTTAAAGTTTGTGGACCTGAAACCCTATGGCAAGCGTTTGGAGGAAACCTATGCTAAAACAGGTATTCACGATTCAATGACTGTGGCACATGGAAAAGTAAATAGCCATGACCTTGTAATTGCCTGCATGGATTTTGAATTCATTGGCGGAAGCCTTGGCAGCGTGATGGGAGAAAAGATAAGCCGTGCCTGCGATTATTGCATGCAGCATAAAGTGCCCTTCATGATCATTAATAAGAGCGGAGGCGCCAGGATGATGGAAAGTGCATTCTCTTTGATGCAGCTGGCAAAAACATCGGGCAAATTGTCGCAGCTGAGTGATGCAAAGATCCCGTACATCTCTTTATGCACCGATCCTACTTTTGGCGGCACCACGGCTTCTTTTGCTATGCTGGGTGATATAATTTGTGCAGAGCCTGATGCGCTGATCGGCTTTGCCGGGCCAAGGGTTATTAAAGAAACGATCAAGAAAGATCTCCCTGAAGGTTTTCAACGAAGTGAGTTTTTACTGGAGCATGGGTTTTTGGACTTCATTGTTCACCGCAAAGATCTTAAAAATAAACTGGGTACTTTGCTTATGATATTTAAAGGATAACCCGGCCATTGGGCTGGTGATATCATTTCACGGTAACCATTCATCCGCAGCTTACCCACCACTAAATAAATATGCTGCTGAGAAAACTGCCCATACTCGTTTTTTTTACCTTACTGGTGTCGGGAAAGTTATATGCTCAATCCAATTGTACCACACTTGGACAAAATCCTTCCACAGCTTTTCCTGTTTGCGGCACATCTGTTTTTCAACAGAACAGTGTTCCCATATGTATTTCGGGCTTATTATATGTCCCTGGTTGTTCCATCTATGGCGATACAGCAACATACTATAAAAGTAAAAACCCTTTTTGGTACAAGTTCACCTGTTTCCAGGGCGGTACCCTTAGTTTTGTAATCACCCCTAATTTACCCAATGAAGATTATGACTGGCAGTTGTATGATGTAACCGGGCATAACCCGGATGATGTTTATACAGATACTACACTGATCGTATCTGGCAACTGGGCTGGTACGTATGCCCCAACCGGGGCATCTGCAACCGGTGTAAACTATATTCAATGCGCCTCTGACACTACCCCGTTCCCCACCTTCGCAATCAGTCCTGATATTATCCAGGGCCATAACTATCTTTTGATAGTAAGCCATTTTTCTGATACAGAGCAAGGATACTCTTTATCATTTGGAGGAGGAACCGCTGTTATTACAGATACTTTGCCTCCTCACTTAGTGAATGCCAACAGGTCAACCTGCGATGCCATTCAAATTCGTGTGAAGCTGAATAAAAAAATGAAATGCAGCAGCCTTGCTGCCGATGGTTCCGATTTTAGAATAAGCCCTGCTGTGGCAAACGTTATCAGCGCTGCCGGCTTTGGTTGTGCCACCGGTTTTGATATGGATTCCCTGGCGCTGACTTTCAATCAGCCCCTGCCCTTCGGGACATACTCACTCATTATGCAAAAAGGTTTGGATGCAAATACATTGCTTGACGTTTGTGATACCGGCATACCCGAGGGAGAAGCGACCCCATTCACTGTATTGTCACCGCTTCCTGTGCCGATGGATAGCATCGCCACCAATAAATGCAGTACCGATTCCATCATACTCGTTTTCCCCGATTCAATCAAGTGCAGTTCAGTAGCTGCCAATGGCAGTGACTTTTTAATAACAGGAACCTACCCCGTTACTATCAGCAATGCAGCGCCAGTTAACTGCATCAATGGATTTACGAACAAGATCATTGTTCATCTTTCATCAGTTATGCAATTACCTGGAAATTTCCAGATCGTTTTAAGAGTGGGCACTGATGGCAATACCATTCTCAGTAAATGTGATACCCCTTCAGTTGCCGGTTCCCTGCTTCCTTTTATCATTCTGCCTAAACCCGTCAGCAATTTTGCCATACCTGCATCAGTATGTTTACCCAATGCAGTTGTATCATTTGTAAACCTCTCAACCATTATTGACGGAACAGAAAACGCTTTCAGGTATTTATGGAATTTTGATGACCCGTTGAGCGGAACAAATAATTCATCCATACTAAGATCACCAACACATGTTTACAGGGCTGTTGGCCCGTATAATGTAAATCTGCAGGTAACAAGTAATGCAGGTTGTGTAAAAGACACTACCATCTTACTCAATACCATTCATGCACAACCCAAAACAAATTTTGGTTTCAGCAAGCCTGCCGTTTGCCTCGGCAATGCAATAACATTTACAGATTCAACAAACAGCATGGATGGAATTACGGTTCAGTGGAACTGGAAACTGGGAGACGGTACCATCCGCTACACAAAAAATGTTACACACACTTATGGCGCCGAAAGAACTTATAATGTGCGGCTGTATTCTGTAAACAGTCATGGTTGTTATAGCGATACGCTTACCAAACCAATAACCGTTTACCCCTATCCCACTGTAAATGCAGGCCCCGACAGGTTTGTGCTGGAAGGCGGATGGTTAACGATCAATGCAACGGCTTCGGGAAATAACCTGCAGTATTTGTGGACACCTTCATTATATTTGAATGACCGGTATGTACTCAATCCAAAATGTGTTGACCCCAAAAATGATATCACCTATACCCTTGCCGTAACGGCTGCAGGAAGTTGTACCGTAACAGACCAGGTGTTCATAAAGGTTTTAAAAATACCGGGGATACCCAATACATTCACGCCTAACCATGACGGGAAAAATGACCTCTGGGAAATTCAATACCTCGAAGACTATCCAAATAATCACCTGCAGGTTTTTACCAGGGCCGGGCAACTGGTATTTGAAAGCAGGGGTTATTATAAACCATGGAATGGCACCTACAAAGGCAAATCACTTCCTTTTGATACTTACTATTACATACTTGAACCCGGTAGTGGAAGGGAACCGTTTACAGGGTATGTGACGATCATTAAATAAGTTTGTACAGATCTCTACTGATACTCAGGATAAAATTATACAATGCGTAGAGTATATTTATGTGTTGTAAGCAAATTATTAACACTCCAATTTTGCAAAAAAAATTCTAAAACAGGACATAACATGAAAATTAAAAAAGCATCCATTTTAATCACACTATTTGTAAGCGGTGTCTTTTTATCTGGCTGCTCACAAAGTAGTATAAAACGTCCTGTTTATTTTAATTTTAGTCTTGGCGCTTCTAAGACTGAAACCAGCAAGCAATGGGGA
>JBGANE010000024.1:0-37656 GCA_044222465.1 Ferruginibacter sp.
GGCAGAAACAGCGCTGGTCATGGATGCCATGAAAAACAACTGGGCGAAAGTGGTAACCGAAAATAATGTTGATACCCTGGCAGAAGCGATAAAAGACCTGGTGGCAAACGAAGTATTGCGAAAACAAATTACCGCTAATGCTGTAAGTATTGCAGAAACTAATTACAATTCTGTAAAAATAAGGAACAGGTTCAGAGATGTGATCTCTTCCATGGTTTCCTGATTTAACGGAACTGATAAAAAAGAATAGAGAATTAAATTATGGTTTCTACCAAGTGTAATATTATGATCATGGGTGTTTCCTGTTTCGACGGGATGGCAAGCTCTACTAGGGTGAAGAATTTGATTGAACCGCTGATCAATAAAAACCTGGTAACTGCCCACAATCTTATTTATCAAAAAGACAACAGGGAGCCCATTGGTAAATCAGGAATACTGAACAATATCAATTTTAAGATCATTGATTTCAGGCTGGGCAACCCTTTTAGCATATTTAGTTTTTGGGGTAGCGGAATGTCTTTTTTGAAGAAGAACAGGAAGAAGGGAGAAAAGAATATACTCTATAATTATAATTATGCCGATCTGAAAAACATTGTATTCCTGCTCTATGCAAGAATGATCGGGTATAAAATTATCCTGGATATTATTGAAGACAACCGGTTCGAACGCCCCGATGGTTTTGTGAACAGGTTCAGACTGAAGACGTCGATATTTTTATTCAGGTTTTCAAGGAAGTTTACAGATTATTTTGTTGCCATATCTGAACAATTATACGAAAGAGTAGAGCAGAATGCAAAAGGCAAAGTGCCAGTGAGCCTGATACCCATTACAGTAAACCTGAATTATTTTAAAAGAAACGGATATCATGCAGATAAAAACAACCTGAAAATATTTTATGGAGGATCATATGCTGTAAAAGACGGACTGAAATACCTGATCGATGCATTTGATGTGGTAAGTAAAAAGGACGAGGGCATTCAACTTATATTGACAGGTTCAGCACCAATTAAATCAGACCTGGAAGAAATAAAAACAAAAATTGACAAGGTAGCAGCAAAAAACAGGATCAGGTTCATGGGATTTTTAAAAACAGAAGATTATTACAACCTGCTTAACAATTGCGATATCTTCTGTATGACAAGGATCAACTCTGTGTATGCCAATGCCGGCTTCCCGTTTAAGCTGGGAGAATTTCTGGCTGCAGGTAAAGCAGTTATTGCAACCAGGGTTGGAGATGTGCCTAATTATTTGTTTAATGATGTGAATGCTTTAGTAATTAACCCGGATTCAGTTGAAGAACTTTCTGATGCAATAATGACTGTGGTTAATAACCCGGAAAAAATAAACACACTGGGGCCAGAGGCAAGAAAAACAGCAGAGACCTATTTTGATTCTGAAAAAGTGAGTATGAAATTATTATCAATTTTTGAGTCGGCCTAAAGTAAGAATGAGTAAAAAGAAAATACTTTTAATTGGTCCTTATCCTCCGCCATACGGAGGGGTAAGCATGCATATTAAAAGATTAAAAGCACTTTTTTCCGGAGAATTTAATATTGACATAGTGGATGAATCGAGAGAAAGAAAACAAGGTATTTTCAATTTACGTTCATTGAATATTTTTAAATACCTGAATAAAGTTTTTAAAACAGACATTGTACACATTCATAGCGGTAAATTCTTTTTTAGGATGTTGCACTTTTCAGCTGCAAGTTTATTCTTGAAGAAAAAAATTATTACAATACATGGATATGAACCCGGAAGAGGAGCCAATATACGCCCAATGGACCGGTTTATATTGAACAATTGCAATAAAGTGATCTTTGTAAGTAAGGAACTGGCAGATGCATTTAATGTGAAACATTACATTATTAACGAAGCCTTTTTGCCACCAGATGTGACAAGTGAAGCTGAAATACCCATAGAGGTTATTAATTGGATAGAACAGAGAAAAGAGCAAGGATATAAAATAGCTGTTGCCAATGCATGGAGGCTTGATAAGCATGAAGAGGAGGATTTGTATGGGCTTGACTTGTGCATCATGGCGGCAAAAAATAATAAAGAGAACGGCATAAAGACAGCAACCATTTTTGTTGTCAGCGATAGAAGCGGGGTGATAAAAACAGAGCAGTACAAAAATATGATAAGTGAATTTGCGCTGGAAGATCGCTTCCTGGTATGGGAGGCGCCGCTGTCATTTATTAAGCTGATCATACATACCGATATTGTTTTAAGGCCAACTAATACGGATGGAGACGCACTTACTGTAAGAGAAGGTTTGTTTTTGGGTAAACCAGTAGTTGCCTCCGACGTGGTGATCAGGCCGGAAGGAACAAAATTGTTCAAGACCCGTGATGCCGAATCGCTGGCGAGGGCAATTGCAGAGGTTCTAAATGAAGGCCAGCAAAGTACAATGGATAACCAGCGCCCAGGCGTTACACATTATCTTGAGTATTATGAAAAAAATGTTTACCAGTGATCGTAAGTAAAAAACATACATAAACAAAATAAACTATCAGGCAATGTGTGGACTCGCCGGATTTATTGGATTTGCAAATAACGTTGATCTTGCTCAAAAAGCAAACAAGATCCAGCAACACCGTGGGCCTGATAATCAATCGGTGTGGCACGACGATTATCTTGCCTTTGCACATCAGCGCCTTTCCATTATTGACCTGAGCGAAGCAGCGAATCAGCCTTTTCATAAACATAACCTCGTTGCCATTTTCAATGGGGAGATATATAATTATAAAGAACTCCAGAATAAGCTTAGATCAGAAAAACAAGTTGAATTCAAAACGTCATCCGATACAGAAGTGGTGCTTGAAATGTTCAGGAACTATGGATATGATTGCCTGAATCATTTTTTGGGAATGTTTGCCTTTGCTGTATACAATAAGGATAATCATGACCTCTTTATTGTAAGAGATCATTTTGGAATTAAGCCATTATTCTATACCCAGATCAATGGCGCTTTTGCATTCAGTTCCGAACTTAAAACGCTTATTGGAATTCCCGGGTTCAACAAAACTATTAACCCTAAATCTTTGGTGAGCTGTCTAAATTACTTATGGGTATCGGGTAATGAGAGCATGTTCAACGACTGCTATAAACTGCCGGCTGCACATTATATGCTGTACAGTAAAACAGATGGAGTTAAATTAGTTAAGTACTGGGACCTTCATGATGGCAACGGGGGCATACAATCAACCAATATTAACAGTATTGCAGATGACGTGGCAAACACCATGGAGTCATCGGTGAAACGACACATGGTGGCCGATGTTCCGGTGAGTTGTTTTTTAAGCGGGGGACTTGATTCATCATTGATCTCAGTACTTGCCAAAAAATCCAATGATCATTTATCTACTTACACAATTGGTACCGAGGACAAAGACAAAAAAGGAGAAAATATGCCCGATGATGAAAAGTACGCCAATATGCTTGCAGACCTACACCATTTCGATCACCATGTTATAAGGATAAGCCCGGATATTCTCAAAGATCTGCCACATATGGTAAAACACCTGGATGAACCTATTGGGGACCCGGCAGCCATTAATACGTATTTAATTTGTAAAGCTGCAAAAGAAAAAGGAGTTAAGGTTCTTTTGTCGGGCATGGGGGCAGATGAAATATTTTTTGGTTATCGCAGGCAAAGAGCTACTATGATGGCACGGCGTTTCGGCAGATTGCCTGGCCCGGTTAAATATGTGATCGCAAAAACAGTGAACCTGTTGCCGGTAAAGATCTCGGGCAAGGGGTTCAAATTTGGAAGATGGGCAAAACGATTCATGAGTTTTGCCACTATGCCCATTGATAAAGCCTATATGCGAAGCTACTCTTATTATGATACAGCGCAGTTAAAGGAACTAATAAATACAAACTACCAGGCAGGGATCGAAGCTATTAATAAAGAACACCAGGAAATATTTGATTCAAAATTCAGGACAGACAACATCAACAGGATTTGCAATACCGACATCAGCATGTTCATGCTTGGCCTGAACCTTACATATTCCGACAGGGCTTCAATGGCTGCTTCAGTGGAAGTAAGGGTGCCTTTTATTGATAAACTGGTTGTTTCAAAAGCAATGGAGATCCCTGGCGAACTTAAAATACAAAATGGTGTTTCAAAATTCATTTTGAAAAAAGCTGCAGAAAAATTTTTACCGTCAAAAATTATTTACAGGCCAAAAGCGGCATTTGGGGCCCCTCTCAGGTCATGGATCTCAAACGATCTGAGGCTCATGGTTGATGAATTATTGGCGGAAGAGATAATTTCAAAAAGAGGCTTTATAAACTATGCAGTTGTAAAAAAACTGATTGATAATGACCGGGCCGGAATTGAGGACAATGCATACCAGATATATCAACTGCTCACTTTGGAATTATGGTGCAGGGAGTACCTGGATAAATGATCGTACCACAATTAAACAGCTGAAAAAGAAAATGAAAAATATAAATACATTCCAGGAACAGGTAATAGAGCCATTTCTGCATTCAGTAAAGCAGTATGCATCAAATAATGCATTTTGTATACATAATGAGTTTTACAGTTATACTCAATTTACAGAAAGGGTCTCTGCGATCAGGGAGCAGGTTGAAAAGTTGTCGAAAGAAAATACCAATGTAGGCCTGGTTGCCAACGATGATATTGAAACTTATGCAGCGATCATTGCTTTGTGGCTGGAGGGAAAATGCTATGTACCCGTAAACCCCGAAACTCCTGCTGAGCGCAACAGGAATGTATTGATACAGGCCGGCGCAACAGTTGTAATAGATTCATCTGAACAACCACTGTTTCCCGAAATGGCTGTCATCAGATCAAAGCAACTGCTCTTTACAAAAATGAGTTTAAAACCTGTTGAAGTTTCAGATGACGCACTTGCCTATATATTTTTTACATCAGGAACAACCGGGGTGCCTAAAGGTGTGCCCATCACAAGGTCAAATCTTGCAGGATTTATAAAAGCCTTTTTCGCAATGGGTATTATTATGGATAATACAGACAGGTGCCTGCAAATGTTTGAATTAACTTTTGATCTTTCGGTAATGTCTTACCTGGCCCCGTTATTAAAAGGAGCATGTGTGTACACTATCCCAAAAGACAAGATCAAGTTCAATTACATTGCCGAGTTGCTCGATGAACAACATCTCACTGTAGCGTTGATGGTGCCTTCTATCATTCATTACCTGCGACCCTATTTTGATGAAATAGATTGTGCAAGCATGAAGTATAGTTTGTTTTGTGGAGAAGCACTGCCATTGGATGTAACGAAGGAATGGGCGTCTTGTATTCCAAATGCCAGGATAATGAATGTGTACGGGCCAACCGAGGACACAATATTCTGTACACATTATACCTATAAGCGTGATGCTGATAACAAGGCTTCAAATGGCCTGCTCTGTATTGGTAAAGCCATGCAAGAAACCCATACAATTATCGTTAATGATAATGACCAAATGGTAAAAGCCGGTGAAAAAGGGCAATTGTGCCTTGGGGGAATACAATTAACTCCCGGCTATTGGAAAAATGAGGAGAAAAACAGGGAAGCATTCTTTTATATAGATTATAATGGGGCTAAAGAGCGGTTCTATAAAACGGGCGACCTTTGTGTGGCTGATGAAGAAGGCGATATTATGTACCTGGGCAGGATCGATTCGCAGATCAAGGTTCAGGGCTTCAGGGTAGAACTTTCAGAAATTGAATTTTTTGCCAAAGAATACCTGAAGAAAATAAATGCGGTTGCCGTTGCTTTTACAAACCAGATCCATAATACCGAGATCGGGATGGTAATTGAATCTGAAGAGTTTGATACAAAGGAATTGATAGCATATATGAAGACAAAGATGCCAGGATATATGATACCAACGCAGGTAAGGTTTGTAAATTCGTTTCCATTGAATACAAATGGGAAAATTGACAGAAAGCTATTGAAGGAAAAATTCTAAAATAATGAAGGTTGTAGTATTTGGTGAAGATATATATACCTCTACTGTAATTGAGTCATTAATTGAAAGCGGGCATAAGGTTTTACTGATAGTTACTCCTGAGTATTATAATGAAAATTATATTATACTTAAGGAAACGGCGTTGAAATATCATATCGGGTTTATAAAAACTAAAAATGTAAACTCAGCAGAAGTAGAAAGTTATTTAGAAAAAGTAAAACCCGAATTGATTGTAGCTGTACACCTGAGAAAAATACTGCATAAAGAAATATTTTCCCAGGCTGCAAGGGGTGCTATAAATGTTCATCCCTCGCTTTTACCCAGGTACAGGGGATTGTCGCCGCAGCACCAGGTTATTTTGCATGGAGATGATGAGTCGGGAGTAACTGTTCATTTTATAGATGCGGATATAGATACCGGAGAAATAATTGTACAAAAAAAATTCCTGGTTTCTAAAGAGGATTACATCCTGGATATACAGGCTAAAATGCTTAATATTAATAAAACGATTGTAGTGGAAGCATTAAACCTGCTGGAAGATGTAAGTTTTAAGCCAATGAAGCAGGATCTGACCCAGGTTAGTTATTTTGGCCCTTTAAAAAAAAGTGACAGAAAGATCGATCTGACAAAATCCAAACAGGAAGTGTACAGGCTTATAAGAGCGGTATCATTGCCATATAAGGGTGCATTTTATAACAATTATACAATCTGGATGGCCAAAATTCCAGATGCGGCAAGAGAGATTGAATTAAAAACGAAATACCCGGATGTGGGAGTTTATTTTAACAAGAAAGATGATGAGATCATAATCAGGTTAAGCGATGGGATTGTGATATCAGATGATTTTGAAATCAAATAAAGAGTACGCAAAAAAATATTAATAAATTATTTATGGACAGAACTGTAATTTTTGAAAAGTTAACGATGATCTTCAGAAAAATTTTTAGCGATGATACGATTATATTAAAAAATGAATTGACCGCTAATGATGTTGCAAACTGGGATTCATTAAGCCATATGCTGATGATAGGTGAAGTGGAAACAGTTTTTGCGTTGAAATTCAGGCTAAAGGAATTAAATAAACTGGCAGATGTAAAAGGATTGGTTGACCTGATAGAATCTAAATTGAATGATCGGTAAATGTAGTCACGATAGGTAATAAATGTAAAACGTAAGTATGGAAAAAACAGAAATCGTAAAAGGATTAACGCCGGTATTCAGGAAAGTGCTCGGTGATAACACATTGGAACTTACTGATGAACTTAATGCCAATGATGTGGAGAACTGGGATTCCCTGTCTCATATGGTACTTATTGCGGAAATAGAAAATAAATTCGGAATTAAATTCAGGTTGAAAGATTTGAACAAAATGGCAAATGTTGGCGATATGATAACCATCATTAGCTCTAAATTATAAATTTCATGGTTTTTACTTCGTTTAATTTCCTGGTTTTTTTCCCAACGGTACTTGTTCTGTACTTTTTGCTTCCGCAAAAGTTCAGGGCTGTTTTTCTGTTGATTGCCAGTTACTACTTCTATATTAATATAAAACCTGTATATGCCCTTTTGCTGGCAGGTGTTACTTTAACCACGTACTTATTTACTAACTTAATTGAGAAGGCAAAATCAGAAAAGAAAAAAAGACAGTTGCTTATTGCAGATATCATAATAACCCTATTACCCCTTTTCTTTTTCAAGTATTTCAATTTTGTAAATGAAGGAATATTCACCCTGCTCAATTCTGCCGGGTTGCATTTATCACTTCCACATATAAGTTTGCTTTTACCTGTAGGCATATCTTTTTATACATTCATGGCGCTGGGATATGCAATAGATGTGTATAATGAAGAAATAAAGGCGGAGAAGAACATTGGAATTGTTGCATTGTTCTTATCTTTTTTCCCGATCGTAATGTCTGGCCCTATAGAAAGAGCTACTAATATATTCCATCAGTTCAAAGGGAAACTTCAGTTTAAATATGATATGGTTGTCAGCGGTCTGCAGTTGATGCTATGGGGGTATTTTATGAAATTAGCGCTGGCCGACAGGATCAGTATTTATATTGACGCTGTCTTTAAAAATGTTGATCAGCATGTAGGCTCTTCGGTGCTTTTGGCGACTTTGATGCAGCCGATACGGGTATATGGCGACCTGGGAGGTTATTCACTTATTGCTATTGGGTGTGCAAAAGTTATGGGAGTCGATATAATTCCAAACTTTAACCGCCCCTTCTTTGCCACTACGATGTCGGAATTTTGGAGACGCTGGCACATGTCATTGATCAAATGGCTTACCGATTATGTGTACACACCATTAGCGTTTAATTTCAGAAAATATGGCCTTTTGGGAATTGCAATAGCCTTAAACCTGACCTTTATTATATCAGGAATCTGGCATGGAGCCGCACTTAATTTTATATTGTGGGGTGCCATACAAGGGATTGCTTTAAGTTTTGAAACCTTTACAAGAAAAAGTAAAGATGCTTTTGAAGATAAATTCAGACTGAAAATGAGATGGTGGTACATCCTGATAGGTTGTGTATTTACTTATCTCTTATTTGCATTTTCGCTGATCTTTGGAGGAGACGCCGCCACCGTTCCGGAAGTGATGAATATTCTCGGTAAAATATTTACCGATTCATTCCATTTGCCTTATAAGGACGGAGATACAATGTTGTATGGTTTCATGGCGTTTAGTATTTTGTTCATTAAGGAGTTTATGGAGGAGTATTACCCGGGCCGTGTGCTTTTATTTGGCAATAAGAACGTGATGATAAGATGGTTCTCCTATTACTTTGTGATCTTTGCGATTTTTTACCTGGGAGTTTTTAGTGGCGAACAATTTGTGTACTTCCAATTTTAATGATAATTGACATTATGGGATTGTTGTTTAAAAAAATATTCATTTTCTCAACACCTTTTTTGATCCTGATAGCATTGGAGATCATCGTAGATCCTTTTAATTATTTTTTTGCAGAAAAAAATAAGGAGTTGGGAGATTTAAAAAATAACCTGGCCCGTAAAAAAAATACTTATCTATACAGGCTTATTGAATACGAACGTAATCAATATCCCGGAATTGTTTTGGGCGACTCACGTGCTCAAAGGCTGATGCCTGATTTTTTTGAAGAGGTAAACGGCGAAAAGGTAGTGAACCTTGCTGCAGGAGCAGGATCAATGCAGGATGTGGTCAAAATTTTCTGGGACCTGGTTAAAAAGAAAACCCTCAAAAGGATTTATATCGGCGTGGGAATAGAAGGTTACAGTGGCACTCTTTTAAAGGATAGGGTATCAGCTGCCCTTGAAGTAAAAAATTCTGTACCCCTGTATTTAATGAATAAATTTACTTTGGAAAACACCATGCTCATCCTGAAAGCACAGTTGTTTAAACAGCGGGTCGAAATGCAGGAAGTCCCTTTTTCGAGAGAAGCATTCTGGCAATACGAGTTGCAGCAGGAAAACAGATTCTTAAAGAATTATTCCTACCCCACAAATTATTATAATGAGTTTAAAAAAATATCTGAGTACTGTCTGGAAAATGACATTAAGCTTGTTTTCATCATATCACCTGCACATGTTGAGATACAAAATAAAATTGCGGAATTTAAAATGGATAAAGAGTACGAAAGGTTTAAAAAGGATATCAGCTCATTCGGCGACCTGTATGATTTCAACTGGCCAAATGTGATCACTGAGAATAAGGCAAATTTCCTGGATCCCCTTCACAGTATAGATTCTGTATCACGGATCATGATCAGGGAAGTGCTTTTAAATCAACCTAAATACGCTGTATATACAAAACATACTGCGGCGGGGAAGGCCAATTAAAACATCAGACTGATAAAACATAAAACAAAAGAAAGTTTAAATAAAAAAGATGAAACAGGTAATACAGAATTTTAAGACCGGTGAATTATATGTAGACGATGTGCCCCTTCCTTCGATATCTGAAGGAATGGTGCTGATTGAAAACCAATTCTCACTCATCAGTGCAGGAACAGAAAGGGGTACAGTAAAAGTAGCTCAGGCAAACCTGCTAAACAAAGCAAGACAAAGGCCAGATCTTGTTGCACAGGTTATTCAGAATATTAAAAAGGAAGGGCTTAAAGCCACTATTACTAAAGTAAGGGCTAAACTTGATTCACTAAGGGCAATGGGATATAGTACCAGTGGGGTTGTATTATCAAGTATGGACACGAATGGGCAATTTAAAGCCGGCGACAGGGTTGCCTGTGCCGGGTTTGAATATGCTTCACATGCAGAGATCGTTTCAGTTCCTCAAAACCTGGTGGTAAAAATTCCGGATGGAGTTAGTTCTGACGACGCTGCATTTACAACTCTTGGCGCCATCGCCATGCAAGGTGTACGACAGGCGGATGTACGTATTGGAGAAAAAGTGTGTGTTATCGGGTTGGGTCTACTCGGCCAGATCACCTGTCAACTGCTTCGTGCCAATGGCTGTTCTGTTTTTGGAATTGATCTATCGGATGCATTTGTAAAAATTGCAAATGAACATTCTGCAGATAAGGCATTATTAAGGAATGACCCTAACCTCAAAACTGCCTGCGATAATTTTACAAATGGGTATGGATTTGATGCGGTTATAATTACTGCGGCTGCACAATCAAGCGATCCGGTAGAGTTAGCGGGCGAAATTTCGATGAAGAAAGGGAAAGTAGTTGTAGTAGGTATGGTAACCATGAATATTCCCAGGGACCCACACTATTACAGAAAAGAAATTGATATCAGGATGTCATGTTCTTATGGTCCGGGTAGATACGATGTGAATTATGAAGAAAACGGCCAGGACTATCCTTATGCTTATGTAAGATGGACGGAACAGCGAAACATGGAAAGTTTCCTTGACCTGCTGGCCAGGGGGTATATTAACCTGAAACCTTTAATAACTCACGTTATAGATATCAGCGATGCGGAAAAAGCGTATGATATTATACTGGGAAAAGTAAAAGAACATCATATTGGCATCCTGCTGAAATATTCTGAAAATGAAAATAAATCAAGATCAGCAATAAGTTTATCCAATAAGCCCCTGTCAGCTATTAATACTGGTTTCATTGGAGCCGGTAGTTTTGCACAGAGCTACCTTATACCCAATGTAAAAACATCCGGTGGCTCATTAGATGGTGTAGTTACATCCCGTGGCATTACAGCAAAAAATGTAGGAGATAAATTCGGGTTCAATTTCTGCTCCTCAGACATAAATGATGTTTTGGGAAATGAAAAAATAAACACCGTATTTATTGCTACACCGCATTCCTCACATGCAGATCTTGTTATAAAGTCATTAGAGGCTAATAAAAATGTATTTGTGGAAAAACCGCTGGCAATAAGTATGGAAGAACTTGACCGGGTTATTGAAACGAAGAAAAACCATGCACAATCATTGTTGGTTGGTTTTAACAGGCGGTTTGCCCCAATCAGTGAACACATAAAAAAAGAATTTCAGAATACAGGAGAGCCGATGGTCATTAATATCAGGGTTAATGCCGGATTTATACCCAAAGATAACTGGATACAACAAAAAGATATTGGCGCCGGAAGGATCATCGGGGAGATGTGTCATTTTATTGACCTCATGCAATATTTTACCGGCTCAGAGCCAGTTAAAGTATATGCAGATTGTATAAACAGTACAAATGATAAAATTTCTCCTGCAGATAATATTGCTATCGTGATAAAATTTGCGAATGGTTCTGTTGGAAACCTGACATACCTGGCTAATGGCGATAAAGCAATGCCAAAAGAGCTGATAGAAGTATTTAGCGGATCAAAGATCGGCGTCATTAATGATTTCAAAGATGGACTTATCTACAAAAACGGGAAGACTGTCAAATTGAAATCATCGGGGAAAGGCCATAAAGAAGAAGTAGCAGCATTTCTTAATGCGCTTAAATCAGGCAATGGAAGCCCTATCAGTTTTCGGTCAATATGTCTTACAACCTTAACCACCTTTAAAATACACGATAGCCTGCATACAGGGCTGGCACAGGAGATCAGTCTTGACTGAACCCAGCCTGATACGCTGCCGAGAATAAGAGGTTTTTTTGAGAAAAAAGAGGCCCGAAACAGTTATTACTGCAATAAAAAGCGCTGCCAACAGTTTAATACCTAAGGAAAATACCAGGAATCCGGGATTATGCCGCATAGGCATTCCTACCTTTGAAATGTGTGTATAGATTCAAAGAATTTAAAACAATAATGAGGATAATGCTGTAAACCATTATCAAACATAAAAAATTGAACGCTGAATTTATAGAGTCTTTAAACAGGCTAAAAACATACTGCGAAACTGAGAAATTTAAAGGGTATGACCCTTATGATGGGCTGAACAGTAGTTTTTTTCAGACCATACCGGGGTTATCAAAAAACCGCATGGTCAGGCTTGCCTGGATACAGTTCTTTAAGCGGTCGCCAATAAATTTAAGACCGATCACAGGTGTAAAGAAAGAGTATAATCCCAAGGCATTGGGTTTGTTTCTTGCCAGTTATTGCCTGCTTTATAGAACAGAAGCCAGGCAGGAATACCTGGACAAAATGAATTTCTTTATTGAAAATCTGAATAGTTCGGTAAGTAAAGGATATAGCGGCGCATGTTGGGGATATAATTTCGATTGGCAGGCACGTGCTTTTTTTCAACCAAAAGGCACGCCAACCGTAGTGGCATCTGTGTTTATAGCAAATGCAATGCTCGATGCTTATGAAATTACAAAACAGGATGCATTGCTTAAAACAGCAAGAAGTACCTGTGATTTTATCTTAAAAGACTTGAACAGAACCTATGACGATAAAAAGAATTTTGCCTTTTCTTATTCTCCGCTGGATAAGAGCGTAGTATTTAATGCTTCGTTATTGGGTAGCAGGCTGCTTAGCCGGGTTTATAGTTTTACAAATGAAACGGAGCTGGCAGAAGCAGCAAAAAGTTCAGTGACATATTGTTGTAATTACCAAAGGGCAGATGGTTCATGGGGCTATGGTACACTACCTTTTCACCAATGGGTAGATAATTTTCATACAGGGTATAACCTGGAGTGCATTTCGGATTATATGAAATATACAGGTGATGAGGTTTATGTAACTAATGTAAGCCAGGGGTTGAGTTATTATGTAAATATTTTTTTTACAAAAGAAGGTATCCCTAAGTATTATAATAACTCGATTTACCCGATAGATGTACATGCGCCTGCCCAAATGGTTATTACACTGGCCAAGTTGGGAAGGTTTCATGAGTATAAGGAGTTAATGGATACGGTTTTGCATTGGACCATTACAAACATGCAATCAAAAAAAGGATTTTTTTATTACCAGATCAATAAATTTTTTTCATCAAAAATACCTTACATGCGGTGGGCCCAAGCATGGATGTTTTATGCACTATCAACGTACACTAAATTTGAAAACCATGACCAGGATTAGCATTTGCGATATTCCTGTTGATGCACTCACAATGGAGGAAACCCTCCAACTGATTGACAAGTCAATTATTGACCGAAAGCCGATTCACCATGTTGTAATTAATGCAGCAAAAGTGGTCAATGCTCAAAAAGACACAGAGCTGAAAGAGTCAATTGTAAATTGTGATATTATAAATGCAGATGGCCAGGCTATAGTATGGGCATCACGTTTATTCAATACCCCCTTGCCAGAACGTGTGGCGGGAATTGATTTAATGGAATCGCTGGTTAAATTGGGAGCTCAAAAAAAATATAAGATATTTTTCCTGGGGGCTAAAGAAGAAATTGTAAATACCGTTGTTAATTTTTATTCAAACCTTTATGGAAAAGATATTATTGCTGGATACAGGAATGGATATTTCAAAAAAGAAGAGGAGCAAAATGTAGCCAGGCAGATATCAGATTCCAATGCAGATATCCTCTTTGTTGCCATGAGTTCTCCAAAAAAAGAAATATTCCTGAATACTTATAAAGACCTCATTCAAACCCCTTTCATTATGGGTGTTGGCGGAAGTTTTGATGTGGTGGCAGGCCATGTTAAAAGAGCGCCTTTATGGATGCAAAAAAGCGGTCTGGAATGGTTTTACCGTGTTATACAGGAACCCAGGCGCATGTGGAAGCGGTATTTATTCGGAAATTCAGAATTTATTTATCTTGTTTTGAAAGAAAAAGGAAAACAAATCTTCAAAACAAAATAATTACTTTCTTAATACGTTATGTGTTTGAATAAAAACACTTGGTAAAACCGCTTTATTTACGATGAAGATTACTTTGATTGCCGGCGCAAGGCCAAATTTTATGAAGATTGCCCCCATCATTAAGGCAATTAAATTGGCACAGGCAGCCGGTAAAAATATCAGTTACCGGCTGGTACATACAGGACAGCATTATGATAAAAAAATGAGTGCTGATTTTTTTGAACAACTCGGTATTCCAGAGCCAGATGTTAATCTTGAATGCGGAGGAGGGTCACAGGCTGAGCAAACGGCAGCAATTATGACCAGGTTTGAAAAGGAATTGCAGGAAAACAGGTCAACACTGGTATTAGTAGTAGGTGACGTTACTTCCACTATGGCTTGCGCAATCACGGCTAAAAAATTGTGTGTTGATGTGGTGCATGTTGAGGCGGGTATTCGATCAGGCGATATGAGCATGCCTGAAGAGGTTAACCGAATAGTAACTGATTCAATTTGCGATCATTTTTTTACTACGAGTGAAATAGCTAATAACCAACTAAGGAAAAACGGGGTAGCGGAGGAGTGCATACACTTTGTAGGAAATACAATGATAGACACACTTTATCAGAATATAGAAAGGATAAGAAAACCGGAGTTTTGGGAAAAGTATAATTTAAAGAAAAACGAATATTTCCTGATAACTTTGCACAGGCCTTCTAATGTAGATGATCCGGAAAAATTAGACGCAATACTTTCTGCAATTAAAGAAGCTTCTTCTGAACTGCCTATTGTCTTTCCGGTACATCCACGAACACGTCAAACTATAGATAAGTTTAAAATAAATGACAAGAATATCCTTATGATTGATCCACAGGGATATCTTGAATTCATGTATTTGGTACAAAGTGCAAAGGGAGTAATTACAGACTCAGGAGGAATTACTGAAGAAGCCACTGTTCTTCACATACCCTGTTTAACTTTACGCAATTCTACCGAAAGACCAGAAACAGTTGTGATTGGTACAAACGAATTGATTGGGAACGACCTTTGCAAATTGAAATTGTATATAAAGAAGATCATGGAGGGCGAATGGAAAAAAGGAACAATCCCCCCGTTTTGGGATGGTAAAACTTCTGAAAGAATAATAGATATTTTAGGCTCCATTTATATTTCTTCCTGATCAGAAGCTTTAATCACTAAGAAGTTACAGAACTATTTAAACCCTCTGACATGAACCGGCAGTTTGAAAGGTATTTGCAAATAACACTGATCCTGTTGGATCTGTTAATGCTGAATACGATCTACTTTCTTTGCCAGGTTATTCTAAGGAAACAGTTGCTTTCAAATTTCTCCAACACATACTTTAATTACTGGATCGTTTCAAATATTTTGTGGATCCTGCCTGCCTTTATTTTAAGGACGTATGCCGACAAAATAATTCTGAGTTTTTCGAACATTTTACAAAAAGAACCATACAGGTTTATTTGTTATGGATAACATTTGTAATGTTCTACTTATTCTTTCTTTGAATATAATATTTCCAGGCTGTTTATCTTTTCTACAATCATCAGTTTTGGGGTTGGATTATTGATCAATCGCTTCATATACCTGGGGATTAGAAATTATTATAAAAAAAGCGACCATATTTATAAAAAAGTACTTATTCTTGGGTATAATGACACGGCAAAAAAGCTGGCAAAATACTTTGAAGAAGACAGTATCAACACCCAACTGCTTGGTTTTGCTGAAGATGATGGAAATATAAAAGAGCTGACCCATTACCCGATATTAAGCAATATAAACAATACATTACAGGTCGCTAATGAATTGAACATTAATGAGATTTTTCAACAATAACTCCAGAGCAGAATAAAGATATTTATAACCTGATGTTCCAGTCCGAAAAGGAATGTATTAGGTTTAAGATTGTGCTCAACTTATCAGTATTCATTACAAGGGAAGTGCACATAGAATATTTCGGTGATTTACCCATTCTTTCTTTGAGGAGTGAACCCCTTGATGATGTGGGAAACAGAATTAAGAAGAGGGTTCTTGATATTGTGGTAAGCGCCCTTGTCATTGTGTTTATTTTATCCTGGCGATACCCATTTAGGATTATTGATCACAAGTAGAAATGAAAGGGCCTGTTTTTTTTAAAAGCAATTTTTTTTTTTTTTTTTTTTTTTTTTTTTTTTTTTTTTTTTTTTTTTTTTTTTTTTTTTTTTTTTTTTTTTTTTTTTTTTAAAAAAATAAGACACCATTTTATTGTCTGAAGTTTGAAGTATGAGGTCCAACAAAGATGCGACATTAAACAGGCCACAAAAAATGATTCTCGGGTGACTGTAATCGGCAGGTTTATCAGAAAAAGACAAGCATTGACGAATTTCCCAATCTATTAATGTCTTCGGGGAAAAATGAGCCTTGTGTGGGACCACGACCGCATATGCTAAAGCATACAACAGATTATTCTCAGGTAGTAGATGATTATATGGTAAGGCAGTTTTTAAAACCGGGCATTACAGGGTGGGCTCAGGTAAATGGCTACAGGGGCGAAATCACTAACCCTGAACAAATCAAAATGAGGGTGAATAAAGATTTGTGGTACCTGGAAAACTGGAGCCTGTGGCTGGATATCCAGATTCTCTTCATGACGGTATATCATGTTTTTAAAGGAAATAAGAATGCGTTTTAAAACAAGCGAAGAATATAAAACTAGATCAGTAGAAAAATAATTCGGTTGATGTTTCCCCTGCAAAAGAAGGCATAAATAAAAAAAGGTCGTTAGGTTCCTTTTTTATTTAGTCAAAATACCCGCAAATATCCTGCACAATAAAATTTATTCTTTTACCAGTTTGAGGCTATATTGTTTTCCTTCATTTGTTACCTGTAAAATGTATATGCCCTGGCTCAATGCCTTATTATAATCGAAACGGATAATTGAAGATAGAGGGTTATAAACTTCTCCTGGTGTTTATTACTTTGCCTGACAGATCCATCAGTTTTAAACTTACACCTCCTTTGGGAATTTTTGCAAAACGGATACTTATGTAATCTTTAAAAGGATTAGTAATTGCAGGAAACCGTTTGAGATAAGCCCGGATTTTTTACGATGACAACACCGCTCTGTTTTGCAGATCCATCTAAATCCACCATTTTTAGCCGGTAATAATTTAATTCAGTAGCTTCAACATCCAGGTAGTTGTATTTTTTTTCTATTGTACTGTTTCCGGCTGCAGGTATGGTATATAGTTTTCGATATGTAATTCCATCATTAGATTTTTCAATTTGAAATTCTTTACTGTTGATTTCTAATGAAGTAGACCAGTCCAGCAAAACATTATTACCCTTTAGTGACCCTGAAAAATTCAGCAATGTTATTGGCAGAGTGCCGCTGTTGCCTGATGGGCTGCGTTTTACACTAGTGTATTCCATCGGAAGCCAGGCCCTCACACTATTAATTTTGGGAGAATATTTGTCTTTGGTCAGGCTCCAGTCAAACATATGATAAGCGCCAGTTGCAAACTGGTATTCTTCATTGCCCAGGTTAGCGGCCAGGTTTGATGAATGGTCCATCACGTATTCATTGATACCTACCCAAAGTTTTGTGGCCACCGCTTCCTGAGCTGCCATACCAGCATACACATGGTCGGAATTATCATTAGGGTTTACAACTGTATTCAGGTTGGTGGTATTTAACCAAACCTGTTGGTCCGAGCCCTTTTCAATAACCATGATGAAATAAATTGTGGTTAACAATTCATTCCAGGTATTCCAGGTGGCGGCATTTGTAATAGAACTAATGGAGGAGATGGTTCCGTCTTTAAATTTCTTCAATGATTTATTACCTGTACCCGGATATCCTGCTCCGGCGAGTCCGCCATCAGGGAGCCGGAGAAAATAATTCACTACATTAGCGTATACGTACTTGGTTAGGCTCTTGCCATAAACAGTTACTGTTTGCGCATTGGGTAAAAGTGAAGTATTAGGGAAACTCAGCGCTGCAAAATCATAAACAAATTTTGAGGAATATACAGATCCCCTTTCTTTGGCCATGTAATAGGGTATTGCAGAGCCGTTAAACGAATTGGTGCCATTCCCTTCGTCGGCTGCGGTAAGTGTAATCACAACAAGCTTATGGCTGTTGGATAAGTAATCAGTGATCAGTTTGTTACTCATAAATAACTGCCAGTCATCCGGATCGGATACTACAACATAGTCAACATTCTGGCTACGGGCCTTAGCAGCAAATAAAGAAATCATCAATAGTAGAAATATCCTTTTCATCTTCTTGTTTTTAATAAGTTATTACTCAACTGTTATTTTCCTGCTTTCGATGTATTTATCATTCAATATATTTTTGATAACGTATACGCCTTTTTCGAGAGCAGGTTGTTTCAGAGTTATAAAAAGCGCATTTTTATTTTCAATTTTTGTTATCAGTTTAAATACTTCCTTACCACCGGGATCAGTGATCTGAGTAGAAAGGGTTCCGGTTTCATAAGGGCTTATGATCGCGCTGATATCCTTATTAAGGAGTATTGGGGACGTGACTGATACAATCATGGGTATTTTAAGCAAGGATCCGGCAGCATTAACTTCGCCATTACCGCCTGTTCCGGAAGAACCAGCAAAAGGAGCGTTGCCGGTAGGAGTTCTGATTATCTGAAAATAATCCATAGGTAGCCATACCAAGTGACCTGAACTATAATTCGTAGCATAAGCAGCCTCAACTAGGCCCCAATTCGTAAGGCCAAACAGAGCAGAAGAATTCTCATGATCGGTAGAGCTTAAATTAGCGGCATTTGCAGAAGATTCATAATTCATGAATCCGGCAACTCCAACCCAACTCATACGCGTTGCCACCGCATCCTGTGCGGCCATGGAAGTGTAACGATGGTCGGAATGGTCATTAGGGTTATAGGCAGAATTACTGCCATTGATCGTATGTGCTGCATATATCCAGGCCGGCACCCCTGTCACTTTTTCATTATTGATTATTTGCTTGATGGTATTGGTCAGGTCAGTCCATGAAGTATACGTGGCAGCTATATCACCCAGCGCAGTCATTGATGAAATTGTTCCATTCCTGAATTTTTCCAGACTCACATTTCCGGTATTTCCAAACCCTGAACCATTTCCATTACCATCTGGTAAACGGAAAAAATAATTCACTATACCTTTATAAGTATACTTGGCGATATTATGTCCGTTAACTGTTCCGGTTGTAACTGTAGGTGGAATTAAGGGGGGAGTTCCGCTTGTGATATCCGACAGGTATTTAGTGGCATACATAGAGCCATTTTCCCGGGATAGGTAGAATGGAACTCCGCTTGGACCGTAAGAACCGAACCAGCACTTGCATCACCTGCCGTTAAAGTAATAAACACAACCTTTGCGCCCGCATTCAAATCGGCTACAATTTTGCTTGACATGAAAAGCTGCCAGTCATCCCCGTGAGCCTGAAACGAAAATGTAACAGATGTTTGCGCCTGCAAGTTTACAGACAGGGCAATAAACACAATCAAGAGTAACCTTCTTGCCATGATAACGTGATTTTAGAGTTAACTAAAATAAATTAGTACTTAAGTGAGATAGCTATTGAATTTGCTTTACAGCAGGAAAAACATAGGAATTAGAATACCAATCTGAGCAATTAATAGAATTGAATTATCGCAGTTTACCTTGGGGGATGTTGAATTTGAAGTAAATATATAAACAATTACACAAAGCACAAAAGCAATAGCACATTAAATTTTTATGTATATAACAAACATAATACATAATTAAAATACGGAATTAATGCAATCGGGGATTTAGAAGGGAAAAATTTAATTATTTAGCAAAAAACATTAAAAATCAGTAAAATAGAAATTGCAACATACTTTATATGTAAATGGCTATCGAGGAAGAGATTTCTTTAAAAAGTCAATGAAAAAGCATATTTATTGGCCCACTCAATAAGTCCCTGCTGCTTAATTGGTACAGGGTGTAACTGAATGTTGGTGGGATATAAAAGGATTTAGGTTAGATCAAATATAAAAAGGGAAATGATTAATCATTTCCCTTTTTAAAATTTGCTTTACTCTGTTTTCTAATAACGGATTAGTTCTTAATTATTTTTAGTGTTTTCTTCACTTCATTATCAAAATATATTGTAGCAAAGTAAGTTCCCTTGATCAAAAATTTCAAGTCTATCTTATCAGTGAAATTTTGTTGTGCGGAAATCAATTCCTTTCTGAATACAATCTTTCCCTGAATATCAGAAATGACTACCATTGGATTTGTTGTCAATTTTACCCTGTTGATCTTTAATGTGGTAATATCCACTACAGGATTTGGATAAATCATGGCATCATTATATATAGTTAAAGGAGCAACTATATCATTCACAATGACTTTTACACTATCCTTATCTGTCCCACCTAAATTATCTGTTACAGTCAATTCAAACTCGTAAGTACCAACAACAAGACCGTTCGCATAAGTAGTTGATGTGTTTAAAGCAAAAAGAACATTGTTTGAGGGGCCAGATAATTGTTTCCAGGTATAGGCAACAATACTTCCGTCTGTATCAAACCCTATTCCTGCTAAAGTAGCAGAGTTTACTGGTAAAGTAATCGTTTGATCAGGACCAGCAATGGCTGTCGGAAGGTTGTTCGGAGCGGCATTTACTGTTACCTGCATAGTATCCCTGTCGATAGCGCCATTATTATCAGTAACCCTGAGTTCAAACCTGTAAGTGCCTTGTATCAATCCTGTTACTGAGGTAGCAGCTGTGCCAGGATTTGTTATGGTTCCTGCGGCAGGCCCTGAAACTTTTGTCCAGAGATATGCTACTATAAAACCATCAGGGTCTGTACCACTACCAGAAAGTATTGTGGCATTAACAGGCAAAGAAATAATCTGATCAGCCCCTGCATTTGCAGTAGGTGCAATATTTGAAGACGCTGGGTTCACAACAACCTGCATAGTGTCCCTGTCAATAGCACCATTGTTATCAGTAACTCTTAATTCAAATTGGTATGTACCCTGAGTCATTCCTGTTACTGAAGTAGCAGCAGTACCAGGATTTGTTATAGTACCAGCAGCCGGTCCTGAAATTTTAGTCCAGAGATAAGCAACAACAGTACCATCGGGATCTGTACCATTGCCGGCAAGTATAACAAAGTTGGTAGGTAAAGTAATAGTTTGGTCTGGCCCTGCATTAGCTGTTGGCGGAATATTGCCAGCAGCAGCATTTACAGTTACCTGCATGGTATCTCTTCCTAATGCACCTCCATTATCTGTAACCCTCAATTCAAATTGATAAGTTCCCTGTACCAATCCTGTTATTGAAGTTGCAGGCGTTGTTGCGTTTGTTATAATGCCCGCAGCCGGTCCTGAAATTTTAGTCCAGAGATAAGCAACAACAGTACCATCAGGATCTGTGCCACTACCAGAAACTATAACAAAGTTGGTTGGTAATGTTATCGTTTGATTTGCTCCAGCGTTAGCGGTTGGAGGAATATTTGAAGAAGGAGGGTTAACAGTCACCTGCATAGTATCCCTGCCAAAAGCTCCTCCATTATCAGTAACCCTAAGTTCAAACCTATAAGTTCCTTGCACTAATCCTGTAACAGAAGTAGCAGCATTAGCCGGATTTGTGATAGTACCTGCAGCCGGTCCTGAGATTTTGGTCCAGAGGTAAGCTACTATAGTACCATCGGGATCTGTACCAGTTCCTGAAATGGAAACAGTATTGAGAGGTAACGTAATAGTTTGGTCGGGACCTGCATTAGCAGTTGGTGGAGTGTTTGCACCAACGGGGTTAACTGTAACCTGCATGGTGTCTCTTCCAAAAGCGCCGGCATTATCCGTTACTCTTAATTCAAATTGATAAGTACCCTGCACCAATCCTGTTACAGAAGTAGCAGCAGTTGCCGGGTTTGTGATAGTACCTGCAGCCGGTCCTGATATTTTGGTCCATAGCTAAGCGACTACTGTACCATCAGGATCAGTACCACTACCAGATAATATAACCGAGTTGGTAGGTAATGTTATTGTTTGGTTAGGACCTGCATTAGCAATAGGCGGAATGTTTGCACCAACCGGGTTAACTGTAACCTGCATGGTGTCTCTTCCGAATGCCCCGCCATTATCGGTAACCCTTAATTCAAATTGATAAGTTCCCTGAACCAGTCCAGTTACAGAAGTAGCGGCAGTGCCCGGGTTAGTGATAGTACCAGCAGCCGGTCCAGAAATTTTAGTCCATAGATAAGCCACTACTGTACCATCAGGATCAGTACCACTACCAGATAATATAACCGAGTTGGTAGGTAATGTTATTGTTTGGTTAGGGCCTGCATTAGCGGTAGGCGGAATGTTTGCACCAACCGGATTAACCGTAACCTGCATGGTGTCTCTTCCGAATGCCCCACCATTATCTGTAACCCTTAATTCAAACTGATAAGTACCCTGCACTAATCCTGTTACAGAGGTAGCAGCAGTACCAGGGTTTGTGATAGTACCTGCAGCTGGCCCTGAAATTTTAGTCCACAGATAAGCCACAACAGTGCCATCGGGATCAGTACCACTACCTGATAATATAACCGAGTTGGTAGGTAATGTTATTGTTTGGTTAGGGCCTGCATTAGCGGTAGGCGGAATGTTTGCACCAACCGGATTAACCGTAACCTGCATGGTGTCTCTTCCGAATGCCCCACCATTATCTGTAACCCTTAATTCAAATTGATAAGTTCCCTGAACCAGCCCTGTTACCGAAGTCGCTGCAGTACCTGGATTAGTAATAGTACCGGCAGCTGGTCCTGAAATTTTAGTCCACAGATAAGCTACTACAATACCATCAGCATCAGTACCACTACCAGATAATATGACAGAGTTGGTAGGTAATGTTATTGTTTGGTTAGGGCCTGCATTAGCCACAGGAGGAATATTACTGGCAGCATTAACTGTAACCTGCATGGTGTCTCTTCCGAATGCCCCACCATTATCTGTAACTCTTAATTCAAATTGATAAGTACCCTGTGCTAATCCTGTTACTGTAGCTCCTGCAGCATTAGGATTAGTGATCGTACCGGCAGCCGGTCCTGAAATTTTAGTCCAGAGATAAGCCACCACAGTGCCATCAGGATCGGTACCACTACCTGAAAGTGTAACGGTATTAGTTGGCAATGTTATAGTTTGATTAGGCCCCGCATTAGCAGTTGGCGGTAAATTCCCGGCAACACCATATTCTGCATAACCCATGTCAGGAGCGGCCCCGTTAAAAGGGATGCCAACATTGATACCTGCATCAATACATGGCGAAGTTGCCTGTAATGTATAAAAACCACTGCCAACAAATAAAGGGTTAGCAGTAATATTATTATTTACCGTACTTCCCGGCCATGATGGGTTGTTACTTCCATTTTGATAAGCATCGTTGTGCGTTATAAGAACATTGGACTGAACAGGGGCGGCATTGGCAAGTACCCAAGATCCGCTAAACCCGGTTGCGATATTGTTCCTGATATATAGGCCATTGATATTACCATTTTGTTGAGAGGTAAATTCAATCGCCTGGCCAATAGGATTACCTGGTGAGCCAACAAAAGTATTGTTGTAAATCTGCAGGTTATTGATTTGTGGGTCATCGGTGCCCTCAGAAATTACACCAACACCAAAACGATTACCAATTCCCTGTGCGTTATAAAGATTTGTAAACAGGTTATTTCTGATCACATTATTAAGTAAATAACTGTACCCTCCAGTTGGAGCCGGATTGGTTGGATTATTTCCCCCGGAATTTCCTACACCTCTTGTATTAAAAGTTATTCCATAGGTTTTGTTATTGATTACATTGTTTTCAATGAGTACTGACTCAGTACGAAATTCAAGGATGATACCTCCCTCAACTTTGCTATTCTGTACAGTATGGGTAATGTTGTTATGGTGTATCCATGCAGAGAAAGCATAAGAACCTTTATAGTTATAGTTAAGATCAATACTTCCCTGGATGGTGTTATTGTAAATCTCCATTCCCTGTATATTGAAAAACTCAATACAGAAATCCCAGTCACCACCTTCACCGGGATAAGTTCCAACATATGGGGCTTTGGTAAGGATATTGTTATAGATCTTTACGCCTTTCAACCATCCTTCATCCCATAATTTAATTGGCCAGCCATTTTTAAAATTTGGCCTTTGATCCTGGATCATGGTGTTATTGTAAATCTCCATGCCCAATTGTCCACCAATATTCAATAATCCTGCACCATAAATTCCGTTATTCTGCGCAGAGTTTAGAACCGTGTTATTATAAAACTTATTACCTGTTGCATGGTGTCCCGGGTCTGAGTGAGGGTCTGTTGCATCATTACCATCATAAATTACACCCCTGTCCCTGAAATTAATGATCCTGCAATCATGAATGATAACATTGCTCCTTCCGGTTATCCATACTCCCATCCATGTTTTATTATTAGTTTCACTTACGTATTGTCCGTCAAGTGTAACGTTCGAAATGCTTTGTGCACCATTTGTGTCCTGGGGAGAATCAAGGCTAAGGAATGTTGACCACTGACCTGATACTGAACTTCTGATAATTGTAGTTGTGGCGCCATCACCTTCAATACTTACAGCTCTTGCAAGGTTACAAGTTACTGTTTCGGTGTATGTCCCTGCGTTAACGTGAATGATATCACCTGGGGTTGTTACGGTTGAAGTGGCTTTAGCTAAGGTTTTCCAGGGATTGGCTGCAGAACCATTACCTGTAGCGTCGTTACCCGTTGGGCTAATGTAATAAGTGGTAGCATTTGTAATACCGCACACGAATAGCGATATTATCAGTAAAATTACTTTCATAGAATATTGGTTTATATTGGATGGTTAATTAAATTAACGAAACAAGTACAGTTTTATTATTTTTAGTATGCTTTACCAGTTGATAGACCGGTTAGCAAAAATAGGGATAAGGCATTTTATATTTTGATATACTCCTATATTTACACAGCCGCATAAAAAGCCATGCTCTATACATAAAAAAATAATAAATAGTATAAATATTTAAAAACAAGAACACTATTGATAAAATTTTAATGAAAAAAAACGGATTGGTTCAAAAGGGTTTTTACAAATGTTGATAAATTGGATTTAATTGTGAACAATCTTTAACGCTGTTCGAACTGGAGTATCGCAAAAATCAAACCAAAATTTATTTTGAGTATTAAAAAAGTAAAAAAAGCAATTTTATTTCATAGGTCTTACATCCCTATTAGCGCTAATATTTTTTAGTAAAACCTGGTCTCACAAATGCTTCATCGGGGGCATTAAAATATGAATACATAAATTTTTTATGTGTCATGTATAATAATTCTTTCAAATTAGTGTTTATGTTAAATTCAGATATTTAATTTCCATGTTCTGAATTAAGTGTATTAATAAGTAATCCAAATGTAATTGACTATGCTAAAAGGAATTTTTAAGTTTTACTCTGCAAAAGCAAGGGCTAACCGGGCGAAGATTTTCAGATCATTCTTTAATATTACTGATAATACCAGGATACTGGATCTGGGGGGTGGAGACGGTAAATTGATAACTTCAATGGGGTTGAACAAGAAAAATATTTTTGTTGCGGATTTTGATACAGCAGCCCTGGAAAAAGCGAAGGAAAGCGGATTAAACATCATCCAGTTAGACGAAACTGGAAATATTCCTTGTGTGAAGAATGAATACGATATTATTTTCAGCAACTCAGTTATTGAACACGTTACTGTTGATAAGGAAGATGTTTATAAGATCAAAACAAACAGCGAATTCCATGCTGCTGCATGGCAAAGGCAGAAACACTTTGCCGACGAGATCCGGGCAAAATGTGATAAGTATTATGTTCAAACGCCCTACAGGTACTTTATTATTGAAAGCCATTCATGGCAACCCATTTTTATCATCTTCCTGCCACGGACTATGCAAATAGCACTCATCAAGTTCTTTAATAAGTTTTGGCCAAAACAAACTTCTCCCGACTGGAACCTGCTAACTGTGAAAGAAATGAAGTTGTTATTTCCGGATGCCAGGATAATAAGAGAGAAGTCCCTCTTTATGACAAAATCTTTAATTGCGATAAAGGCATAGAGTAAGGATGTGCGCTATAAACGTTAATAATTGAAATTTTATGATCGAAACATCTGTAGTACTGACTGAGGCCAATGCGAAGAAAGACAAACTACATATTTTATATATTTTTGCAATGAGCCAGGGGCTACAGTTTGTTTTGAAAAGGTGACTGTGCCCTGGTAATTTTCGAATTGAATATTGCTCACTTTATATTCCGTATCTGTTTACTTAAAACATAACTCTATTAGTTTGCATGAAAAGAAGGAAATTTATATGGATAGGATCTGCTGTAGTTTTAGCAGTTGCTTCTGTGCCGGCCTACCAGTATTACAAAAAGAAATCAAAGTTTTATAACCCATTGGTCACACCTAATGAGCTGAGCCGTTTTTGCGATGAGGGCATCATTCGTGATATTGGGTTAAGTTACAGGAGCATGATGCCAGCCGAAAATGAAAAAAAGAAATTGAAAGACTTACTGCTGACAGGTGATGACGGCAAGCAAACAAAAGAATCGGATAATGAGGCCGTATTTGAATTGATTGACAAAAAAGTCAGAAAAGATTTTAAAGAAGATAAATTGCAGGTCATTAAAGGTTGGGTAATTTCAACCACAGAGGCACGCCAATGTGCACTTTTTTCCTTAACATAGAATTTAATTTATTATGCACATTGATGCAAGGCAACTAGACAACCAATCCATAATTGAAGGAGATATATGTATAATAGGCGCAGGAGCAGCCGGCATAAGCATTGCGCTTGACTGGGCAGATACACCACATAATGTGATCTTGCTGGAAGGTGGTGGATTTGAATATGATGACAGGGTGCAGGAACTGTACAATGGGAAACTAACAGGGCATCCTTATTATCCTATGAAGGCAAGCCGCCTGCATTATTTTGGCGGTAGTACCGGCCATTGGGGCGGGATGTGCTCAACTTTTGATGACATAGATTTTGTAAAAAGAGATTGGGTTGAAAACAGCGGTTGGCCAATAAAGCTTGATGATATAACTCCATTTTACCCAAAAGCTCATGATATCCTTGACCTGGGGCCCTATGAATGGGATGTGCGGTACTGGTTGAAGAAAAATCCATCTTTTAAAATGCTCCCTTTTGATAAGGATGTTTTGTGGAGCAAGATGTGGCATTTTAGCCCGCCTACAAGGTTTGGCTCAAAATATAAAGATGCCGTGGTAAATGCAAAGAACATTCACTTATATACCTATGCAAATGTGGTGGACATTACCGCTACAGAAAATATCGCTTCCATTAAACAGGTAACGGTAAAAAATTATGCCGGCAAAGAACATACAGTTAAAGCAAAGCATTTTATCCTTGCCTGTTGCTCCATACAAAACGCAAGAATTTTATTGTCATGTAACAAGCAAGTGTCTGCAGGACTCGGGAACGACAATGATCTTGTTGGCCGGTATTTTATGGAGCATGCAGAAATAAAATCAGGGGAGATGTGGTTAAACCGTTCAAACCCTTTGATGTTATATAAGATGGTGTTGCAAACAAAGGTTCGAGCCGAACTGGCCATATCCGCCAAAAAGCAGGAAGAGTTAAAAGTCCTAAACGGCTCAGTATCCCTTATGCCGCTGGAATACTCCAAGAATACAATACCGTCTGTTAAATTATGGTCGCATGAAGACCCACGTGAAAGCCTGGACAGCCTTCATGAGTATTCTAAACTGGACAAAAGAAATTTCTTTCAGCGCATATTCTCTACCAAAGACATTTTTCAATCCTTTGGTTTATTTACAAGAGTTGAGTGTGTCCCAAATCCCGACTCAAGAGTGGTATTAAGCGATGAAAAAGATGAATTAGGAATGCCAAGAGCCAACCTGCATTGGGCACTCTCTCCCATTGATAAAAAAACAGTATATACTATAAACAAACTCTTAGGCCAGCAAATGGGTGCTATGGGATTGGGTCGTGTTAAACTAGCCGACTACCTGACGGATAAAGATGATAACCTGCCCGATTACACCAGTGGTGGATGGCATCATATCGGTACCACTCGAATGAGCGATAATCCTAAGACCGGTGTTGTGGATGCCAATTGCAAAGTACACGGTATAGACAATTTGCATATTGCCGGAGCTTCCTGCTATCCTACCGGGGGTGCGGTAAACCCAACATTAACCTGTGTTGCTATCAGTTTGCGCCTTTCCGATCACCTGAAGAAGAATATGAAAGCAATTGTTTAATTGCGACAGTAACTAAGTTTGTGATTGTTGATGTCTTCTCCGGGAAACCCGTCTTTTTTTCCATTGATACAAACCCCAGGCAGATATTGCAAGCAACATGAAACCACAAAAGCTATAAAACATATAGTGCTTCAGGAAGAAGGAAGAGATAGTTAAAGCAAGGGCAGCAGCCATCCACCAGTACCAGCTTTCCACCTTTTTAGTTACCATTGCCCAGGAAGCAGTAAAAACTGCTGCAGTGGCTAAAGCATCAGCAATGGGAATGCTGTCAGGAGAGAAAATATTCTTGTACTTGGTCATTACAAAAAAAACAACCGCAAAGGACAGAATAAAAAGAATAACCTGCATCATCCATTCTTTTCCTGAAGAAGATGTAATGCGTAATACACGGTGTTTCCTCCGGTCTCTTTTCGCCCATATCTTCCAGCCATAAATACATAAAGCGGCACAAATAAAGTTTGTAGCAGCATTTCCCGGGAGCTCTTTTTCAAGATATAACAAGGCATAAATGACTGTATAGATTAAACCCAGGGGAAAAACATAGATACTTTCTTTACTGCTGAACCATAGCGCAATAAAAAAAGCAAACAAGGCAATGAGTTCAGGTATGGAAATATTCCTTACTTCGTGATACAACGGACGCAATACCTGTTGTTTCAGATTAAAACCTGGACCAGAGCCTGACGAAGCGTTGTTTTTAAAAATATAATTGCCGGGCATTCCTCTTACAAAAAAAGGCTTATTGTTATTACCGTTAGAGAACAGCGTGTTGTTCTCAATAATCAAAGTGTCTATTACAAATGCCGGGTTAGCTGCAATGCAGGCCACTTCAAAATTTGAAATAGTATTGTTCTGAATTTTGATATTCGTGAAAGGGCCCACACCGGTTATCTCTATTCCATAATAAGGGGAATTCTTTGCCCGGGCAATAAATTTGTTGCCAATAACAAAAAAATTAGTGATGATATGGTTCCCTGTTCCATCGCTTGAAAAGTTGATGGCATAACCACGGCGTGATTCGTTATCAACCCCAATATTTTCACACACATTATTTTTGATCAATACATCAGCAATGAGACTTCCGTCTCTTGGTGTAAAATATATAGGAATAGCCAGGTTCTGCAGCTGGTTATTCTCAATAATGGCATTTTCAGTTTCATACTCCAGGGTTATTCCGGTTTCAACTTTCGATTGTAAACTATCGGGGCCCATTATGTTATCGTGTACATATACGCTGTAGAGGTAATCTCCCTTGGTCTGATGGTTCAGGTCAAGAGACCCGATGATCCTGTTATTATATACTTCAAGTCCCGATTCATTAAAGAGTTCAATTGCAAAATCCCATGTCATTCCATCGTATGCCTGCTTGGTTATTTTATTATTATAGATCTTGCAGCCTTTTAAAAAGCCGTTATTGCATGCTTTAATGGGCCAGCCATTGGTTCCCTTTGCCCTGCCCGTTTGAGAAATTGTGTTATTATATATAAGCATTCCTTTCTGCCCGCCAATAAGCAGGCAACCCCTTCCATACCCATCGTACTTGGCGCAATTGATTACTGTATTATTGTAAAAGGAATTACCGGTTGCATAAATCGCCGGCGGCTCCGTTTCATTATCAGCCCTGCCTCCAAAATGAACCCCGCTTTCTTCAAAATCCTGGATGATACAATCATGAATAGAAAAATTTGACCGCCCCCTTATTTCTATTGCCCAGGAAGTTGTTCTTTTATTGCCATCTAATCTTATGTTGCTGATGTGCTGGTTACCATTGGTACCCTCCGGAGATGTAGCTATGATGATCGCTACAAACTGAGCATTTAAGGTAGACTGGATTATTGATACATCAGCCCCTTCACCTTCAATACTAACTCCGACTGAAAGATTGCACCTGACCGTTTCCAGGTAATTTCCTGCGCTTACATGAATGATATCACCGGCTGTTTTTACAACTGAAGTGGCCTTATATAAACTTTTCCATGGATTGCCAATGCTACCCGTGCCCGAAACATCGTTGCCCGATGGACTGATGTAATAAGTAGTTGCATAACTGGTCTGAACAAATAGCAACAATAACAGGGAGATAATAAATTTCATGCAGTAGTGGTTGTGCTTGGCTAAAGATAATTATTTGCGAACGAACCAGGGGAGTAATTCACCCCTGTTTCGCCAATGCGTCTAAGTTGTTAAAGGATTTGTTTCCAAGTATTCGGCAGATAGCGGATAAATTTTTTGGATCAGTGAAAGCGGCTAAATGATAATGATGATGCAGGTCGGTACCTACAAGCGGAGCCAGGTCTTTCTCCAGGATAAACCGGGCGGCTTTTTTTGCACCGCTTCCATAGTAACCGGTCAACGACAGCAGGTTCACCTGTAAAATGAAACCCATTTCTCTTAAGCGCTGATACTGATCAAAATTACGGTGATAAAAAAAATATCTTTCGGGATGCGCCAATACAGGCCGGTAACCTTCGGCGATGATGCTGGCTGCAATGGCTCCAAGATTAACGGGGGGCGTGGCATAAGAAATTTCAGTCAATAAAATATTTTTATGCAGGGTTAACAATGGGGCCTTGCTTTTTAATAAGGTTAAGAAGTAGTCATCTATCATGTACTCTGCTGCTGCCGAAAGCTGGATATTTATTTTGGCTTTTTTACAGGCTTCTTTTATTTTTTCCAGGGCATTGTTTATAGTTTCCGGAGTGTTCCTGTACATATCTCCTATGATATGCGGCGTGGCAATTGACCTGCGTATCCCCAGGTTGTATAATCCTCTTATTAATTCAACAGAAGTTTCAACATCAGGTGAGCCATCATCTATACCCGGCAAAATGTGTGAATGCATATCCAGGCTGACAGGTAACTTGCCAGTAAACGGAACCGCACTTTCTCTTTTTTTAAAAAGATTAAACATCATCACCTTTTTTTTCTTCAATCAATTCAAGATTCTTTTTATCGAAAACAGCTGTCAGCTGCACACCCATACTTTCTATTTTTACGCTGGCCCTGTTACCGGAAACCTCCATCAGTATGCCATGATAGTTCATCAATACACCATGCTTTATCTTCACTTTAGAATGTATAGCTGAATCTTCGTCAACCACTTCTACACCACTGAATTCGTTTAAAAATTTCTTTACCGTTTCAATCTCGCTATCCCTGATCCTGGCCGGCTTGCCCAGCCAGTGAACATAATTTACAATGCCGTGTATATTCAGCAGGTCCCATTTTTCTTTTTCCTCCACCTGCACAAACACGTACGACTTGAATAAAGGTTCCAGTACAGTTTTTTTACGATCGCTCCATTGCTTTACCACTTTATTCAACGGGCAGTAATATTCAATGCCTTTGGCTTCCAGCGCTGAAGCTACTTTTTTTTCCCACCGTGGTTTTGTGTACACGGCATACCAATACCTTAGGTCTTTATTCATGGTTAAATTCTTTTTATAGAATCTGCCTGATTTATAAAACGGATACTGGGTTGGATCTGCAGGGTTATTCGTAAGCCGTTGCTATCGGCCGATTCCCGGAACCACCGGCAAACTTTCATTTCCTGTTTCATTAACAGACTGTACTGCAAAAAAATAATTATCTTTTGAAAAAGGTAAACGCATTTCTGTTTCTGCAGTAAATATTTTCTTTTGCCAGGAGGCGCTGGTGGTTTCCCGTACCAGCACGTAGTAACCTTTTATTTTCCCTGACCGTGGAGCTTTCCAATAAAGATAAGTGCTGTTGCTTAATTTCTTCACGTCCATTTTCACCGAGTCAGGCATGGATGGTGCTTTGGCCAGGTTAGCCAGGTTCACCAGGTTAAGCCCGGTGTTCTTCCTCAGGTATTCATAATCTATATGTTCTTCCAGGTCTCCATACAGGATGCCGTTCTCCATACGAACGTCCTGGTGCTGACGGGTGTAATTTTCATTCATCTCGGTAATGCGTACCGCAGCAAAACCTCTTTGTACATAAGGTGTATGATCGCCGCCACGCAGGAAACGGTCATTGCGGTAAACCATCACCACTTCCAGGTTATCTATATACCGTTCACCAACTTCTTTCACATAACGGGCAAGCTGGCGTGACTTTCCATCATTCTCCAAACCCAGGTTGCGGATGTTCACGGCATTTTTCTCTGTTTCAAATGCCGGCAAGCCTTCGCTGAAAACACGGATCTTAGTATTATTGATGATATTGGTTTCATTGCTGTTGTTGCTGCCCATGATGTCATTGTTGAGAACGGCTTCAATATTCCAGTTTTCTTTTTTTGCTTTCTCACTCATAAAGTTGGCGCCAAGCAATCCCTGCTCTTCACCGCTTACTGCCACAAAAATAATAGTGGCCGGAAAACCATGCCTGCTCATTACCCTTGCACATTCAATAACCGCTGCCGTTCCGCTGCCATCATCATTGGCGCCGGGAGCATCACCCACACGGTCCATTACACTGCTACGCATGTTATCCAGGTGGCCGCTGATGAGAAAGATGCGGTTGTCACTCGGGTCGGTTCCTTTTAATGTGGCCACTACATTTCCGAGAACAAGTGTGGTATCCACACGCCTGCCGTCTTTTTGTAGGGTGGTGGTATCAATGAATGCGGTCATTCTTCCGCCCGATAGCCTTGCAAATTCATTGAACTTGCCCAACACCCAGTTCCTTGCTGCACCAATTCCTCTTTTCGGGTCTGTTTGTGTACTCAATGTATTCCTTGTGCCAAAGGCAACCAGTGTCTTTATATATGACTTTAATGAATCCGGGGATATTTCTTTTGCCATTTTTTCTATCTCGGCATCCCGTTGAACAGTGGTTTGTGAAAATGCAGCATGAAAAGAAAACAGGACGGCTATGAAGAAGATATATTTCATGTTGCGGGGGTTGAAGTTAAATATACAAAGAATCAGCGGAAGCGAAATACAGGTATGTAATGAATGGGCTATGGTGCAAAAAAGCTGTTATAAAAAGAGATCAGCCTGGCATAATCCGCATCGGAGCGGCCAGACAGGCTTTTGCTGGTTATGTACTGGCTTAGTTCTTCTTTTTTATCGCTCAGCATATTGGGTAATGCATTTATTTTTTTAACGGGGGAAATAACAGAATCGGCCAGCAGGAAATAACTATCGGTGGTTACAATGGATTGTTCATAGGTGGCCAACCCATAAGGCTTTGTTTCGTTCACCACTTTTGCTGAGCGCTTATACAAGGTAGCCTTACCGGATGCGATGGACTGGTACCAGCCAGTTTGTATCTTGCCGTTGCCTTTGATAAATGAAGAATGAACAAAGTCATATTTCCTGCCCGAAACAGAATCTATGAGGGTGACATTTTTTATGACCGAAGTAGCGATCATCTCTTTGCCTTCTGCATCCAGGTACAGTACGGAGTTATCAGCCAGGTCAAGTTTAAGCCAAAGGTTTTCGTATCCACGCCCATCACTAAGGTCAAGGCTTCCTTTCATCCATGCTTCGTTAAAATAAGGGCTGCCTTCTACCACCCTCACATACTTGGTACTGGATACCGGTTCGCCATTTACCGTATAAAACTGGTTCGGCGATATCCTTAACTCTTCCTTACCTACATTGATCACCTTGGTTTGCTGGCTATAGCATGCAAATGCAGGCAGTACAAATAAAAATGCTAACAGGCATTTCATGAACAGAGGGTTTAAAACATCCCTTATTTAAATATACAAAAAAGAAACCCTTAAGAACAGCAATTGGGATGATTGGTAATAAAACTCATTTCTTTAAAGTGGTCATGGTCCAGATGGCGCCCAAAAGATCAATGGCGCCAATACCTATGAGTATGGGGGAAGTGTATTTGAGCAATACAAAGGCAACAAAACTCAAAAAAACAAATATCCTTACATGTACTGTGAGTTTAAAAAATGCAGTCATGTTCTGCACCGCCATACGGTGATAATAATAGCCCAGCCCAAAAGCAACCACGCCTAAGATGCGGATCCATACTTCGTTGGTTTCGGGCAACTGCAGTGTTCTAAGAAAAAAATTAGGAACAGCAATGAGGGTTATGCCCATTACATACAGGTAAAAGCCAAAATAATAAACAGAACGGGCGGCAGCAGTCATGGTGGTATGTTTTAGGCAATGAATGTAAAGTAAATTATTGCAAAATGCAAGAACAGGCAGACTTATAAGGCATGTTAACCTTAAGATGTATAAACAACGGCTACCTGATCAGCAACACAGTTCCTTTTTTCAGAATTGAGAATCCCTTCCTATTTGCAGAGATGACATATATATAAGCGCCTGAAGATTGTTTTTTTCCTTTACTGGTTCCATCCCACCCGTTTGAAAAATCTGCAGTGCTGAACAACTCCTCGCCATAGCGGTTGAAGATCTTGAAATAATACAAAGAGATACTGTTGCCATGAATAATCCTGAAAATATCATTGTTGCCATCGTCATTGGGAGTAAATGTATTGGGTATGGCCATATCATCGATGAGCTGAACAACTTTTATGGTATAACGGCAGGTACTGCCGCAATTGATATTACCAACCTGGCAACTGTATAATGCAGGACTTTGTGTGGGCGAAACTTTTATAGAAGGACAGCTGTTGCAGGGAATAAATTGAGAGGATTGCCAGCTATATAGCGGACCTGTTGCACAGGCGGTCAGTAAAACACTGTCGCCTTTATTGATGTAAATGGTTTGCAAACTATCTGCAACAGGTATCACGGCTCCTCCGTAAATATGCATCGTATCCGATACAACTCCACAACCCGACTGTGCCCTTACCCAGTAGGTTCCCGCTGTTGTTGCAATGATCTGCTGACCGGTACTTCCCGTACTCCACAGGATATTGGTATATCCTGCAGGAATATTCAGTGGAATATTGATAATGCTGTTACAAATCGTTGTGTCGTTAGGTAGCTGTAACGGTGGGCCGCTGCCACTGCGGGTGATATGAATTGTATCTCTCAAAGGCGGGCCCCCGCAACTGCTTGTTACCGCCACCCAATAATATCCCGAATCTGTTACTGTGATCGTTTGACCGGTTGCACCTGTACTCCATTGATATGTTGAAAAGCCACTACCTGCATCCAACAGCAGGTTTACCGGTCCGCAAATAGCAGTGTCGTTGCCGAGATTCAGTAACTGTGCACTGGCTACGAACCTGATCCTGTAGGATACACCACAGTCAATGATATTACCGATGAATATTTTGAAGAAGAATGAATCAGCGGCAAGACACCCGTAATCGAAAGTATCAGCAACAGGTATATGGTTCGATCCGATACGTGGATACCGGTCGACAGTAAAAATAGTATGACTGCTGTTGTAAGCCGAAAGATTCAGAGGTGATGCAGGCACGCCAGCTCCTTCAGCGCTTACAATTACTTTAAGATTGCTGGGGAAGGAAGAAATATCTTATAGAAATCATCATTATTGCTCCACCCGGGGTTACTGTGAAACCAAGATGACCCTCAGTATTTGTATTGAGCGGAACATATTGCGCTTGTGCAAAGTTCTCATTGGGTTCTGTATCATTACCGAATACCGCCGGCAGCATATAATATTTTATCTTATAGGTAATGCCGCAATCAATGACATTACCGATGAACAAACGAAGGTAAAATGTGTCGGATGCAATGCAGCCCCAATATAAAGTATCGGTAAGTGGTGTATGGTTAGCACCCACACGGGGATACTGATCGTTCCATTGATTGCCATTTTTTGATATCAAAGAAAGGTTGAGTGTGGTAGGAGATCCGGCAGCATCTTCTGCCTGCACCACTACTGCTATTACGCCATCCTGTGGAGGTATTACCCGATAGAGATCTTCATCAAGATGACTGCCCGGGTTATTGCCATAGCCCAGGTGCCCCTGCATTTCAGCATTATAAACGAGCGGTAATGCCTGGGCGAATGTATTATTGGGTTCTGCATCATTTGAAAAAACAGGAGTGAGTACATCATAACGGATATGGTATGAAAAACCACAATCGTTCACATCGCTAATAAATAATTTCAGATACATGGTATCTGCCGAAAGGCATCCCCAGTAAACCGTATCTTCTTTTGCATTTCCGTACGTGCCGGTGCCGGGGTACTGATCATTGAACGGGTTCCCTGTCTTCGAAAAAAGAGAGATATTCAAAAGGTTATTGGGATCGCTGGTATGATCAATGCTGGTGATCACACGTATCACTCCATCGGTTGGAAGTATGATGCGGTAAAAGTCTTCATCAATATGACTGCCAGGGTTGTTGGAAAAACCAAGATGACCGGAGCTAATTGTTGAAACAGCCAATGGCAATGCCTGCGCAAATGTATTGTTAGGCTCCGTATCGTTGGTATAAGAAGGAGGTAATACGGTGTATGAAAAAGTATAGCTGTAACAATAACCAATGATGGAATTGGTAAACACTTCAACATACATAGTATCGGCAGAGAGGCATCCCCAGAAAAGACTGTCTGTTTTAGCGGTTGAGTTGGCGCCTACCTGGGGATATTTATCGCCGAAGGGATTTTGGTTCTTTGCAAATAATGAAAATGCAACGGCTACAGGATTCGGGTCATTGGCGCTGATGGAAGTGTTGATCCGCAAAGTACCATCCTGCGGGAGGATGATCATGAAATAATCCTTTTCCGGAAAACCACAGGTAACACCGGTCATGGTGATGGTAACAGGTAACAAATTGGCTTGTGCAAAATTATCATTCGGCTCCACCTCGGTTAGCTGGGCAGCCAACCTGGTTGAACTGATCAAAAGCAGCCATATGAAGACAAAGGGTTTCACTGCTTAAAAAGGAGCATGAGCACCTTGATTATTGTACTATAAAAATAAATAAAGAGTAAGGTATTTGCTATCCCTAATTTGTAACTGGGACAAAAGCGAAAAAGCAACAATCCAAAAATAAGCAGGAGAAATTTTTAAATGACCCTTATTTATTTGCAACCGTAAGCCCCTCAAAAGCCAGTTCAATACTTTCCACCGCTACTTCATTCCCATCGGCTTTCAGGTCGGTAGATTGTATCTTGGTTGGCCAGGCATTGCTCAGTGTCCACGTCATCACCGGTTTTTTTGTTTCATCAAGCAGGTTGATAATGACGGTTTTTCTTTTGATGGTATTCATCTTTATTTCATTAAACCAGTCAAAGAATTTATTATCGTTAACGAAGACGCCTCTTTTGAGTGTAACATTACTGAACTTCTGCATCCCGGGCATCTTTATCGGGGAGAATTGCGGGCTGTTGCCATGGCGGTATTCAATGGGCTGGCTTTCTATATCCA
>JBGANE010000025.1:0-36304 GCA_044222465.1 Ferruginibacter sp.
GATGTTCCAGATGTGGTACGACAAGTGGATGAATAATAACTAGTTCCTGGTCCGGTATCCTTTTTACAAAACTAACTTACCCGGGTAATTATGTCCATGATCGATACGGTTAAAACTGCGGTTAAAAATCCTGCTTACAGGTCTGTAGCTACTTATATATTTACCAACTTTTTCTCCAAGGGCGTTTCATTTTTACTGATCCCTTTATTTACCAATCCCAAATACTTAACACCAACTGATAATGGCCTGCTGAGTTTATTCTCCAGCAACATGATATTACTGGCGCCATTTATTACGCTTGGGATGATACAATCTTCGGCAGCAGATTATTTCAAAAAGTCAAAAGAAGATTTTTCCGCTTCATTGACGGGAAATTTTTTCATTGGAGCTGCGCTTGCACTCATTGCTACTTTGCTTCTTTTTATTTTCCGGGGTACCCTCAGGGAAAAATTCGATTTCCCTGTTTCATTCGTTTATATCCTCCCGGGCCTGGCCTTCCTTACATTTACTGAACTTTTTCTTGCCCCGATCCGTAACCGCAACGAGGTCAATAATATGCGGCAACAGGAATATCCTAAATCAATTATTGAATACTCCTTGTCTGGCATCCTCATCGTTTTTTTCTTTACTACGGATGTGGGAAGTGGATATGGGGTGAGCATCTCTTTGCTGGCAGTGAACTTATATAGTATATGGCATTATACAAAAAATGGCTATATTAACTTCACATTCCAGGTAAGCCATGTAGCGGAAGAGATCAGGTTCGGAGTACCTGTGCTTTATCTTCCAGCTAGTGCGTTTTATGCTGGGTGCAACAACAAACTGTTCCTTGCGATCTTCAATAGATAAACATGACCTGGGTATCTATGCAATTGCCTCCATACTGGGTGCCATGATGGGAACCATTGCCCAGAGTATTTTTGTTTACGTACAACCGCAACTATATAAATCGCTCAGTGAGGGAGATACATCTACAATTTCATTGAAACTGTCATTTCTTCCGTTACCTGAAACTGCTTTCCTTTTTGCGGCTATTTGTGTGGGTATTGTGGTGTTTTGTTATTATTTTTTGATAAACAGGATATACCTCAGCGGGCTTCCTTACTTTTTCATTGTTGCATTATTCTCTTTTATCTGGGCGTTGAATTATTTCCTTTTCCTCTTCCTTTTATATTACAAGAAGAAAAAGACGATTGACTGGTAGCATTGATCTTGATAACATCGTTCCATTATTGTTAATATCATCCTGGTTAAAAATTATCTTATTTTAGGCGATGCACTGTCAGGACTTGTAAATACACTTATATTCAGTGCTATCATCATTGTAGTAGTAAGAAAACTAATAAAAAATAATTTCGGCAATGTTTCGGTGCAGCGAGCCGTTACAAAATAAATAACATGAGAAACCTGGCGCCCATAGTTTTTTTTGCGTATAACCGGCCTGAACATACCCGTCAGGTACTTGAATCACTGTATCGCAATAAGCTGGCAGATGAGTCCAGGCTGTGGATTTATGTTGACGGCCCAAAACCGAACGCCACCGAAGAGACATTAAGGAATATAGAAGAAGTAAAAAAAGTGGTGAGGGAAAAAAAATGGTGTAAGGAAGTTACCATAATTGAGGCAGTTGCTAACAAAGGGCTGGTAAAATCCACCATTGAAGGCATAACCAAAATGGTAAATGAATTTGGCAAGGTCATCGCTATGGAAGACGACGGACTGGTTTCTCCGGGATTCTTGAAATACATGAATGATGCGCTTGACTTTTATGAGCATAACCCAAGAGTGATGCATATTAGTGCTTATGCAAGGCCTGATCTTGCCGGGGCGGAGGTTAATGAATCAACTTATTTCTTTTACCATACTACAACCTGGGGCTGGGGCACATGGAAAAGGGCATGGGATAAGTTCACGCCCGATGCAATGGCTGTTCGTGAGGCAATAAAAAAGAAGGGTAACATCAAAAAGCTGAACATGGATGGCACTTTTGAATTCTTCTGGGGGTTGTATGCTGTTGCGAAAGCAAATATGACCAGTTGGAATACGATCTGGCATTCGGTTGTTTTTTTAAATGACGGGCTATGCCTTTATCCAAAAAGATCACTGGTGTCAAATATCGGCCATGATGGAAGTGGAACAAACTGTGCGCCTGATGAACGCTTTAAGATCAATGATGCAGAACTGGCGACTGAGGTAGAGGTAAAAGAAATTCCGCTTGTTGAGCATCCTGCAGTGAGGGCTTACTATGTGGGGTTACATTCATTTAAGGAAAGAATGCTGTTCACCATAAAACATTATCTCAGGTACCTGGTTAAATAAGAGTTTGAGTAACACGAAAAAAATATTGTTCATTTCTTATGATGGTATGACCGACCCATTGGGCCAAAGCCAGGTAATACCTTATCTGCAGGGCTTGAGCAGGGCAGGGTTTAAAATTTTTTTACTGAGCTGCGAAAAAAAGCAGGTGTTTCTTCAAAACAAACCCGTTGTTGAAAAAATACTTGAAGGATATAACATTACATGGATACCGCTTAACTATACAAAAACCCCACCGGTATTCTCAACTATACTGGATATTATCAAACTCAGGAAGGCTGCTAAAAAAATACACCGGGAAAACAAGCTTGATATGGTGCATACCAGGCCGGGTGTGCCTGAATTGGTGGGGCTTTGGATGAAAAAGACGATGGGAGTAAAATTTTTAAACGATATCCGGGAATTTTATGCCGATAGCAGGGTGGAAGGAGGAATGTGGAGACTTAGTAACCCGTTATACAAAACTGTCTATCGTTTTTTCAAAAGAAAAGAAACAGAATCGGTTTCAAAAAGTGACGGCATTGTTTGCCTTACTTATGCAGCCGAAAAGATCATAAAAGAATGGAAAGAATATAAAAGCAATATCCCGTTGCAGGTGATCCCATGCAGTGCAGACCTTTCACTTTTTAATCCGGCTAAAATAAGCGAAGCAGAAAAAACTACTTTGAGGTCAGCACTAAATATTAGTAAAGATGATTTTGTCATTAGCTACCTAGGTTCTATTGGTGGCTGGTACCTCACTGATGAGATGATGCAGTTCTGCAAAGTGCTGATGGATAAGATACGAACAGCAAAGATCTTATTTATATCGCCCCACCGGCATGATGAGATACGGGTTGCTGCTTCTAAATACGGTATAGATAGCGATAAGGTAATAATACAAAAAGCAGGCAGGCAAGAAGTGCCCAAACTAATTTCGTTGAGCAATTATTCAGTTTTTTTTATCAAACCCTGTTATTCCAAACAATCATCATCACCAACCAAGCATGGAGAAATAATGGCTATGGGCATACCTTTAATTACCAATAGCGGCGTTGGTGATGTTGAAACAATTTCTAACAGGTATAATGCCGGTATTATCATCCATGAATTCAACGAAAAGGAATTCATCAAAGTGGCATCACAAGTTGCTGCAGGAGCAACTTTTAATATCGAAGAAATTCGACAAGGGGCCAAAGAAGTTTATTCGCTGGAAAGAGCAGTAGAAAAATATATTGCTATTTACAACAGCATATTGAATCAATAATTTATTTTGCATACTTACCATGAGTAAAAAATATTTGATAATTGGCGCCGGGTTTTCCGGAACAGTATTGGCTAATCAACTGGCGAAGCATTCAGATTGTGTAATTGACATTTGGGATGAACGCAACCATATTGCCGGTAACTGCCATACAGAAAGAGATGCTAAAACGGGTATCATGGTACATCAGTATGGCCCCCATATATTTAATACAGATAAAAAAGAAATATGGGATTTTGTGAACACCCTGGGTGAGTTCAGGCCCTATGTACACAGGGTAAAAGCCATGAGCAATGGTAAAGTATATTCTTTACCGGTTAACCTGCATACCATCAACCAGCTATTTGGTAAATCATTTACACCTGAGGAGGCAAAAAAATACCTGGAAAGCCTTGCCAATACATCAATAAATGATCCGCAGAACTTTGAAGAGCAGGCGTTACGTTTCATTGGCAAGGAATTGTACTATGCTTTCTTTTATGGATACACAAAAAAACAATGGGGTTGTGAGCCTACTGAATTACCGGCGTCAATTCTAAAAAGGATACCTGTGCGGTTCAACTACGATGATAACTATCACAATAATATTTATACCGGTATTCCAGTGAATGGTTATTCAGCACTCATGGAAAAACTGATTGACCACCCGGATATTCATGTCACACTCAATAAAAAATTTGCCCCATCAATGGATGTCAGTGAATACGACCATATTTTTTACACAGGCCCTATTGATGCCTGGTTCAATTTTAAATATGGCAGGCTTGGCTACCGGACTGTAACTTTTGAAACTTATTATGCAGATGGAGATTTCCAGGGAACCACACAGATGAATTATTGTGATGAGGAGGTTCCCTATACAAGAATAACCGAACATAAACATTTTACCAACTGGGAGCAACACGACAAAACTATCTACTTCAAAGAATTTAGTAAAGAGACGGAGCCTACGGATATACCATATTACCCTAAAAGGCTGGAAAAGGATAAAACCCTTCTTTTACAATACAGAAAAGATGCAGAAATGCTTCAACACGTATCTTTCCTAGGTAGATTAGCTACGTATCGCTACATGGATATGCATAATGTAATAGGAGAAGCCCTTGATTTTTCAAGGTCTTTCCTCAAAACAATAGATACTGCCCAAAAACCTCCTGTTTTTCCTAATGCTGAGGGCTAAAAAAATTCCCGGCCAAATTTGCAATAAGCGGATTCTCATTCCGTTATAGGATTGTCCTAATATCTCTGATTTAAAACCACAAATACCAATCCTATGGAAAAGGCTATTGCCGTAGTTGTAACCTACAACCGTCTGGCACTACTAACTGAGTGTATAACTGCTTTGCGAAATCAAACCCGCCCTTTAGATGCTATCCTGGTAATTAATAATGGCAGCACAGATAATACGGAGCAATGGTTAGCACAACAACCTGATATCATCACCATCACTCAAAACAACCTGGGGTCAAGCGGAGGTTTTAGCACTGGTATAGATTGGGCATACAAAAATGGTTACGCCTGGATATGGTGTATGGATGATGATGGTTATCCTAAAGAAGATGCATTGTATAACCTGCTGGATGCTGATGACGGAAGCCTTCGGTTAATGAATTGTGCAGTTATTGATAAGGAAGATAAAAAATCATTTGTTTGGAAAACACAGAAATATAAAAACCTTGATGAGGTGAATTGTAAGATCATTGAAGGTATTGGTCATCCTTTTAACGGAACCCTGTTGCACAGGAGGATAGTGGAAAGAGTTGGTGTTCCTAAGCCCAGCTATTTTTTATGGGGAGATGAGACAGAATATTATTACAGGATAGTTAAGCAAAATGAAATACCTGTTTGTACTGTATCGGACAGTATTCATTATCACCCTTCAACTGCTTTCTCTGTTAAAAAAGACTGGGATTATCTCAATGGCTGGAAAATGTACTACTACGTACGCAACCGTTTTTTTGTGCACCAGGCAAAATTCAGCAATAAAGCCATCGCATTGTTACACTATTGCTGCTTCATAGTTGCTTTTTCAGGCATCATCATGTTGTATCAAAAAACAAATAAGCTTAAAAAATTAAGTTTTATCATCTGGCCGGTTAGTGATGCTTTCAGCAAGAACTTTGCGGTGACACCACCGGTGATATTAAGTAAATTAAAAACCAATGAAGGCCCCTCAATTACCGGTTCAATAAACACTTACCTGAAAAATACCTGGCTTACCATATTGCCTTCTTTTACAACAGGCCGTTTAAGAAGAACAGCAAACGCTTAAGGTATCAAATTATAAATCCCTCTGAAATCACGCAGTCTGGCTAATCACCAGGCTGCTTTTTGCTTTTAGATACCGGTCCTGTATCAGGACCAGGGCAATAATGTAAAATGGAAGGCATGGTATTTTATATCTTACCAGTGATCCGAAATTAGCTGTAGTGGCTCCTACGAATAGAGCAAATAGTATAGCAAAAAGGATACAGTATAAAATCACCGGGTCACGGGTAATGCCTTTAATAAAATTGCGGGGCCCGGCTTTAAAAAGCACCATTAGTGTGAATATCATTATGGCAAGACTTTCAAAAGAAGACAATAGGGTGGTCAGTTTTTTTGATTCCCATAGAAAGGGCCGGTAAAGCGTGGCAATAATAGCCATAGGCGCCATCTTTATAAGGCTTGAGATGGACCCGTCAAATTCAACACCCAATGAAAAGTTTGAAGCTGCATTCTCCTGTTCAGAGTATGCCTTTTGATAAATGGAAATATTCTTTGTTATACTCTCTCCGCCGTAATTCACTAAAGTGCTGGCCAGTTGTTCAGTTACGGTTGTGAATGTAAACATACTGGAAATGATTATTCCCACAACAACTACCAAACGCAGTAACCTGCTTTTCAGAAGCGTTACATTCTTTAAGATGAGGTAAACAGCAAAGAACGGTACATAGGAGATCAGGATATACACTTTTATTACGTACAACAAGTAACCAAAGAGTAATATAATGGCAGTATTAATTATGAGATTCTTTTTTTTATAAAAAGTTTCATACAACGAATAGGTTATCCACCCAATGGCGGCAATGCACAAGGGGTCCTTTAAAATACCAGATGTCCAGAAAACAAAAGTTGGCAAATACAGTATGGCTATTGCAAATTGCTTATGAAGGTGAGGGTATTGTTCATAAAAGAAACGGTATAACCGCCAGGCACCTGAAAAGGCGATCATAGAAAACATCAGATTTAATACCAGATATTTTGAAAAAGCAATAAAAGAAAGCATCGCAACTATACGCACCACCATATAATTATTCTCAATCCTCAGGTAACCAAGATTGAGAGAGTTCCTTAATAAGGTCTGGTCAAAATCAACACCGGCTGAATAAAGCCATTTCAGGTTTGCCCCAGGATCATTCATAATCAAATGATGAATATTGGCGCCTTCTGTGTAAAACAACAAATATGAATCTCCAGGGGATAAAATGGTGTTGAATAAAGTAAAAGGCAATACGGCTATTGCTTTTATCCAGAATGATTGTTTGTGATAATACTGAAGAACAGGATCATCATAATTTTTTCTGCGGAGACTAAAAAGAAAATAAAATAATGCTACATAAACCGGATATAATATAAAGTCTGCAAAACCCATTAATGTATATTGATTTTTTCTTCAATCTGCACATTAGCGTCAACAAATTATTCAACAGCTAACAACCAGTTTCAAATTTATCTTAAAATTCTAATTTGTCTTTCAATAATATGCAGTTATTTTTGAGTGCCGGTAAGTAATGATACGATCTCATCACTCAATAACCAATACCATTGCCTGATTCCTCTGTCAATAAAAAACTCATTCGCATAACTACAGTGCCCATGGCTTTGCGCTATTTGTTGCCTGGCCAAATGCATTTTATGGCGGCCAGCGGGTTTGATGTATTGATGATAAGCGCTGATGGGAAGGAGCTGGCGGAAGTTATAGCACAAGAGCAATGCCGGCATATCATTGTGCCTATGACGAGGAAGATAACACCCTTGCAGGACATCAAATGTTTGTTTCAACTGATCAAGATATTCAGAATAGAAAAGCCGGACATAGTTCATACGCATACACCCAAAGCAGGGTTGCTGGGTATGTTGGCAGCAAGATGGTGTGGAGTTAAAGTAAGGATACATACGGTGGCCGGGCTACCGTTAATGGTTGAAAAAGGGTTTAAATACCGCCTGTTGAAATTCATTGAAAAATTAACTTACGCATCTGCCAGCCAGGTTTGGCCAAACAGCAACTCCTTATTAAAATTTATTTCCGAAAAGAAATTAACCTCCCCCGCAAAACTCCGCATCATAGGCAAAGGGTCTACCAACGGGATTGATATAAAGCGGTTCAATAAGGAAGCACTGGATGAAAAAACTATCCTTGAAACAAAGGGACTGGTAAATTATACTTCACAAAATAAATACCTGCTTTGCATAGGCAGGCTGGTGGCCGATAAAGGCATTGTTGAACTGGTAAATGTTTTTAAACAATTGCAAGCGGGTAATCCAACTTTAAAACTGATACTTGTTGGTGGATACGAGCCTGCATTGGACCCGTTGCCCCCCGGCACATTACAAGAGATTGAGACCAATCCAAATATCATCCATATCAACTGGACAAATCATGTGGAGTATTACATGAAGCTGGCCGACTTTTTTGTTTTCCCATCTCACCGTGAGGGTTTCCCTAATGTATTACTACAGGCAGGTGCTATGGAGTTGCCAATTATCTGCAGCCAAATAACCGGCAATATCGATATTGTTATCAATAATGAAACAGGCCTCATTTTTGAAAGCGGTAATGAACAACAAATGCTGAATATGCTTCAATATGCAATTACGCATCATCAACATATGCAAGCTATGGCTCAAAAGCTTCGCCGGGAAGTAACTCAGGATTACCGGCAGGAAAATATCTGGCAAAATATACTTGCGGCATACAAAACCTTGGTAAATTAGATAATTAAAATACGAAAATGATTTTGATAGGATACTCCGGCCACGCATTTGTTGTGTACGGCATTTTAAGATCGGCCGGAAAAAAAGTTATTGGCTATTGCGACGTAACTGAAAAAAAGCTTAATCCATTTGATCTTGCATACCACGGAACAGAACTTTCGGAGCCAGGATTAAAAGCATTGCAACAACACGGGTTCTTTATTGCCATAGGCGACAACCCAACAAGAACCAAGATATATAACCAGCTTGCACAAAAAAACCTCCTCCCTGTAAATGCCATTCATTCTTCTTCTGTTATTGACCCTTCTGCGGCCATTGCAGAGCATGGGGTAATGGTTGCATCTAATGTCACAATTAACCCACTTGCCCAAATTGGTACCGGGGCAATATGCAATACCGCTTGTGTTATTGAACACGAATGCACCGTTGGAAAATTTGCTCATATTGGGCCGGGTGCTGTACTCTGTGGCAATGTAAGAGTGGGCGAAGGAAGTTTTGTAGGGGCCAATGCCGTTATCAGGCAAGGTATCAGCATCGGAAAAAATGTGATAATAGGGGCCGGGGCGGTGGTGGTAAAAGATGTTGCTGATAATGTTACCGTAGTTGGAGTTCCGGCAAAATAATAAAGATAAAATTGCGTTATAGAACGCACTAACTGCAAGGTTGCTTTCCTACCTTTGCAACGCAAAAAAATCTGACACATGAAAGTATTAGTTACAGGAGGCGCCGGGTATATCGGCTCCGTTTTAGTCCGCCAGTTATTGAATAAAGGGTATAACGTACGGGCAATTGACTCATTGAAATTTGGCGGCGATGCCTTGTATGATGTGATGCTTCACCCCAACTTTGAATTTATGAAAGGGGATATCCGTAATACTGCTGATGTAGATAATGCTCTTAAAGGAGTTGATGCTATTGCTCACCTCGCTGCCATCGTAGGCGACCCCGCCTGTAAAAAATTTAGTGAAGAGGCTAACCAAACCAACTGGGATGGCGCCGTACTTCTTTTCAACAAAGCCGAAGCTGCCGGCGTAAAACGTTTTGTATTTGCCAGTACCTGCAGCAATTATGGAAAAATGCCCGATCCCAATTCTTTTGTGGTGGAAACATCTGAGCTAAACCCTGTCTCTTTATATGCTGAATTGAAGGTAAAATTTGAAAAATACCTGATGGAAGATAAAAAGGATAGTCCTATGTGTGCCACTGCACTTCGCTTTAGCACAGTGTATGGTTTTTCACCAAGGATACGTTTTGATCTTACAGTGAATGAATTCACCCGCAATGCCGCTGTTCATGGCGAGCAGGAAATATGGGGCCAGCAGTTCTGGCGCCCTTACTGTCATGTGGATGACCTGGCAAGATCAGTGATATTGGTACTGGAAAGCCCGGTAGAAAAAGTGAAAGCCAATGTATTCAATGTTGGCAGCACCGAAGAAAATTATACCAAGGGCATGATCATTAAAGAAGTTTGTAAAGTGGTGCCTGATGTAAAAGTAATTTATGTTGACAGCAGCGAAGACCCAAGAGACTACCGGGTTAATTTTGATAAAATAAAAAATGAGCTGGGCTTTACTATCACTAAGAAAGTGCCTGACGGGGTAAAAGAAATTTACACTTTACTGAAAACAGGTATCGTTACCGATTCATTTGCTCAAAAATTCAGGAATATATGACCAGCCATTCCTGTATGAAATGACCACCTATTGCCAATGACAACAGGACTAGCAAACATCAGGTACCTGCATATTGCACGTGGATTGGCAGCCTTGCTGGTGGTCTTCTTTCATTCTAAATATGTTTTCTGGGTTGGGGGTACCATATATAGTAAAGACGTGGGCTTGCACAGTGTTGGGGATTATTTACTTTTTTCAGCCGATATGCTCAGCTCCTGCGGCAAGGAATGCGTTATTGTATTTTTCATTTTGTCGGCTTTTGTGATAAGGCATTCTTTTTCCAGCCACCATTATCAGTGGATCAATTTTTATAAGATAAGGCTCATAAGAATATACTGGCCATTCTTGCTGTCGATGGCCTTTTCTATTCTTGTACTTTTCCTCTGTGTCAATTACATCAACCCCGATATTTATACAAGAGAAGTACGCCAATATAATTTAAGACTGAGTGATGCATATGATGAGTTTTCTTTTGGCCAGGTGATAAAAACTATTTTCTTTATTGATAACGGAGAATATGCAGGCTTCAATTATGCATACTGGTCGCTGGGGCATGAGTTACTGTTCTACCTGTTATTTCCACTATATAATATGCTGAACAGGTATACAAAATTTGCTACTGCTGCCGGACTTGCGGCTCTGTTTTTACTCACCGATTGGTCGGTCTTTTATTACCAGGTATTTTTTGTGGCCGGACTTATCCTCTATGATTATTTCTCTAATTTTTCCTCAGCACCGGTAATTAAGTATAAAACCCTTTACCTCATTATCCTTGCAGGATTTTTTGTGGCTGTCAACCTTTCCAACCGGATGATATCGGAAAAGGCATCTGATATGGTCACGCTGATCTTTTCCTTTTTCATTTTTGATTATGTGCTCTGGTTTGTACAAAGAAAGAATACACTGTTGATGAAGCTGGGCGATATCAGCTATAGCCTTTATCTCAACCACCTTCCCCTGTTGTTACTCACTTATTCGGTGGTAACCCTGTATGCAGGAAAGCTGGTGTTTTATAACCGGTTACCCTATTACACCGGGGTGCTGGTGGCAGTTCTGCTTACCATACCCCTGTACCTGCTTACAGAAAAGCCATCTATTAGGTACCTAAAGAAACTCCGTAAATAAATTCCGGTAAAATAATTCATAAACTTTCTCTTTTAGGCTGGAGCAATTTTTTTTAATAGGTTTGCAACGCAATAATAATCCAGACCCTCTGGTCGTTTATCAAAAAACCAAAAACTATGCTTTTACTCAGTGGCCCTAATATGGCCGGAAACGAATGGAAATATGTTAAAGACTGTTTGGATACCGGCTGGGTGAGCAGTGTAGGCGCCTATGTTGACCAGTTTGAAAAAATGAGCGCTGAATTTGCTGACACTAAATACGCTGTGGCCACCAGCAGCGGAACTACTGCTCTCCATATCTGTCTCATTTTAATGGGTGTAAATGAGAAAGATTATGTGATAACTCCCAATATTACTTTTATTGCCACCTGCAATTCCATTAAATATACCGGCGCCGATCCAATCTTAATTGACACCGATCCCGGATCCTGGCAAATGGACCTTGACCTGTTGGAAAAATTTCTGAACGAAGAGACAGAACAACGCAATGCTGTTTGCCATTATAAAAAAGATGGCAGAAGAATTCCCATCATCATGCCTGTGCATGTATTAGGGAATATATGTGATATGGACAGACTGATGTCTCTTGCAAAGAAACATAACCTGGTTGTGATTGAAGACAGTACAGAAGCACTGGGTTCTTACTATAAAGGAAAACATGCCGGAAGTTTTGGGTTGATGGGAACCTTCAGCTACAACGGCAATAAAATAATTACAACCGGCGGGGGGGGCATGATCATTACCAATGATGAAACGCTTGCTAAAAAGGCAAAACATCTTACCACGCAGGCAAAGAGTGATCCGTTTGAGTATGTTCATGATGAGATTGGATATAACTACCGGTTAGTGAATGTAGCGGCAGCAATGGGTGTGGCACAAATGGAGTTGCTGCCTGGTTTTATAAAACGCAAGCATGAAGTGATGGATTTTTATAAAAAAGAACTGAGGGGAGTAGGAGATATTAGATTCCAGGAAGTAAGCAAAGATGTGAATCCGAACTGCTGGTTACCTACCATCATGACGGAAAAACAAAAAGATGTTTTGAAAATTCTCAATAATAACAAAATGCAGAGCCGCCCGTTTTGGGTGCCGATGAATCAATTACGGATGTTTAAAGACAATATTTTTTATAATAAAGCCAACCGCTCCGATTTTGTGTATAAGCGTTGTCTCAGCATTCCTTGTTCAACAAATATTACCGACGAACAGCTAAAAGCGGTTTGTGAGAAAATTAAAGAAGTTTACTAAAACGTTGATTGTTGTTCGTTGGCCGTTGACCGTACAGCAATCTGGCTCAACCTGACATCGAGCAACGAACAACGGCTAACGAACAACTATGTATGTATTTTTAAAAAGAATTATAGACATCCTTATTGCGACTATCGCATTAATCCTTCTTTCTCCTATTCTTATTCCATCAATAATGATCCTGTTAGTTACCGGCGAACGGGAAGTATTTTATTTTCAAAAACGAATTGGGTATAAAAACAAGCCATTTGATATCTGGAAGTTTGCGACAATGGTGAAGAACAGCCCGAACATTGGTACCGGCGAGATCACCTTACGCAACGACCCCAGGGTAACTAAATTTGGTAAAATACTCCGCATGACCAAGATCAACGAACTGCCACAGATCATCAACGTGTTCAAAGGCGATATGAGTATTGTTGGGCCGAGACCATTGATGGAAGTGAGCTTTAAATTATACTCCGAAGAAGTTCAAAAAGTGATCTATAACTCTCCACCTGGGATGACGGGTATCGGCTCTCTTATTTTCAGGGACGAAGAGAAAATAGTATCTGAGGCTGCAGATCCCAAAGCTATGTATGCAGCTATTTATCCATATAAGGGAGCGCTCGAACTCTGGTATCAAAAGAACGCCTCGTTGTATACCGACTTTATGATCATGTTTCTTACAGGGTGGTCAATCCTTTTTCCGAAAAATCAGCTGGTGCATAAGATTTTTAAAGACCTGCCCGGCCGTCCGTTTTAAGCCAATACAGTAAATTTGGTAAACTTTTTTGATTTGCATTTGTAATAGTAAGAGTAAATTAAACAGGATGCATTCATTCACTATTAAGGATCTCGAAAATTTGTCAGGTATCAAGGCCCATACCATCCGTATATGGGAGCAACGGTATTCTTTTTTAAAACCCAGCCGTACAGGTACCAATATCCGCTTTTACAGTAATGAAGAATTAAAGAAGATTCTGAATGTAGCCCTGCTCAATAAATATGGTTTCAAGATCTCACATATTGACCGGATGAATGAAGGGGAAATGAAGGAAAAGATCCTTTCCCTCAACCAACTGGAGGCCCAGCAGGAAAGAATGGTGAATACACTTATCCAGAACATGGTTGACCTGAATATGGAAAGCTTTGAAGAGATACTAGATAATTTTATATCGGCCAGGGGGGTAGAACGAACAATCACACAGATCATCTTCCCTTTTCTTGAAAAAATAGGAATACTCTGGATGACCAACCACATCAACCCGGCACAGGAACACCTGGTGACCAATATCATACGGCAAAAATTAATTACTGGCATTGAAAGTATAAGCAACCGGGTGAAGATCAATAAAAGCGTGTTGCTTTTTTTACCTGAGGGGGAATATCATGAACTGGGGTTGTTATTCATGAATTATCTTCTCAAAAACAGGGGGGTAAGTACGATTTACCTGGGCTGTAGTATTCCTGCCAATGATGTTGAATATGTGCTGAAACTAAAAAAGCCCGATTATCTTTATACTCATTTGACCACCGTGGGTCCAAAATTCAACTTCGAAAAATTTATTACAACTGTCAATAAAAAATTTACCGGTACTCCTATGATTGTATCCGGCCAGTTAACCCACACGTACGAAAAGAAGGTCCTGCCACTTGTTCATTTCAAAAAATCATATTCCGAGGTCATGGAATTTGTTTACGGCCTTTAAGCTCCTCCTGCATACTCAGGTATAATATATTGATAAACAGTATGTTTAATTTTTAACAAAAAAAATTAAACAAAAATGTTTTTTTTCAAAAACTTTTTGTTTAGTTTTACGTTAAATAAGTTAAACAAACCATTATGTCTACATTAGAATTTAACCAAGTGCTTGCTCATAATTCCAATTATTTAAAGCCATTTGCCATGACCCTTACCAGGGATTCTGAATCTGCAAAAGACCTGGTTCAGGAAACATTATACCGGGCCCTTGCCAATAAAGAAAAATACAACAGCGGTACTAATATTAAAGCATGGATGTATACCATCATGCGTAATATTTTTATCAATAATTACAGGCGTAGTGCAAAACAAAACACCATCTTTGACAATACGCCCAACGATTACCTGCTCGATAATAAGCAGCCTGGTATTGCAAATTCAGCTGAGGTCACTCTTTCTATGAAAGGGATTCTGCAGGCTGTTCATAACCTGCCCGAGATATTCCGGAATCCTTTTCAATTGTATTTTGAAGGATACAAATACCACGAAATAGCAGAAATCCTTTCCGAACCCTTAGGTACAGTCAAAAGCCGCATCCATTTTGCCAGGAAATTGCTGAAACAGCAGATCAGCAGGTATTAAAAGAATACCCAATAACACTGTTTACAATTAAAACCAATAGCCTTATTTTAGCACTTTGAAAAGGGTAGTAATTATAGGAAGTGGGTTTGCAGGTTTATCGGCCGCATCTTTTATGGCAAAAGCCGGCTGGGATGTGACGGTACTGGAAAAACAGAGCACCCCGGGGGGCCGGGCCCGGCAGCTGAAAGCTGATGGATTTACATTTGACATGGGGCCCAGTTGGTACTGGATGCCCGATGTGTTTGAAAGGTATTTTGCCAGTTTTGGAAAGAAAGTTTCAGACTATTATGAACTGGAAAGACTGGACCCATCATATCGTATTTACTGGCAGGATGGAATTACAGATATTCCGGCAAACTATGCCGAATTAAAAAAGTTATTTGAAAGTATTGAACCTGGCAGTGGCGAAAAGCTGGATGCATTTTTGAAAGAAGCTGCATACAAATACGAGGTTGGTATCAACAAACTCGTTTATAAACCTGGCCAGTCAGTGACGGAGTTCCTCGATTGGGATACGATAAAGGGTGTTTTTAAACTGGATGTATTCACCTCCATGGAAAAACACATTGGTAAATATTTTAAGCATTCCAAGCTGCGGCAACTGATGGAATTCCCGGTGTTGTTCCTGGGTGCATTACCAAAAGATACCCCGGCTTTGTACAGCCTGATGAACTATGCCGATATCAAACTTGGTACATGGTATCCTAAAAAGGGAATGTATGCAGTTGTTGATGGCATGTACCGTTTAGCAATGGAGTTGGGTGTGAAATTCATTTTTGAACAAGATGTTACCGCAATAAGCGTTTATAATAATCAGGCAAAACAGGTTGTAGCAAACGGAAATATTGTTTATGATGCTGATGTTGTTGTAGGTTCTGCAGACTATCATTTTGTAGAAACCAAATTGCTGCCCGGGAATTGTAGAACATATAGTGACAAATACTGGGACAAAAGATTGATGGCTCCCAGTTGCTTACTATATTACGTAGGAGTGAATAAGAAACTGGAGGGTTTACCTCATCACTCTTTGTTCTTTGATGCAGATTTTGATGTGCATGGCAACGAAATATATACCACCAGGCAATGGCCGGTAGATCCGCTGTTTTACCTGTCGGTATCGTCAGTAACAGATGAAACGGTTGCACCAGCAGGATGCGACAATATGGTTTTCCTGATTCCTGTTGCAGCCGGACTTAGTGCAGATACGGAAGAATTAAGAGAAAGATATTTTGAAAAGATATTAGCCAGGTTTGAAAAAAAGACGGGCCAGCTGATAAAAAATAATATCATTTATAAAAAAAGCTATTCTATCAGCAATTTCGTAGATGATTATAATTCGTTCAAAGGAAATGCTTATGGTTTGGCAAATACTTTAATGCAAACGGCGGTTTTAAGGCCCTCATGCAGGAGTATTAAAATAAAAAACTTATTTTACAGTGGTCAATTAACAGTGCCAGGGCCGGGAGTACCTCCCAGCCTGATAAGCGGAGAGGTGGTGGCCAAAGAAGTGACAAAGCATTTTGGTTGACAAAACAATTAATAACAAAACAGGCTTTAAGAAATGATAAAACTTTTTCATGAGGTAAGTCAGCAGTGCAGTAAAGCGGTTACAGAAAAATACAGCACATCTTTCAGCAGTGCCATTAAACTTTTGCATGCCGATCTACGCACACCCATTTACAATATTTATGGGTTTGTTCGTTTTGCAGATGAAATTGTAGATACTTTTCATCAATATAAAAAAGAAGAGCTGCTGACTGAGTTCAAAAAAGAAACATATGCAGCTCTTGAAAGAGGCATAAGCCTGAACCCGATATTGCACAGTTTCCAGATCACCGTAAGGGAATATAATATCAACTACGACCTGATAGAGGCTTTCTTCAACAGCATGGAAATGGACCTCAGTAAGACGGCATATAACAGCAATGGGTATAAAGAATATATTTATGGAAGCGCCGAGGTTGTAGGGTTGATGTGTCTTTATGTGTTTTGTGAAGGCGATAAAAACCTGTACAATGACCTCAGGCCATCTGCCCAGGCGCTGGGAGCAGCATTCCAGAAAGTAAATTTTTTAAGGGATGTAAAAGCTGATTATGAACAATTGAACAGGTCTTACTTTCCTGAAGTGGATTTTAAAAATTTCACTCCTTTCATGAAAAAACAGATAGAGGAAGATATTACAGCGGATTTTGAGAATGCGTACGAAGGTATTTTGCATCTGCCTGTAAAAGCAAGGTTTGGTGTATATGTGGCTTACAAATATTATTTATCCCTGTTCAAAAAAATAAAACGTACAACGCCTGCCGATATTTTAGAGCAACGTATCCGCATACCCAATTATGGCAAAGCATATATCGTGGCAAAAGCCGGCCTGAGAAGTCAGTTCAATTTATACTAAAGGCAAAGTAATTATGTATGTTATCCTGGTAGATGAGAATGATGAGCCGATAGGTACAATGGAAAAAATGGAAGTTCATCAAAAAGCCCTGTTGCACAGGGCTTTCAGCGTTTTTATTTTCAACGATAAAGGAGAGATTCTCTTGCAAAAGAGGGCGAATAAAAAATATCATAGCGGGGGGTTGTGGACCAATGCCTGCTGCAGTCATCCCAAACCTGGTGAAGAAACCCTGGCCGCTGCAAAAAAACGCCTGCATGAGGAAATGGGATTTGATATTGGATTAAAAAAAGTTTTCGACTTTATTTACAAAGCACCTTTCGACAACGGCCTTACAGAATATGAATTTGATCATGTATTTATTGGCACGTACGACGGAGAAATTTTTCCGGATGCAGAAGAAGTAAGTGATTACTGCTATAAATCTGTGGAAGAAGTAAAAAGGTCAATACAAACCCATCCGCAAAAATATACCGAATGGTTTAAGATTGCGTTTCCAAAAATGGAAGAGTACCTTGTAAAAAATACCATCTGATCAATCAGCAATATAAAACCAGGTGAAAGACAGATTTTCAAAATTCCAGGTGGCTACAGCTATTGCTGTTTTGTTTCACAGTATTGGTATTGTGGGACTATTATTTTTTGATAAGTCTTTCTTCCTTCAGTCAACACCGGTTAATTTGTTGTTGATGTTTGCTTTGTTGATATGGACACAAAGAGAGAAGAATATGTATTTCTTTCTTTTCATGTTAACCTGCTTTTGTGTGGGTATTGCTGTGGAGATGATTGGAATACATACCGGAATGCTTTTTGGTGATTATAGCTATGGTAATGTGCTGGGGTATAAAATACAAGCTGTGCCTTTGTTGATAGGTGTCAATTGGTTTATTATCATTTATTGCAGCGGCATAAGTATCTATACCGTATTGATGAAAGCCATAAACCGTATTTCGGCAGACACAGGGAAAACCCCAATGACTTTAAAAGCATTATCAGTTATTGTTGATGGCGCTACACTTGCTGTTTTTTTTGACTGGTTGATGGAGCCCATAGCCGTTAAACTGGGCTACTGGGCCTGGAAAGGAGATGGTTCGATCCCTGTATTTAACTATCTCTGCTGGTTTATAGTAAGTATTCTATTACTGACTGTATTTCATTTTGCAAAATTCAATAAGCAAAACAAATTCGCTGTAAATTTGTTACTTATTCAGCTGATGTTTTTTTTAATATTAAGGACATTTTTGGATTAATAGTTAATAGATATTTTATGAACTGGTTTTTTTACATAGCAATTGCATTAGCTACTTTTATTTTGATGGAGGGGTTCACCTGGTGCCTTCACCGTTATATAATGCACGGCTTTGGCTGGTACCTGCACAAAGACCACCATCAAAAGGGGCCTGGCTTTTTTGAAAAGAATGATGCTTTCTTTCTCATCTTCGCCATACCAAGCTGGTTGCTCATCATGCTGGGTGTTATGTATAAGGTTTACTGGATGATACCCATTGGCGCCGGGTTTACCATGTATGGCATTGCTTATTTTTTGGTACACGAGGTAATTATTCACCAGCGGATAAAATGGTTCACCCGTAGCAATAATACTTATGTACGTGCTATACGTTGGGCACATAAAATGCACCATAAACATTTAGACAGGTTCAACGGCGAAAGTTTTGGCATGTTATGGGTGCACAAAAAGTACTGGGATAAAGTAAGAGCCGACAAAAAAAGAAATACAAAGGAGATGACGGTTGCAGAAACAAATGCAGCCTGAGTTTGTTCTTTATCAAAACTTGAACTCACATTTTACATATTTTCTCATCCTGGCTGCTTCACTTGCAGGGCCGCTGTTTTTAAGCTTCGATAAGAAAGTTGCATTTTATAAGAACTGGAAATACCTTTTTCCGGCTATGTTCTTCCCAGCTGCATTGTACATTGCCTGGGATGTATATTTCACTTCAAAGGGAATATGGAGCTTCAATGAAAATTATGTAACCGGCATTCATATCATTAATCTTCCACTTGAAGAAGTACTGTTTTTTTTAATTGTCCCTTATTGTTGTGTTTTTATTTATGCTTGTATCAGGGCTTATTTTCCTAAACTAAAAGAAAAAAAGGAGGCCGATGTTTTACTAATGATACTTGCAGCTACTTTGCTGGTCACCGGGATAATTTATCGTGATAAATATTATACAGGCTTTACCTTTATCTTCACCGGAGCTTTTATTTTTATCATTTATTTTTTCAGGAAATATTTTAAAGGATTCGATGCCGTATCCTTCCTGGTTTCATTTGCTATCTGCCTTATTCCTTTTTTGATTGTGAATGGGTTTCTTACAGCCATTCCTGTTGTACAATACAATGATATGGAGAATCTTGGTATCCGTATCTATACTATCCCTTTTGAGGATGTATTTTACGGCATGCTGCTGGTGCTGATGAATATTGTGATCTACGAAAAACTGAAAAGCAATTAATGTCGCTGTAGTTTACCGCTCCCTGTCATGGGTAAAGAATCAACAATTTTTATGCGCTGTGGAGATTTAAAAGAAGAAAGTCTTTTTTTACAATAAGTAAGTATGTCTTCCGTATCCACTGTTACGCCTTCATGCAAAACAAGTTCGGCTTCAATGATCTGCCCTGTTAATGGATGTGGGCTGCTGCTCACCCTTGCCTGTTTTATTTCCGGTATAGTTTCCAGCACGGCTTCTACTTCTTCGGGAAACACTTTTAACCCTGATACATTGATGACTGATTTGGAACGCCCTTCTATTTTTATTAAACCATCATTTGTTTTTGATGCAGTGTCAGCAGTTAGAAAATATCCGTTCTTTAAAACATCTTTACTCAGGGTTGGGGGAACTAAATAAGCATCGAACATGCCGGGGCCTTTGATTCCAAGCTGGCCAATCTGCCCGGCTGGCAAAGGTTGATGTTTATCGTCCAGGATATCAACTGTGTAGCCCGGTACGGCATAACCGACTGCTTCGGGATGTTGATCAGATTTTGTATAATTTAGAATAGGGAGCCCTATTTCAATGATGCCATAAGCCTGGCTTACAGCGATGCCGAACCTTTTTGTAAATGCTTTGCATATATCCGGTGAAATGCCGGCAGAGGTAGAGATCACTTTTTTCAATGAAGGCATCATTTCCTTGCTGTTCTCACCTGCCAGTAATTTTATCTGCAAGGGAGAAGCATATAATAATGTACCACCGTGTCGGTTGGTTACGTCAATGATATTCCTGGCAAGAAAATCTTTGGCCACAGCAATAGCAGTTCCAAATTTCACATACAACACAATGGAAACCATAAAATGGTAAGCCATGGGTAACACCCACACAACGGTATCATTGTTGCCAAGTTCCAATCCTTTATTTGCAGTAATGATGCGGTCTATAATTGATTGATGAGAAACAATAACACCTTTTGATTTTCCGGTAGTACCCGAAGTAAAACGTACGAATGCAGGTTGATTGACGAAGGGAGCAAATACAACCGACTCATGAATACTTGTAAAACCGAAACGAAAGGAACCATTCTTTAATGGTATCACTGTTTCAATAGTAGCCAGTGGCTGTATACCTGAGCGATCGTCGATGATAGCGTGAAGTTTGGCGTCTTTAAGAATATCATCAACCTCCGGCTGTTTCAGTAAAGGCGACATAGGCATTACCGCCGCACCGCAACCCACAGCGGCAAAAATGCCGATGATGAAATTCCTTCCGTTGGCAGCCATCACACCAACGCCCATACCTTCCTTAATACCCATTTTCAAAAGGTGGTTGCGAAGTTCTTCTGTTTCAATAAAGAGTTGCTTAAAACTGAGCGTCCCATACTCGTCGTGTACGGCGGAGTTATCGGGCCATTGATGAACAGCATCCTTTAGTATATCATACACAGGCCAGGTTTTCATGCCGCTAAAATACTTACAATTGTCCGTTTTGTACCTGTTTTACAGCTTCATTTTGAGAACGCTCTAACGCTTCGGCAGCAGCCATGCATCCGGCTGCATAACCTGTCTGCAGGCAAATACCCATTACCCTTGCACTGGCAATAGCGCCATCAGTTGCAGAGATATTTCTGCCGGCAAAAAATAAATTTGATATGTAGTTAGATTGAAGACAACCAGCCGGTACCTGGTAAAAATCATGCTCGGCAAAATATCGCATTTTCACCCGGCGCTGTTGGCCCCATTCTTCAATAGGCCAGGATGAATTAGCAATAGCATCATGGAATTTGCGACATTGCAATATATCATCTTCAGTAAGCAGGTATTTGCCTATACTTCTCAGGCCGGTACGTGTACCTACTTCCGGAGCTATATGTTGAACAGAGGCATGCCTGAATGCAGCTACATTTTTTATTAAGAATTGAGAAAGGTTGTCAACAAAACTCTGTGCCACTGTTTTCAGTTCCTGTAAATTTCCGGGTGCATATGTAACCGGTAATGGGATACCGATCTTCAAACGCACACAATTATTTTTCAATGAACCTTGTACAATATAAACCCGGTCGTAGAATTCAGGAAGGATATCTTTATCAATAGCAGCTTTCAAAGCCTTTACCATGATCAATCCAAGACGACCTTCGTTATCTTCTGTAACACCTTCCATAGTAAATACCTGTGCAGCTGCCTGGTAATTGCCAGCTTTGATGAGGGGCAGATCGGCAGCGCTGCTGATCACACTGTCGCCAGAACAATCGATGAGTGATTTGAAAAAGATAGTGACCGGTTTACCTCCTGCAATCACAGAAACAGAAACCATCTTTTCATTTTCGGTGACCACATTTTTTAAAACCGCATTGAAAAAAATACGCACATCATGATTGCTGAGTAATTGCAGGCAAAGACTTTTAAATGCATCAATGTTATAAGGAAGATAATGCAGCCCCTCGGCATTGTGTAAGGGGTTACTTCCTGACCTTTGCTGTAGTGTTTCAGCAAAATCTTTTACAAATCCCTTTACTATGTATTCTGAATTTCCATTTTTGCTGAAGTGGTAAAGACCGCATACCGTTCCCACTTCCGCTGCTGTTGCTTTCCCTCCCAAAAAAGAATTACGTTCAATGAGTGTAACCTTTAATCCCTGTTGTGAAGCTGCTATGGCAGCAGCAGTGCCGGCTGAGCCACCGCCCAACACTACAATGTCGGTATATTCAATTGTATCCATTAATGATCGCCTGGTAAGATTTGTTTTAGTTGCTGCTCAATAAAATCTAGATCAGTTTTGCTGATGGTATCAGGAGAGTAAGCAATGTTTACACTCAACTGGTCATCATGTTTTAGAAAAACAAAGGTAAGGCCCGGCGGGAAAGTAAGTGCCGGGATCATATTGATACCACGTATCGGTTCCCCGAACAATGAGCGCAGGTCATTAAAATTATCTCCAGTGGAGGTGTACAGGAAACTGGCAAATACTCCTTTTCCTGTCTTACTCACCAGGAAATAATATAACCAGAGTGGAACATGCCGCATCATATCCAGGAACAGAGTGTATTTCTGGGGGATGCCGTCTTTGATCTGGCTCATCATCTGTGCACTTAAATGCTTTACGGTTTTTGTTACGCTGCTTAGTTCATTTTGAGGAATGCGGTAAAACAAAAAAGATACACAATTGGAAATAAGCGGGCCTGTTGCACCTTTTAGTCTGCCATCATAAGGCACAGGTAACCAGAGGTCTCCTGATCTGTTTTTTTGCCGGCTAAGTTGATCAACAATATATGAACAGCAGGCTATCAGGAATAGAGTAGGGCCAAACCTGCTGCCTGTCTTAAAAGCATTCTCATTGATCTTTTTTGTTTCGGCTGTATTAAATGAAATGATCTTAGCTGCAGTAATGCCTTCTTCACTCCTTATCCTTTTTTCTGCCAATGAACGAACTGGTGGTTTGGCGGAATTTTGTATAAAGGCTTTCACCTTGTACATATTACGAACGTGTGTGATAATGCCGGGCTTTTTCTCCTTGGCGGGAAAGAATAGATCGAAATCTTCCGGTTTGTTTTCTGAGAGGTTGTTCAGGTGTTTAAATAAAAGGGTAGTGCCCTTTGCATCCAGCAAAATATGATTCCACGAAAGAATAAATGTACAGGCGCCTGAAGGGTAGTACACCAGGTCGGCTTCAATAAATCGTTCTGATCGTATGTTAATGTCACGGGAAAGGATCTCCCGGGGAATTTCGTTCTCAACTGCAACGGTGTGTGTATACAGCATGATCTCATTGCCTTTATCAATGAACCTCCAGCACGGAGATTGAAATAAAAAACCTTCATCAAGCCTGATATTACAAAGCCAGTAAATGACAGGTGATCTTTTAAGCAGGACGTGAATTTCTTCAGAAGATAAGGGGGTATCGAAATAAAATACTTTACGCATCACATTGCCCCCTGCACCATGTTTTTGCGCATGTTTATCGAGCACTAAATGAAAGCAATCAGCGCCGCTAAGGATAACTTTTTCAGGAAGCAGGGCTTTGTTGAATGATTGCATAACATGAGTTTCTTTTACAGCGGCATCAGTGTATTAACCCATGCACCGTGGAAGCAAGTGACCTGAGTGTTTTAAAGTTTTCTGGTATCAGTTTATCATCAGGGATTGAAGTGCCATATTTACGTTCTATGAAGAGAATGATCTCCACCGTGGAAAAGGAATCAATACCAGCGCTTTTGAGATCGGTGTCTGCATCAATCTTCACCGATGAAGAAAGAATATTCTTCTCAATATATTTCTTTATTTCTTCAATGATAGCCTGTTCGTTCATATTTACACAGATCTTTTTTTACGGTTAGCGATGGAAGTGACAGCCATGGTAATAAAGAAGAATATCATCAGCTTCAGCGCTTCTCCCATAATATCCGATACATGTCCGCCTCTTAAGAATAATTTATAAAACCCTTCCAGCGACCAGTTGAGTGGCGACCAGGCGCTGATATTACGCATCACTTCGGGCATTACATAACTGGGTACCCAAATACCTCCGAGTGCAGAAAGTAAAATGATAGACAGTGATCCCATGATTGCTGCCTGGTGTTCGGTGCTGGCAAGCGTTCCTACCATAACACCATAACCCGTGGCTGCAAATGCTGTGGCAAGCGTAAGAACGGAAATACCCAGCAGGCTGTTTCCTAAAACCAACGCCGGTAACCCAAGCATAGGTAAGAATACCTGGCCCACAGAAAGCATTAAAAGGAATTGTATCTGGCATACGATCACATACACGATGATCTTACCATTTACCAGTAACAGGTATGGGGTAGGCATCGTATGCAACCGGAAAACACTTCCTTCATTTTTTTCTTTCATGATACTTCCGGAGAGAGGAATAGCAATAAAGAACATAGCGAAGATGGTCCACGCTGGCACATTGTGCTGCACTGCATTTGGAACGATCTTGTCTTCCGATTCGGAAGCATACACTTCTTTATAAGTGATGATCTGGGATTTTTTATAAGAATCTTTGGGTGTATTGCTCTTATCGGGGATCACTTCGGCCACTTGTTCAGCAAAGGTCTGAAACATGATCTTTGTCTTCACTTCGGAAATGAATTCCCGGAGATTGCTCGTAACAGAAAGCAGAAAGGACTTTTTTGCTATCGGGTCAATCATGATTGTGATCTCGACTGAATCCTGTTTTTCTGATGCTTTTTTTAATGTTACTGAATCACTGCTCAGTGTTTCATTTACCAGCTCAGTTACATTTTTCCGAATGGCTTCTGTTGCTGACTTCGGAATAACAATGCCTATGAGGAATTTTCCTTCGGAGACGGCTTTCTGTGCAAGTTCAACTGTTGCAGGTTTGCCATCAATATTATCACTGAGTGAAATAAGGTCGTTACTTTTTAGTCCTTGTTTTATTTGTATACCAAGCGAATCCTGGTCGTTGTCAATAAGGATCACCGGTATACCCTTTTCGTTGATCGTTTTGAAAGCAGAGTCCTGCACAAGTGTCATAACAAAAATGAGAACCATTGGCATGATGAAAAGTATAGAAAGCCCTATCTTATCCCGAAGAAGAAGAAGCGCTTCTTTTTTAACCGTTGCCAATAGTTTATATATCATCAGTCTCTCAGTTTTCTTTTGGTAAGATTCAGGAACACCGTTTCAAGGTTGCCTGCATTGTGCCGGCTGACCAGTTCAGCTGGTGTTCCTTCGGTCAATATTTTTCCATAATCAATGATGGATACTCTTGTGCAGAAATTTTCCGCTTCTTCCATGTGGTGAGAAGTATAAATAATGGTAGCACCTTCGGCATGGATCGTTTTCAAATGCTCAATGATCACATTCCGGCTTTGCACATCCACACCAACTGTAGGTTCGTCGAGAAATAAAATTTTCGGACCATGTAAGATACCGGCGATCAGGTTTACCCTTCTTTTCATTCCGCCTGAATAGGTAGATATTTTTCTTTTAGCTGCATCTGTTAATCCCAATTTCCTTAACCAGCTTTCAATTTTGTCTTTCAGTTCTTTTCCATGCAAGCCGTACATGCTACCATAAAATTCCAGGTTCTCTCTTGCGCTGAGCGTGGGATAGAGCGCTATATCCTGCGGCACGACACCGATGATCTTTTTGATCTGTTCAGGTTCCGTTTGAAAATCTTTTCCGTTGATCATGATCTTTCCGCTGCTGGGAGGAAACAATCCGCAAAGGATAGAGATGGTGGTTGTCTTGCCGGCGCCGTTGGGGCCAAGCAATCCGAATATCTCGTTTCGGTTGATGGAAAGTGAAATCCCGTTCACAGCAGTTTCGGTAGCATTCTTAAATGTCTTGGTGAGATCCTTTGTCTCTATGATCGGCGTATTGCTCATTGTATAAGACCGGGCTCATGCCTGTTTTGATAAACGGTGCAAATTTAACCCAATCACCCCCTGCTGCCAACAATTATTTAATGAGATTGGTTGTGATCTTGGCTGATAAAAGGCATAGCGGAATACTTGGCCCGGGATGAACACTACCTCCGCAGAAATAAAGATTTTTTATATCCTTTGAGAAATTAGCATGACGTAAGAATGCGGCAAACTTGTTATTGGAACTATTACCATAGATAGCCCCGAATGCACTCGAAGTACGGCTTTCAATAACTCTTGGGTCAAATACCATTTCTGATTCTATCAACGGACGAATATCGGTTTTCAGTACCCGGTTGCATTTCCGGATCATATTCTCCCTCGCTTCGGCGATGAATGCATCCCAATCCTGTCCCTGGTTATTGGGCACGTTAATGAAGGCAAACCAGTTCTCACAGCCAGGAGGTGCATCATCAGGAGTATGTTTGCTGGTAATATTTACATAGATAGTAGGGTCATGATAGATCTTTTTTTTGCTGAATATTGTATCAAACTCCTCTTCATAATTATCAGCAAAGAAAATATTGTGCAAGCCCAGTTGCTCAAATTCTTTCTTTATCCCCCAGTAAAAGATAATACCCGAACTCGATTTTGGCTGATCAAGGGTTTTTGTTGGTCGCTTTACATTTGGTATCAGTTTTTTGTAGCTGTTGTATACATCCATATTGCTGATGATAACATCGAAACTCTCAATTCCTTTATCTGTTCTTATGCCAACTGCTTTTTTATTTTCAATGATGATCTCTCTTACGGCTGTTGAATAATTAAATTTTACCCCAATGTCTGCACCCAGCTTTGCCAGTGAACGGGTGATGCTTACCATACCACCTTCGGGATAATAAGCACCCTTCATTATTTCAACATGAGCGATCACATTAAGTGTGGCGGGAGCTAAGTAAGGACTGGAGCCATTATAAGTGGCATAGCGGTTGAATATTTTTACCAGTCTTGGATCTTTGAATGCTTTTTGATTGGACCCATTCATAGTGTCGAATGCACCTATCTTTCCAAAATTCAGGAAACCGCGGAATACCGGCCAGGTAAAAAAATTCTTCAGCTTGTGCAATGAATTCTGGAGGAACACTTCTTCGGTGAGATCGTAAACTGTTTTTGTCTTTTCCAGGTAATGAATGATATCTTCTTCCTTTTCATTAGTCCTGGCTGCAATTTGTTCGGCAAACTTTTCCTTGCCATGCCAGGCATCCAGCATAGTGCCGTCTTCAAAAAAATAGCGATATACAGGGTCAAGCTTTATATAATTAAAATGATCTCTTGGATTTTTGCCTGATTGAACAAAAAGTTCATCAACATAATGCGGCATAGTGAAAACCGATGGACCCATATCGAAACGGTAGCCATCCTTAGATTCGCTTGAGCATTTTCCCCCCGGAAAAGGGTTGACTTCAAATACGGTCACTTTATATCCCTTATTGTGCATGCGGATAGCTGCTGCCAGTCCGGATACACCGGCACCGATAACCCCACATGTTTTTTTATTGTCTCCTGGCATAGTTCTTTATAGTGGCTGCAAATTTAAAGGATTTAGGGCAGCAGGTTTTGGAAACAAGGCATTACTTTTAGTATTCAAAATAAACAAACGATGGATTTTGGAAGAGTACCGGAAGAAGAACTGGACAAAATTGATTTTTCCCTGCCGGCAGACCCCGCCTTCAATAAAGTTGTCTTAAAGGGTAAACCGGCAAACCAGCCCAAAGTGTATGTGGGTTGTGCCAAATGGGGCAGAACGGAGTGGGTGGGGAAGATATATCCGCCCAAGACAAAGGAAAAAGATTTCTTGGATCATTATGTGAACCATTATAACAGCATTGAACTGAACGCCACACATTATAAAGTATATGGAGATGCAGGAATAAAAAAATGGACGGCTAAAGCAGCCGGAAAGGATTTTAAATTCTGTCCAAAGATGTACCAGGGCATTACCCACAGAGGAAGCCTGAAAGGAAAGAATTTTATAACCAATGAATTTTTCCGGGGCATTGTGGCGTTTGAAGAATTCCTGGGCCCGATATTCGTACAGGTGAGTGAAGCATTTTCACCAAAGCGCAAAGAAGAATTGTTTGAGTTTCTGAAATCAATGCCAACCGACCTGCAGTTTTTCATGGAAGTAAGGCATCCTGATTGGTTCAAAAAACCGGAACTGGCAGAAGAATTATTTTCTAAGCTTAAAGAAATGAACATTGGTGCCGTGATCACAGATACTGCAGGGAGAAGGGATTGCGCCCATATGTACCTGACATTGCCTAAAACTTTTATCCGCTATGTGGGCAATAGTTTGCATAAGTCTGACTATACCCGTACTGATGATTGGGTGAAACGAATGAAGTACTGGCTGGATAAAGGAATACAAGAATTATATTTTTTCATGCACATGCATGATGAAGCCACTTCACCGGAACTCACCGTTTATCTGGTAGATAAAATGAATAAGGAACTTGGGGTGAACCTGGTAAAACCTAAATTCATAGAGGGCGGCACCCAAACAGGTTTATTTGGTTAATGTACTTCATACAGTTCATTCCAGCGGGTGGTGTACCTCGGGCTTCTCAGTTCCTGCCGCATCTTCCAATCTCTTGTTGTGCCACTGGCTGCAAATTTCAACACATCATCCCGCTGGCTGAAGTTAATATTATCTATCATCCCCATCAGCTTTCTCCCGCAGTTGTTGGTTTCGGGTATAAATAAATTGCCCTGTATGGAAGCATCCGGTACAATGCCGCTCAGCATTACACCGGCTTTTTTGTATAGTTGCCCTTCTTCGTACAATTGGTCAACTAATTCAACAGCGGGCTTTATCAGTTCATTAGTAAATGAAGTAGCAGCGGGTAATGTGGTGAAGGTACTGATGGTACCATTTTTTTTAAAGTTAAGCATATGGTCCTGGTCTTTTGTCACTACAAAAACACTTATAATTTTCGCCGCACCGTATTGTCTGCGTAATTTTTCTGCTGCTCTCGAAGTGTAAGTTGCCACCGCCTCTTTTATATCACTTATATTACCAACCGGGTTTCCAAACATTCGGGTGGTGGCGATCATCTTCTTGTTCACCAACTCATCTTCCATATCTATAGTTGGCTCTCCACGGAGTTCTTTTATGAGACGGACACCCACCACACCGCCCAGGAATTTATGTCCGAACTCAAGGCTCAGGTTACTCAATTCAAATGCAGTATGAACATTCCATCCGTATTTTAATTTCGCTGCATACTGCCTGCCTACACCCCAAATGTCTTCAACCGGGGTCTTTTGTAATGCGGCTGTGATTTTTTCAGGACTGTCTAACAACACTACACAATTGGTAACCTCTTTATTTTTCTTGGCAAGATGATTAGCAACCTTGCATAACACTTTAGTGGGTGCTACGCCGACAGATACTTTAATGCCCGTCCAACGCTCTACGGTTTCTCTTATTTGTAAACCCAGTAAAGGCAGGTCCTTTTCTGCAAACCCATCGAGGTCTAAAAAACATTCATCCACAGAATACACTTCCACATTTTTTTGTCCCAGTATTATCCGCAACGTCTCCATTACTCGCCAACTCAGGTCACCATATAAGTTATAGTTGGATGAGAAGGTTGCTACATTGTGTTTCTCTATGAGTGGTTTTGCCTGAAAGTAGGGACCAGCCATTGCTACACCCAGTTTCTTGGCTTCATCGCTACGTGAAATAATACAGCCGTCGTTGTTGCTCAATACCACAACTGGCTTCTTGTCCAGGTTTGGCTGAAACAGGCGTTCGCAGGAACAATAGAAGTTGTTACAATCTACAATTGCTTTCATTATTTTATCTGGGCTAAAGCCCAGTTTATGGTTGGTTTATCCTTTTATCTCCGGGCTGAAGCCCGGAGCAATTCACCAGAGCAATTCATGAATTGCCTCGCCCTGAATTGCCTCGCCCTTTAGGGCGAGGATAAATGTGAAAACAAAAACAAAAGGGCTTTAGCCCTTCATCATTTCAAATCCATATTTGGCCATAAATTCATCATACTCCTGCTGAAAGGTTTTTTTCGCATGATGTGCCTCTTGATTTTTGATATATTCTCTCAGCCTGTTAACACCGGACTCACTTACAGATACAGCGAAATATTCATCCTGCCACTCGAGCTTATTGCTGAGCAGGTTATTCTTATTTATCCAATATGAACTTTCCCCTTTCAGTAATTGCGCCACTTTTGAAATATTCTGATCTGGGTTTAATGAAATAAGACAATGTACATGGTCTGTATAACCATTTACAAAATCAACATGAATTCCTTTAGTCAACCCATTTTCTTTAATGTGATTGAACAGCTTCTGTCGGACATCTTTTGTAAGTAAAGACTCCCTGTTTTTGATGGCCCAAACCAGATGAACCCATATTTTAATGAAAGGCATACTACAAAGTTTATGATGATAGAATATTTATATCAAACTTCGGGCTGGTTACTCAAGCGACCTGATAGCATATATCACTACTCCCCACAGCATAAAATCGCTGAACTCTTCCAGGTTGATTGTTTTATAGCGGCTGTTCTCCGGAACCAGGAATGATGATGAAAAATTCTTGTGATAACGCCTCACCATCAACTCACCATTTAATACAGCTACGATGATCTTTCCATTCATCAGTTTCAAAGAGCGATCCACAATGAGTACGTCATTGTCGAAGATCCCGGCTTCTGTCATTGCATCGCCTTTCATACGAAAGAAGAAAGTGGCCGGCTTGTTGCGAATGAGTTGTTCATTCAGGTCAACGCCTCGTTCCATATAGTCATCGGCTGCAGCACCAAAGCCGGTGGCATTGGCGGTCTTTATTTCCTGTTGTGTGTATTGCTTGCTGCCTTTATAGGCAGGACTGTAAAATTGTTCCCCGTCCATAAAAATATTTTTCGTAAAACTAAATAATTTAGTACATTTATACTAATAAAATTAGGAGTAAAAAGTTGAAAAAGCAATTATTTATGGAAAAATCTCTCTCAAAAGAGAAAGCAAGGCCAATCCTTGAGCCTTCACCGCCCAAACAGAGGCTGGTTGTTGCTGATCTTATACCCGGGTATAAAGTTTTTGAATACCTGCTGGTATTGCAACCACACGAGGAGTTGTGGAATAAGATATTGAAGGTAAAAACTGAGTTTGCCGAAAAATATCAATCCGCCCATGCCAGGTGGGGTAAGCCACATATAACACTGGTGAATTTCCTGCAATATGGTATTGCAGAAGAAAGAATATTGAATAGGCTTGAAATGATCGCCATGGGCTATCACCCGGTAAAAGTGGAATTAAAAGATTATGGCAGCTTCCCTTCTCATACTATCTACATCAATATAACTTCTAAAGTTCCTATACAAGATCTTGTAAAAATGATAAGAACAGAAGCACAAAGGCTCATGAAGATCAATGATGACAACAAACCGCATTTTATCATGGAACCACATCTCACTATTGCAAGAAAATTACAACCCTGGCAATATGAAAAAGGGTGGTTGGAATTCAGTAACAAACATTTTACCGGCAGGTTCATTGCAGATAGTATGTTGTTATTAAAACGCCCTGTAGGAGAAATGAAATACGAGATCGCAAGACGTTTTGAGTTTCAGAACCTGTCATCAGGAACAAAACAGGGTAAGTTATTTGGCTGATTTTACCACGAAGTACACTAAGTAAAACACAAAGATCACAAAGGCTCTTTGTGTACCTCGTGATTATTCTTTGTGCCCTTTGTGGTAAATAAATATGGATGATAAATTAAAACAAGACCATTATAAAGTAAAAGTATCCGGCCAGGAAGAAAAAATTCAGTACAAAGCTGGCAGGGGCGCACAGATCAACACGAAGAACCGCTTCTTAAAAAATGAAACAACAAAAGAACACATTGAAGCCATTGATGACTGGGAAGAAGCAAATAAGCCAACGCAGTATATTGAAACATTTCCTAAAACTATTGTAAACAAAGTGGATAGCCCTGATGTGGGTATGATGTACAGCATGAATCCCTATGCCGGTTGCGAACATGGCTGTATCTACTGCTATGCCCGTAATGTGCATGAATACTGGGGCTATAGTGCCGGACTGGATTTTGAACAGAAGATACTGGTCAAGAAAAATGCACCACAGCTGTTGCGAAAATTTCTCATGCACCCGAAATGGGATGCCACACCCATTATGCTCAGTGGTAATACGGATTGTTACCAACCGGCAGAACAAACTTACCGTTTAACAAGAGGGCTACTGGAGGTATGCAATGAATTCAACCAACCGGTGGGGATTCTCACCAAAAATTCATGGATACTGAAAGACAAAGATGTGTTGCAGGAAATGGGGAAAAAACAGATCGTTTCTGCCATGGTATCTATTACCTCGTTCAATGAAGACCTGCGCAGAACAATGGAACCGAGAACAACCACAGCCAAGCAAAAACTAAAAGTGATCAATGAGCTCAGCAGTGCAGGCGTACGCATGGGTATAATGATGGGGCCAATGATACCTGGATTAAATGAACATGAGATGCAACGCATCATGAAGGCAGCAAGAGATAATGGAGCAACATTTACTGCCTATACATTTATTCGGTTGAACGGAGCCATTAAATTTTTATTCCACGACTGGCTGTATAAGAATTTCCCTGACCGGGCCGATAAAGTGTGGCACTTAATTGAGCAAAGCCATGATGGAAAAGTGAATGACACACGCTGGAGTGTACGCATGAGAGGTGAAGGCAGTATTGCACAGATGGTGCAGCAACAGTATAAAAAATATGGTAAGTTATATAAGATGAATGCTGAGGAATGGAGTTTAGACAGGAGTAAGTTCCAGGTTCCGGGAGGGCAGGGGAGGTTGTTTTAAATTTTTATTATGTAAAAATATTTCTTTCTGCATCCTGTAAAAAACAGTTTATGCAGAAAATATTCCTCCTCCTTTTTATATTACTATCTGCTAAAGAAAGTAAAGCGCAACAAAAATTATTTGACCAGGTTGTAGAGTTAAAAAGTTGTAACATCTCAATAGAGGCAAATTCCTTTATTGCTACTACAATTATTGAGATGGAATTTTATAATCCCAGAGAACAGGAAGTTGAGGGCTATAGGGGTTTTGAATTGAAAAGAGGCCAGGTTATTACAGACTTTCAACTTGAGTTAAACGGTAAGTACAGGGAAGGAAGCATTGAAGAAAGGTGGAAAGCAAACCGGGCTTACAGTGCAATTGTTGGCAAAAAGATTGACCCCGCTATTTTGCAGATGAACTGGCAAAATCAATACAGTATTCGTATTTATCCCATAGCAGCAAAAAGCAGCCGTAAAATTAAATTTACTATTACGCAAATGATGGAGGAAGAAAATTCGAAACTGATTTATAATCTTCCTCTAAAATTTTTTGACAATACTGCTGACTTCCGCTTGGATATAAATGTTAATACCACGACTTCAATTCCTTATGTAAATGAGGGCCTTTTAGAAAATCAATTATTTGATATGGATAATAATGCAGCATTATTATCATGGCAAACAAAAAATATCTTTTTAAATAAACCCATCTCATTTTCTATTAACCAGTTTACGGAACAGTCCCAAATATGCGTTACCAAGGGTGTGGATAAGTCACATTTTTTAATACGGGTATACCCAACAGCCCCAAAATATTATTTTACTAAACCAAAATCCATAAATGTTTATTGGGATGTCTCCTTATCAGGCAAGGAAAGAAATTTAGAAAAAGAACTTGATTTCCTCGAAAAATATATTTCGGAAAATAAAATTGATAAAACCAATGTCATTCTTTTTAACCAAGAGTTGCGGGGTGTAATTGCGTTTAACAGGGGGAAGGATAGTTTTAATACAATACGTTACTATCTGCTCAATTATGAATATGCCGGTGCAACAGAACTTGGTAAACTTAATTTCAACAATGTGCTGGCAGATGCTGTCTTACTTTTTTCTGATGGGATAAATTCAATTGGAAATGCTCAACCAAAGCTGGGGACAGTACCTGTTTATTGTATAGTATCAAATTATAGATATCCTAATAATTATACCTATTTTAATAATTACAATAAATTGTATTCTATCTCTGGCAGTACCGGGGGATCTATTATAGACCTATATTCTACTGCAGTTAATGATGCGGTAAAATAGATTAGATACAGTCGAAAACTTCCTGTTCAAGTACAATACAAAAAATATCAGGATTAACGAAGGGTTTCCAATAAAACTAGGCAGCAGTATTTTACTAAGTGGAACTATTGATAGGCCCGATAACCTGGAATTAATTTATGGTAATAACAGTGTAATATATAGATCTGTGAATTACTTTTTAACTCCTGATGAGAATTGTGATGATGTCTCATACAAAAAAATAAGAATGCTGAAAGCATATGACTCTTTAATGTATGGCAACGAAAGATATTATGGATGGCAGAACATGATCATATTCGGGCTTACTGAAAAAGTGGTTACACCACAAACTTCATTTCTTGTATTGGAAAGAATAGAAGATTATATTAAATACAGTATAGCCCCACCGAAAGAACTGGAGGAAAAATGTGCAGAGATGAATTATGTATATAGGCCTGAATATAAAATAGCCGCTCTTAAAACATTTACAGAACAGGATGCCTTGGAATCTGTTGTGAATGTTTATAACAAAAGAATTGCATGGTGGGATAAAAATGAAGCATTGATTGACCTTAGTAAACCCTTGCCAAACCCTCAAAATATTACCAATACTGAAAATTCCCCATCTGCTAAAAACGATTTTATCACTTCTTCGTCTAGATTACAAACTGATTTTAATGGCGCAACGAGCAATTTAAAAGAAGTTGTAGTTTCGGGTGGCTATGGTGTCAGGCGTAGTCTAAAAATGTCAGCCACTAATACGCAGTTAATATACTCTGAGCAACTAAATACAATCCGTAATACAAATATAAATGAAGCGCTGGCAGGTAAGGTGGCCGGTATTCAGCTACGTGGCCAGTCCGGTGCAAAATTAGGCAGTACTGGTGCAATACGCTTGCATGGAGTGAATTCACTTAGCGGCAGTACGGGGATATTATATGTATTGGATGGTACAAGAGTTGCAGCAGACGATATAAATACAGATGATATTGAAGATGTTACTTTATTACAAGGGCCTGCAGCAGCAGCCATCTTTGGCCCTGATGGATCGAATGGTGCATTTATAGTCACATCAAAAAAAGGAAAGCGATCATATGGTTATTCTACTACCTGGACTACCTATAAATTGAGCAGCATTGAAGATGTAGACTATATGCAGGAAATTGCAAAAGCACTTTCCTCTGAACGCTGGGATAAATATCTGGAATTAGCTATAGGGAATAACAGAAATGTTAGCTTTCATTTTGGGATGGCAGATTATTTTTTTGAAAAGGGGGATAGGGATCATGCACATCAAATACTTTACACTGCCATTGAATTATCTAAGGGAAGTACTCATGGGTTAATGCTGACAGCTTATATGTATGAAAAATGGAAAGATTTTGATAAAGCTATTGAAGTGTATAAAGGGCTTCTAAGTACAGATGAAAATAATATACTGATAAAAAGGAGCCTGGCATTGGCGTACTTTCAAAATAAGAATTACGAAACCGCTGTTAAAACATACTATGCAATAATTACAGCACCTGTTAGTGAAGATTCATACAGTAATATTAAGGAAATTGTCCTTACTGAGATGAATGCAATTATTACCATACATAAAAATGATTTTGATATTTCCTATATCAACCCAAATCTGATTAGATCATTGCCGGTAGATTTAAGGCTAACGGTAGAAAGTAATTATATCGGAACCAATCTTCTGCAGATTACTGAACCTAAAAAAGCCATATGCAGTTATATAAATGAAAATACCATAAACGGGGGCCGCCTATTGAATAATTACTGGAATGGCAATGGGGTTAGCGAATATGCAATTAAAAATGCCGTTAAAGGTAGATATAGAATAAAAGTAAATGCATATAATTATAGTAACTCTTATTTGGACAATATACCGATGTTTATCAGGGTGGTTGTATTTAAAAATTTTCAAAGAGAAAATATGAAAATGGAGGTAAAGCTATTTGATTTGGATAACCAGTATGGTATTGTAGAGTTGGATGAAGTTCATTGGTAAACAACGCTCCTTTGATAACAAAAAGAACCCGGG
>JBGANE010000026.1:0-37716 GCA_044222465.1 Ferruginibacter sp.
GAAAATGTTTCGGTAAGTTCTTTTTCCACTACCGGGATGAAAGCCCTTTTCAGCCCGGCATTATCCGGCAGCAGTACAAGCAGGCCATATTCACCAAACAATCCGTTAATAAGTTTAAAAGTTGCCTGCTCAATGGTTGATCCTTCGGTATAACAGGCTTTCATCTGATCAATGATGGCTGCACCAAAAGGGTGAACAGTTATTTCACCGGAAATATCATCCAGCATTTTCACCAGGGATTTGTCCACTTTCATACGGCCAACTGCTCCGGTCTGTTTTGTCTTCCACTCATGTTTGATGCCGTTGATATACACATGGCCTAGTTCTTCCAGGTCGGCATCTTCGCTGCCCATATAAAAGACCGGTACAAAATGGCTGTCTTTGATCTTTGTGTTTAAAAACTCAGCCAGTTTAACTGCATGAAGAATTTTATAAACAAAATAAAGGTGCCCGGTAAAGATATTGGGTTGATGCGCTGTAGTAACGGTGAAGCAATTATCATTACTCAGTTTCTTTATGTTTGCCTGCTGTTGGGTAGAGATATTTTCGCCGGCATACTGTTTTTCCAATTCTGCAACCAGTAATTTTCTGTTTGTTGGATATTCCTTTCTCTCCTTAATAGCAGCTTTAACACCATCAACAGATACCGGGTGACTGTAAAAAGGACTGAGTTTGTTTTCCTCCTTCAAATAATCCTCGATGATCTTCGAAAAAAAACCGGTTTTACCGTATGCTGTTCTGGTAGATGTACAATCCATTTAAAATTCGTTGCCTTGGCTGGTTAAACAACAAACTTACATCAATCCTGAAAACAAAAATGGATAGTTCTGTTAATTTCCCCCATCCTTTGTGGAAAGTATGGCTATTTACCAACAGGGCTTGCATTTATCAGTTATTTTTTCATTTTTTGCATCCTGACAGAAATTTCAAAACCAAACCTTCACTTATGAACAGAAACTATTTTGGGCTGGCGATATGCCTTGTCCTTTTCCTTTCATCACTCAGCATTTTCTATTCCTGCAACAACGAAGACAAAAAATCTGCTGACGCAACTGCCAGCAATGAGGATTCAGTTAAGAAAATGGTAGCAAGGGGTAAGTATCTTGCTCATTATGTTTCTCTTTGCATTGACTGCCATAGCCAGCGTGATTTTAGCCAGTTCTCCGGTCCGATAAAAGAAGGTACCGAAGGCATGGGTGGTGAAGAATTCAACGAAAAACTGGGAATACCGGGGGTAGTTTATGCCAGGAATATCACACCAGATACAGTTAATGGCATTGGTAAATGGACAGATGAGGATATTGCCCGGGTTATAACAAGGGGTGTCAATAAAAATGGAGATACCCTGTTTCCCCTTATGCCTTATCCTCACTACAATACCATGAGCAAAGAAGATGTGTATAGCATCATCGCTTATATACGCACACTCAAACCTAACAGCAATAAAGTACCCGATCGCAAGTTGGCAATACCTGCTTCTCTTGCCTACCCACCACGAGGAGTGCATCCCCAGACAGCAACATGAAACCTGATGTTTCAAACATAGTGGCATATGGGGCATATATGTGGAACATATCAGCCTGCATGGATTGCCATACCCAGATGGATAATAAAGGATTTGTGATGAACAAGATGATGGGTTTACGGAAGGGTGTTTGACCTGGGTATTTTTACCGTTACTTCATCAAACCTCACTCCCGATTCAACAACAGGTATCGGCAAATGGACAGAACAGATGTTCCTGGATAAATTCAAGAACTATCGTGACCCTGCTGCATATAAATCGAACCCGGGTAAAAATAATTCTATCATGCCCTGGACTCTGTATGCACAAATGGATGATTTTGACCTGAAAGCCATTTACCGGTTCCTGCAAACATTACCTGCAGTGAATAATAAGGTAGAGAAATATCCGATGATGAAATGATCTTAGTTAAAATGATAAAAAAGGCGATACTGTTAAATATGTATCGCCTTTTTGTTTTAATGCGTAAGTAAGAAATGAATCTTACACCACTTCGCCTTCAATGTCGTAATCGTAGGCCTTGGTAATCTTCACATTTACAAATTCTCCTATTGCCAGTTTTTTGCCTGATTGAATGATCACTTCATTATCCACTTCCACACTGTCGAATTCTGTGCGGCCGAGGTAACGGCCTGCTTCTTTTTTATCAATAAGCACTTTGAATGTTTTTCCAACCTTTTCCATATTCTTTTCTCTAAAGAAATTTCCTGTTGCACTTCCATGATCTCCTGCGCCCTTTCTTCTTTTTCTTCTGCAGGAATATTATCTTCCAGTTCATAGGCGCTTGTTCCTTCCTCGTGACTGTAGGTAAAAATACCTACCCTGTCGAACCTCATTTGCTGTAAGAATGTTTTCAATTCTTCCACATCATCTCTTGTCTCGCCGGGGAAGCCAGCAATTAATGTAGTGCGTAAACAGATACCAGGTATGCGGTTGCGTATCTCACCTACCAGGTCTTCCATTTCTTCACGGGAGATCTGACGTTTCATAGCCCTGAGCATATTGTTAGCGGCATGCTGAAGCGGCATATCGAGATAGTTGCAAATATTTTCTCTTTCCTTTATCGCATCAATGATTTCTATCGGGAATTTTGAAGGATAAGCATAATGCAGGCGTATCCATTCCAGTCCTTTTACATCAGCAAGTGCATGTAGTAGTTTTGGAAGTTCTCTTTTCTTATAAATATCAAGGCCATAGTAAGTAAGTTCTTGTGCAATAAGCATTACTTCTTTTACACCCCGGTCAACCAAACGTTTGGCTTCATCCACCAAAGATTCAATAGGCCTGCTTACATGTGTCCCACGCATGAGCGGAATGGCACAAAAAGGCACAGGTGCGGTTGCAGCCTTCACTTATCTTCATATAAGCATAGTGCTGGGGTGTATAAAGTAATCTTTCACCAATGAGGTCATTCTTATAATCGGCGTCAAAAGTTTTTAAGATGTTCGGTAGTTCCATGGTGCCAAAATAGGCATCTACCTCGGGGATCTCTTCTTCCAGATTATTCTTATAGCGTTCACTCAGGCAGCCGGTAACATAAACTTTGTCCAACTTACCCTTTCGTTTTAATTCAACCTGCTGCAAAATGGTATTGATACTTTCTTCTTTGGCCTTTTCAATAAATCCACAGGTATTCACCACCACAATATTATGGTCCTTCTTTGCACTTTCGTGCACAACATCTATTTTATTAGCTACTAACTGGCCGCTCAGCACCTCACTATCCACCATATTCTTGCTGCAGCCAAGGGTGATAATGCTTACCTTGTCTCTCTTTAATGTTCTTGTTTTCATAATAAGCGGCAAAGTTAAGCCTTTGCTTCGCAGTCATTAATGCTATTGAGAAAAAAATTTGGTTTAAACTGTGATTTTTGCGCCCCTGGTGCGACTAATAAAGTAAATATTGTTAATCGGGACTGATGAACAGAGAAATTAATAAGGAGGAGTTTATTAAACTGGTTGAAGAACACAAACTGATCATTTACAAGATATGTAATTCATACTGTCAAAACCAGCATGACCGGGACGACCTGGCACAGGAGATGAGCTACCAGTTATGGCGGTCGTACAACCAGTTCTCAGGCCATGTCAAATTCTCTACCTGGATGTATAGGGTGGCATTAAATGTAGCTATCACTTTTTACAGGAAAACAAAAACTGGTGAATTGATCATTGAATTGAGTGAACTTGATGTGGAAACGGAAGACAAGAAAGAAGATAAAGCTGAACTTGAAAAAAACATCAATATGCTGCAGCAATACATCAACGAACTGAAAGAACTTGACAAAGCCCTGATGATACTTTACCTGGAAGAAAAAAGTTATAGTGAGATAGCAGAGATTTTGGGCATAACAGAAACCAATGTTGCTACTAAGATCAGCAGGGTAAAGGAGAAGCTAAAACAAAAATTTTCAACAATACATAATTAAGACCATGGAAGACATTACATTAAAAAACCTGTGGAAAGCACAGGATGAAAAATTAGAGAAGACGATGAAGTTGAATCTCTACCTGCTGGAATCTCTCCAGAAGCAAAAAGCAGAATCCAAATTGAACAGCCTGGCCAGGTTCAAAGGATGGGCAGTACTTGGAGTAATATGGGTCTTGTTCCTGGGATTACTCATTTACGGCAACCAGTTACAGAACATTTACTTCACTGTTTCAGTGAGTATGATCATGCTGTTCAATATTGCTGCCGTTGCCATCTATATAAAACATATAGCTCTTATCCGGCAACTGGATTACAGTCAGAGTATAACTGCCACCCAAAACAAACTCTCTATTTTACAGGCATCTACTTTTAACCTGCGTTTCCTTTTACTGCAAACACCTTTTTATACCACCTGGTTCTGGAGTACAGGGATGATCAATGGCATGGGTATAAAATTCTGGCTTATCTCTGTACCTATCACTATTGCCTTTACTGTACTAGCGGTATGGCTTTATAAAAACCTTACGCTTGAAAATATGCATAAAAAATGGGTAAGATCGCTCATCAACAGTACTCCTGAACATACCGCTGTGTTCAAAGCCATTGACTTTCTTAATGAACTGGAAGAGTTTAAAAAAGGTTGATGTAACAACGACCCATTCAAGGTTTTTTTAACAAACCGGATAAGTATATTAAGGAATTTTAGATTTTTGACGATTTTATACAGATTATCTTTCTGGTTCAGCATGAATGACTTAGAGAGTGGAAGGGAAGAAATTTATCTTTTATTTAAAAATATTTATTGTTTATCAATAAATATTTATCTATATTTGCATTATACTTCAAAAATCAATTAATAATGAAAACAAAAACAATCCTAAAAATATTATATGTCCTTTCCTGGATAATATTTGTAGGCGTATGCATTGAAGCCGGGGGCTCTATATTCAGTTCCTTTATACGATGGTGATCAACTCGTATAATGCACGAACGTTTTGGGAGGGAAATGACCTTTCAGCCCTTTACAACTACGATCCGGGACATTTTTTAGCAGAAACATCCTATATCAGTATTGCTGGAGTATTGAAGGCCATTATGTTTTACCTGGTCATACAGATCCAGCACGATAAAAAAAGTGAATTTGGCCCAACCGTTCAACAATGAAATAAGGCGCTTTATACTTAAAGTATCATATCTGGCTTTTGGTATAGCATTGTTCACCTGGTGGGGAGTTAAATATACCAAGTGGTTAGTGAGCCGTGGTGAGCCAAATGTCCGATTCCCAAAATTTACGCCTGGGCGGAGCTGATGTATGGCTATTGATGGGTGTCACCCTTTTTGTAATTGCACAGATATTTAAGAGAGGGATCGAGATCCAATCTGAAAACGAATTAACCGTATAACTATGCCAATAATTGTAAACCTTGACGTGATGATGGCCAAACGAAAGATGTCGCTGAATGAACTTTCGGAAAAGGTGAACCTTACATTGGCCAACCTCTCAATCTTAAAAACCGGTAAAGCCAAAGCGGTTCGGTTCAGTACCTTGGAAGCCATCTGTAAAGCACTGGACTGCCAGCCGGGCGATATTCTTGAATTTGCCAACGACGGTAAACCACCGGAGTAGCGACAGACATCGTTTATTTACAGAAACTCGTTTAAGAAAATACCATTCATCATCGAAAAACACAGCTCATAGATTGTGACTTTCCGCTTACAATCGGGGCTGATTAAATTTGCGGCGGAAATTAAAAACTATAAAGCAAAAGCTATGAAACAGAAACTACTACTTATTTTTACCTGCCTGTTTACGGCGGTAAACATCAATGCCCAAACTATTACCAAAATCACCGGGCAAATCAAAGACAACAACGGCAAAGCATTAACATCTTCCACTATCATGCTGCACGCTGCAAAGGACTCATCCTTGGTTAAAACAGCAGTAACGGACAGCAAAGGAAATTACGAAATGGCCTCCATTAAACCGGGCAGGTATTTCCTGCGCTCCAGTGTCGTTAATATGCAAAAGACAAGCTCGGCTGCATTTGAAGTAAAAGAAAATGAACCCTTAACAGCTCCAGATATTGTTGCCCTACCAGCCGCAAAAAGCCTGGAAGGGGTTACGGTAAGCAGTAAAAAGCCGATGGTTGAAGTAAAGGCAGATAAAACGATCCTGAATGTGGAAGGAACCATCAATGCCGTTGGGCAAGATGCCCTGGAATTATTACGAAAATCTCCGGGCGTGATTGTAGACAAAGACGATAATCTGAGTTTGGGTGAAAACGGCGTACAGGTTTATATTGATGGAAAACCCAGTCCGTTGTCAGGTGCCGACCTTGCCAGCTATCTTAAATCTTTGCAGTCATCGCAGATAGAAGCCATCGAACTCATCACTAACCCATCGGCCAAATACGAAGCGGCTGGTAATGCAGGCATCATCAACATCAAACTGAAAAAAGATAAGACCATCGGCACCAATGGTAGTGTTAATGCAGGTTATGCCATTGGTACCTATGCCAAATATAATACCGGCCTATCCCTTAACTACCGTAACAAAAAGATGAACATCTTTGGCAACTATAACTTCAATACCAGCCTGAATGAAATGAATTTTGTTCTGTACCGGGAGCAAGGGGACACTATTTTCGACCAACGCAACCGCATCCTAAGCCGAAACAAATACAGCAATAACTTTAAAGCAGGCACCGATGTGTTCCTCAATAAAAAAAGTACAATCGGTTTTGTTGTAACCGGCAATATTTCGGATAACACTACCGAAACCGAAGGGCCCATGAAAATTATTTACCGACCCACTAAAATTACATCCCGTTTGCTGAGGGCATCAAGCCGTAATGACGCACAACGGAATAATGTAAACACCAACCTAAACTACCGATATGCGGTAACGGGTGGTACCGAACTGAATATTGATGCTGACTATGGTTACTTCAATATACGCAGTAACCAGTTTCAGCCAAATGACTATTTCGATGCATCGGGTAATACCAACCTTTACAGCAATGTCTATCGCATGATATCGCCTACCGATATTGATATCGCTTCGTTAAAGGCGGATTACGAACGTAATTTTTATAAAGGAAGGCTGGGTATAGGCGGAAAGATTGGATATGTGAGAACTGACAACGATTTTCGCCGTTATGATGTTATTGGCAACAATGAAGTATATGACAAGGATAAGAGCAACCGCTTCAAATACACCGAAAACGTGAACGCTCTATATGTAAATTATAACCGGCCATTTAAAGGCTTTATGGTGCAGGTGGGCCTGCGGATGGAAAACACTGTATCAGACGGCAGAAGCACCGGGCTGAAGTATAACAACAATACCGGCCAGTACGATAATTATGATTCATCTATTCACCGCAACTACACAAACCTGTTCCCGAGTGCAGCCATCACGTTGAATAAAAACCCGATGAGCCAGTTCGGTATAACCTACAGCCGCCGTATTGACCGCCCGGTCTACCAGGATCTGAACCCATTCGAATTCAAACTGAACGATTACACCTTTATGAAAGGTAATACACAACTGAGGCCCCAATACACAAACAGTTTCGGGTTAACACATACGTATAAATACCGGCTTAATACACAGCTCAACTACAGCCATGTGAAAGATATATTCACTCAACTGGTTGACACCACAGATAAATCGAAGAGTTTTATTACCAAAAAGAACTTAGCCACACAGGATATTGTGAGCCTGAATATAAGCTACCCTTTTCAGAAAAAGTGGTACAGTTTTTTTGTAAATGTAAACTCTTACTATTCGCTGTTTAAAGGCGATTTTGGTGGCGGTGACCGTAAGGTAAATTTAGACGTTTTTGCACTGAGCTTCTTTATGCAAAACAGTTTTAACCTGGGTAAAGGGTTTAAAGCAGAAATCAGTGGCTTTTACAACTCCCCTACCATTTGGCAGGGCTCATTTAAGAGCAAGGCCATTTATGGCATTGACGGTGGTGTGCAAAAAACATTATTTAAAGGAAAAGCAAACCTGCGGGTTGCGCTCAGCGACATGTTCCGTATAATGAAATGGAGCGGCAATAATAATTTTACCGGTCAATTCAATGAAGCCAGCGGCCGTTGGGAGAGCCGGCAGTTTAAACTCAACTTCAGTTACCGCTTTGGCAACAGCCAGGTAAAAGCAGCACGCCAGCGCAAGTCGGCAGTGGAAGAAGAAACCAAGCGTACAGAAAGCAGCGGCGGCATAGGTGGAAACTGATAATGATTAAGATTAAAATAAAAAACCGCCCTTTCACTTGGGCGGTTTTTTATTTTGGTTTTGCTATGGCATGTGAATAACCTGTTGAAATCTGCGTTTTGTTTTAACGCCACTTTAACGGCCATTTGTCAATGCTTTAACAGCGGCTTTTATTAAATGTTTAGATATTTGTGTTGTAAAAATTAAGCAATAAAAATTTTCTCATAAGCAGTTAGTTTTGGTAACCGGCCCCTGTTTCTACAGGGGCTTCTCTTTTGATAAAATGCCAGCTTGTTGATGTTTATATTTTATCTTCAATAGCTTCTCTTATTTTTTTCACAATCGTTGTAAGTGCCTGGTTTTCATTTTGCCATAAAGCAGCAGCTTTAAGATGGCCGCTTTCGTCCTTAGGTATGATCTCAAAATCAAGTATCGATGTTTCGCTGAGGTCATCGCTGATCTTTGCTCCTTTGATACTGCCCAGGTCAAATGGTTCGGCATAAATAAATATGGCTTTTGCTTTCCGGTTCCTCATTCCTTCAAATATGGCTTTCAGTTCTGTGTTCCAGATATAATCTGATGCCACAAAATCGGCCGATAGTATGCAAATGAAAACATCAGCCTGCTCCATATTCTCTTTTATCTTCTTATCCCATTTCTCTCCTGCCAGTATTTCCTGGTCGGTCCAGTCATCAATCAGGCCACTGTGTTTTAAGCCAGACAAGTGGATCCTGAGTTTATTGAGCCATGTTGTATTTTGATGCGAATAAGAAACAAAAACTTTCTTAGGTGGTTTAATGGAGGGTGGAATGGGTAAGATGGGTAAGAACCGGTACAGCGAAAGTTTTGCCTTTGTCTTTTCATTTATGAAGAACTGCTCCTGTCTTTCTGCATATGATTTCAACTGGCTGAAATTTTCATAGCTTTCATTATCATAAGACAACTTAATGCTTTCCAGAAATTTTTCATCGGTTTTGGATACCCTTGGAGCTTCCCTTTCAGCAATACTTATCACATTTGATTGTATATCGGGAGTTGTTGGAGATACTGATACGGTTCCAAAACTGAAAATGAATTGAAATATATCCTTTTGAAGGATCTTTTTGGCGTCGCCCTGTTCTACTCCAACCAGCAGAACCCCCTCTGATTGATTTTCATCGGGATACAATCCTTTGATCATTACCCTTAGGTTATTTTTAACAAATACAATTCCGTGTTTCCAGAAATAGCGGGCTTCCACAGTGCTATCCCCTACATATTTCAGGATAAGCTGGTTGAGTAATTTTTTGTAATAGAACAGGGGTACTTTTATCCAGAAAGAATCCTGCCAGGCATTCGCCGATGCGATCCTGAACAGATCCTCAATAGCATGTTTTGCAGGCAAATATTGCGGTGCAATAAATCTGTCAACTGTTTCAGGGTGAGGAAACACCAGTTCAAGAGCAAGCACTGCTTCAATAAAAGTTGTTTTAAAATTTTCATCACCCCCTATATCTTTTTTATTAAACTCCCCTTTTTTACTCCGCACCTCATCATTCAATATAGTGTATATTTTTTCAGAAAGTTTTTTGGGGTTTATAAAAACTTTATCATTAAGCCGGTCGTTTTTTTCAAAATAAACAACTACGCCACATTTATCTAACCACCTCGGCAATGTAAAAAGTTCCAGGTCGGTAAGGGTCCCTGCTGTTAATGTTTTGCATACTTCATTAAAATCAGCCAGGTCAATCCATGTATCTTCTTTTATATGACCTTTATTCTTCCTGAACGCATTCTCTCCGGTAAAATCATTTTCCTGGAGCCGCAGTATCTCTGCCCGAACGATCTGCCAGGGGCCCTTGGTTGTTGCTTCATCAGCTGCCTTAAGCAGGATGGTTTCTATATCCTGCTCAAAATTTTGCAGAATCCTTACCTGTTGTTTATTTTCAACGTTACATCCTTCTTTTAAGCTGATATGGTAAGTTTCCATTAAGCTATATTCAGTAAACATTTCCTGCGATATCCTTAATTTATCTTCGGCCGGGATATCCGTCTTATTCTGAACCAGGGTAAGCGGAGCTGTTTTTTTATCGGGGCCATAATGCCTCACCGTATCCAACCAATATCTTTTTTCAAAATGTTCCAACTCTTCTTCTTTATCATTAGCAACTTTGGTGAGCTTCCTGAAATTCTTATCCGTGTCTTTTTCCCACATAACAATATAAACCGCATTAGCACTTAAAAAAAGCCGGTATGCTTCATGATAATATTCCTGGCCGCCAAAATCCCAGATGCTTACATAAACATCTTTTAACAAAGGAAAGCGCTTTGGATCAGGGTGCCAGCGTATAACATCCAGCCCGTGTGTACTGTTCCTTTCACCCAAATAGTTTCCCGTCTGCAAATAGTTAACCAGGTTGGTTTTCCCTGAATTACTGTTACCAAGCAAGATCAGTTTTACATCTCGTGTAATTGTATCTGTACCAGGCTGAGCTGCTGTTTTTTCTTCCTTTTTTATCGCTGCCTTCTCTTCTTTTTTTATTGAGGTTTTTTCTTCTTTTTTGATTGTTGTTTTTTCGAAATACGCCCTTATTTGTTTAATGTCATTTGTCTGCCATATATCAGCAGGACAATCTTCTATGGGATTGGCATAACAAAATAATTCTGTAACCGTCTTAACATTGATTATGGGTTCAATCTTCCTGATCTGGTTTTCTGAAATGTGAATGATCTCCAGCTTCTTTTGCTGATCCAGGTTTTCTATTTCACTTATACGGTTCTTTCGGATATAAAGATTTCTCAGGTTCACCAGGTTTTCCAGGTTTTCTATCCGTTCAATCTCATTATTATCTAATCCAAGAAAATATACTTTTGTCAGTCGATCAAGGTTTTCAATTTTGGTTATCCTGTTCTGATCAAGGGTAAGATATTCCAGGTTGATCAATGTCTCAAGATTCTCAATGCGCCCTATTTGGTTTCTTTCCAGTCTTAACGAATTGAGTTGGGTTAGTTTGCCGAGGTTTTCAATCTTCCTGATATTATTATCATTCAAATTCAGCGAGGCCAGGCTTCGCAGGTCTTCCAGGTTTTCTATTTTTTCGATCTGGTTTTTATTCAGGTCAAGGTAATAGAGATTGGCTAACCTGCTTAAATTCTCAATTCTCTTTATCTCATTAACTGATAAAAAAAGGTTCCTGAGCCCCCTGAGATTGTCCAGGTTCTCTATTACCGCTAATTTATTCCTGGTCAGGTGGAGTTCTTCTAATGTATCCAGCTTATCCAGGTTTTCAATACGTTGTATGAAGTTGCCATGCAACGCCAGTTCCGTCAGGCTTCGCAACCCCTCCAGGTTTTCAATTCTTTCAAGCCTGTTCAGAGATAGATCGAGCAGTTTCAACCGTCCAAGGTGGGCAACATTACTTATTAAGGAAATGCCTGTATTCCTGATCTGCAATTCCTCTAATCCACCCGGAAGGTTTTTGGGGATTGTATAAAAATTATTTTGCCTGCCTGTATTTTCTGTATTTATTTCTTTGCTGTTTTCATTATAATATTCTGTACCCAGACTAAGGCTTTTTAAATATGTACAATCAGCCAGCATCTCCAACTCTGGTGAACTATCAGTAAGGCTGCAATTGCCCAGGTCTAAAAATGGTACAGGCGATCGCATGTAGTTTTCAATCAACTCCTGAGCTAAAGATTTTTGCTGCTCCATCATTGCCATTTTAAAATCATTTTTTTATTATCGACTTTGATTATTCGAAAACAGGCAGGTTTTCCAATTGACAGACACTATCATGCTTGAAAAAAAATCAAGGGATGCGGAAGAAAGTGCATCGCTGTAATTAAACACAAAACAAACCTAACGGGTTCATTTTACAAATACAAATAATTGATTGGAAAAATTTCAGATAACCAGGGATTAGTTTCCTGTCAAATTAAAAAGCCCATCTACAAAATCCTGTTTATCAAAAACCAGCAGGTCTTCTGCTTTTTCGCCAACACCAATGAACTTAACGGGGATCTTAAACTGGTTGGCAATGGCCAATACTACCCCACCCTTTGCCGTACCGTCAAGCTTTGTAATGGTTAATGCCGTTACATCGGTTGCTGCTGTAAAATGTTTGGCCTGCTCTAAAGCATTTTGCCCGGTACTGCCATCCAGCACCAACATCACTTCATGTGGTGCATCAGGTATTACTTTTTGTATAACCCTTTTGATTTTTGTAAGTTCATCCATTAAATGGGTCTTGTTATGAAGCCTGCCTGCAGTATCAATTAAAATAACATCCACATTTTTTGCCACTCCGCTGTTTACCGTATCGAATGCAACAGCAGCCGGATCGCTACCCATATCTTTTTTCACAATGGGTACACCGGCACGTTCACTCCAGATGGTCAACTGGTCAACAGCTGCTGCACGAAAGGTATCCGCTGCTCCAAGTAAAACAGATTTACCTGCCAGTTTAAAATTGTGGGCCAGCTTACCGATGGTAGTAGTTTTGCCAACACCATTTACACCAACTATTAAAATGATATGTGGTTTATGCCCGGTAGGTAATTCATAATTTTCATAGCTGCTGTCCTGTGGAGCAGTGATCAAAATATTCTGTATTTCCTCTTTAAGGATATTATTGAGTTCGGAGGTATTGAGGTATTTATCTTTAGCAACACGTTTCTCTATCTGGTCAATGATCTTCACCGTCGTTTCAATGCCTACATCTGCACTAACCAGGGCATTTTCCAGGTCATCCAATACCTCTTCATCAACTGTACTTTTACCGGCAATGGCTTTTGTAATTTTACTGAAAAACCCTTCACGGGTTTTTTGTAGCCCCTGTTGCAGGCTTTCCTGCTGTTGCTTCTTTCCAAAAATTTTGTCGAATAAACCCATATTAGTAACTGGTGGTGATCCCTAAAAATAAACAAAGCCATTCTGATTTACTCAGAACAGCTTCATAAAATAATTTAATCCATTGAAAACTTAGCTTGCTAAGAATTGCTTGATCTTGTCCTTATGTACGATCGCTTCTTTGAAAGTATAAGCTCCGGTCTTGGGACTGCGTACTGACTTAATAACTTTTGTCCAGTTTTTTGCTTCTGCTGCTGCCTTCTGGTCTTTGGTCTTTATCGCTGTTTTAGCTGCTTTTGCCATGGTAATATGATTTGATGATTTGAAAATTAGTTGATTTGAAGATTACCGCAATCGGCACATCATCAAATCTTCAAATCGGTTAATTACTTAATCTCTTTGTGAAGTGTTACTTTTTTAAGGATAGGGTTAAACTTCTTTAACTCCATACGCTCAGGCGTATTCTTCTTATTCTTAGTGGTGATATAACGGCTGGTGCCGGGCTGACCACTTGTTTTATGTTCGGTACACTCCAAAATTACCTGTACCCTGTTTCCTTTCTTTGCCATTTTTATTTAGTTTATTCGTTAATTGGTTAACTGATTAATCCGTATTAACTAATTAACGGATTAACGTGTACCGTTTTAGATCTTTTCGCCTGCAGCACGTAATTCTTTAACTACGGTCATCAGGCCATTCTTATTGATGGTACGGATAGCTTCTGAAGAAACTTTCAGGGTAACCCACTTATCTTCCTCGGCAAGGAAATACCGCTTGGTCTGTAAATTCGGTAAAAACCTCCGCTTTGTCTTAATATTTGAGTGAGAAACCTTATTTCCGGTGACCGGCTTCTTTCCCGTAACCTGACATACTCTAGCCATAGTACTAATTTTTAGGACGGCAAAGGTAAGGGTTAATCTCAAAAAATCAGGTTTGAAGTGAAAGAATTTTTGATTTTTTACTCAAATCTGCCCACATTCAGGGTCAAATTGTTAATAAATCTACCTTTACCAATATACTCACCATGAAAAATACCCTTTTTATCCTTTTATTAATGCTTCCTGCACTGGTAATCAGTGCCTCAGAATTACCCCCTGTTGAGTTGAAACCGGGAATGATTATCACTTCCTCGGTAATGGTCAAAACAGCAGTTTATGAACTGAATGGTTATGATTCTCTGAACCGCCCTGTGATTATGATCAGGGGTAATAACATTACGGTGGATTTCAATAAAGCCGTGATGCAGGGAAGTAATAATAAACAACTCCCTAACGAATACTATGGATTGGCCTTGTTGATAAAAGGCAATAACATTACACTCAAAAATGCCCGGATAAATGGTTACAAAGTAGCAGTAATGGCCGAAGGCTGTAAGAATCTTGTTATAGAGAATTCAGATTTCAGTTATAATTACCGTCAGCAACTGCAAAGTACCTGGCTGCATGAGGATGTGAGTGACTGGATGAGTTATCACCATAATGAAAACGATGAATGGCTCAGGTATGGCGCAGGCATTTATTTAAAGGATTGTAATAATGCCACCATCAGGAATAATACCATTACCGGCGGACAATGTGCTTTAATGATGACAAGATGTAATGACGGCATGATAACCGATAATAATTTTTCTTTCAATTCTGCCATCGGGATCGGCATGTACCGAAGCAGCCGGAATAATATCCTGCACAACAAACTTGATTTTAATGTACGTGGCTACAGCCATGGTTTTTATAACCGGGGGCAGGACAGTGCAGGTATTCTTGTTTTTGAACAATGTAATGACAATGTTTTTGCCTGGAACAGTGTAACACATGGGGGTGATGGTTTCTTTTTATGGGCCGGGCAAACAACCATGGATAGCGGTGAAGGAGGATGTAATAATAATTATGTGTTTAAAAATGATTTCAGTTACGCTCCTACAAATGGTATTGAAGTAACTTTTAGTAAGAATAAAATACTGGAAAATATCATTAAGGAATGTGATCATGGTATCTGGGGAGGGTATAGCTGGCAAACTTCCATCAACCGTAATAAGTTTGAAGGTAACAGGATCGGTATTGCCATTGAACACGGCCAATTCAATAATATCAGCTACAATAATTTTGAAAACAATAAAGCCGCCGCAATAAAATTGTGGGCAAGAAAGACACAGCCTTCAGACTGGGGTTATGCTAACAAAAGAGATACCAGGAGTATGTATTATAATCTCTGGGACAACAGTTTTAAAAATGAAACAATAGCATTCGATCTGAACCTTACCAGTAAGATCGTTTTTACCGGGAATAAGTATGAAAATGTAAAGACCACTATTAAAAAAGACAGTTCTGTAGAAGTATTGGATCCCAATCCGGCATTGCTTGTTGACAGTGCTGCAGTCATTCCTGAAATCATCGATACCTGGAAAAAGAATTCTATTCCGGTCACGACATTTCCAAAAGGTCGTGACCAGATCCGGGTCACTGAATGGGGTCCCTACCCTTATAATGACCCCTATCCTTACATCTTTTTAAAAAGCATCGACAGCAATAATGTATACTCTTTTGATCTGTTAGGCCCGAAGAATGGTACATGGGTAATAAAAAATACAAAGGACCTTGACCATATCACCGGTCATGAAGGAACATTCCCGGAACAGATCAAAGCCCTGAGAACTGGTAATGATGTTCAGCTTCAGCTTGAATACAATGGCGAAGGCTTTACAGGAAAGTTTGGAAGGAAACAACCTGCAGGTACTTATATTATTTCATTCCGGGATTTTCAACCTGATATCAACTGGACGGTGAACTGGTACAAATGGGATGCAGCACATGATCCAAATAAGAGCTATGAAAATTTTAAGACAGTTTATAATAATGCTCCTGTAAAAACAGAACAGGTGAATAAAGTGGATTATACCTGGTGGGGAGAGATAGGGAAAAAATTACCTGCGGATTCTTTTGCCACCGTTGCAACAGGAACGGTTGTGGTTGAAAAAGGAAAATACCAGCTCAGTGTAACTGCCGATGACCTGGTAAGGGTCTACGTGGATGGAAAACTGAAGATCGACTTCTGGGATGCATCGAAATATAAATACGACGAAGACACTCACCACAATGCAACAGTTGAACTGAATGGAAAACATGACATCAGGATCGAACATGTGGAAAACTCTGGTTATGCAACATTGATCTTTAAATTAGTACCTCTTAATAAATGATAGTATGATACACACAGTAAGAACAGTATATAATGATAAGATGGCATTCACGGCCGATATTAGTGGTCACAAGGTTTTAATGGACACAACCGAAGATGATGGTGGTGAGAACAAAGCGCCTAGTCCCAAGCGCATGATGCTGGCCGCCCTTACCGCCTGTACAGGAATGGATATTGTTCCCATGTTGAACAAAATGAAAGTTCCTTTCAGTGATTTTAGTGTAGAAGTGGACGCCACGGTAGCGGATGATTACCCCAAGATCTATAATAAGGTAAAACTCACCTACAAAATAAAGATGGCAGAAGAGCACAGGCCTAAGATGGAAAAAGCGGTTTCCTTATCACAGGAAAAATATTGCAGCGTCAGTGCCATGTTCAGGTACTTTGCAAAAATGGAGACCGAGATCGTTATTATTAAATGACGGATTAACTCCTCTGGCTCCTATATATCCTTATCATTTGAAGTATCACTGCAAGCAATATCAGCAATACACCAAAATAAAATTCACGGTGCAGGTTCTGATTTTCTTTAAAAAAGATAAAGGCGAGTATAATGCCATAAACAGGTTCCAGGTTATAGGTAAGGTTTGCCGTAAAAGCCGATATTTTCTTTAACGCATTCAACTGCAGGTCGAAACTTAATACGGTACAAAGCCAGGCCAATACCAATAACCATAACCAATCGGTTGTGGTTGGCAGATAATACGTGGCAGGAAATTGGGTAAGATAGACAGGGACCAGTATCGTTAATGCAAGCAAGCCTCCTCCCAATTCATATAAAGTAAGTATCCTGGGAGAATAAGTTAGCAATAGTGTCTTATTGAAAATGGGGAACAAAGCACTTCCCATTGCAGAGATGATCCCAAAGATAATTCCCATTTTATACTGTGGATGAAAATCGAAAATGATATAGATACCAGCAATAGCCATTAAGCCAAGCAGTACTTCAACCGGTGAAATTTTTCTTTTTAAGATGAGCGGTTCAAAAAAAGCGGTAAAAAAACCGGTAGCGCTGAAACAAACCAGTGCAACAGATACATTGGCATATTTTACACTTCCGTAAAAGGTAACCCAGTGAATGGCAACGATCGTACCCACGCCAAATATCTTCAGCACATCTTTAGCCGGAATGCGAAGCAATTGATTCCTGAAAAATAAAATGGCACCCAGCGTGATAACCGTAACAAAAAGCCTGAACCACACCAGCAAACCTTCATTCAGCATTATCAATTTCCCCAGTATGGCAGTGAACCCGGCTAAAAAAACAGCAATATGAAGTTGTATCAGGGCTTTTCTCATGAATGCAAATATAAGTCCGACAGGGAGCATGTCATTAGTCATTGGTCAGTAAAATGAATTTGTTGATCCGGAAAGGCTTTAAATGACCAATGACCAAGACGCCTGATTCCGTTCATAGAAAAAAGAGCCAAAAAACCTCAAACCACAAACCTCAAACCCAAAACATGACTATATTTGCGAACCTTATAACCAAAATATACTATGAGCTTTAAACGCATCAACAACATTACCGGATGGATCGTTTGCATTATTGCATGCGCTGTTTACATTATGACCATGGAAGCCACAGGCAGTTTATGGGATTGTGGAGAGTTTGCTTCCAGTGCTTACAAACTCCAGGTTCCCCACTCCCCGGGGGCTCCATTTTTTGTATTGATCGGCCGCCTCTTCATGGCGCCATTTGATGCAGATCATGCAGCAACAGGTATAAACCTGATGAGTGCATTGGCCAGTGGTTTTACCATTTTGTTCCTGTTCTGGAGCATCACCCACTTTGCCCGTAAACTGGTAATGAAAAATGGCGGCGAACTGACAAGTGACAAAATCTACGGCATCATGGCCGCCGGTATCGTTGGTTCTTTAGCCTATACTTTTTCAGATTCATTCTGGTACAGCGCTGTTGAAGGTGAGGTATATGCTTTGTCTTCTTTTTTTACTGCTGTTTTGTTTTGGGCCATGCTCAAATGGGAAAATGACATTGATGCAGAACAACTTCAAAATATCAAAGGGCATTTTACCAAAGCCGATCGCTGGATAATTTTGATATTCTTTTTAGCAGGCCTGTCTATTGGAGTACACTTACTGAATTTACTGGTAATTCCTGCTGTAGTAATGATCTATTATTTCAAACGGTATAAAGTAACCAAATGGGGAGCCTTCTTCGCATTTCTGATCGGCTGTCTTATTACAGGGCTTGTTCAAAAAGCCATGATACAATGGACCATCAGCCTTGCAGGAAACTTCGATGTATTCTTTGTTAATTCCATAGGGTTGCCTTTCTTCTCCGGCTTTGCATTCTTTTTTGTGCTGATAGCCGCTCTATTGTATTTCGGTTTGAAAGTAGCTAACAAAAGGAACTGGAATTTTTTAAAACTGGGTATCTGGGGCTTTGCTTTCATGATGCTGGGATGTTTTACATCTTATTTCACCACATTAGCAAGAAGTAATGCCAATGTTGCTCTTGACATGGGTAATGTTGACAACCCAATGAGTTTAAACGCCTACCTGGCCCGTGAACAATATGGTGACTGGCCAATTTTGTACGGACAGGATTTTACCGCAGATATTCAGGACACCAAAGTAACTGAGACATATATAAGAAGTAATGGTAAATATGAGAAGAACGGAAAGAAAGTTGAATATGTGTATGCCCCCGAGGATATGCACATCTTCCCAAGGATGTGGGATCAAAGCAACGACCAGGGCCATGCTGATTATTATGCTAACTGGATGCAGATAGGAAAAGACCAGCAGGGCAATTGGGAAAGAGCCCCTACTATGGGTGAAAATATACGCTTTGCCATGGCTTACCAGGTTGGATGGATGTACCTGCGTTACTTCATGTGGAATTTTGCAGGTAAACAAAATGATATCCAGGGTGTGTATATGGGTAATGTGAGAGATGGTAACTGGAAAACGGGTATCGGCTTCCTCGATAATATGAGACTGGGGGACCAGGACACTTTACCGGATAGCCTGAAAAATAATAAAGCCAATAATAAACTTTTTGCTCTTCCGCTGATATTAGGAATACTTGGTTTGGTATTCCAGTTCATGAAAGACCGCAGAGATGCACTGGTGGTTGGATTACTTTTCTTTTTTACCGGGCTTGCTGTTGTATTTTATTTAAACCAGGCCGGTAATCAACCCCGTGAAAGGGACTATGCTTTTGTAGGTTCCTTCTATGCATTTGCCATTTGGATAGGGCTGGGTGTTTTATATGTGAAGGAATTGTTTGCCCGTTTCATGAGCAATAAGATGATGGTGAATTTTGTAGCCGGTGGTTTATGCCTGCTGGCCGTGCCGGTATTAATGGCAAGCCAGGAATGGGATGACCATGACCGCAGTAATAAAACACTTGCCAGAGATTTAGCCATTGATTACCTGGAAAGTTGTGCTCCCAATGCTATACTTATCACTTTTGGCGATAACGATACTTATCCACTGTGGTATGCACAGGAGGTACAGGGTGTACGCAGGGATATCAGGGTTATTAACTCCAGTTTATTGGGAACCGATTGGTACATTAACCAACTGCGTAACAAAGTAAACATGAGTGATCCTATTGACCCGATCTGGACAGCAACCCAGATCGAAGGCGCCAACAGGGATGTTATTTATTATGCTCCTAAGCCGGGTATAGACCAAAATGCTTATATGGACCTGTATACCATGATGAAAGATTATGCAGGCAGCGATGATCCTACTAAAATGGAACAGGGAAGAGACGGAAGTATGCTGAATATTTTCCCGTCCAAAAAAGTTTCAGTACCTGTTGACCTGAACCTGGTACGTCAGAATGGTACCGTAAATGCAGATGATAGCGTGGTAACAGAACTTAGATTTGATATACCTAAGAATGCATTATTTAAAAATGATGCAGCCATCTTAAATATCATTGCAGCCAATAAATGGAAACGCCCCATTTATTTCACATCAGATGATGCAGCAGGATTGGGCTTGCAAAATTATGTTCGTCAGGATGGCCTTACCTATCGCCTGGTTCCAGTGCTCAACAGCCAGGTAAATGACAACTGGGTGTATGATAAAATGATAAACAAATTTGTTTCGGGTAATGCCGATAAGCCCGGTGTATATTTTGATGAAGAGAACCGTCGTCATCTCAACACTATTCGTATGGCTTATGCATCAGCTGCACTTGATCTTGCTCAAAAAGGCAAAAAAGAAGAAGCTAAAAAAATGCTTAATAAAGTTGATAAGATGATGCTCGAAGAAAATTTCCCTTATGGCATGGTATCACGTAACCAGCAGCACAATTATATTTCGCATCTGCTGGTACAGGCTGCATACGTGGCCGGAGATACAGTTTTAGCTGCTAAAATAACCAGGAGCGTAAGGAAAGACCTTCAGCAACAACTCAGTTATTATGCTGCGCTGAATGAAGATCGGGCCGGCAACTTTGATTATATTGCCGACCAATCGGGAAGAAAGGGTGGCGATAAGAATATGGCGGAGCAGTTACTAATGCGTCTCCAGTCCTTTGAGCAGCAGTTTAAGAACCCGGTTGTACCACCTGCCGAAAACACGGTGCCTATAACAACACAACCCATGACTCCGCAAAAGCAAACAGATACGCAACGGAAAAAATAAAGGCAGATAAAATGATCAACATAGATCCCCTGAGCATGCATGCTTGGGGGATTTTTTATTTAACAAATGGAACAAACCAATACACATAATTGTTTCGTAATTTAGTATCTCTCCCAATTAAACCATTAATCATTGCTCGGATATAATTTTAGCAAATACGACCCCAATGAACAAGGCAAATCTCCCTTTGAGAAGTTGCTTGACCTTTTTTTGCAGTTACTCACTTATACCAACGGCGATTTCAATGAAGCCATGCAGTGGATGAACCAGCTTGACCAGGAATATAAACTCACCAACAATGAATACGGTATCGGTGACTTCATTGATGATCTGAAGGATAAAGGCTACATTGACGAGAAACGAGAAACTGGTGAAATAAAGATCACTCCCAAAACAGAAAAAAGCATCCGTAAAAAAAGCCTGGAGGAAATTTTCGGCAAACTGAAGAAAACAAAACAGGGTAATCACCAGACCTTTAAGCCGGGTAATGGAGATGAGATCAATCCGGAGACAAGGCCTTTCCAGTTTGGCGACACAATGGAGCAGATCGATTTCACCAATTCCATCCGCAATGCACAGATAAATCATGGTATTGACAGTTTTAAAATGCATGAAGATGACCTGGAGATAAGGGAGACCGATTTTAAGTCACAAACATCAACTGTGCTGATGATCGACATCTCCCACTCTATGATATTGTATGGAGAAGACAGGATAACCCCTGCAAAAAAAGTAGCAATGGCATTGAGTGAACTTATCCAGACAAAATATCCAAAGGATACACTCGATATTGTTGTGTTTGGAAACGATGCCTGGCCCATTGAAGTGAAAGACCTTCCTTATTTGCAAGTGGGCCCCTATCATACTAATACAGTGGCAGGACTGGAACTGGCGATGGATATTTTAAGAAGAAGAAGGAATCCAAACAAGCAGATCTTCATGATCACAGATGGTAAGCCAACCTGTTTAAAGATCGGTAAAAAGTATTATAAAAATAGCTGGGGTGCCGACAGGAAGATACTGAACCGCTGTATGAATTTGGCCACGCAGTGCAAGAAACTGAAGATACCCATCACCACATTTATGATCGCATCCGATCCGTGGTTGCAGCGCTTTGTGCAGGAGTTCACCGAAACAAATAACGGTAAGGCATTCTTCGCATCACTGGATAAGCTTGGTGCATTTATATTTAAAGACTTTGAAAGCGGAAAAAGGAAAACAGTATATTAATAATAGCCACAAAGACACTAAGGCACAAGGCTTATGTTTGAGAAATTAACTGAAAAAGAAGAAGCTCTTGGAAAAGAGATCGTTAATTGTACTTTTAAAGTACACAAACTATTAGGACCTGGTTTATTGGAAAAAGTATATGAAGTTTGCTTTTGTCACGAGTTATTTAAAAAAGGGATAGAATGTAAAAGACAAATTTCAATCCCCATAATTTATGATGGAATTACATTCGATGAAGGCTTAAGATTAGATGTTCTTGTTGAAGACCTGATTATTTGTGAACTAAAAGCGCAGGAACAGTTAAATGCAGTATGGGAAGCCCAAATTTTAAGTCACTTGAAATTAACAAATTTGAGATTAGGCTACCTGATTAACTTTAATGTGCCACTTATAAAAAATGGCATTAAAAGATTTATAGTATAAATATTCGTGCCTTAGTGCCTTTGTGGCAAAAAAATAACAACAATGGACATCAAAAAAATCAAAACATTAGGCGAACTGAAAAAAGCCGGTTACGTTTCTAAAAGTATTAAGGAAGAGATAAGAACGAACCTAATTGCAAAGATCAAAGCAAAAGAAAATCCCTTCCCCGGAATTTTAGGTTACGAAGATTCTGTAGTGCCGGATACCGAAAGAGCTTTATTATCTCAACATAATATTTTGTTCCTGGGCCTGCGTGGACAGGCAAAAACAAGGATGGCAAGGCAGATGACCGAACTGCTGGATGAATACGTTCCAATTGTTGCAGGTAGTGAGATCAATGACGATCCGCTGAAACCTGTTTCAAGATATGCGATTGACCTGATTGCGGAAAAAGGAGATAATACACCCATTACCTGGATACACCGCAGTGAACGTTATGGAGAAAAATTAGCAACCCCCGATGTAAGTGTTGCCGATCTCATCGGTGATATTGACCCGATTAAAGCTGCTAATCTCAAACTGAGTTTTGCCGATGAAAGGGTTTTGCACTACGGAATCATACCAAGAAGCAACCGTTGCATTTTTGTGATAAATGAATTGCCCGACCTGCAGGCAAGAATACAGGTCTCATTATTCAATATTTTGGAAGAAGGTGATCTGCAAATACGAGGGTTCAAATTAAGATTACCACTTGATGTGTTATTTGTGTTCACAGCAAACCCCGAAGATTATACCAACCGGGGAAGTATTGTAACACCGCTTAAAGACAGGATAGAAAGCCAGATACTCACTCACTATCCAAAATCTTTGGAGACAGCCCTTCAAATTACCGAACAGGAAGCACAGATCAATGAGGCACAAAATAAAAAAGTAAAAGTGAGTGATTTGGTAAAGCGGCTGATTGAACAGGTTGCATTTGAAGCAAGAGGAAGTGAATTGGTAGATAAGAAAAGCGGTGTGAGTGCAAGGTTAAGCATCAGCGCTTATGAAAATGCAATAAGTGCTGCGGAAAGAAGAGCCATCATCAACAATGAAAAAGAGACCCAGGTTTGGATAAGCGACCTTATTGGTATCATCCCATCTATTACCGGTAAGATAGAACTGGTATATATGAAGGCGAACAGGAAGGGCCTTACCAGGTGCATTTAACTTGCTGGAGCGTTCCATCCGTACGCAATTCGGTTTATATTCCCCAATCCGGTGCATTGAAAAAGAAGAGGTAAGGGAGGCAAAACGATGATAACCCATATGCCTGGCCATCACCCGCTGGTTTGATGCAGGCAATACATTAAATACGTTTTTTTGAAACGAAGGATGATGATAAAGTGCAGTTACTGTATAAAGTGGATGGGCTGCATGCGCTGGTAAATATTTTAAAGCCGCCAACGATAAAGAAAATGCATTATTGATGGAGTTTGTACTGCACGGCCTGGCAGCGCATTCGTTAATAAGCTAAAAAAGTGCTGGAAGAGCAAGATCGAGTTCAAAGACCTGATGATGGAAGCATGCTCAATATCGGTACTCAACATTTTAGTGAAGAAGACTTTAATGAGGAGGATTTTAACTGAGTTTGCCAACTTTTCCAAAGTTTACCCTGTGGAATGATTCTAAATAATATTCACTTCCCTTTCCAGCATCACACCAAATTTTCTTTTACGCTCTGTAGTATCTCTTCGCTCCAGATCATAGATATCTTTGCCTGTTGCATTTCCATAATTCACCAGTACCAATGCCTGTTTTGCATGGCAGCCTGCATCGCCTTTTCGGTAACCCTTCCATCCTGCCAGTTCAATTAACCAGCCGGCTGCAAGTTTTACATTTCCATTCGGTAAATGATAACCAACTATGTCGGTAATTCTTTTTCTTTAGAATTTCGAATTTAGAATTTTCAACTTCAGGGTTCTTAAAAAACTCCCTGCATTACCAATTACAGCAGGATCGGGCAGTTTGGATGAACGTATATTTATCACCGCCTGAGATATTGCTTGTATGCTTCGTTCCTTCACCCCCATCCTTTCCAGTTCCTGTTCAATAGCACCATAAGAAGTATTAAGGATGGGATCTTGTTCAACCGGTAAGTAACATTAGTAATTACGGAACTCATTTTGTATTTGCGTTTTGAACACATCTCCCGGTAACCAAATTCGCAATCATTCAGCGAAAAGTTAACAGTCTTCTTATCATGGATGTGAAAAGCTTCCAGCGAATAAAACACATCTTTTATCTCTCTCCATACGCCCCTATATTCTGCATGGGTGAAGCACCCACATTACCGGAGTATCAGCGAAAGGTTTTCCACCTGCCCAACCATTATGTATGCAGTGCAAACAAAATGATGTTAACTCCTGCCCTGCCTGCACATACACATGATGTTCATCTTCCTTTATCTCTTTTATTCCTACAATCTCATTTTTTAAAACCAGCCCGTCAACATCTTTGGTGAAGAGGATATTGCTGCCGCCACCAAGAATTAAAGTTTGTGGTTTGTGGTTGTTGGTTTGTGGTTGGTTAAAGTCTAGGAGTTCATGAAGTTCATTTACAGAATTAAAGTTGGCAAAATATTTTGCCAATACATTTATGCCGAATGTGTTAAAAGATTTAAGCGATGTATTTTCTTTAACTACCATATTCTTTATTCCTGACAATATTATTATGCCAGTATCAATTGCCCTGCCCTTCAGGGCAGGGATTAAATTGCATTCCCTGCTCCGGGCTTTAGCCCAAAAATTTGAATTGGGCTAAAGCCCGGGTAGCTTTTCATTTTAGTCTCACCGCCCTGAAGGACGGTGCAATTAATTAGTGTCTACATCAACTATTACAGTCACACTCTTAAAACTCCTTTCTCCTGCCATTAAGTTAATATGGTTTCTTATAGCCGCCTTATAACGACCGCTCATTCCTGTTTCCTTCGGTAGTTTGATCAATATCTCCATTAAATATTGGCTACGTACCCGGTTCACTACAGGTGCTGCCGGGCCAACTATAAAATTCTTCAGGTCCTGTTTCAGCAAAGTTGCCAATTTTTCTGCAGCTCGTGTTACGGTATTTTTATCCTTGTGTCGCAAAGTGAGCAGGATGATGCGGCTGAACGGCGGATAAAGAAACTCCTTTCGCTTTTCAATTTCAAAGGAAAAAAGTTTTTTGTAATCGTGTTGCTGTACAAACTGCAGAACAGGATGCTTAGTATTACCTGACTGAATGATAACCTTTCCCCGCTCTTTTTTTCTGCCGGCCCGCCCACTCACCTGTTCCATCAATTGAAAAGCCCTTTCATTTACCCTGAAGTCGGCAAAGGCCAGCAAACCATCTGCATCCAGTATGCCAACCAGGCTTACTTTATCAAAATCCAATCCCTTTACCACCATTTGTGTTCCTACCAGAATATCCAGCCTGTGTTGTTCAAACAACTGTATCAAATTATCATGTGCTGTTTTACCTCTAACACTATCCACATCCATTCTTGCAATCTTATACTTTGAAAAATCATCTTCCAACTGCTCTTCAATTTTTTCAGTACCGAAATTTTTCTCTAACCAGTTATTGCTGCCACAGGCCGGACAAGTAATTAATTTGGGATAGGTACTGCCGCAATAATGACAATGCAGTTTATTGCTGAACTTATGCAGTGTTAATGACACATCGCAATGGGTACACTGGGGAATAAAGCCACATGCCCCACAGATCAGGTACGGGTTGTACCCCCTCCTGTTTTGAAACAGTATCACCTGCCTGTCGGCATCCAGTGTTTTTTGCATGGCTTCTTTCAGCTGCGGGCTGATCATCACTTTACCCTTTTGAGCAACCTGTCTTGTATCAATGATATCAATTTCCGGTAATTCTATTCCTCCAAAACGTTCATTCAATTCAACCAATGCATATTTATCATGCAAGGCATTAAAATAACTTTCAACTGATGGCGTGGCACTACCCAACAAAACCTTTGCATTAAAAAGTGAAGCATAATAAATAGCTGCATCACGGGCATTATACCGGGGTGCCGGATCCTGCTGTTTGAAAGAAGCGTCATGTTCTTCATCTACTATGATCAGCCCAAGGTCTTTAAAGGGAAGGAAGAGGGCGCTTCTTGCACCCAGCACTATCTTCACTTCGCCGGTTCTTACCTTATTCCATAATTCAATGCGTTCGTTATTATTGAACCGGGAATGATAGATGGTGATATTACCGCCAAAATGTTTCTGCAGGCGGCGAATGATCTGTGTGGTCAAAGCAATTTCGGGAAGAAGATATAAAACCTGTTTACCTGCCGTAAAATATTTTTCAATGAGTTTAACGTAAACCTGCGTTTTGCCGCTGCTGGTTACGCCATGCAGCAAACAAACATTTTTGCTTTCAAAACTCTTTGTTACCAGATTGGAACACTCCTGTTGTGCAGCGCTGAACTCAAAATCGATCTCTACATTTTTGGCGAGGGATCTTATCCTGTCAACAGCCCTTTTCTCAATAAATAAAATGTTTTTTTCTGTGAGGCCTTTCAGTTGCGCTGCCGATGCCCCGGATTTTTTTAAGAGTTCGGCCTGGGTAACATCACCTAAAGTTTTTTGAAGATGCAGGTAGGCCAATAGCAATTCCATTTGTTTGGGCGCCCTGCCCCAGTTGTTCAGTAATTCACTGAGCTTATCCTCATTACCATACTCCGGGTTTAAAATAACGTAGCTCTCTTTTTTTACTTTATACTGTTCATCCATCGCTTCCCAGACCTGGCATATTTTTTTGTCGATGAGTTTTTTTATAATGGGATACACATGGGTTATGTCCAGTATCTGCTGCACTTCGGTAAGCCTGAGTTCTTTTTTCAAAAGCAAAGCTTCGGCTACCAGGAATTCCTCATCGTTTAAATGTGAAAAATCTTCTCCAGCCTCTTCATTATATATCAGTATCGTTTCACTGCTGAGTTTAAAGTGGGTGGGTAAGGCTGCAGCCATCACTTCTCCTTCGCTGCACATATAGTATCCGCTCATCCACTGCCATAATTGTAATTGCTGGGGATATAGTATGGGTTCATCATCCAGCACATTCCGGATATCCTTGGTTGGATATGCAGGCTTTTTATCCGACACCAGTTTTATTACGCCGGCATATTTTTTACTTTTCAGTTCTACTTCCACCCGGCAACCGGGTGTTGCTCTCTTCAATAAAAAAGTTGGTATGGAATACGTGTAGGTTGTAGGAAGCGCCAGCGGGAGAATGATCTCAGCCCAAAAGCCAGAGGAATCTCCGATGAATTGTATTTCGTTCCCATTGCTCATCTTGTGCTTCTAAAGTTAACCTGATTTTCTTATTTAATATTTCCGGCCTTATGATTTATCCAGCTCGCTTTGTATTTTATCAATACCTTTTCCATTAGCCCGTACACTTTCTCTTTTAAATAAGCAACGTCATTGAGGGTTAACCCTTCAACACTGACCTCATCCAGATATACCGATCTAGACTTTCCGGGGTTCAGTGAAAAAATACTCCGGTAATGCATCCGGTCATATGCGTCAAGGATCAATATCGGTTTTATGGGAGTTTGTGTTTCAATGGCAACCTTAAAAGCCCCATCGTAAAATTCTTTCAGGGGTTTATCAGTCATATTGAATGTTCCCTCCGGGGCAACAAGCACAGATATCCCCTTTCTTAAAACCGATTTCAGCTGCTTTACACTGGTGGCCCTTTTTTGAGGGTTATCCCTTTCAACCATCACCACTGCATTTCTATATATAAACCCAAACAGGGGGATCTTAGCCATTTCAGCTTTGCCAAGTATCCTGAAATGTTGCCTCCGGATGGTTTTAAAAATGATGGGTATATCTAAAAACGAGATATGGTTAAACACAAAGACATATTGCCTGCTCCTGTCGTGGGGCGCTTCAAAGATATTCCGGTGAAAAATACCCAACATCAGGAGTACAAAATCGGTCCATGCATGGCATAACCGGTAAATGAAATTGCCCCCCTTTATCTTGCCAAAGAATGAAGCCACCACTACCAGGGGAAATATTAACAGCAGGAACAGGGTAAAGGGTATAAAGGCATAAACGGTAAAAACTGCCTGTATGAACCGGTATACATATCGCATAATAGGAAGGCGAATATATACAGAATCCGGTCGTCACCGGGCCCTATATGCCCGGTTCAGGCTTAAATAGTCCATAATTCCACATTTTTGCCCCCTGGCTGTTCATATTTTTTACAAATCACTGCTTAATTTCAAGGCTAAACCCTTACCTTTGCCTCCCCGAAAAATAGGGGACTAAATTTGATTTTTATGTTAGCAGTAGTAAAAATAGCAGGCCAGCAATTTAAAGTTAAAGCTGGCGATAGCTTATACGTACCTCATATTGAGGGTAAGGCAGGTGATTCAGTAGAATTTGCCGAAGTATTAATGACCGATAACAAGGGAAAAGTGGTTTCAGGTTCAGACGTGAAGGCGGTAGTAAAAGCTGAAATTATCAGTGACCTGGTAAAAGGCGAAAAAGTGATCGCTTTCAAAATGAAAAGAAGGAAAGGTTTCCGCAAAAAACACGGACATCGTACACAGTATACCCATATTAAAGTAACTGCAATTGCATAATCAATTTTGAAAGTAAAAATTCAAAACTCAAAAAATTAAAACATGGCACATAAGAAAGGTGAAGGCTCGGTTAAAAATGGTCGTGATTCACAAAGCAAAAGATTAGGTGTGAAAATTTATGGTGGTCAACCTGCACTCGCAGGAAATATCATTGTTCGTCAGCGTGGAACAACTTATCATCCCGGTAAAAATGTTGGTGTAGGAAAAGACTTCACCATCTTTGCATTGACCGATGGATTGGTTGAATTTAAAAAAGCAAAGGGTGATAAGACCGTTGTTTCGGTTTCTGCAGTAGAAGCCTCGGCTTAAATTTTTTGCCATTTTATTTTGGTAGTTTAAAAAATATTTATATTTTTAAGTATTATTTACTAACCAATTAAATTTTAAAAAAATGGCAACAAAGAAAAAAGCTGCTAAAAAGAAAGCCGCTCCTAAAAAGAAAGCTGCTCCTAAAAAGAAAGCTGCTAAGAAGAAAGCTGCTAAGAAGAAGTAATCTTCGCTTTTTAACAAAGCAAAATATCGTTAAAGTCCCGGTAAAATTTACCGGGACTTTTTCTTTGAAACCCTTTACCATAGCCGTTTTCATTCAACAGGATTTTATTCCATGTTACATAATAAATCTTTCTTATCGCACAACAATCATTACTGCTGTCTTGCAAAAAGTATTTGTACGCTGCTATAAATTTTTTATTTTTTTCATTATTATCTTATTTTTTCATCTCCGTTTTTCAGTCAAACTATCCCAAAACGCTCTTTCTTTATCCTTGTACATTTCTTACTTTTAAACATGGATAATTACCAAATAGCCGATCTTTTTTCTCTTTTGAGCAAAATAATGGACATCCATGGAGAAAATAGTTTTAAGGCAAAATCATACGCTTCAGCAGCATTCAACATAGAAAAATTACCATTTCAATTGAGTGAAACTACGCATGAAGATATCTTTCAGATAAAAGGGATCGGTGAGTCAACCGGAAAAAAAATAATTGAAATTTTAGAAAAAGGTTCGCTGCAGGCTTTACAGGAAATGATCGATAAAACACCCAAAGGTGTTATTGAAATGCTGAACTTAAAAGGTATTGGCCCTAAAAAAATTGCTACCATCTGGAAAGAAATGGAAATTGAAAGCATCGGTGAACTTTTATATGCCTGTAAAGAGAATCGTCTTAAACTGTACAAAGGATTTGGAGAGAAAACACAACAGAATGTAATTGATACCATCGAATTCTATTTAGGAACCCGTGGCAGTTATTTATATCCACAGGTAGAAGCCGTGGTACCGCAGATAACTGCTTACCTGGAAAAACTCTTTTCACCGGGAAATGTATTTATCACCGGTAGTTTTAAGCGCCAGCTTGAAATAATAGATGAACTCGAATATGTGATTAAGGCCCGGAACGAGGCTGTTAAACCTAAATTTCAGTCAGCCAATCCCCCCGAATTATTGGAAGAAAACCCCGATAACCTCCTCTATAAATTACTTAACGGTCTTAAGCTGAGGCTATATACCGGCGAAGATGCCCTCGGAAAATGGCTGTTCATGACCAGTGGAAGCACGGAATTTACAGGCGCCTTCTTAAAACAGTTCCCAAAAACGGAGTTCAGTGCTGCTACCGGGGCAGATGATAGCCCCATTTTTGCCCAGGCAAAGATCAGTTATATTGCTCCCTGCCTGAGGGAATCAGAATCAGTCATTGACAGGGCAAAAAAAGCACCCCTGCCCCAGTTGATACAGCCCGGTGATATCAAAGGCATCATTCACAGCCACAGCAACTGGAGTGATGGCAGCAATACCCTGGAAGAAATGGCCAGTTCGGCCAAAGAGCAGGGATTTGAATATTTAGTGATAAGTGATCACAGCAAAAGCGCTTTTTATGCCAATGGCCTTACCGAAGAAAGGATAAAAGCCCAGCACCAGTTAATCGATGAGCTGAACAACAAACTGAAAGATTTTAAAATTTTTAAAAGCATAGAGAGTGATATACTCTATGATGGCAACCTGGATTACAGTAATAGTATACTCTCTACTTTCGACCTTGTTATTGCATCGGTACACAGCATTTTAAAAATGACAGAAGAGAAAGCGATGCAGCGACTTATAACAGCCATAGAAAATCCTTACACTACTATCCTTGGACACATGACAGGCAGGTTATTATTAAGCCGCAAGGGTTATCCCGTTGATCATAAGAAGATCATTGATGCCTGTGCGGCCAACCACGTAGTGATAGAGCTGAATGCACACCCAAGCCGTTTGGATATAGACTGGAGAGAGATTGATTATGCTTTGGAAAAAAATGTGTTGATCTCCATTGACCCCGATGCTCACAGCATTGAAGGATTTAACGATACCAGGTATGGTGTTCTTGCTGCACAGAAAGCAATGGTTACTGCATCACAAAATTTAAGCAGTATGGGGGTAAAGGAATTTGAAAGTTTTGTGCAAAACCGGAAAGCGCTAAAAAAATATAGATCCCCGATTGAATGAAATCATTGCAATTGCAACTTTAATAAACTATTTTTCGGGGAAACATAAATCATGCTCCCCAATTTACCCACGGTCCTGAATATTTTGTTCATTGGCACCACCCTGCTTGCTGTTTTTCTTTTTTATAAGGCAGCAAACAATTCCAAAACGGTATTAGTAGCAATCCTTGCCTGGCTTTTACTACAGGCTACTGTTGCATTTACCGGTTTTTATAAAATCACCACCGGCTTCCCGCCAAGGTTTGCCTTGCTGGCCTTCCCTGCAGTCCTGTTCATCATCCTACTTTTTATTTCGGCAAAGGGAAGGGCATGGCTGGATGGACTTGATACAAAAACACTCACCCTCCTTCATATTGTACGAATACCGGTTGAATTAACGCTGTACTGGTTGTTCCTTCAAAAAGCTCTTCCGCAGATCATGACCTTTGCAGGCCGAAACTATGATATTATTGCCGGGCTTACCGCACCCATTGTTTATTATTTTGGTTTTGTAAAGAGTAATCTCAGTAAAACAGTATTACTCATTTGGAATATAGGCTGTATCGGTTTACTTGCCAACATTGTAATAACGGCTGTTTTATCTGCCCCAACTTCTTTTCAGCAGTTTGGTTTTGATCAGCCCAATATTGCTATATTGTATTTTCCTTTTGTATGGTTGCCCTGCTGTGTGGTGCCGCTGGTTTTATTGGCGCATCTGGTTTGTATCAGGAAACTGATAAAACGATGAAGTTAACCTATGGTGGGTAATTCTACAAAGAAAGTAGTTCCTTCTCCAGTTTTTGTTTCGAACCATATCTTTCCCTTGGCCTGTTCAACTATTCCTTTACTCATGGCCAGGCCCAGTCCCGTGCCCGAGGTTTTTGTGGTGAAGTTGGGTGTGAATATTTTAGCCTGTAATTCCTCCTTAATACCCGTACCATTATCTTTTACCCTGATCAGTATCTTACCATCGTACAGTTCTTCATCAATATGTATCTGAACAATTCGCCCCTCCGGCACAGCCTGTATGGCGTTTTGAATGAGGTTAGTGAATAAGCGGTTGATATGCGTCCTGTCAGCATGAACCATAACCGGTTGTTGTACCGGGTTCCAATACAATTGTACCCTGTCATCTACCGCATGTAACTGTGTAACCATTTTGATCACTTCATTCAGCTCAAATATCTCGTTGTTGGGGTTACCTATGTTTGCAAACTGGCTGAACTGACCTGCAATATGTGTAAGATGGTCTATCTGTTCCACTAAGGTTTGTGCTACGTTGGCTGTAAGTTCTTTTACATTGCCCGAATTATTGTGAATGGATTTTTGCAGGTACTGCAGGCTAAGCTTCATTGGTGTAAGCGGATTTTTAATTTCATGCGCTACCTGCCTGGCCATTTCACGCCATGCCCCTTCCCTTTCGCTTTTTGCAAGAGCCACGGCGCTTTCATCCAGTTTACCCACCATTTTATTATACTCTTTCACCAATTCACCGATCTCATCATCCCGTTTCCAATCTATTGCTTCATTCCTTTGCCCCAGGTGAACCGCTTTCATCTTATCACTGATGAAAGAGAATGAACGGGTGATACGGTTGGTAATGAACAGCGCAACAATACCGGCAATTAAAAATATAAACGCATTCAGGTTAATGATAGTCACCAAAAAGTTGGCTATCTCTTCCTGCAATTTACTTTCGGAAGTGAAGTAAGGAATATTAAGATAGGCATACTCTCTGCCGGCTGCATCAATAACCGGAACATAGTTACTTACAAAATTCAGCTTGCCTATTTTTTCTTCTTTGAAATATTGTACCTCTTTTTTCCTGTTCAAATGATAAAAAGCCATCGGATCCATCTTGGTACTGATGATTCCCTTGGTATAAGGTAATGGCAGCGATGATACCCTTAAATTGCCATCCAGGTCGTATAAGTTAACATCTACCGCATGTATCTCAGATATCTTATCTATTGTCTTTTCCAGTTCCTGCCGGTAAGCTTCGTCGTACACTTTTACCACATCATCAAACACCGATAGTTCTGACAAAGAGATACGTACTTCATTTTCCATCACATGAATAACACGGCTTAGTTTTTCCCGGTTACTGTTCTCATACCTGCCGATAAAGAACAGGATGGTTGCCACACCAATGATCAAAAAAGAAAGCACGCTGATAAAAATTACGGTACCATGTATCTGGTTGCGGATATTGAGCTGCCAGTAGGACCTGAAGCGAAGCTTATTGAATCTTGCACGGATACTGGCATTAAGCAACCAGAAAAATCCTGTAACCAGCAGAAAAGCACAAAACAAATAAGAGAACAGCGTGATTGATTCTATCAGGAAATTATTCTCTTTTGCGATGATGACAACCTTTTGAGGCCCTGCCTTATACCACAGTTCGTCATAATCATTCTTTTTAAAGATCACAAATTCATCCTTTGGCACCTGCTGGGGTGTAAGTGACGTGGCAAAACTATAATCATTGTGACTGTTTACTAATTGCAGGTTATTATACACTGCAAAAGCATAAACCGTAGAGTTCTCTATTGCATTATTTTTCCCCTTTGAAAAAAGCTCCAGGTTCAATGCATCTGTTTTATATTTTTTGGGATTGGCCAACACGAATACATAGCCCAACGTATCACCGCTGGTATCAATTACGTTTTTGCGGCTTATATAACTAAACCGGTCGTAAGATTCGTCGTAATAAAAAAGCTCGGGGATGTTGGTAGGCTTTGCCTGCGTTTTCAAAACCGTATTCAGTTCATTAAATCCTGCTGCATCCTGGTTATACAAAGGTCTTTCCAGCGAATCAAAAGTATAGATACGTGTTTCATATTTATTGGTATAACCCGAAAAGTTTCCATTCACCAGGCTGTCTTTAAAAAAACGGTTTGATGAATCTGTACTCAGCCGGTAAAAATTGGCTGCCAGGAATTCGTTCTGAAAATCCGTAAGCAAAGTATTCAGCAGGGTCTCGCTCGAAGGGTCGGCCTTGGTAGCCAGTGTTTCGGCATAGTGCTCCCTGCTCCTGAGTTCTTTCTTACTGTTTTCAAGAACAATTACCGATGTGATGGTCACCGAAAAGAAGAACAGCCAAAAAATAAGGCGGGAGGAAACTATTTTGCTTGCAGACAGGCTAAGGCCTTCCCTGTTCAACAGCAGCAGGTAAAGTAAAAGCCATGCCAGTATGAATAATTCGAACCCGGCATTGGCAATACTAAGCTGGAAAGTAAGATAGATCAACCCGCCGATAGCTATTGCCAGGTAAAGCCCTGCAAAATTTTTGGGGAACAGGGGCTGAAGAAAATACATCAATATCTTGGTCAGCAAAAAATAACTGATTGCAACACAACACAACACTATAAAACCGGTAACGCTATACATATTCAATGTGAAGAAATTGATCACATCAAAAGATATCTGCGAATCGGCGACCATACTGCGTATTATCTGGCCCGACGTAAACGTGGCAGCCAGCAAGGCGATACTTACCAGTAATAAAACAAGCCATTTGAACCAGGGAGACTTGTTTTTGAGTACCACATTTTTTTCCTGCAGGTGGTAATGAGCAAATAATACAATCCAGGTAAATAAAACAGAATTGATCAACAGGTCACCCAAAGAACGGAGCACAATGTTTGAGCCATAGATGGAAGGATCGAACAATTCGAACTGCCGGAAATTTAAAGGGAACGGGAAAAAATAACTGGCCAGCCGCAGCCCGAAAATTACCGGTACTAAAAAAAGAATGGCGGCCAGTAACCTGTATTTGGCGGCAATAAAGGTAGCCAGCAAATGAATAAAAAGCAGGATACAGATCACCGCCAGTATGCGAAACCAAACCGCAGCCTGGTTATTCTTTTGAATTACGCTATTGGGTTTTTCAGAAAGGTAAAACAATCTATTGCCGTCGATTGATTGTACTGATGGGTTGCCAGACTGCGTTGAAATGTCGTAATTATTTTCCAGGTCTTTGCCAATGGCAAATGAGTTTCGCAGGTAAGTATTGGTTACAAAATAATTCCATTTAACCGGTATGAGGGCGACGGATATGCTGCCAGGCGAACTCACTTTTCTCCATGCATAAAAACCATTCTCCAACTCAATGAATCCGGAATTATTGAATGAAGACAGCAGTTCGTTTGATGGCAAAACAGTTTGCGTATTCCAGAAGATGAGTTGATGAAGGCCTATATCATTTACAAAATACCGGTAAAAGAAATATTTTTTTTCGATGAGTTGCTTTAACTGGTCTTCATCAAATCTATTGTCGTTTATCTTTTTTATCAATGCAGTATCCTGCATCAGTTTTTCAAAATCCTTTTCCTGCTTTTGAATATAGTTCTCAATATTATTTCGAACAGCAGCTACAGAAGAATTACCCGATAAATAATTGTCGATGATGAAAGATATGGTGATGAACCAGGCCGCAATTATCAGCAGATAACTGTTTTTGATGATAAAACGTCTAAAAGGGTAATCGTTCTGCAATCGGTAAATTAAGAGATTTGCTTTTTCTTAATGCTGTTCCAGATGCTGTCCATTTCCTCCAAACTCATTTCCTGCAGGTGTTTGCCGGTTTTTAACGCCTCATTTTCCATTTCGGTGAACCGTTCAATGAATTTCTTATTGGTGCGCTCCAGTGCATTTTCAGCATCTACCTGCAAAAACCTTGCAAAGTTTACCAGAGAAAAGAAAACATCGCCAAGTTCATCTTCCATTTTACCCACATCCCCCAACCTGATGGCTTCAAACAGCTCTTTTTGCTCCTCCTCTACCTTTTCCCAAACCTGCTCCCGGGTATCCCATTCAAAGCCTACCTGTTTTGCTTTTTCCTGCAGGCGCATGGCTTTTACCATGGAGGGCAGCGACTTAGGCACTCCGCTTAAAACCGAGGACTTACCTTCCTTTAACTTTAACTTTTCCCAGTTCTTTTTCACATCTTCTTCACTATTTACTTTAATGTCCCCATATATATGTGGATGCCGGGAAATGAGTTTTTCGCAAACCCCGTTTATGGCTTCTGCCAGGCTAAATTGGTTTTGCTCCGCTCCTATCTTAGCATAAAATACAATATGCAGTAAAAGGTCGCCCAGTTCCTCTTTTATACCCTTCCAGTCGGTATCGGTAATGGCATCGGCCAGTTCATAGGTTTCCTCTATTGTTAGCTGGCGAAGGGTTTGAATGGTTTGTTTTTTATCCCAGGGACATTTTTCACGCAGGTCATCCATGATCTGGATAAGCCGGTTAAATTCATCAGCGCTTGAAGAGGGCATAGTTATAATTTAAAGAACGAAAAGAGAATAAATGCAACGAACAGCAGCGAAAGCACCACCAGGAACATGATGTTAAGCAGGAAGAATTTTAACATGGTCTTGCCACGCCGTTGTTTATAAAAATTACGCATGGCTTTGTATTCATAAAAAAACAAACTGAGATAGAGGATCACATTAAGCCATGTGATGACCCCCCAGTTAAGCCCTGCATTAAGCTTATTTAAACTAAAGATGAGGAGCAGCGCTAAAAAAATAAATATATAGAGATGCAGGCTGAAGATCCCATGATTCACGTAATAAAATTCCTTTCTTCGTATATAAAGTAATTTCAGCAGCAGGGCCAGCAGGGGCAGGGAGATGAAGAGCAATTGAGGAAGGCTGTGCAGCATAAGCTCTTTAAACTCTTTAAAGGCTTCCAGTTTTCTTCCTTTGTATTTATTGTTCAGGTCAATCAGCTTATAAATTACCTTTCGTTCAAACCAGTTATGGGCCTTGCCAGCTTTTAAAGCAGAGTCATATTGCTTTCTTGTCTTGTATTTAATGTTTATAAATTGAGAATCACTGGCAAGTATATAGCTGTCGAGATAACCTGTAAATTCTTCCCGGGTCATTGGTTTACCGGTTTTGCCGTCTTCTAGGTTGATGTTGCTTGTAAATTGGGCAAATGTAGCCGAGTCCATCTTATTTATCTCGGCCACAGTTTTTTTATTGATGGTTATCCCATTGCTCACATCCACTTTATCTGTTTTAAAGAAAGTAAAGAAGAGCAAAAAGAAAAAAGCCGAAGTAAAAATGTACATCCGTACCGGGTTAACATAGCTTGCCCTGCGGCCTATCATATATTCTCTTGATAAGAACCCTGGCTTGATGACCAGGTATTTTACAGTGCTAAAAAAGTTGCCATCAAA